>NZ_CP115463.1:0-600000 GCF_027912495.1 Caulobacter sp. NIBR1757 | reverse complement strand
CTCGCCTTCTGGGTTTTCGTTCTGACCTTGAGGTTGCGGATCAGCCTGACCTTCGGATTTCCCGTCGACGTCAGCCTCGACCTCATTTTCGGGCGGCTCTTCCGCCGAATCCCCATCCTGATCGTCAGGCCGGATCGGGGTTTCGGCAATGAACACCTCTGGAGCGGGACCGGCCGACTCCGCGACGGCCACCGGGTCTGCAGTGAAAACGCGCCCGGCGTCCTCCGGCTTTTCCAGGGCGTGGACCGACACTTTCAGGGCGGCGATCGCCGTTGAGATCTTGGACAGTTCATCGAGCAGCTTGTTGCGTTCGCCGGCTACCGCCTGCTGTGCCCGCGCTGCGGTCTCGCTAGCGGCCCGCAGCTCGCCCAAGGCGTCCTCCAGCCGGGTCGCAAGGGTCGTCACCGAGGCGGACAGGGCAGACTGCGCCGCCTTTACCTCCGCCATGTCATTGGCTGCGCGCGACGCGTCCGTGGCTAGCGGGGCGATACTGCGGCCCAGCTCGTTCAGCTGGTCTTCGCGCCGGCCATCGGCGGCTGCGGCCGCTGCCATTGCGTCTTCGATCACCAACTTGATCCCGAGGACGTCCGAACGCAGGCCCGACAGCGAGGTCTGGACGCCCTCGGCCTGAAGGGCCTGAGTCTCCGCCAAGCCGTCGAACTGAGCCCTGGAGTTTTCCTCGTACTTCTGCAGCGAGACCTCAATCGCCGCCCCGGCTCCCCCCACGATTGTCTCGAGAATTCTTTCGCGGAAGTAGGCGTCGAGGTCCTTGGCGAGGGCGTCGATATCGTCGGTGTTGCTCGAGTCCGCCATCAGGCGCGCCCCCCATTCTCGGCCCGGCTGTGGGATCAGGGTCAAAACTGCCTGTCCAAGTCAACAACCTACGCCAATGCCCGAAGCGTCTACAACCACCTCAACAAGCAATTTGTCTGATTGAACCTTGCTTCAATGCGCCAAGTAAATCTCGGGAACACGCCAGACCAGGTTTCACGTCAGAGGCAAGGCGCACCGATGAGCTTCGCCCGGGTTTCCAGCCCGTTTTGCGACGGCGTCTCCGCGCGTCGCTGATGCAGTCCGGTTTCCCCGCGAACACAGGCGAGGGGGAGCTCACCGCCAAGCGGATGCTGACGCTTCGGCCCAACCGGCTGGAGTCTCGAAGAATACGCAGGAGCTCGCCGCATGAGCCCGATCGGACTGCTTTTCCCTGGGCTTCCCAGCCCCAAAAAAATCTTAGCGTCGGCGTCACTTTTCTCGCGGCCGCCGCCCTGCGGCTCGGAGCAATTCGGCGCCTTAAGCGGCTGGAAGGGGGCCATAAAACGCGTTATGGTTGTTTTCAGGGATGGGGAACAAGGCGCCTGAGATGGCGGACGATACACCGAGCACAATGATTGCAACGCCGGTGTGGGACGCGGTCACCATGGCGGAGGTGATCGACGATCACCCCGAACAAGCCGCGCTCGCCTGGGCGGCGATGATCGTCGGCCGCGAGAACGATCTGCCGAACCAGGACGGTATCAAGGTGGCGGCCGCGGTGATGAAGAAGCCCCTGTCCCAATACTGGGCCGAGTATCTGGCTGGCCAGAACCTGTTGGAAGACTTCGCCCTGGCCCTGCTGGGCCAGGGTGTCGTGGCGGCCGCCGGCGGCAAGATCACCATAGAGGACCTGACCTTCCCGGAAGAGCCCACCCAGGCCTTCATCAGCCGGGCGCGGGCCTTCCGTTGTCAGGTCTTTGTCAACCAGCAGCCGAAGGGGTCCGGCTTCCTGGTCGGACCGACCTCGGTGTTGACCGCCTGGCATGTCATCGCCGGTGCGGCGCCCGACGATCCGCCGGCGCCGCCGGGACAGATCGAAGTGGAACTGGCCGATGGTCGGCGGCTGGAGGCCGGGCTGCCCACCCTGTTCGAAACCCCATGCAGCGGCCGCGAGTACAATCAAAAGCTGCCCGAGAACGACGCCGAGGTGGATGGTCGTGACGATCTGGCCCTGCTCCCGCTCAAGGAGTCGGTCGGCATCCGGCTGGGTTTCGCGCCCCTCCCGGACCAGGCGGCGCCGTGGAAGGGCCCGGGGGCGATCGTCCTGATCGCCTTTCCGGAGGGGAAGTATTCGGGCCTCGCCTTTGGCAAGCTGTCGCGCATCAAGGGCCTGACCGCCCGCTGGGGGCATGACGCCGTCAGCGCCGGCGGCTCCTCCGGCGGCGGCTGCTTCGACACCAGCCTTACTCTTGCGGGCGTGCACCAGGGTCGGGCCAGCCCGTCACGCGGCCGGATGGTGCCCTTCAACCGCTTTCCCCAGGACCTGCTACGGCGCATCGCCGACGACGCCGTGCCGAACGTGCTGTGGTCGCTGGACGGCACCGCCAACACCCCCCTGGTCATCGGCCGCGACAGCTTCTTCACGGCCTACGCCGCCGCCAGCCGCCCGGCCAGCCGGGTGCGAGGCCTGTGGATCAAGCGCGCGGACGCGCTCAGGGATCAGTCGGGCCTGCCGTTCAGCTACGAGATGCTGGACAAGATGACGGCCCGCAGCCCGGCGACGCGGGTGGTGCGGATAGGCTTCGACGGCCTGGTGGACGATCTGCCCGGCGAGGTTGCGCGGCGAGTGAGCGAAGCCGGCTTCCCCGTCGCCGCGCCGGACCCGCGGGACGGGGCCGGGGCCGGCCAGACTGAGCCGGAAGCCGTGGTCGCCGACCGCGCCCGTCGCCTCGTCATGGCCATGGACGAGGTCGCCCGCAACGCCGGGGCGCGCCTGTGGCTGTTCCTCGACCATCCGGTGGTGCTGTTTGGCGAGGAAGCGCGATGGGCCATGGGGGCCCTCATCGACCAGGCGCTTCGCGCGGACAACCTGCGCCTGGTGATCGCCGGCTACGAGGCTGTGCAGATGCCCGGCGCCCAGTTCCAGAACCGGTTCGAGGCCGACAGCGCCCCAGGGCCGCCGGGGCTGATGATGGAATACCTGACCGGCTTCTCCCGTCCTGACGTCAAGCTGCTGATCGAGCGCGCGATCGACGGCCTGCGCGCCGCCGCCAGCCCAGAACGGATCGACGAACTGGCCGACGAAGCCCTGGACGGACTGCTCGAGGTCGGCGGTCTTTATCGGCCATGGATGGGGGCGGAGGTCAGCCGCCGGCTGCAGCCGCGTCTGCTGGCCCTGCCGCCCGGCCCGCCGTCCCAGTCGCCCCTGACGGGAGCCGGGTCATGACGCCCGTGGCCGAGGGGCTCGAAACGCCGATGGAATCGGCCCAGGTCTACGCCGCCCTGTCGGGGCCGTTCGAGCCACTGGACGCCCTGCCAGAGGGACTGGCCGCCAACCCGGGCGAAGTGGCTATGGTCGCCTCGCGCCTGGCCGTGGAATGCGACACCAGTCCGCCCGGGACCGGCGGCCACTGGCTCATGCGGACCACGGAGCGCATCGCTGTCCTGCGGTCTCTGTCCATGGCCGGTCAGCTGACGGCGGCCATCGCCCGCCGGCGGGACCAGCCTCTCGGCGACGACGCCCGCGACCTGCTGAACGCCCTGCAGGGTCTGGGCCCCTTTTCGCGCGAGGCCGTGCAAGCCGCGGTGTCGGGGCCGACCCCGCGGCGCCTGCTGGAGCGGATCGTGGTGGCCCTGAACTGGGCCGGCGAGTTCGCGCCCGCCAAGGACCTGCTCTTCGCGGCACGTTCGGCAATATCCCAACTGGACCGGCGTGAACGGCTGGACAAGGTCGACGAGCGCGGCTTCTACGGCCGCGACCAGGAGCGATTGGCCATCGCCACCTGGCTCGACAAGCCGTTCACTGCGCCGCCGGTGCGATGCCTGTTCATCACTGGCGCACCGGGCATCGGCAAGTCCTCGCTGATGGCCAAGGCGGTTCGTGAATTCAGCACCGGGTGCGATCCCCTGATCTTGCGGCTCGACTTCGACCGGGCCGGACTGGAGGCTACCGACCGGGTCGGGCTGACCATGGAGGCGGCGCGGCAAGTGGCCGAGCAACTGACCACCGGGTCGAGCGAACTGATGACCGCTCGACTGGAGGCGGCGGCGACCGACGGAGGCGGCGAGTCCGCCTCCCGCCGCGGTGTCACGCCCCTCGACCTGGCCCGCAAGATCGGCGAGGTAGCGACCGCATCGGGCCGGCCGGCCCTGGTTGTGCTCGACACGCTGGAGGTGCTGCGCGGCCGGGGCGAGACGCACCCCCGGGCCCTGTTCGACTGGCTGGACGACCTGCTGACGGCCGGCTTTCCGCCCCTGCGGGTGATCGCCAGCGGACGTGGCGACGCCCTCGACAGCTGCAAGGACCGCTTTGAGACGCCGTTGACTCTGCCCGGGCTGGAGGACCAGGCCGCCAGGGCGTTCCTGAAGCGGCTGGATGTCCCGCCCGGCGCGGTCTCCGACATCCTCGCCATCGCCGACGGCAGCCCGTTGAAGCTCAGGCTGGCCGCCGAGATCGTCCGCCGCCTGGGAGCCGCCAACCTGCCGCGCCGCAAGGGCGGCAAAGCGGTGGAGGCCGCCTTCCTCTACCGCTTCCTGCTCTCGCGCATCGATGATCCAATGCTCAAGAAGCTGGCTCATCCCGGCCTGGTGGTGCGCCGCCTCAGCCCGGCCGTCATTCTCGAGGTGCTGGCGCCGGCGCTGGGCCTGAAGGGGATGACGGAGGCGACGGCGACGAGGCTGTTCGACGAACTGACAAGCCACCACTGGCTGGTCGATCCCCACCCCGACGCGGCCGGGTTCATCAAGCACCGATCCGATATGCGCGGCCTGCTGCTGCCGCTCCTCTACCGCACCTCGCCCAGCCAGTGCGCCC
The DNA here is from genome assembly GCF_027912495.1 of Caulobacter sp. NIBR1757. Lineage (GTDB taxonomy): Bacteria > Pseudomonadota > Alphaproteobacteria > Caulobacterales > Caulobacteraceae > Caulobacter. Next base: position 595,214 of record NZ_CP115463.1, on the reverse strand, counting down.
GCATCGACGAAGCCGCCGCCCGCTGGTTCGCCGCCCGAGGCCCCGGTTGGGAGGCCGAGGCCGCCTATCACCGGCTGCAGCTGATGCGCACCCGGCCAGCGCCGGTCACCCTGGCCCCGGAGGTCGCCTCTCTCATCGACGAGGAGATGCTGTCGGAACTGCCGGACGAGGCCCGCGTCCTGGTCCTGCAGGCCGGCGGCCGGCGCACCGAGGCCTTCCGCGCCTCCGGCGTCCAGATGGGCGACGACACCGCCCTGGCCCGCGAAGTGCAGGCGCTGATCGAGCGGCAGGACTGGCAGGAAGGCCAGGACGTCATCAACCGGGTGCTCGAGGCGCGCGCCCTGGATCCGCTGTCCGACGCGGCCGACGCCGTGCGCGCCTTCCTCTGGCGGGCCGGGCGGTGGGCCGAGGCCCGGCGCTGGCTGAACGAGCGCGACCTTCTGGCCGAAGGCGATGCGGACCTGAAGGCGATGCCCCCGGTGCTGGCGCTGGCGCGGCTGGAGATGCGGGCCGAATTCTCGCCACGGATGCTACGCCCGGCCTTGAAGGCCCATGGGGCTCCCGAGGCGCTGGTGGAAGCCGCCGTGGCCGCCAGCGACAACGGGGCCCGGCACGGGACAGTGGCCTTCCTGTTGCGTCCATCGACCAACGACTGGCCCTACCTCCGCGCGCCCAGCCGCGAGGATGTCGATGTCGTCGCGGCGGCCTGGTCGCTATGGATCGACGACCATTTCGCCTCGGAGGCCGAGATGGCGGTCTCCCTGGGCCGCCAGCGCATTCTCAACCGGCTGCCCAGTTTCGACGTGCGGGGTCATGCGCGACTGCTGGCGGTCCTCAACCCCTACGCCGCCCTGGCCGCGAACCTGGCGCTCGCCGACGGTCATGGCGGACTGCTGGACCAGGCCCGCGCCGCCGTGGCCGGGGTGCTGAGGACGCCCTCGCTCAGTGGCCCCAACGCCGCCATGAAGAGCGGTCATCCGATCACCGACCTGGCCGACATCGGCCTGTTCGCCGAATGGGCGCAGGCCGCCGCCTTCCTGCGCCGGGATCCTGACCTGCGCCTCATCGCCCGCGCCGCCGAGCGCTGGCGGCGGACCATGGCCGGAACCTGGGGATACACGGCGACGCCGGCCCGCTGGCGCGGACGGCCGCGACCAGACGAGACCATGCGTGAGCGGACCGGCCAGCTGTTGGCCGAGTCGGACCTGCGATGGGCCTGCCTGGCGCAGCTGGAAGCCTGGAATCCCGAGGGTGAGTACGGCCGTCCGGTGCTCGATACCCTCCTGGGTCGTCTCACCCTGCCGCGGCCCGACGCCGCCGATGGCCCGGAGACGATGGTCGCCCTGCTTCTGCGGCGAGGGGTCCCGTCGGCCTTCGCGCCAGCCCTGGCCGTGATGATCTGCAACAACCTGATGGAGGTGTGACGTGGACGAGGAAAGACTGGAGAGCGTCAAGCGGCGCTTGACCCCGGAACTGCGCGAAACGATCCGCCGCAAGGTCGAGGAGGGCCGGTTGCCGCCGGCGCTGCAGGGCGCCATGTCCAACGCGGCGCTGTCGACGGTGGCGCAAGACAAGGCGACGCTGGAGTCCGCCGTGGGCAGCGTCGCCGCGCTGGAGGCCATCGTCCAGCGCTACGGCCGCCCGCCCCTCCTGGTGCGCAACCAGAAGGTCGTCCTCGAGCCGCTGACCGAGTTCCCCGCCGACATCGACGTGAAGATCAAGGCCCAGGAGCGCTGGATTCCGTCGGTGGGCCGCATCGAGTTCTTCAACGCCAGCATGAGCTGGGGCGGCACAGGCTGGGTGGTCGATCGGGCCAACGGCTCGGGCCTGGTGGTCACCAACCGGCACGTGGCCAAAATCGTCGCCCGGCGGGCGGCGGGCGGCCAGGCGGTCTTCCTGCGCTCGCTCAGCGGCGCCCGCTGCGGCGCGGCCATCGACTTCAACGAGGAGATCGACAGCAAGGCCGGCGACACCAGCGCCACCGTCCGCGTCAGCGGCATCGAATACCTGGCCGACGACTTCAGCGCCGACGTCGCCCTGCTGCGCCTGACCGCCCCGGATATCCCGACCCCCCTCGAACTCAGCGAGCGGCCCGCGGCGCCTGGCGAACTGGTCGCCCTGATCGGCTACCCGGCCTACGACTCCCGCAACGATGATTCCGACCAGGCTCGCTACTTCCGCGACCTCTATGAGGTGAAACGCTTCGCGCCTGGCCGAGTGATGCAGGTGCTGGGCGACGGCGCCCAGCTCACTTACGACTGCACCAGCCTGGGCGGCAATTCCGGCTCGCCGGTGATCAGCCTGGATAACGACGGCAAGGTCGTCGGCCTCCACTTCTCGGGCGTCTACGGCAAGCAGAATACGGCCGTTGGCGTCGTGACCCTGAAGGCCCTCGTCGCCGGCGAACGGCCGGTGGGCGACCGCCTGCTCAGCCGCAACGAAACCCGCGCCGAAGGCAAGGCAGATGGGCGTCACGCGGCCGGGCATTTCAAGGACCGCAAGGGCTTCGACACCGATTTCCTGGAAAAGGCGAAGACCCCATGGCCGGGGCTACCGGCAGGCCTGAATGAAGCCCTGGCCAAACCCCAGCCGGAGCCCGAGGAGCCGAACGAACTCCGCTACACCCACTTCGGCCTCAAGTATTCCGGCGAACACCGCATGCCGCTGATCACCGCGGTGAACATCGATGGCGCGCGGTCGGTGCGGATCAAGCGCGAGGCCGACCAGTGGTTCCTCGACGGGCGGATCGACGAGAAGATCCAGCTGAAGGCGGCCAACTTCAAGGACCTGAAGATCGACCGCGGCCACATGGTGCGGCGCGAGGATCCCAACTGGTCGACCAATGGCGACGAATCGGAAGCCCAGCTCGCCAATGACGACACCTTTCACTACGTCAACGCTTGCGCCCAACACTCCGCCCTGAACCAGGGCAAGACCCTTTGGCAGGGGCTGGAGAACTACATCCTGGACAGCGCCCGCACCCACGGCTTCCGGGCATGCGTCTTCACCGGTCCGGTCGTGCCCTCGGCCGACGACGGCGAGGATCTGATCGAGATCGACGGCGCGCTGGCCCCGATCGAGTTCTGGAAGCTGGTGGTGACCCTCGACGCGGAGGGCGCTGGACTGCACGCCACCGCCTATCTCCTCAGCCAGGGGCAGCTGATCCGCAAGCTGATGGAGGACCGCTCGCGCACCGAGGCGCTGGAAGGCTTCACCCTGGGCGCCTACCGCACCTTCCAGCTGTCGGTGAAGGATCTGGCCGAGGCCACGGGCTACGATTTCGGCGTCTACGTCGATGCCGACCCCCTTGCCCACACCGCGGAGACCCGCGAGGCGCTGAAAAGCGACGAGCCGGTGGTGCTGTCGATCGAAAGCCTGGCCGACATCCAGCTTTAGCGAGCAGGCCCCGGCTAGCGCGTCAGGGGCCGGAAGGGGACACTGCGTCCCCCCGGCCCCTCCAGGCCTTCCTCGGCGAAGAGGTGCGCCTTCAGCGCGGCGTGAGCGGGATCGCCAGGCGCAATGGTCAACTGGGCGTGGCCGATGGCGCCGCCCTCCCCTTCGGCCCGCAGGTCCAGCACGATCTCGCCCGCCGGGCGCAGTTCGGCCAGACCCAGGGAGCGGGCGCGATCTTCCGACGCCTCTTCTCCGCCGGCGGGGCCCGGGGTCTGGGCAGACTCGACCGAGCCGGCCTGCCAGTAGCCGAAGAGGTGCGGCCAGTCGGTCTGCAGGGCGTCCCGATCCGCCACGAAGCGGGCCCCGCTCTCCGCAAAGGTCTCCTCCAGCCCGGCCCGGCCGTCCTGTCGCTCGTAGGACCCCAGACGGTCGAAGTCGGCGTCCCGGGCGTCGGCGAAGCGGTCCTCGCGCAGCACGGCATGGCCTCCCGAATAGTCGTAGCCGTGCAGGCACTCGTGGACGGTCAGGCTCTCCGAGCCGTGCAGGCCCGAAGCGCGGGTCGGCACAGCCCGCAGCCCGCCGTCGTCGATGGTGGCGATCACCACCCGCTTGCGGCTGTCCAGGTAGGTGCCGGGCACGTCGTCCCAGGTCTTGCCGGTGCCCTCCCAGCCGCGCGGCGTCACTCCGGCCAGGCTGCGTTCGAAGTCCGTTACGCCGTTTCGGCAGGCGACGATGCGGATGCGCTTCTTCTCGAAGCGCCGCATGACGAATGGGGGCAGAAGCGCGGCTTCACGCGCCACCGCCTCCAGGTCTTCCGCCTTGCCTTGACCGCCGGTGACCACCAGGAGACGGGCGCGGTCCAGAGCGGCCTGCGCCGGCCCTTCGGCCCCGCGGTCCAGCGCCAGCAAGTCGCGAGCATCGGCCAGCGCGTCGATCTCGTCGAGGTCCAGGTGGTGGACATGGATCGCCTCGGCGTCGGCCGCCAGTTCGGCCGCTTCCACCGGGCCCAGCACCGCCGTCGTCGCCCGCACACCTTCCTGGCCGGGCGCGTCCCAGCGCGGGCCGAAGCGGTAAACGGCGTAGTACATGGTCTTGGCCTTCGCCAGGCCCACGCCGCTGCACCGCATGGCCTCGTAGAACATGCGATGGGTGTCCTTCCAGGGCCGTTCCTGGGTGTCGCAATAGCGATCGTGGACAATGGAGGCGTTGCGATACCTGCCCTCGAAGGGGCCGCCGATCAGGCTCCAGAAGGCTCGCGGGATGGAGGCGCCGTCCAGGGTGGCGCCGATCGGCACGGGCCAGTGGCTGCCGTCCGGGCGTCTGTAGGCGAGCGGGGCCAGCAGGCGGCACGTCCGCCCGTCGTCAAGCAGCACGACCTGCGGCGGCAGGCCGTCATAGGCGCCCCAGTTCTCCGGCCCCTCCTCGGCGGTCGCCGGCGCGGGCGCCTCGCGCCAGTCCAGCGCCGCCACCGAAAGGAGAGCCGACAGTACTGCCGGGTCCCGCGAAACGTCCTGGCTGTTGGACTGATCGCTATCCATGGTTGACACCCACCTCCTGAAGCCGGACGGCAACAACCTATACGGTGGCGCCGGGCGGAGACAAGTTGTCGTTGGATCGCCTGCTTCGCCATTCGATTCAATAGCGGAGCCGAACCAATAACTTGCTGAAAAACATGAAGGTTCTTACCGCTGGCGGGTCGGCTGTTCGGCGCTCTAGGTCACCGTGACGGGTATGCGCAGGAACACCCGGCCGCCCTCGCTGGGCGGCGGCAGGGCCCCGGCGCGGATATTGACCTGAAGCGACGGCAGGATGAGGAGGGGCGGCGCCAGGGTGGCGTCGCGGGCCTGGCGGCGGGCGACAAATTCGGCCTCGGTCACACCGTCGTGGACGTGAATATTCCGGGCCCGCTCCTGGCCCACGGTGGTTTCCCAGACATTGCGGTCGCGGCCCTCCGGAAGGTAGTCGTGACCCACGAAGATCCGGGTCTCGGCCGGTTGACCCAGGATCTTCCGGATCGAACGGTAGAGAGTCGCCGCGTCCCCGCCAGGGAAGTCGGTCCGGGCCGTGCCGTAGTCCGGCATGAAGAGGGTGTCGCCGACATAGGCCGCGTCGTCGATCAGGTAGGTCACGCAGGCGGCGGTGTGGCCGGGCGTGTGCAGCACCTGGATGTCACGCTCGCCAAGGGCCAGCCGGTCGCCGTCCGCGACCAGGATGTCGAAGGCCGATCCGTCGGGGGCGACATCGCTGGCTCCGAAGATCGGCGCGAAATGGGCCTGAACGCTGGTGATATGCTCGCCGATCACCACCTTCGCCCCGGTCCGGCGGCGCAGGTAGTCGGCGGCCGACAGGTGGTCGGCGTGGGCGTGGGTTTCCAGGACGTAGATCAGATGCAGGTTCCGCTCGGCCACGGCCGCGAGCAGCTGGTCGGCGAACGCATGCGACACCACGCCGGCCCTGGGCTCGTAGTCCAGGACAGGGTCGATCAGAGCTGCCTGCCGGGACGCCTCGTCCCAGACAAGGTAGCTGATCGTCGAGGTCGCGGCGTGGAAGAAGGCGACGGGTTGGTGGGTCATGAGAAACTCCTTGCATCCCCAATATATTCGTTCTTGCTAAATTATCAAGTTCGAATATAAAGACCTCATGTCCGACGTAACCCGTTCGATCGACGCCCTGACCGACGACGCCCAGCAGGCGGCGGATCTCCTCCGCGTCCTGGCCAATCCCCACCGCCTTCAGGTGCTCTGCGCCCTGCGGGGCGGCGAGGCGTCGGTGGGCCAGATGGCGGACCACATAGGGCTGACGCAATCGGCGCTGTCGCAGCATCTGGCCAAGCTCCGGGCCGACCGCATTGTCGGCACCCGGCGTGAAGGCCAGACGATCCACTACCGGATCACCGATCCCGACGTGCTGACCATCGTCGAGGCCCTGGCGACCGTCATGCAACGCAGAGGAGCCAGCCGCTGATGGCCGACCTGACACCTCTCGCCATGGTGCTCGCCGTGCTCAGCGGGGCCATCGTCGGACTGCTGCTGGCGGTCTTCGGCGGCGGCGGCAGCGTGCTGGCCACGCCCCTGTTGATCTACCTCGTCGGGGTTCAGGATCCCCATGTCGCCATCGGCACCTCGGCGGCGGCGGTCGCGATCAACGCCCTGACAGGGCTGGCCGGCCATGCGCGCGGCGGCCGCGTCAAATGGCCCTGCGCCCTGGTCTTCTCGGCCGCGGGCCTGGCGGGCTCCTTCATCGGCTCCAGCCTCGCCAAGCAGGTCGACGGCCAGACCCTGCTGGTCTTCTTCGCCGGCGCCATGGCCGCCATCGCCCTGTCGATGCTGCGCAAGCCGAAGGCCGAGGGCGACCCCGACGTCCATCTGGATGCTCGCCGCACCCTGCGCCTCGCCCCGCTGGGACTGCTTACCGGGCTCGCGGCCGGGTTCTTCGGGATCGGCGGAGGCTTCCTGATCGTTCCGGGCCTGATGGCCGCCACCGGCATGACCCTGGCCAACGCCGCCGCTTCATCGCTCGTCTCGGTCTCCCTGTTCGGGGCCGCGACCTCAGCCAACTACGCCCTGTCCGGCCAGATCGACTGGGCCGTCGCCGGGTTGTTCGTGCTTGGCGGGCTGGGGGGCGGCCTGGCCGGACTGCGCATCGCCGGCCTGCTGGCGGGCCGGGCGCCACTGGCCCGACGGCTGTTCGCGGGCATGATCATCCTGGTCGCCGCCTATGTCGCCTGGCGCGGCCTCAGCGGCTGACCGGCTTGCCTCGATAGATCTCGCACAGGGTGTCGATCATCCGCGTCGCGGCCGGATCGACGATCCGATAGAAGATGGTCTGGGCCTCGCGGCGGGTGGCGACCACGCCTTCGGCCCGCAGCTTGGCCAGATGCTGGGACGCCGCCGACTGGGCCAGCCCGACGTAGTCGGCCAGGTCGCCGACCGAACACTCCCCCTCGATCAGGCGGCACAGCAGGATCAGCCGCTGTTCGTTGGCCAGCAGCTTCATCAGGCGGGTGGCGGCCGCCGCGCTGGCTTCCAGCTCGCCCAGTTCGGCGGCGTCGGGTCTGTCGATGGTCATGTCTTCCGCCATCTGGCCCTCCTCCGGCGATAACGCAAGCGGGTGGCGGTTCGACTCACGTCCCGCGAGCCAGCGGCCGGCCATCGTCGCGCAGCACCACATAGATGGCCGGGATTACCAGCACCGTCAGCAGGGTCGAGGAGGCCAGGCCGAACAGCAGGGAGATGGCCAGCCCCTGGAAGATGGGGTCGAACAGGATGACCGTCGCCCCGATCATCGCCGCCAGGGCGGTCAGCAGGATCGGCTTGAAGCGGATCGCCCCCGCCTCAAGCAGCACCTCGCGCAGGGACCGGCCCTCACCCTGGCTGTGCCGGATGAAGTCGACCAGCAGGATGGAGTTGCGGACGATGATCCCGGCCAGGGCGATGAAGCCGATCATCGAGGTGGCGGTGAACGGCGCCCCGAAGAGCATGTGCCCGATGACGATGCCGACCAGGGTGAGCGGGATCGGCGTCAGGATGACGAGGGGCAGGCGGAAGCTTTTGAACTGAGCGACCACGAGAACGTAGATGCCCAGCAGCGCAACCCCGAAGGCGGCCCCCATGTCGCGGAAGGTCACCCAGGTGATCTCCCATTCCCCGTCCCACAGCACGGTTGTGCGGGACTCATCGTCCGGCTGGCCGTTGAGGCGGATGTCGGGTCGCTCCAGAGCCCTCCAGTCGGCCTGCTTGATCGCCTTGTCGACGGCCAGCATGCCGTAGATCGGCGCTTCGTACTGACCGGCCAGTTCCGCCAGCACCATGTCGGTGTCGCGCCCGTCGCGGCGGTAGATCTGGGTCGAACCCGTCTCGCGCACCGCGTCGGTCAGCTCGCCCAGGGAGACCAGGCGCCGGCCTCCGGCATCGCCGCCCATGGCCACCGGCGTGCCGGCCAGGGTCTCGTCCCAGGTCCGGCCGGATTGGGGCAGTCGCACGCTGATCGGCGTCGGCGCGCGGCCCTCGCCCCGGTGCGCATAGCCGACGACCTGTCCGCCCAGCACGGCGCCGATGCTGTCCAGCACCTGCTGTTCGGAGGCGCCGAAACGCTCCAGCTGGCCGCGGTTGGGGATCAGGCGAAGGCGCGGCCGGGGCTGGCCCCAGCTGTCGTCGATGTCGACGACATAGGGAACCGAGGCGAACAGGGACTTGAGCTTCTCGGCGGTCGCGCGGCGGATTTCCGGCGTCGAGCCATAGACCTCGGCCAGCAGGGTGGCCATCACCGGCGGCCCGGGCGGCGCCTCGACGACCCGCACCGAGGCGCCCCTGGGCAGCTTTAGCGCCGAGGCCAGGGCCTCGCGCAGTTCCAGCGCCACGGCGTGGCTGCTGCGGTCGCGGTCGCTCTTGGCCGCCAGGGTGACCGACAGATCGCCCTGCTCGGGCTTGGAGCGCAGGTAGTAGTGGCGCACCAGGCCATTGAAGTTGAAGGGGGAGGCCGCCCCGGCGTAGCCGTCGATGGCCGTCACCTCGGGCAGCCGCCGCGCCACGGCCGCCGCGTCCTGCAGGACCCGGCCGGTGGTTTCCAGCGCCGTCCCCTCCGGCATGTCGACGACGACCTGAAGCTCCGACTTGTTGTCGAACGGCAGCAGCTTCACCGTCACGCCCTTGGTCGCGAACATCGACATCGAGACCAGGGTCGCGAGGCCGACCACGATGAGGAAGATCCAGGCCGAACGCCGCGTGGCGATGACCCGGCCGGCCACCCGGCGATAGAGGGCGCCCAGCCGGCCTTCACCGTGCGTGTGCTCGGGAGCGCCTCCATCCGCCAGCGCCTGGCGCGCGAAGCGCACCATCAGCCAGGGGGCGATGACCATGGCCACGAAGAAGCTGAAGATCATCGCCGCCGAGGCGTTCACCGGGATCGGCGCCATGTAGGGCCCCATCAGGCCCGAGACGAACAGCATCGGCAGCAGGGCCGCGACGACCGTCAGGGTGGCGACGATGGTGGGATTGCCGACCTCCGCGACCGCCTCGACAGCGGCCTGGATCCGGGAGCGGCCATCCTTCATGGCCCAGTGCCGGGCGATGTTCTCGATCACCACGATCGCGTCATCGACCAGGATGCCGATGGAGAAGATCAGGGCGAACAGGCTGACCCGGTTGACCGTGTAGCCCATCAGGTTGGAGGCGAAGAGGGTCAGCAGGATCGTCGTCGGGATGACCACGGCGGTGACCGCCGCCTCGCGCCAGCCGATGGCGAAGGCGATCAGGATGACGATGGACACCGTGGCCAGCGCCAGGTGGAAGAGCAGCTCATTGGCCTTCTCGTTGGCGGTTTCCCCGTAGTCGCGGGTGACGGAAACGGTCAGGCCCTTGGGGATCAATCGCCCCTCCAGCCCCGCGATCCGGGCGTGGATCGCCTCGGAGACCTTCACCGCGTTGGCGCCCGGACGCTTGGCGATGGCCAGGCTGACGGCCGGCGCCTGACGCCACCCGGCCTCGGCGCGCGACCAGCGCCAGACCTGCGACTGCTGCTGGGCCGGCCCCCGAATAACGTTGGCGACGTCGCGGACGGCGACCGGCTGGCCCGCCGCATTGACGACGGTGAGCAGACCGATGTCGGTGGTCGAGGTCAGGGTGCGGCCGGCGACGACGCTGGTAGCGCCGCCGGCCTCATGGATGGCGCCGGCGGGAAAGGCGCGATTGGCCTGGCGGACAGCTTCCATCAAGGCGCCCAGCGAGACCCCGTTGACGGACATGCGGGCGGGGTCCGGCTCGATGCGGATTTCCTCGGGCTGGCCGCCGACGATGAAGGTCTGGCCGACATTGTCGACCTTGGCGACCTCGCCCTGCAGACGCTCGGCCACGCTGCGCAGGGTGGCTTCGTCCCAGCGCCCGGCCTGGCCCGGCTCCGGCGACAGGGTCAGGACCAGGGACGGCACATCATTGATGCCGCGCGCCTGGACAATGGGCTCCGGGATGCCGACCGGGATCCGGTCGGCATTGGCCCGGATCTTCTCATGCACCCGTACGACCGCGTCGTCCGGGTCGGAGCCGACCTTGAAGCGGGCGACGACCATCACCTGGTCGTCCTCGACGAAGGTGTAGACGTGATCGACGTCCGGGATGGCCTTGGCGATGATCTCCAGCGGCTTGGCCACCAGTTCCGCCGCGTCCGGCGCGGCCAGGCCCGGCGCCTGGACCATGATGTCGACCATCGGCACGCTGATCTGCGGCTCTTCCTCGCGCGGAATGGTGGCGAGGGCCAGCAGGCCCATGGCGATCGCCGCCAGCAGGAACAGCGGCGTCAGGGGCGAACGGATGGTGGCGGCGGTCAGCCGTCCGGAAAGACCGAGGTTCACCGCGAGGCCTCCGGCAGGGCGATGCGATCCCCGGCGGTCAGGCCGGACAGCACCTCGATCTCCTCGGCCAGCGGTCCCGGCGCCGTCTGCACCGGGCTGTCCTCGACCTGGCCGCCGGAGCGGACCAGGCGGACGTAGTCGATGCCGAAGCGGGTGACGACGTAGCGGCGCGGCAGGATCAGCGCCTGGCGCTCCCCCACCTGAACCCGGGCGGTCACCCGGCGGCCGATCAGCGCGTCGGACAGGCCGGCGACCGTGACGTCGGCGGTCACCAGGCCCGCGTCGACCGAGGGGTAGGCCTGGGTGACCTGGCCGGTGAGGGAAGCTCCGCCCGGACCCTCAGGCCAGACCTCGACGGGGGCGCCGACCCGCAGGGCGCGGGCCTGGCCCTCGGGCAGGCTGATCCTGACGACGATCGGGCCGGCGGTGATCTGAGCGACCGACTGGCCCGCCGCCACGACGGAGCCGAGCGGCACGTCGGCCTTCAGCACCCGGCCGGCCGAAGGCGCGATGATGGCCCCCTGGGCCCCGACCTCGGCGCTGGCGGCGCGGCGGGCGCGGGCGGCGTTGAGATTGCCGTTGGCGGCCTTGGCGGCGGCCTCGGCCTGGTCGAGGCGGGCCTTGGCGTAGACGCCCTTGTCATACAGCGAGCGGGTGCGACCCAGATCCGCGTTGGCCCGGGCGGCCTCGCCCGCCGCCGCGCTGACCATGGACTCGTAGGCCGAGGTTTCCAGACCCAGACGGGCGTCGGTGATGAAGGCCACGACCTGGCCGGCCCGCACCCTGTCGCCTTCCCGAACCGTCAGGCGGGTCACCGTTCCGCCGATGCGGGCTCGCGCGTCCGCCATGTCGCGGGTGGTGATCTCGCCCGCCACGGGCTTCATCTCCGGCGCGACCCGGAAGGCGGCGGTGATCACCCCTCGCGCCGGGGCCTGGACCTCGGCGGCGGGCTTGTCGGTCTTGCCGCAGGCGGCCAAAGGCAGCCCGATGGTCAGGACCGCCAGGGACAGGGCGAGGGACCGGGGAAAAGTCATGGGTCGCGGCATGGGGAGCGTTTCCGTGAGTTCAGCGCCGGGTCGTTGATCAGCCAGGATCGCGCTGACTGCCCGTGGCCGCATTGATGTCGATCACGGGCAGTCCGGCGGCCTGCCAGGCCCCGATGCCGCCGCCCAGGTGGCGGGTGACGGCGATGCCGGCCGCCTGGCAGCGGGCGGCGGCCATGGCCGACCGCTTGCCGGAGCCGCACTGCAGCACGACGCGCGCCGGATCGACGGCCTTCAGGGCCACGGCAGGATCGAAGGTGGAGAGGGGATAGTTGACCGCGCCATGGATGCGGGCGGCGATGAACTCAGCGGGCTCGCGCACATCAACAAGCAGGATTTCGCCGGCGCGCAGGGCGTCGTGAACAGCGTGGGGGGTCATATCGGTCACGGGGCTGGTCATGGTCAGGGCCTCCTTCAGGCGGGCCGCGAAGCCGGCGACGGCCTCGGGGACAGGGGTATTAGATTTCATATTTGCTTATATGCGTAATAATGCATATTAAGTCAATGGCTCCCGGTCCGGCCCTGCTGCGAAGTCGATGCGAAGAGACCAACGAAAAAGCGCGGGCCGATGAGCCCGCGCTTTCCTCCACGCCACGATGGGCCGCGGACAGCTACATCTCGTCCTCGCCGCTGTCGCCGGCGTCCGCCAGCTGCAGCTCGTGCCAGATGCCGTTGAGGATGCCGAAGCCCACCGCCAGAAGGACGCCGAGGATCCAGGTGAAGTACCACATGCTCGTATCTCCTTGGTCGGGGGTCAGTAGTAGTCGGCGCCGGTGGTGACGGCCCGGGTGGTCACCCGGCCCCACATCACCTTGAAGGCCCAGGCGGTGTAGCCCAGCACGATCGGCAGGAAGATGATGGTGACCAGCAGCATGATGAACAGGGTCATGTGGCTGGATGAGGCGTTGAAGGCCGTCAGGCTGGACCGGGGGTCGATGGACGAGGGCAGGATGTAGGGGAACATCGACAGGCCGACGGTCGAAATGATGCCGAGGGCCGAGATCGACGAGCCGGCAAAGGCCGGAAGCTCCTTGCCCCTGGCGACGCCCAGGGTCGCCAGCAGGGCCCCGAGGAACCCGAGCACGGGAGCCAGGATCATCCAGGGATAGGCCGCGTAGTTGGCCAGCCAGGCGCCGGGAGCGGCGACCGTCACGCCGCGGGCGGGGTTGGAGGCGGCCGCCATGTCGAGGGCGCTTTCCAGGCGGAAGCCGAGGTTGCCGAAGGCGACGAAGGCCCCGCCGATCGCGAACAGCACGATCGACGCGATGCCAGCGACGACGCCGAAGCGGCGCGCCCGGTCCCGCACCGGGCCATGCTCGGTCTTCATGGTCAGCCAGGCCGCCCCGTGCAGCACCAGCATGGCGACCGACAGCAGGCCGGCGATCAGGGTGAAGGGGGTGAACAGGCCGAGGAAGGTTCCCTCGTAGAAGGCGCGCAGGTCGCCATCCAGCCGGAAGGGAATGCCCTGGATGACGTTGCCGACCGCGACGCCGAACACCAGGGCCGGGGCGAAGCCGCCGACGAACAGGGCCCAGTCCCAGGTCGAGCGCCAGATCCTGCCCGGACGCTTGGAGCGGTACTTGAAGCCGACGGGCCGGAGGATCAGCGAGGCCAGCACGGCGAACATCGCCAGGTAGAAGCCCGAGAAGCTGACGGCGTAGACAAAGGGCCAGGCCGCGAAGATCGCGCCGCCGCCGAGGATGAACCACACCTGGTTGCCTTCCCAGGTCGGGCCGACGGTGTTGATCACCATCCGCCGCTCGCCGTCGTTGCGGGCGACAAAGGGCAGCAGCGCGGCGACCCCCATGTCGAAGCCGTCGGTGAGGGCGAAGCCGATCAACAGCACGCCCATGAGGCCCCACCAGATGATGCGGAGCGTCGGGTAGTCGAGGGGCAGGTCCATGACTTGCGTCCTTCCAGGTTATTCGGCGGCGGCGAGCCGGGGCGCGCCGTCTTCGACAGGGGCGGAGTCGTCGGGGTGACCTTCGTGGCCGGCGTAGGGCCCGCGCTTGATAGTGCGCAGGATCAGGCCGACCTCGACCACGGCGAGGGTTCCATAGAGCAGGGTGAAGCCGATGATCGTCGTCCAGATCTGGCCGGCGGTCAGGCTGGAGACGCCCAGGAAGGTGGGCAGCACCCCTTCCACGGCCCAGGGCTGGCGGCCCAGCTCGGCCAGCACCCAGCCCAGCTCCGCGGCGATCCAGGGCAGCGGGATGAGCAGCACGGCGAGGCGCAGGAACCAGCGGGCCTGGAAGTTGCGCCGGGTCATCAGCACGAAGGCCAGGCCGAAGAAGCCGATGAACAGGAAACCGATGCCGGCCATCGACCGGAACGACCAGAACAGCACCGGCACGTTGGGAACGGTGTCCCAGGCGGCCTTCTGGATGGTCGCCCGGTCGGCGGTGCGCGGGTCCGGCCCATACTTCTTGAGCAGCAGTCCGTAGCCCAGGTCGTTCTTGTACTGCTCGAAGCTGGCCCGCGCGGTCAGGTCGGCGGGATCGGCCCGCAGCGTCTGGACCGCGTCATAGGCCTTCATGCCGTTTTCGATGCGATCCTCGGCCTGGGCGACCAGGGGCAGGATGCCCTCGACCGGCCGGTCGACGCTGCGGGTGGAGATCAGCCCCAGGACATAGGGAATCTTGATCTCGGCGTGGGTCTTGCGGTCCTGCAGGTTGGGCAGGCCGAACAGGGTCAGGCCGGCCGGCGCGGGCTCGGTCTCCCACATCGCCTCAAGCGCCGCGAGCTTCATTTTCTGGTTGTCCGTCAGGGCGTAGCCGCTCTCGTCGCCCAGCACGACGACCGACAGGGCCGAGGCCAGGCCGAACGACGCCGCCACGACCATCGAGCGCTTGGCGACGCCCGGCCAGCGGTTCTTCAGCATCAGGAAGGCCGAGACGCCGAACACGAAGACCGCCGCGGTCAGGTAGCCGGCGCTGACGGTGTGGACGAACTTGGCCTGGGCCACGGGGTTGAACAGCACCGCCTGGAAGTTCTCGACCTCCATCCGCATGGTCTCGGGATTGAACACCGCCCCGGCCGGATTCTGCATCCAGCCGTTGGCGATGAGAATCCACAGGGCCGACAGGTTCGAGCCCAGCGCAACCATGAAGGTGACGCCGAGGTGGGCGACCTTGCTCAGGCGCTCCCATCCAAAGAACATCAGGCCGATGAAGGTGGCCTCGAGGAAAAAGGCCATCAGGCCCTCGATGGCCAGCGGCGCCCCGAAGATGTCGCCGACATAGTGCGAGTAGTAGGACCAGTTGGTCCCGAACTCGAACTCCATGGTCAGGCCGGTGGCCACGCCGAGCACGAAGTTGATGCCGAACAGGGTGGCCCAGAAGCGGGTGATGGTCCGCCAGATCGGGCGGTTGGTCATCACATAGGTCGCCTCCATGATGACGAGCATGAAGGACAGCCCCAGGGTCAGGGGCACGAACAGGAAGTGATACATCGCCGTCAAGGCGAACTGGAGCCTCGATAGCTCCACGATGCTGGCGTCCACGGTGAGAACTCCTTTGAGCAGTCGCCGGCTTCTCCTCCCGCGGCCGTTTGACGGCCTTGATGCATATCAAGATGCGCTAATGGAGATCGGCTATGCCTAGCGGAATGGCGCGAACGATCGAAAAGCGGCTGCTGGGCAGGGCCCGGCGCATCCTGCTCCCTCCGCTTCTGGCGGATGTGGCGGCCGTCGTCGGCTTCGCGGTCGCCCTGACCCAGGCGGTCGTCTATGCCCCGCTCGGCTGGGGCGCCGTGGCGCCCTGGGCCGTCCTAGCCGCCCTCTGCCTGGCGGCTCGGGGGCTTTTCGGCGCCTGGACCCAGATGCAGGCCGCCAGGCTGGCGCGGGTCGAGAAGCGAGGCCTGCGCGAGCGGCTTCTGACAACCTTTCTGGACTCGCCGCGGGCCGGCGGCGCGATCGGGCAACGCCTGGCCATGCTGGTCGATGAGGTCGATACGCTGGACGGCTATCTGGTGCGTTACCTGCCGGCCCGCCTGGGCGTGACGGTCGCGCCGATGATCCTGCTCGTCGTGGCGGCCATCGCCAGCCCGGTCTCGGCCCTCATCATGCTGGGCACCCTGATCCCGTTCGGCCTGTTCATGGCGATCGCCGGCGGCGCGGCCGCCCAGCGCTCGCGCGGGCAACTGGAAGCCGTCTCGCGGCTGTCGGGCCTTTTCGCCGACCGCCTGCGCCATCTGCCGACCCTGCTGGCCTTCGAGGCGGAAGGCCCCGAGGCCCGGCGGGTCGCCCGGGCGGCCGCGGACGTCTCGGAGCGGACGCTGGGCGTTCTGCGCATCGCCTTTCTTTCGGCGGCCGGGCTGGAGTTCTTCGCCGCCCTCTCGGTGGCGCTTGTCGCCGTCTATGCGGGGTTCAGCCTGCTGGGGCTCCTGCCCTTCAAGGTTCCGGAGACCCTGGACCTGACCCGCGCCTTCTTCGTCCTCGCCCTCGCGCCCGAGATCTACGCCCCGGTCCGCCGGCTGGGCGGGGCCTATCACGAGCGGCAGATGGCCGAGGCGGCATTGGAGAGGCTGGAATCGGTCGCCCTGGCCGCCGCCTCCGGTCCGCGCCACCGGCTTTCCGGCGCGCCGGAGATCCGCTTCAGCCGGGTGGTCTGCCTGCCAAGGCTTTGCGAAGACGTCCGGATCGGGCCGGTCGACGGCCTGGCGGCGCCCGGAAGCCTGACGGTCCTGAGCGGCCCGTCCGGCAGCGGCAAGTCGACCCTGCTCAGCCTGCTCATGGGCGAGGCGACCCTCGAGGGCGGCGTCGTCACCATCGACGGCCTGCCGCTGGGCGAAGGGGGGCTGGATCCCGCCTGCGTCGCCTGGGCCGGGCAGACGCCGCTGGTCGTCTCCGGCAGCGTGGCCGACAATCTGGCGCTTGGTCATTCGGCGCCCGACCGTGAGGTGATGACCTCCGCCGCCAGGGACAGCGGCCTCGGCGCCCTGCTGCGCAGCAGGTCCGCCGGCCTGGACAGTCCTCTGGACGAGC
The DNA here is from genome assembly GCF_027912495.1 of Caulobacter sp. NIBR1757. Taxonomy (GTDB): domain Bacteria; phylum Pseudomonadota; class Alphaproteobacteria; order Caulobacterales; family Caulobacteraceae; genus Caulobacter. The sequence continues at coordinate 578,449 of NZ_CP115463.1, read as the reverse complement.
GTGGCGGCGGCCTTTCGGGCGGGGAGCGCCGGCGGCTGTCGCTGGCCCGCGCCATCTCGCGCGGGGCGCGGCTCTGGCTTCTCGACGAGCCGACCGCCGATCTGGATCCGGAGGCCGAGAGCCAGATCATCCGCCAGCTGCGCGACGCCGCGCGCTCCGGCGTCACGGTGATCGTCGCCAGCCACTCCCCCCGCCTGATCGCCGAGGCCGACCAGGTGATCGGCCTGTGACCGTTCCGAAGGGAGGGGTCGACCGGCTCCTGCGACAGGAGCGCCGGCGTCAGGGACAGGCCCTGCTGATCGCCGCCGCCTGCGCCGGCGCCGCGGCGGCGGCCGGTGTCGGGCTGCTGGGCCTGTCGGGCTGGTTCCTGGCCGGCGCGGCCCTGGCCGGAGCGGCCGGCCCGGCGGCGACCCAGGCCTTCAACTACCTGCTGCCCAGCGCGGCAATCCGGCTGATGGCCATCCTTCGAACCGCCGGCCGGTATGGCGAACGCCTGGCCGGACACACCGCCGGCCTGCGCGCCGGCGCCGCCCTGAGGGCAGGTCTGTTCGCCCGGCTGACCGGCGCGCCGCCGAGCCACAGCCTGTCCCTGGTCAGCGGCGACGCCATAAGCCGCCTGACCGAGGACGTCAGCCAGGTCGAGGGCGGCATGATCGAGGACGCCGGCCTCTGGGGCGCGGCGGCCGGGGCGGTCGCCTGCCTGGGGCTGATCGCCATCGCCAGCCCGGTGGCGGCCCTGGCGGCGGCCCTGGTGCTGGCGGCGCAGGTGTGGTCAGGCCGTCGTCTTGCCGCCAGGGCGAGGGGTCTGGCCCGCGCCCGTCTGGCCGCCTCCTCGGCGCTGCGCGGCGGCATGACCCGCTGGCTGACGATGGATCAGGAGGTCAGGGCGCTGGGCGTCGCCGAGATCGCGCGAACCGACCTGCGCCGGCTCGAGGACCTGCGGGCCGAGCAGGAGTATGCCGGCTGGCGCCAACAGGCCGCCCTGACAGGGCTGCTCGCCGTGTCCACGGCGGTGTGCGTCGGCCTGGTCGCGGTTCTGAGCGCCGACGCGGGTCCGGCCCTGATGGCGCTGGCCGTGCTGGCGGCGGCGGCGGGCGCGGAAGCCGGCGGTGGCATGCTGCGGGCGCTCGATCGCGCGGCGTCGGCCCGGGAGGCCGCCCTGCGCCTCGACCAGGCCTTTCCCGACCCGGTGGTCGGCCCGGCGCCCCCGCCCCTGCGCGGCCAGTCCCTGAGCCTCCGCATCGCCGGCGCGGAGGCAGCCCTGCAACGGACGGACCGGCTGTTGCTCACCGGACCGTCCGGGTCGGGGAAGACAACCGTGCTGCACCGCCTTGTCGGGCTCGCGCCTTGCCGGGAGGGGGAGATCTGGATCGACGGAGTTGACCTGCACGCCCTGCCGGCCGGATGCGCGCGCGCCCTTTTCAGCCTGGCCGCCCAGGACGCGCCGCTGCTGTCCGGAACGGTCCGGGACAATCTGACCCTGGGCAGGCGGCTGCCGGACGATGCGCTGTGGAGCGCGCTGCACACGGCCTGTCTCGACACCCGGGTTCAGTCCCTTCCGCTCGGCCTGGACTGCTGGCTGGGCGACGGCGGGGTGGCGCTCTCGGGGGGTGAACGGCGTCGGTTGTCTGTGGCGAGAGCCCTTCTGCGCCCCTCGCCCTGGCTGCTTCTCGACGAGCCGACCGAAGGTCTCGATGCGGATGTGGAGGCCGAGATCGTCCGCCGCCTGGACGAACGCCTCAGGCTGGAAGAGCGGGGCCTCATCCTGGTCTCCCACCGCCCGGCGCCGAGGGCGCTGACACGGGCCCAGTTGCAGACGGCCATGCCGATCGAGCGGACCTTTGCGGAGCACCCCCTCCTGACTGAGGTTCAGATCTAGAACCCCTAAGCGGACAGCCTGACCGGCCTAGCCAGGCTGGCAGGCGATCATCCCCGCTGCGGGGACCACGGTTTCCCAGCCGGTGGCATCCTTCAACTCCACCGATCCGTCCCGGGCGACCACGCCGCCGACCAGGCCGCGCGGCGCCTCGGCGCGGAAACGGACGGTGACGGTCAGGCCGTCGCCGCTGAAGGTCTGTTCCTGGTACAGGCCCATGACCTGTTCGCCGTCCCAGGCGGTGAGCGGGAGGTCGAGGGTCTTGCCCTTCATCACCACCCGGGCCGAGGCCGGGTTCTGGGTGGCCATCAGGATGCGCCGGGCCGGGCTGGTATTGGCCCACAGGAACAGGGCGCACTGGCCGGGAGCCAGCTGCTGCTGAGCCAGTTCGCCGAACGGCACGCCGCCGTCGTTGGGGGCGGGCGCCTTCTGGGTCTTGGGCGCGGCGAGAGCGGTGGTGGCGGTCAGGGCCACGGCGGCGAGCGTTATCAGGCGGATCATGGGCGTCCCTCGGTGGCGCGGCGCCAGCGGTCGCCGTCCTGGGTGAAGCCGGCGGCGGCCAGAGCCTGCCCCATCGCGGGGTCTGTGGGAATGAGGATAAGCTCCGAACGCCAGGCGCCGTCGCCGTCCAGGCTGATCCGGGCCTCGATGCGCAGACCCTGGGCCTCGCCGGCCATCGGCAGGACCCAGCGCCCGGCGCTGCACACCGGCGCGCCGGCCAGGGTGACCGGCTGGGCAAGCAGCCCGGTTCCGCCCAGCTGCGCCGTGGCCTTGCCGGCCGCCTGGCGGCACTGGCCGCGCTGGAACACCGCCGCCGCCTTGTCCAGCTTCAGGGCGCCGCTCACCGGCCCGGCGAACCCCAGGCGGTCCAGCGCCAGCAGGCCGGAAACCTCATCGGCGCCGGTGCGCGAGCCCGCCGCCAGCAGCAGCCCCTGGCCGGCGAAGGCGCCGCCTCGCGCTTCGGCCCGCAGCCGGACCGCGCCGGTCAGCAGAGGCAGGATCTGGGTGCGGGTCTTCACGGTTCCGAGCGGCAGGCCCGCCAGTCGCGCCCCGGTCAGGCGGCCCGCCCACAGCGTCCCCTCGACCCTATCGGCCGTGAGCCGGCCTTTGGCGGCGCCGAGCGCCAGCGACAACGGCGCGAAGGCGATCATGGCCAGCAGGAACGCCGCGACGAACAGAATCAGCAGCCGCGGGGTCCTCATGACGCGGCCCGCCCCAGGGTGACCTGGACCTCCAGCAGGCCCCCGTCGATGCGGGAGGCCGTCATGTCGCTGACCGCGACGCCCTGGGCGCGGGCCAGGCCGGTCAGCCAGGTCATAAGCAGCCCCGGATCGGCGCCGTTCAGCCAGACGGTCAGGCGGCCATCGGCCTCCTCGCGCCGGCGGTCGATGGTCAGTCCGGCGGCGGCGGCCGAGGCGTCGACCACCGCCGACAACGGTTGGCCCGATGTCACGGGAAGGCCACCGCTTCGGGCGGCGGCGTCAAGCTGGGCGAAACGGTCGCCGGCCTTGCGCAGGCGAACCTCCGAGCCCTTCACCGCGCCGTTCAGGGGCGCCAGCACGGCGAACCAGCCGAAGACGATCAGCAGCGCCAGGCCCATTGCCGCCAGCATGATCTGCTCGCGGCGGGACCGGGCCTGCCAGGCGAGGCGCAGGCGGTCGATCATCGGGGGCTCCTGACGATGAGGTCGGTGCTGATGCGGCCGCCTTCGGTGACGGTGGAATCCTCGACCAGGTCGAGGCCGGCCTGGGCGGCGGCGGCCTTCAGGGTGTCGAGGTCGGAGTAGTTGGCGTAGGCGACGCTGATCCGCAGGGCGCCGTCCTCGCCGTAGACCAGGGTTTCCATGCGCACCGGGCCGCTGGCCTGGACCACCTGGAAGGTCGCCGCCGTCAGGTCGAGGAAGCGGTCGGCGGCGTGGCGGGCCTCCAGCCGGGCCAGGGCCTGGCCGGCGGGGTCGCTCGTCCCGCGCAGGGAGGGGACCATGGCCACGGCCCGGCGATCGGCGCGGTCTTCCAGCCCCAGCGCCGCGCCGGTGTTGCGGGCGATCTGGGCGCCGGCGATCAGCAGCGGCGAGATCAGCAACAGCGCCGCGAGGACGATGGCGCGCTTCCAGCCGCCGCTCTCGGTCCGTTCGCCGCCCGGCGCGAAGGCGCCCTGCAGCAGGTTGATGGCCGGGGCTTCGGCGCCGCGGGCCAGCAGGGCGGCGGATTCCAGCGGGTTGGCCGGCGTCGGCGTCCGCTCGCCCAGCACGGCCGCCAGCAGCTCCGGCTCGCCGGAAAGGGCCAGGTCATGACCGCGCACCGACAACAGCTGGCCGAAGCGGACGCCGACCAGCCTGTCGTCCGCCGGGGGCAGGATCAGATGGTCGGGGGTGACCACGTCCGGCGTCACCCCCAGCGCGGCGGCCCGGTCCAGCCAGCCCTGCAGGCGCGGGGCGTCGACCACGGCGGTCAGCCGGGGTCCGTCCCCACGGGGCCCGACGGCGATGTGCTGACGTTCCGGCGCGGCGGCCAGGGCCTCTTCCAGCATGAACCCGGCGGCCGAGCGCGCCTGGGCGTCGCTGGCGGCGGGCAGGTCCAGCCAGCGGGCGGCGACATCGGCGCCGGGAACGACCAGGATGGTGCGGGCCGGCGCCCAGGCCTCGGCCTCGCCCTGGCGGAGGACCTCATAACGCAGCACCTCGCCATCCTGGGACTCCAGGACTTCCGGCGGACGGTCGGGATCGGCGAACAGGATGATCAGGCGGTTCATTCGTCGTGGGTCCAGCGGCGGGCGACCAGGCGGACGCCGCCGGGCGAAGGGGCTTCGAACAGGGAACTGAGGGTGACATCGCCGCCGGCGAAGGTGACCTCGGCGTCGAGGGCGAAGAAGCGGGAGCGCAGATCGACCTGGCTGCGCACGCCGGCGTCGGCTGGCAGCTGGGCGAAGGCGGGGTTGGACCAGAAGGCGGCGAGATCGGCGAACCCGCCGGCCGGGCGCTGGGCCAGCACCGAGCGCGCGGCGGTGACGGAAACGCCGCCCTCGGTCAGGGCGGTCAGGACCACGGCGCGCTCCACACCCAGCGTATTGATGTTGACTGGCGACAGGTCGGTCGTCGGCAAGGCGCAGACATAGGGCCGGATGGCGGCATAGACGGCCGGGGTGAAGCCATGCACGGCCCGCAGCTCGCTGACCTCGGCCAGCGGCGCCGAGGCGGTGCGATAGGGATTGGCCCCCTTCAGATAGCCGTCGTCCTCCGTGCCCGGGGCGCCGACGCTGTTGCTGTCCATCCACTCGGCCAGGCCGTCGGCCAGCCCCTCGGGTTGGGGCTGGTTCAGGGCCGTCAGCAGGGCGGTGAACTGGCGCACGCCCTGCTCGCGGCGCACGAAGGGCTCGCCGCCGCCGGCCAGCACCAGGCTATTGAGATTGAAGCAGCCGGTGGCGTCGCTGACCCGGGCCAGGATCTGGCCGTTCTCGATCGGGAAGACGATGGGCCGGCCGTTCCAGCCGCCCTCCAGCGAGGTGCGGACAGCGTCCCGCTCCAGCAGCCGGCTGATCCGGGCCCGGGCCAGTTCCTCGGCCCCCAGGGCGAAATACTGCCCCTGCGTCGCCGTTGCGGCATTGAAGGTGCGCCGCAGGCCGAAGCGGATATCGTCCAGCACGCCGACGGCGATGGCCGACATCACCGCCACCATCAACAGGACGGTGAGCAGGGCGACGCCCCGCTCATGCGGCTTGCCCACAGTCTTGACCGGAGGACAGATCATCGGCTGTCCCCCGTGGTCAGGAACAGCTGGGTGATCGGGCCCAGGCCCTCGACCGTCAGGTCGAGGCGCACCGCGCGCGGCAGCTCGACCCCCGACTGGCCCTTCCACGACGCCTGCCAGACGCCGCGATGCAGGAAGGCCACCTGGCTGGTCTCGACCCCGTCGATCAGCACCTGGGCGGGACCCAGCGGCGTCCCGTCGAGGGCGGCGCGGACCCGACGCTCCAGGCGGCCATCGGACAGGCGGTACTCGACATACTGCAGGGAGGGCCGCGGCGCCTGGTCGGGGTTTTCCCAGCCCCGGCGCACGACAACGAACAGTCGCTCGCCGGCCCCGCCCCAGGGATCGCCGCCGATGAAGGCGACGCCGGCCGGAGTCCCGCCTGTGTCGCGCGTGCGGCGCGGGGCGGCCTGGGCGAGGTCGGCCCGCAGGGTGGCGCGCAGGCGCTGGAAGTCGGCGAAGCGCTCGACCCGGCTCTTGACCACGGCCTGGCTGGTCAGGGTGGAGCCCATCACCGCCGCCCCGGCGGCGGCCAGCAGGCCGAAGACCAGCAACGCCACCAGCATCTCGATCAGGGTGAAGCCACCGCGCCTCATCGCACGCTCCGGAACACGGTCAGCACGCTGGCCGGGCGCGGGGTCGCGGGGTCGAGCACCACGATGTCGATGCGCAGGATATCCGGGTCGCCGGTGGCGGCGACCTTGCGGCTCCATCGCCAGGTCCGCATTCCCGCCTGCTCGACGCCGTTGGCGACGCCGAGGGGCGGCGGCCGATCGCTGGTCAGCGCCTCGACGGCGCGGTTCTCGGCGACCACGGCGGCCAGGGCCTTGGTCTCGATCCGGCCGGCGGCGCGGGTGTTCTCGCCCGACAGGTTGATCAGCGCCATGGCGGCCAGGCTGAACACCGTCAGCGCCACCAAGAGCTCGATGAGGGTGAATCCGGCCCTATCGCGCATCGACCCTCACATTGCCGGCCGCATCGACCAGCACCTCGACGGCCTTGCCGTTGCGGCGGAGGGTGAAGCCGGCCGGATTGGCGACGCCGGTCGGATCGAAGGTCACCCGGCGGACGTCCTTGTCGGCCATGACGGCGGTGCCGGGCAGCCAGGTTTCGGGCTCGAAGGGACCCTCGTCGAGCGGCCGCCAGCCGCCCGCCTTACGGACCCGGAACGCGTAGCCGTCGTCGCTCAACGCCACCTCCACCGGCCGGTTCACCAGCACGGCCTCCTCCTGCGCCCGCTTCAGCCGGGCGGCGAAGCGGTCGCCCTCGGCGGCGAGCGTCATCGCGCCATCGGGAATGGCCACGACCACCACCGTCGCCATCAGCCCCAGCACCGCCAGCACCACCATCAGCTCGACGAGGGTGAAGCCGGGCCGGGCCAAACGCCTCTTGGGGCTATTTCCAGTTGCCAATGTCCGCGTCATCGCCTTCGCCGCCCTCCTGACCATCGGCGCCGTAGCTGTAGATGTCGAACGGACCATGCTGGCCCGGGTAGCGGTACTGATAGGGATGACCCCAGGGATCGTCCGGCAGCCGCTTGATGTAGCCGCCCTCGCGATAGCGGCTGGCCGCGACGCCGCTCGGGGGCGTGGTCAGGGCCTGCAGGCCCGCCTCGCCGCGCGGGAAGGCGAAGGTGTCGAGGCGATAGCTCTCCACCGCCTGCTCCAGGGTGGCGATGTCGGCGCGGGCCTTCTCCTTCATGGCCCGGCCCTGGGCCGGCAGGACGTTGATGATCACCACCGTGGCCAGCAGGCCGAGGATGACGACCACCACCATCATCTCCACCAGGGTGAAGCCGGCGCGGCGGGGGCGTTTGTCTTCGGGCTCGTGCGACATGGTTCTAACCGATGGCCAGGGTGTTGATCTGCAGGATGGGCAGCAGGATGGACAGGACGATGGTGGCGACCACCACGCCCATGACGATGATGATCGCCGGCTCCAGCAGGCTGAGCGCGGCGCTGGTGAAGGTGTTGAACTCGCGTTCCAGATAGTCGGCGGCGCGCGACAGCATCATTTCCAGCTGCCCCGACGCCTCGCCGCTGGCGGCCATGTAGAGCAGCACCGGCGGGAACACCCCGGCCTTGCGCAGGGCCGCCGACAGGCCGCCGCCCTCGCGGATCGAGACGGTCATGTCCTCGGTGGCGCGGCGCAGCACGCTGTTGCCGACCGTGCGGGCGGTCAGGGTCAGGCCCTCGAGGATCGGCAGGCCGCTGGCCAGCATGGTCGACAGGGTGCGGGCCAGGCGGGCGGCGTTGGCCTCGCGCTGCAGCCGGCCGAGCAGGGGCAGCCGCAGCAGGACGCCGTCCACGGCCAGCCGGAAGGCCGGGTTCCGCATCCCCTGGGCGAAGGCCAGTCCGGCCAGCGCCAGGACGATCAGCCCGACCCAGCCAAAGTCTCGCATGGCGTTGGAGAGGCCGATGATCAGGCGGGTCAGCAACGGCAGGGTCTGGCCCATGCTGTCGAACTGGTCGACCACCTTGGGGATGACGAAGGTCAGCAGGGCGATGACCACCAGGACGGCGGTGGCGGCCAGGGCGATCGGATAGACCAGGGCCGTCGTCAGCCGGGCGCGCACCGCCTGTTCCTGCTCCAGCAGGTCGGCGAGGCGGTCGAGGATGGTCGGAAGCGAGCCGGAGGACTCGCCGGCCGAAACCATCGCCCGGTACAGGGGCGGGAAGCTGGCCGGCCGCCGGCCCATGGCTTCCGACAGGCGGAAGCCTTCGGTGATGCCCGAATGGACCTCGCCGAGGATGGCGCGGACCTTGGGCTGCTCGCTGTTCTGGGCGATGGCCCGCAGCGCCTCCTCGAGGGGGCTGACCGAGACCAGGGTCGAGAGCTGGCGGGTGATCAGCGACAGGTCCCGGGGCGACAGCTTCTCGCGAAACAGGCCAAGGGCCGGACCGCTGTCGTTGGCGGCGATCAGGCGGACGGGGGCGAGGCGGCGCTTTTCCAGGATGGCGCGCGCGGCTGTCTCGTCCGGGGCGCTGACGACGCCGTTGCGGGCCGTCCCCCGGGTGTCGAGCGCCAGATACTCAAACGCCGCCATGGCCCTCGGCTCCCACTCTGGGCTCGGCGTCCTGGCGGGTGACGCGCAGCATCTCCTCCAGGGTCGTGACGCCGGCCAGCACCAGCTCACGGGCGGCGGCGGCGAGGTCGCCGGTTTCGGAGAGCCCGGCGCTGAGCGCCTGCTCATCGGCGCCGGCGGCGATCAGGCCGCGCACATGGTCGTCGATCCGGATGGCCTCGTAGACCCCGACCCGGCCCTGGTAGCCGGTGTGATTGCAGGCCGGGCAGCCCTTGGCGCGGAACAGGGTCGCATCCTCGCCGACGCCCAGCCGGCGGGCGGCGACGGGCCCTGCCGGATGCGGCTCACGGCAGGTTTCGCAGAGCCGCCGCACCAGCCGCTGGGCCAGGACCGTGCGCAGGGTGGAGGCCAGCAGGAAGGGCTCCACCCCCATGTCGCGCAGGCGGGTCACCGCGCCGGCCGCGTCGTTGGTGTGGACGGTGGACAGCACCAGGTGGCCGGTCAGGGCGGCCTGGACGGCGACCTGGGCGGTCTCGCTGTCGCGGATCTCGCCGACCATGACCACGTCCGGATCCTGGCGCAGGATAGCCCGCAGGCCGGCGGCGAAGGTCATGCCGACCCGGGTGTTGACCTGGGTCTGGCCGACGCCGTGCATGGCGTACTCGACCGGGTCCTCGATGGTCAGGATATTGCGGCTGGCGTCGTTGAGCAGGGCCAGGCCCGCATACAGGGTCGTCGTCTTGCCCGAGCCCGTGGGGCCGGTGACCAGGATGATGCCGTGCGGCTCGCGCACCGCGCTTTCGAAGACGCGGAGCAGGGCCGGCGGCATGCCCAGTTCCCGCAGTTGCAGGCCGGCCTGGTCCTTGTCGAGGATGCGCAGCACCACCCGCTCGCCGACCCGGGCCGGGAGCGTCGAGACGCGGACGTCCAGCGCCTTGCCGCCCAGCGCCAGGGAGATGCGGCCGTCCTGCGGCAGGCGCTTCTCGGCGATGTCGAGGCGGGCCATGACCTTGATGCGCGAGACCAGCAGCGGACCGATGCGCTGGGGCAGGCTGAGCACCTCCCGGAGCACGCCGTCGATGCGGAAGCGGACGGTGACCGTCCGCTCGAAGGGCTCGATGTGGATGTCGGAGGCGCCCAGCCGCGCGGCCTCGGCGATCAGGCCGTTGATCAGGCGGATGACCGGCGCCTCGTCCTGCGGATCCAGCAGGTCGGCCGTCGCCGGGATGTCGTCGAGCAGCGAGTCCAGGCCCCCCGCCATCTCGACGCTGTCGGCGCTGGAGGCCGCCAGGCCCTCGCCGGCGTAGACTTCCGAGAACTGGCGGTCGAAGGCGGCGCCGGACAGGGTCTCGATGGAGAGCGGCCGGCCCAGGACCCGGCGGGCCTCGACCAGGGCGGCCGGGTCCGATCCCTCGCGCAGGCCGACGCGGGCCGTCTCGCCCAGCGACAGCAGCAGAACGCCGGCCCGCTTGGCGAAGCCGTAGGACAGGGTGGGATCGGCCAGCACGGTCATTTGGGCGGCACGGGCGCCTGGACCGGCGGCGGCGGCGGGACGTTGGGCGGCGTCGCGCCCAGCTGGTCGATGACCACCGTGTCGAGCGCGTTGACGCCGTCCTTGCCGGTCAGGGCGGGCTGCTGGCGCATGAACTCGTAGCGCGGCCCGGTGACGGCCCGGGCGTCCGCGTCGTTGCGGATGATGCGGGGCCGCAGGAAGATCATCAGGTTGGTGCGCTTGCCCTCGCGGGCCCGGCTCTTGAACAGCTCGCCCAGCAGCGGCACGTCGCTGATCAGCGGGGTGCGCTCCAGGCTGATGGTCTCGTCCTGCTGCAGCAGGCCGCCAAGCACGACGATCTCGCCATCGCCGATGACGGCGGTGGTCTCGACCACGCGCTTGTTGAGGATCAGCTCGGGATTGTTGGTCGTCACCGTGCCGGCGATGGCCGACACCTCCTGGCGCAGGTGCAGGGTGATGCCGCCGCCGGCGTTGATCTGCGGCGTGACGGTCAGCTTGATGCCGACGTCCTGGCGCTGGATGGTCCGGAACGGGTTGGAGTTGGCGTCGCCCAGCGCCTCGCCGGTGGTGATGGGGATTTCCTGGCCGACCAGGATCGAGGCCTCGCGGTTGTCGAGGGTCAGGATGTGGGGCGTCGACAGCAGCTTGGAGGAGTTGTCCTCCCGCACGGCGTTGATGATGAAGCCGAACATCGTGTCGCCGCTCAGCGTGCCGGTGACCGCCCCGAGCATGCCGTTGGTGTTGAGCAGCGAGCTGACCGCGGCCTCCTGCAGCTGGGCCAGCAGGTCGCTGTCCTCGGGCAGGTTGTTCTGGCCGACGATGGCCCCGGTCAGGGCCAGGATGTTGGGGCCGGTGTTGGAATAGTTGGTGGTGGCGAACGGCACATTGCCGTTCTCGCTGCCGAGGATGGTCTGGACCCCCAGTCGCTGGGCCGTGCCGTCGGAGACCTCGACGACGATGGCCTCGACCAGCACCTGTTCGCGGCGCACGTCGAGCTGGCGGATGACCTCGGCCAGCATGCGCTGGGTCTCGGGATCGGCGCTGATGATCAGGGCGTTGGCGCCCGGATAGCGGGCCAGGTTGGCGCGCTGGGAGCCCGCCGTCGCGGCGGTGGCGGGCGCCGCCTCGACCGTGCTCTTGCCGCCGCTGGCGGTCCCCGACGTGGTCGGCTGCTGGCCGACCAGTTGCTGCAGCACCGGCAGCATCTCTTCGGCGTTGGCGTGCTTGAGGAAGACGACCTGGATATCGGCGCTCGATTGGGCCCGGCGGTCGAGGTCGGTGATGATCGGGATCAGCCGGGCGATGGCCTCGGAATCGCCGCGCAGCATGATGGAGTTGCTGCTCGCGACCGCCACGATGGTGACCGCGCCACGGGCCGACTTGCCTTCGGCGCCGGGCGCGCTGGTCAGGTCGCCCAGCACCCGGGCGATCTCGCTGGCGCTGCTGTACTGCAGGGTGATGGTCTTCACCTGGGCCCGGTCCTGATCGATCTGGCCGATCAGCCCGCGGATGCGGCGCATGTTGTCGGCGTAGTCGGCGACGACCACGGTGTTGCCCCGCGGATTGGCGGTGACCACGCCCTGCGGCCCGACCAGCGGCTTGATCATCTCGGCGGCGCCGGCCGCGTCGATGGTGCGCAGGCGGAAGACCTCGGTGACGAAACCGCTGCGGCCGGCGGAGGGGCCGCGGGCGGCGTTCTCGGCCGGCTCGATGCGATAGCTGCTCGGACCCGTCGGGATGGCGATGAAGCCATTCGAGCGCAGGGTGGCGAGAAACACCTCGAACAGCTCGCCCTTGCTCAGCGGCCCGTCGCTGGCGACGCTGACCGTGCCCTTGACGCGGGGGTCGATGATGAAGGTCCGGCCGGTGCTGCGGGCGACGTCCTGGATGAAGGCGCGGATGTCGGCGTCCTGGACGTTGAGCACCTGGGTCTGGGCCAGGGCGGGCGCGGCGGGCGCGAGGGCCGTGGCGCCGAAGGCGGCCGCCAGGGCGAGGGTCCGGATGGTGTTCCTCAAGCGCGTGGCGTCCTTACTTTGAAACATCATTGGGGGCCATCGGGGAAGGTCAGCCGGGTGGTGGCGGCGCCGCGCGCCAGGACCACGTGATTGTCGTGCACGGCCTGCAGGGTGACGCCCGGCGCCACCGTCTCGCCGACCAGGTAGGAGGCCTGCTTGCCATCGGCCGTGCCGATGATGGCCGAGCCCCGGCCGTCGAGGCCGGCGCGGACGCCGTACAGCCGCATGGCCTGGCCGGACGCCTGGCCGCCGGTCGGCGTGTCGAGGCCGAGGAAGGGATTGAAGCGGGTCAGGATCGACAGGTCGGCCATCTGCGCCCTGGCGCTGGCCGGCGGCGGCGCGCCCGGGGCGGCGACGGCCCAGACCAGGCGGGCGGCCTGGGTGGCGAGCAGCAGCACGAGCATCGCCTCGACGACCGCACGGGCCGAAACGGTCGTGAAGCCGCCCGGCAATAGGCGTTGCCAAACCACCACTTGAAATTCTTCCCCGATACGACAGCGACGCGTCGGGTTAGACGCGGCGTGCCGCAGGTAAGTGATACTTTCATGACGACTGAATGACAAACGCTCCCCACCCGGAGGGTAGGGAGCGCCTGCCTACGCGACAAAGGTCGGGCCTAGAACTTGGCCGAGATGCTGAACGAGAAGCTGCGGCCGAGGTCGTAGGTGTTGGTGTCGACGCGGCCGCCGCCAAGTTCCTGGAATTCCTCGGAGTCTTCGCCGAGCAGGTTACGGGCCTCGAAGCCGAACTCCATCTCCTTGCCCATCACCTCGAACCCCTTGCGGTAGGTGAAGTCGAGGTTGACGCTTTCGCCCTGGACCAGGTCCGGGAAGCCGGTGCGGCCGCGGGCGGCGATCCGTTCACTGACGTAGGTGACCAGCACGGTCGCCTGGGACTTGGCGTTGTCGTCTTCCCAGCCGAACTGCAGGTTGGCCAGGTGATCCGACTGACCCTGCAGGGTGTCGCCGTCGGTGACGTAGTCGGTGGCGGGACGCGGCGCGCCCAGGCCCGACAGCGGGTAGACGACGTCGCCCGAGCCGACCTTCACCTCGGAGCTGGTCCAGGTGTAGTTGGCCGCGATCAGCCAGCGCTTGTCGCTGAACCACTGGGCGTCGATCGGCATGTCGAAGTAGACCTTCGCATCGATCTCGGCCCCGTACAGGACGGCGGCCGGCGCGTTCAGGAAGGTGGTCTGCAGGCTCGAGCCGCCTTCGTTGACGATGGTTTCGACCGGCTTGTCGATGTCCTTGTAGAAGACGCCGAAGGTGAACGACTGGCCCTTGTCGAAGTACCACTCATAGCGGGCGTCGACGTTGATCAGCTCGGAATCCACCAGGTAGGGGTTGCCGATGTAGAGGCGGTCGGTGTCCGGATCGAGGTAGGTCTGCGGCGCCAGTTCGCGGAACTGCGGGCGGGCGATGGTCTTGGACAGACCAAAGCGCAGCTGCATGTCCTCGTAGAAGTTCCAGGTCACCGTGGCGGTCGGCAGCCAGTACTCGTTCTCCAGCTTCGGGGCGCTGGGCAGCGGGCCCGAGAAGATGTCGATCGGGTTGACGCCCTGCTCGGCTTCCTCATAGCGGGCCCCGACCGCGACGCGGACCAGCGGCAGGACTTCGGCATCGACCTGGAACCAGGCCGCGCGCGTTTCCAGCGCCGCCTTGTAGGCCGAGGCGCCGTCGGCGCCCGTGGTTTCACGCAGCATGAACAACAGCGGCCCGATGTTGTAGTCCGACAGCAGGAAGTCGACCCGGCTGTTCTGGACATCGATCGGAATGGAATTGTTCAGGGCCAGCAGGCGGAACTCGCGCTGGCTGGCATGGCGGTTGTTGTCCATCCAGGCGACGCCGCCGCTGACAATGATCTCGCGGGTGTCGGAGATCGACAGGGCGTAGGCGCCGTCGACGCCGAAGCTGGCGACGGAGTCTTCAACCTCGCCGAAGCGGGTGTAGTTCTGCACCGAGGAGCCGTCGTGACGGTAGGGCTCGTTGGCGTCCTGGACGCCGTCGTTGTCGGCGTCGACCCAGAAGTAGCGGATGCCCTTTTCATAGGGGCTGTTGCGCGAGGTCTTGGCGAAGGCGCCGCGCCAGTTGACCGTGAAGTCGCCCAGCTCGGACTTGCCGGCCAGCTGGGTGTTGATCAGGCTGCGCTCGAACCACTCGGTGTAGTCGTCCCGCACCAGGCCCTGGCCCGGGGCGTTGCTGTCGTAGCCCTCGCGGATGCGGGCTTCCTTCAGGGTCGAGTGGATGTAGAGGTTGGTCCACTTCACCTGATGGGCGCTGTCGGCCGACTCCCAGGACAGGCCGAACAGGCCGTTGACCACGGCGTTGTTCTCGGTCGAACGGAAGTTGTAGTCGGTGTTGACGCTGATCACGCCCGCCTGCACCAGGCCTTCCTGCTGGATCCCGTCGCGGCTCTTCCAGCCGTTCTTGAAGCCCAGCACCCCGACCACGCCGACGAAGCCGGCGTCGCCCAGGTCGAACGAGCGACCGGCCGAGACGTCGAGGCCGAAGTTCGGCAGGATGGAGTTGTTCTTCTGGATCAGGTTCAGCGGCGCGTTGACGAAGCTGCGGCCGATCTGCTGCAGCTGGGCGTCGGTGTAGTTGGCCTCGCTGACCCGCAGGCGGTCCGGCGCGATCCGCTGCAGGATGCGCGGGGTGTCGCGGGTGCCGTCGTCATAGCCCAGCCAGTCGGTGTCGGAGCCGTAATAGGTGATCCCGTCCTGGAAGGTGGTCTCGGTGTTGCCGCCCGTGCTCATGCCGATGCTGAAGAAGGGCTCGTCGGGGGTGCTGACGGTCTGCAGGTCGATGACGCCACCGCCGAATTCGCCCGGGTAGTTGGGCGAGTAGGTCTTCTGGACGACGGTGCCGCCCAGGATGCTGGCCGGGAACAGGTCCAGCGGCACGACCCGCTGCAGCGGTTCGGGCGAAGGCAGGGGCGAGCCGTTGAGCAGGGCCGAGCTGTAGCGCTCGCCCAGACCGCGGACGTAGACGAACTTGCCGCTGACCAGCGACAGGCCGGTCAGACGGGTCAGCGCCTCGGCGGCGTTGTCGTCGCCCTGGCGCTTGAGGTCTTCGGGCTGCAGGAAGGTCGCGACCTCGCTGGTCTCCCGCATCGGCTCGGGGATGTTCTTCCCGAGGACGACGATTTCCTCGACCTGGTCCTCGGCCGGGGCCGGCGCGTCCTGCGCGGCGGCGAGGCCAGGCGCGGTGAGCGCCGTGGTGGCCAGCAGAAGACCGGTGAGGGTCAGATGTAGCTTCGACATGAGATGTGCCTTGATTGGGTGACCGCGGAGCGACGTCGGTAGCGAGGGGGCGGCGGGCCCGGAGGGACCCGCCGCCCGTCGCATCAGCAGGCGGTTGCGCCCGGCAGGCCGCAGGTCCAGCCCGAGTACCAGGTGTCGGTCGAGTTGCGGACGGCGCCGATGTTGGCCGGGGTGGCCAGGAAGGCGCTGAGCGGGGTGGGGTTGGTCACCGTGACGCCGTTCTCGTTGGCGCCGTTGATGAAGGTCCCCGTCAGGGTCGAGGTCCCGCCGGCCAGGTTGTTGTTCGTGCCCGAGCCGAAGAAGCCGGAGGTGTTGGCTTCCTGGTTGCCGTCCAGGCGGAAGCTGGTGGTGCAGCTGAAGAACACCGAGCGGAAGGTGGCCGTGGTGGCGGCGTCATCGACGTCGAGGCAGGCGCCGGTCGTGCCGGCGCGGGTGACCACGCCGTTGTAGAGGTTGTAGTCGGTGCCGGTGTTCAGGACGATGGCGTCGCTGCCGCTGTCGCGGGCCACGAAGGTGAAGTTCGACAGCTTGACGCTGGTGCGCGGGTTGCCGGTGGCGAGCGAGGCCATCGAGCTCTCGATGACGCGGTCGCCGCCGTTGGTGCGCTGCACGACCAGCACGTACTGCAGGGCGCCGCTGAAGCCCTGGTCGGTGTCCAGGCTGTCGTCGTCGTTGCCGGTCAGGACCAGGTACTTGGCGTTCACGTTGCCGCCGAACCATTCGATGCCGTCGTCCGAGCTGTTGTGGACCTGGACGTGATCGACGGTGGTGCCGCTGCCGACGCCGGCCAGGGTGATGCCGTTCAGCTCGTTGCCGGGCAGGATCTGGAAGCCCGAGTGCATGACGCGCACATACTGCAGGACGCCAGAGTTGTCGGAGTTGTTGGAGCCGCCGTAGAGGGCGTTGGTGCCTTCGACCTGGGCTTCACAGTTGGGGCTGCCGTAGGCGACCAGGGCCGGGCAGTTGGAGATGTTGGCGCGGCCGAGGATGACCAGGCCGCCCCATTGGCCGATGCTGTCGACGCCGGTCGTGCCTTCGACGCTCTGGCGGCTGGTGAAGACGATCGGGGCGGTGGAGGTGCCCTGGGCGAAGATCTGCGAGCCGCGGTTGACGACGATGTAGTCGAGGCCGGCGGAGCCGAAGATGCGCACGCCCGGCTCGACCGTCAGGATGCCTTGCGTGGCGCCGGCGATCGGCGAGGCGGCGTTGCCGCCGCGATCCTGGCCGACGTCGACCCGGCCGCTGACCGAGTAGATGGTGCCGGTGCGCAGCGGAACGACCAGGTTGCCGGTGATCAGGGCGGGCAGCTGGCAGATGCGCAGGGTGCCGCCGACCGCGGCGTTGACCGTGCCGACGTTGGCGAAGCCGGTCGGGCAGTCGGCAGCCGCGCCGCCGGTGCCGCCACCGCCGCCGCCGCCGCCCGTGCCGCCGCCGCCGCCGCCGAAGTCGCCTTCACCCGGCGAGGCCACGCCATCGGCGCCGCCGCAGCTGGCCAGCACAAGGCTGGCGCTCGCCGCCGCCATCACCGACAAGAATTTCTTGAGCCCGGACATCCTGATCTCCACGTGACAAGCGTTCGTCTGCACGCGGGGACGCGGGACCGCCTGGTCCCGCTATGAGGATTGGGCCCCGCCTGCCCGGAGATGGCGAATAGCGACGGAACGTGACGGTGCGGCCAAGGCTTTGTGACAGTCTTGAAACGGTCCGGCCGCATTCAGGTCGCCCGCCGGCCCGGGCCGCCGGGCAAAATCCGGCCCCGAAAGTTATCCACAGGCTGACAAATAACCTTCACAAATCGTCGCAATGGCGTAGCATTCCCTTCAACCCGGCCGTCCGAGCCGGGCGCAAAAGGAGGGCGCCATGCTTGTTCTAACTGCTGTCATCGCCATGCTGTCCGGAGGCGCCGAAGCCATGCCGGCGAGCGCGGTCACCCAGGCCGACCTGAAACCCCGCGCCGGTCGCGAACTCTATGTCTGCGCGCGCGACGAGGCCTCGCGCCGGGCGTTCAAGCGCGAGCATGGCCAGGTCATCTTCGTCTCGGCCAAGGAGGCTGCCGACAGCAAGGGTTGGGACACCCCCCGCTGCATCACCGCCGGCGAATACCGGCGCCTGACCGCCATGGTCGGCGAGGTGCGCTGGGCGCGGGACTAGCCGCCCGACCGGGCTGACGGGGCGGACGCGACGCGGCTATACAGGGCCATGCACCTGGCCCTGTTCAATCCGCAGATCCCGCAGAACGTCGGGGCCTGCATCCGCCTGTCGGCCTGTTTCGACACGCCGCTGCACATTATCGAGCCGGTCGGCTTCAGCTTCGACGACCGCTCGATGAAGCGCGCCGCCCTCGACTACGGCCCGCTGAGCCACATGACCCGCCATGCCGACTGGGACGCCTTCCAGGCCGCCCGGGGCCCTGGCCGCCTCATCCTCTTCACCACCAGGGGCGCCACGCCGCTCGACGCCTTCACCTTCGAGGCCGGCGACACCCTGCTGTTCGGCAGCGAAACCTCCGGCGCCCCCCACGGCGTCCACGCCGCCGCCGACGCCCGGGTGGTCATTCCCATCCGCCCCGGCGCCCGCTCGATGAACCTCTCGGTCAGCGCCGGCATCGGCCTCTTCGAAGCCCTCCGCCAGACCGCCGGCCTGCACCCCCGGGATTATGTCTAGACATATTCATCCGGCGAAAACGCGGCCCCATTGAAAGGCCGCTCCAGCAGCGAACGGCCGTTCAGTTCAACCCCTCTTCCCCCCGCCGAAATCCCGTCATCACCCCCACACAACCCCGGCTCCACCCCCACGCGATCCCGCCTTGATCCCGCACGCACCACCCATGCAAACAGTCGCCTTTTCAATAACTTAAGTCTCTGTCCATCGCCCAAGACCTGCTATACTGACCAGCGCTTCGATGGGGCTAGGGCTCAAAGGCCGAGCACCGCCTTGGCCATGATGTTGCGCTGGATCTCGTTGGTCCCGGCGTAGATCGAACCGGCCCGGTCGTTGAGATACTTGGCCGCCACCGTCCAGCTGTAGTCGGGGCCGACGCCATCCCGCTGCGGCGGCGGGACAAAGCCCGGCGACGGCCCGCCCGGCGAGACCATGTGCGGCTGGTAGACCCCCGCGTAGGACCCGGCGGCCGCCAGGGCGATCTCGGTCAGCCGCTGGCTGAGTTCGGTGCCGACCGTCTTGAGAATGGAGGACTCGGGGCCCGGCGCCCCACCCACCGACAGGGCCGACATCACCCGCAGCTCGATGGCCGCCAGCGCATCGACCTGCACCGCCGCCTCGGCCAGCTGGCTGCGCAACGAGACGCCCTCCGCATCGTCGCGGTCCGGGAACTGGGCCTCGAGGATAGAGGCCGCCTTGGCGATCCGGGCCCGCATGCCGGGGCTGGCGACCCCGCCGCCGCGCTCGAACTGCATCAGGTACTTGGCCACCGTCCAGCCTTGGCCGACCGGCCCCACCGCGTTGGCCTTCGGCACACGCACATCGGTGAAGAAGACATGGTTCTGGATATGCTCCCCCGACAGCGAGACGATCGGCGTCACCTCGACCCCGGGGCTGGTCATGTCGATCAACAGGAAGGTGATGCCCTTCTGCGGGATCTCCTCCCTGGAGGTCCGCACCAGGCAGAAGATCCAGTTGGCCTCGTGGGCATGGGTGGTCCACAGCTTGTGGCCGGTGCAGACGAAGTCGCCGCCGTCTTCCACCGCGCTCATCTGCAGGGTGGCCAGGTCCGAGCCCGACTGCGGCTCCGAATAGCCCTGGCACCAGAAGTCGTCGCCGTTCAGCATCCGGGGCAGGAAATACGCCTGCTGCTCCGGCGTGCCATGGCCGATCAGCACCGGCCCGCACATGCCGATGCCCATCGGCGACACCGGCGGCGCGCCGGCCGCCGCCATCTCGGTGGCGAAGATGTAGCGCTGGCTGACCGACCAGCCCCGGCCGCCGAATTCCTCGGGCCAGGCGGGGGCCGCCCAGCCCTTGGCGTGGAGGATTTTCTGCCAGCCCATACCCACGGCGTAGTCGGCATAGACGCTGGTCAGGCTATTGCCCGCCCGGCGCAGTTCGGGCGTCAGTTCGGCGGCGATAAAGGCCCGGACCTCGTCGCGGAAAGCGAGATCCTCGGCGCTCCAGTCGATGTTCACGGGCGGTCCTCCGGCCATTTTGACGCAAGCTTGCGCAGCTTGGCGTCACGGAAGGCCAGAGGCGTTTAGCGGTCAGGCGCGGCTGTCCCGCAGCCAGGGCTTGTCATAAGCGATCCTCACGGAGGCTTCCGACGTGGCCCGCAGGACGGTGGCGAGGTTCGACAGCAGCCCGACCAGGCCCGTGTGGGCCGTGGAGGTGCGTTGCGATTGAGTAGCTTTGGTCATGATGGACTCCTTTCTTGACCCCCAGATGCCCTTTCGTCCGCCCGTTCGCCAACCAAAGGATCGACAGACTTCATAAGCAGGACTAATTATCTTCGATGCGCAGACTACCGCCGTTGAGCGCCGTGCGGGTCTTCGAGGCCGCCGCCCGGCATGAGAATTTCACCGCCGCCGCCGGCGAGCTGGGCATGACCCAGGCCGCCGTCAGCCATCAGATCCGCGTGCTGGAGGATCGCCTCGGCCAGAAGCTGTTCCGCCGCGAGCGCCAGCGGGTGATCCTGACCGAGGCCGGCCGCCGCGCCGCCCTGCGCGCCGGCCGGGGCCTCGACGAGATCGAGGCGGCCTTCGCCGAACTGCGGGCCGAGGACGACGGGGCCCTGACCATCTCCACCACGGTGACCTTCGCCAACACCTGGCTGGCCTGGCGGCTGGGCCGGTTCCAGGTCAGCCATCCCGACATCGCCGTGCGCCTCAGCGCCGACAACCACCTCACCGATTTCGCGGCCGGAGACATCGATGTCGCCATCCGCCTGGGCGACGGAAACTGGCCGGAACTGGCCACCCACCGGCTGGTCACCGTCGATTTCACCCCCATGTGCAGCCCGGGCTTCCTCGCCGCCCACGGCGGGACCATCGCCCTGGAAGACCTGCCGTCCCTCCCCCTGATCAGTCCGGCCGAGCCCTCCTGGACCCAGTGGCTGCATGAGGCCGGACTGTCCGCCGCGGTGGCCAGGCCGCTGTCAGGGGTGCATCTCGATACTCAGGCCAATGAGGGTCACGCGGCCATGGCCGGCCAGGGCATCGCCATCCTGACCCCCTTCCTGTGGCGTCAGGACATGGCCGACGGTCGCCTGACCCAGCTGTTTCCCCAGACCTCGACCCTCGGCCAGGCCTTCTGGCTGGTCTATCCCGAGCACCGCCGCCGCTCGCCGAAGATCCGCCGCTTCCGGGACTGGCTGGAGGCGGAGGTCAAGCTGACCTTGGCCTCGCTGCAGACCTAGGCGGGGGCGATCGGCAGGGTGACGATAGCCCGCAGGCCCACGGCCTGGGGCCGCAGCACGACCTCGCCGCCGTGGCCGCGGGCGGTGGCGCGGGCGATGGGCAGGCCCAGACCCACCCCGCCCTGGTCGAGATTGCGCGAGCTGTCGGCCCGGTAGAAGGGATCGAAGGCCCGCAGCAGGTCCTCGCCGCGCAGGCCCGGCCCGGTGTCGTCGATATGGACCACGGCCATGTCGCCCTCGCGGCCGACCCGGATCCGGGCCGTGCCGCCATACTTGATGGCGTTGTCGACCAGGTTGCTGAACAGCCGCGTCAGGCCGGAGGGGTCGCCCTCGACGATGACCGCCTCGCTGTCCTCCGCCACCTCGACATCGGCCCCGACGAGGGCCGCGTCATCGACCACGCACTCGACCAACGAGAGGAGGTCGAGCCGTTCGCGCCGCCGGGGCAGGGTCTCGTCGCGGATGAAGGCCAGCACGCCCTCGATCATCTGCTCCATCTGGCCGATGTCGGAGAGGATGGATATTTTCAACTCGGGGCTGGCCGCCTCCAGCTTGAAGCGGATGCGGGACAGGGGGGTGCGAAGGTCGTGCGAGATGGCCCCGACCATGGCGGTGCGGTCGGAGATGAAGCGGCGCAGGCGCGACTGCATCTGGTTGAGGGCCTCGGCGGCGCTGCCCAGCTCGGCCGGGCCGCGCAGCGACATCTCGGGACCCATGGGATCGCGGCCCAGACGGTCGGCGGCCTCGCCGAATCGCTTCAGCGGCGCGGTGATGCGGCGGGCGAACAGATAGCCGGCCGGGGCGACCAGCAGGAAACAGCCCAGCAGCCAGAGCATGGCCCGCCGTTGCCAGTCGTTGGGGAAGGGTTCGGGCTGCGAGGTCACGACGGTCCAGCCGCCGGCCGGATTGCGCACGGCGGCGGTGAAATCGCCGAACACAGCCATGTCGCCGGGTCGGGGCCGGGGACCATCGAAGCCGCCGCCCGCCTGCGGCCTCTCACCGGACGGTGGGCCGCCGGGACCAAAGCCCTGGCCGCCCCGGACCGAGAAGCGCGCCTCGCCGCGCGGCGGGCCTTCGCCCCGGACGGGGCCGAAGCGGCGGCGGTTCATCATGCCGAAGAAGGGAGCCCCGTTGGCCGGGTAGAGCCGCACATCGCTGGCGGGCCGGCCGAGGGTTTCGGCCAGCATTGTCTGGGTGCGGGCGGCCATGCCGTCGGGCGTGGTTTTGGGGGTCGGCGGGGCGGGGGCCGTGGCGCGGATCATCGGCCGGCCGTCGCGCGCCTCCAGCGAGCCGCCCTTCAGGGCCGCCGCCACCTCGGACAGGCGGTAGAGCACCGGCTCGGGCGGCGGCAGGGCGAACAGCACCAGGATGTTGATGGCCTGGGCGACCAGCAGGCCGGCGACCAGCAGGGCGACCAGCTGGACGCCGATCGGGATACGGGCCAGCCGCTTCACGCGCGCGAAACGGGCACGTCGAGCACATAGCCGACGCCTCGGATGGTCTTGATCAGCTCACCCTCGGCGAAGGTGTGCAGCTTGCGGCGCAGGCGGCAGATCTGCACATCGACGGCGCGGTCGAAGACGTCACTGTGGTCGCCCCGGGCCACGTCCAGCAGGCGGTCGCGGGAGAGGATGGATTGGGGCCGTTCCAGGAAGGCCTGCAGCAGGGCGTACTCGCCGGAGGTCAGCAGGATGGTCGTGCCGGTCGGCGAGCGCAGACGGCGGCGGCCGGTATCGAGCTGGAACTCGGCGAAGCGGTAGACGGCGCCGCGTGAGCGGGGGACGGCGGCGGTCTCCTCCAGCCGGCGGAAGACGGCCCGGACCCGGGCCAGCAGCTCACGCGGGCTGCAGGGCTTGGCCAGGTAGTCGTCGGCCCCGAGCTCGAGGCCCAGCACGCGATCGACCTCCTCGCCCATGGCGCTGAGCATGATGATGCCGCGCCGCCCCTCGGCCGACAGCCGCTTGCAGAGGCTGAGGCCGTCCTCACCGGGCATCATCACATCGAGCACGACCAGTTCGGCGACCCCGGCGTCGAGCAGGCGCTGCATCTCGATGCCGTCGCGGGCCCCTCGGGCTTCGTATCCGTGCTCGCGCAGATATCCGATGATCTGGTCGCGAAGTTCGGTGTCGTCATCGACGACGAGAATCCGGCGGTCCGGAACCTTGGCAAGGGCGTGCATGAGGCCTCCCTGACAGCGAACTGTGACCATCGAAATTCAAGTTCGACACATTGGCGAAATGGGGCCTGAAACGGGAGGCGAATGGGGTCCCAAAGCCGCGCCAGCGCCGCTTTTGTAATCGCCCCGTCATGCCCTTGCCTTGGCGGCGCCGCGCGAGGCGGCGAGGTTGCCTCAGCTCCGGCGCGGCGGCGCTTCCCTCCCCCAGTCGCCCCGCCTGATGCCCCTGACCAGGTCCGCCAAGCGATGATCCTGGCCGCCGTCCTCCCGGCCCCACCCGGGAGGACGGCGTCTTTTTTCAGGAGAGCCCGGCGTTTTGCCGGGCATGGACTCAGGCGGTCACCGCCTCGGTCGAGGACGTCGTCGCGGCCTTCAACTGGTCGAGCAGCTTGGCCATCATGTCGGAGACCTCGCTGGAGAAGCCGGAAGCGACGTCGCTGCTCGATTGCAGCGAGGCCAGCAGTTCGCTCATCGACACCGAGCCGTCCTTGTTGGTGTCGGCGGCGTCGTAGGTCGTCTCCTCTTCCGAAGCGCCGGTCGAGCCAGTCGAGCCGGTTGAGCTGGTCGGCGGCGGGCCGCCGGGCGGCGGACCACCCTGCGGGGGCTTGAGAGCGGAGAACTCCTCGGCCGACAGAGCGCCGTCGCCGTCGGCATCGCCGGCGGAGAGGAGGTCGGCGGCGAAGGAGGCGCTGTCGGTTCCGTCCGCGCCGGGCGGGGCGTGGGCGGCGATGTCGGCCGACAACTCCTCGGCCGTCAGGCTGCCGTCACCGTCGGCGTCGGCGGTCGAGAACATCTCCGCCGCCCGGTCGGCCTGGCTCATCTGCTGGACGCCAAGCAGGGCGCCCAGTGTTTCAGGACTGAAACCCTGGCTGCCGCCGCCGCCCTTCAACTGCCGGGCGCCGCCTTGCGACGGCATATTTTGCCCAATCGCGGAGAATTCCTCGGCGTTGAGGGCGCCGTCGGTATTGAGGTCCAGCTTGGCGAACATCGCCTGCTGGGCCTGCAGGAAGCCTGAGCTTCCCGAGATCGAAAGGGACATGGATGTCTCCTTCTTGAGGGGACGCAGATTTGCGCCGCACCCGGAATTGCCCGGATACAAGCTTCCGCTGCCAGAAGCGGACCATGTTTCAGGGTGAAATGGAGGTCCGCCGGCGCCCTAGAAGATCACCCGGCCGGCCAGCATCAGATTGTAGCGGTCCTCGTCCTCGGCCGCTTCGTACTCAGCCTCGACGGCGATGTAGGAACTTGGCGAGCCGGTCTTCAGGGAGAAGCCGATCACCGCCGCCCCCTCGCCGGCCTCCGAGGCCGGCAGGGAGACCCACTGGCCGCCGGAGAAGCGGAAGACGGTGTCGCCGACTTCGCCCGCCAGGGTCTGGCGGTAGCCCAGCCGCACCTCCGGCCGCCACCAGACGGTGCGGCCGTAGGTGGCGCCGAAGGCCAGTTCACCGCCGGCCGACAGGCGGCTGGAGCGGCGGGCCTGGACGGTCTGGTCGAAGGCGTCGCTGCCGCCGCCCTCGACCCGCTCGCCCTCATTGAAGCTGAGATAGTCGATACTGGCCGAGGGGCGCAGGTAGTAGCGGCCGAACCGGGCCTCGTAGTTGACCCCGGCCGTGGCCGCCAGGGTATAGCCGCCCCAGTTGGAGTCGGCTTCGACCACCAGGGCGGTATCCGGGTCGATGAATACCCGGTCGCCGTCCAGCCAGGCATAGCCGGCCGAGCCGCGCAGATTGAACGACAGCCCGCCCATCTGCCGGCGCCAGTAGACCCCGGCCTCGAGCAGGGAGACGCTGGTCTCCTCGCCGATCTGGGCGATGTCGTCCTTTTCCTCGGCGGCGACGAAGGCCAGGGTGGCGCCCAGCGCCCCGCCGTCGGGCTCCAGGCTCTCGTAGCCGGCGATGAAGCCGAAGGCCTTGGTCTCCGATCCGGCCGTGTTGCCGGCCTCGCGGACGACGGCCGTGTTGATCTCCTGCACCCAGACGCTGTCGGGGCCGTAGATGTCGCCGCCGGTGGTTGGCCGGGTGGCGGTCAGCCGGGCGGTGGTGCGGCTGAGCAGGTCGAGAGTCGAGAACAGGCCCTCGCCCTGGTCGGGCAGCATCTGTTCGTACAGGTGCAGGAAGTCATCCTTCTCCTGGGCGGCGAGGAAGACCGCCTCGATGTCCTCGTCCTGGCTCAGGGCGGCATAGATGGCGTCGTAGGCCAGGGTCTGGTTCTGGCTGAGGCCGATCTCGCCGGCCGTGCGGCGGCGGACGTCCAGATAGACCGCGCCCGCGCTCTCGTCGGCCTCGGCGGTGACCACATAGAGGTAGGGGGAGACGCCATCGAGGCTGGTGATCAGGCCGCCGGCGCTGAGGCCCCCGCTGGCGGTCTGGATGACAGTGTAGCGGACGCTCTCGCCGATCAGGCTGTCCAGCTCCAGGCCCAGCTGCGCGCCCTGCTCGAGGGTGGCGGTGGTGACATCGAAGCGGGTGACGCTGTCGGTGGCCGGGTCGGCGGTGACGGTCAGAACGCCCACGGCGCTGACCGACAGGCTGGTGGCGGCGATGGTCTCGGCGTTGGTCACCGTCAGCCCACCGTTGACCACGGCGATGTCGAGCCTGCCGTCGGCGTCGTCGAGGCCGCCGACGACCTGGGCCTCACCATCGACCGAGCCGACCGTCAGGCTGTCCGCGCCGGCCCCGAAGCTGATGTCGCCGACCACGGCGCCGTTGAGGATGGTCAGGGAATCGTCGCCCGAGCCCAGCAGGATGTCGCCGCTGATCAGCGGCTCCTGGCTGTCGACCAGGCCGTCCCCGTCGGTGTCATAGGCGTCCTCGTCGTCTTCGGAATCGACGATGTCGTCGTTGTCGTTGTCATCGTCCTCGGTGTCGAGAATGCCGTCGCCGTCGTCATCGACATCGACCGAATCGATGAAGCCGTCGCTATCCCGATCGTTGGCTTCCGCCTGCTGCAGGATGGTGACGCCGCTGGTGTTGGCGGACAGGTCGATGGCCACGGCCCGGCCGAGGATCGTCTCGTCGTCGGTGTCCTCGTTGTCGTCGTCGGTGTCGTTCTCGTCGTCGGTGGCGAGGATGTAGGCGGTGATCGAGCCGCTGTTGGTCAGGCTGGTCAGCGTGCCCGAGGTGTCGAGCAGGGCCGTGGCGTTGCTGGTCTCGCCGGCCACATAAGCAAACAGGCTGCCGGTATTCATGAAGCTCGGCAGGGAGGCGCCGGCGTCGATGCGCACGGCGATGGCATTGAACGACAGCTCGTCGGCCAGGGCCGAGGAGGCCGAGGTCTGGCCGGCATAGATGGCCCCGTTGTTGAAGAAGGTGTCGAGGGCCGCGCCGGCGGTGAGGTGAACGGCCTGGACGTCGGCGGCGTAGCTGTAGGCGGTGATCGAACTATCCTGCCGAAGCCCGCCCTCGATCAGGGTCGCCTGGCCGGCGTCGCCGCCGATCTTCAGGGCCGTGGCTTCGATCCCGTCATAGACCCCGTCGGCGTAGAGGGAGCCGCGAATGATCAGGCCATAGCCCTCGTCGCCGGTTCCGACCTTGCCGATGGTCACCGTCTGGCTGTCCGAGCCGATCGCCAGGGCCGGGGCGGCGCCGTAGCTGGTGAGCGAGGCCGTGCCCTCCAGGCTGTCGGAGCGGCCGTCCTGGTCGAGGTCGTCGTCGAGGATGCCGTCGCCGTTGTCGTCGTCGTCATCGTCGTCGTCGATGCCGTCGTTGTCGTCGTCATCGTCGCTGGAGTTGGCCTTGCCGTCGTCGTCGTAGTCGTCGTCGGTGATGCCGTCGTTGTTATTGTCGGTGTCGTCGTCGTCGAGGATGCCGTCGTTGTCGTCATCGTCGTCGTAGCTGTCCTGCAGGCCGTCGTTGTCGAAATCGGCGTCGGCCGACGGCGCGCTGTCGAGCAGGATGCCGCCGGCGACATTGGCCGAGACCCGCACCGCCGAGCCGCCCTGCAGGAGGTCGTCGGCGTCCAGCGCCGCCAGGGCGTCCTCGTCGGTGCTGCGGCTGGTGTAGCGGTAGCCCGTCGCGGTGACGCCGCCCTGCAGGTGCAGCGCCCCGATGTCGGCCGCCACGTCGATGCCGACCGCCCCCTCGCCCTGGACGGTGATGCTGCCGCCCGCCTCCACCCGGCCGCTGACCGGGGCGGCGATGTTGAGGCCCAGGGCGTTGTCGCCGGTCACGGCGATCGCGCCGTTCGCGACCAGATTGCCGTCCAGCGCCGTTTCCAGGCTGATGCCGTAGCTGTCGTTGCCCTCGACGGTGATCGAGCCGCTGTTGGAGATGTCGCCGGTGACCGTTCCCGAGCCGCTGATCCGGATGCCGTAGCGTCCCGTGCCGGTCGCGAAGTCGCCGTCGAGGTCGCCGTCGTCGTCGGTGTCGAGATCGTCGTCGGTCTCGTCGAAGCCGTCCTCGATGAGGATGACGCCGTCGTTGGCGACGGTGGTGGTCACCCCGCCGTTGACCTGGATGCCGATGGCCCCGTCGATCGCCTCGATCTCGACCGTGCCCTCATTGGTGACGGTGTTGTTGCTGTCGACGGTGATGGCCGGGCCGGGGACGGTCAGGACGATGGAGCCGTCCTCGTCGATCAGCACGTCGTCGGCCGCGCCCGTGCTGCTGGCGGTCGAGGTTCTGACCGGGGTGGTGCGTTCGGTGCTGATGGTGGTTTCGGCCAGCGCCTGGGGGGCGAGCAGCAGCAGGGGGGCCGCGGCGGCGCCGGCGAGAAGACGATGGCGGATCATGGACGGCCCCGGATCGAGAACTAAAGCTCGATCCGTGCCGTCGGCGCGGGGCGGATTTGCGCCGGTCCGGTTTCAGTCCGAAACGGAGACGGAGAATCTCGCCCCGGCCTGCAGGTTTAGCTGGCCGGCTTGGCCGGCACCTTGGCCAGGTCCGCGTCGATGGCGGCCAGCAGGGCGTCGGGCAGGCGGTCGGGGGCGTAGCCCTGGATCTGCTTCAGCGGCAGGCCGAGGACCGGCTCGACTTCGGCGTTGGTGCTGATCCCGGGAATGTGCTTTTCGAGCACGGCCTTGGTCTCCGGATTCTTGATCAGCTCGCCCAGCGGCGTGGCGGCCGTGGAATAGGCGGGCTTGGCCTCTTCGGCGGCGGCGGGCGTGACAAGGACGGCGGCCGGGGTGGCGGCGGCCAGCAGGGCCAGCGCGAGGGCGAACGACTTCATTGTGGGGTCCCCAATGGTGATGCAGCGCGGCTCATTGCGGCCGGGCAGGCCGCACAGTGCTTTATGGCGCGCGGCCTGCCAAATGAATTTGCGACCCGGGGGCGGCAGTTCGCCGATCGGTCAATCGCGGCCTTCGAGGATGGCCAACGCCTGCGCCGCCAGCACCGGCGTGCCGTTCTCGGCCGCCCGTTCGCTGGCCGCCTGGCCGGAGAGGACGCGGCGGTAGACCCCCTGGCTGATCGAGGCCAGGCGGAAGATGCCGAAGGCCATGTAGAAGGGCCAGTCCTCGATCGTCTCGCGGCCGGTGCGGCGGCAGTAGGCGGCGACGTACTCGGCCTCGGTCGGGATGCCGCTGGCCGCGAAGTCGACCCCCACCAGGCTGCCCCAGCTCAGCGAGGTCGAGCGCCAGAGGAAGGCGTTGTAGGCGATGTCGGCGATCGGGTGGCCGATGGTCGACAGCTCCCAGTCGAGCACGGCGATCAGCTTCGGCTCGGTCGGGTGGAACATGACGTTTTCCAGCCGGTAGTCGCCGTGGGCGATGCTGACGCTGTCGTCGGCCGGGATGCGGGCCGGCAGCTTTTCGATCAGCGCTTCCATCTCCGGGATCAGTTCCGTTTCGGCCCCGCGGTACTGCTTGGTCCAGCGGGAGACCTGGCGTTCGAAATAGCCGCCGGCCCGGCCGAAGTCCTCGAGGCCGGCGGCCACGTAGTCGACCTGGTGCAGCCTGGCGAGGGTGGCGTTCAGCTCGTCGTAGACGGCGGTCCGCTCGGCGGGGCTGAGCTCCGGCAGGGCGGCGTCGCGGAAGATGCGGCCTTCCAGGTAGTCCATGACGTAGAAGCTGGTGCCGATGACGCTCTCGTCGGTGCACAGCGCCCGCATCTTCGGCGCCGGGATCAGGCCATCGAGGGCCTTCATCACCCTGTACTCGCGATCGACCTGGTGAGCGCTGGCCAGCAGCACGCCCGGCGGCTTCTTGCGCAGGACATAGAGGTGCTGCCCCTCCGAGGTCTGGGTGGTCAGCAGGAAGGTCGGGTTGGAGGCGCCGCCCTGGAACTGATGCACCTGCATGCCGGTCCCGAAGTCCTCGACCTCGCGGGTCAGCCAGGCCTCGAGCGGGGCCGGATCGAACCAGTGGGCGGGGACGACCTCACGGACGGGGGGCGGGTTGGCGGTCATGACGATTCCTCTTGCGCCAACAAGATGCTCGCTTTCCCCATGGGCGCCTCAAGGATTGTCTTTTCCAAAGCAAATGGGAGGAGCCCGAAGATGGCCGAGGAAACGGTTACCTACGTCGTTGAGGACCATGTCGCGATCATCACCCTCAACCGGCCCGAGCAGCGCAACGCCTTGAACTGGGACGCCTACGCCAAGCTGGAGGCCTGTCTCCGCAAGGCGGTGACCGACGTGGAAGCGCGATGCGTGATCGTCACCGGGGCCGATCCGGCCTTCTGCAGCGGCGATGACGTGCGCGAGATCATGGCCGGACCCAAGGCCGTGTCGGCCGATGCCACCCCGGTCGTGCGCCACAAGCCCACCCCGGCGGCCATGGCGGCGCTGGAATGCGACAAGCCGCTGATCGCGGCGGTCAACGGGGCGGCGGTCGGCTGGGGCATGGAGCTGGCCCTCTATGCCGACATCCGCATCTGTTCGGAGAAGGCGAAGTTCGCCGAACTGTTCATCAAGCGCGGCCTGGTCTGCGACGTCGGCGGCTTCTACCGCCTGCCCTCCATCGTCGGCCCGGCCAAGGCGGCGGAACTGCTGTTCACCGGCGACGTCATCGATGCGGCCGAGGCGCTGCGCATCGGCCTGGTCAGCGAGGTGACGCCGCACGAGCAGCTGATGGTGCGGGCGAAGGCGCTGGCGGCCCGCATCGCGGTCAACCCGCCCCTGGCCCTGCGCTACATGAAGGAGGGCCTGCGGCGCGGGACCTACGGCGATCCGCGCGAGCTGGGCGGCTGGGCCATCGAGACCATCCGGGCGCTGATGAAGACCGACGACCACAAGGAAGGCGTGGCCAGCTTCCTCGAGAAGCGTCCACCGGTGTTCAAGGGAAGCTGAGCGGCTAGACTGGGCGAACATTCGGGGAGGATGGGCGATGGACGGCATGGCGACACCCTACGAGGCTGACGGCGCGGCGATGATCGGCCGGCTGTTCCTGCCGGCCGGCGACGGCCCGGCCCCGGCAGTGCTGGTCGCCCATGAGTCGCCGGGGATCACGCAGCACACGCTGGACGCCGCCCGGCGGCTGGCGGGGCGCGGCTGCCTGGCGCTGGCGGTCGACTACCAGGGCGGCGGCCAGGTGGTCACCGACCGCGAGGAGATGATGCGCCGCTTCGGCCGGTTCATGAGCGACCCGGCCTTCATACGCGCCCGTATGACGGCGGCGCTCGGCGCCCTGCTGGCGCATCCGAGGGCGGACAGCAGCCGGGTGGCGGCCATCGGCTTCTGCTACGGCGGCACGGCGGCGCTGGAACTGGCGCGCGGCGGGGCGGACCTGAAATGCGCGGTCGCCTTCCACTCCGGACTGACCACGGCCCGACCGGGTGACGCCGCCAACATCAAGGGCAAGATCCTGGCCTGCATCGGCGCAGACGACCCGGTCGTGCCGGCCGAGCAGCGCGCCGCCTTCGAGGCCGAAATGCGGGCCGGCGGCGTCGACTGGCGCCTCAACCTGTACGGCGGCACGGGCCACAGCTTCACCAATCCGGAGGCCGACGGCTGGGGCATGCCCGGGTTCGCCTTCCACGCGGCCAACAACGCGCGAGCCTGGCGGGCGCTGGACGATCTGTTCGACGAGGTTCTCTAGACCAGCGCCCCCTCTCCGCTGTCATCCTTCGGTTGGGCGAAGCCCAATCCGGAGGACCCACCGTCGGGCGGAACCAGCTGGAGCCGGAAGGCTGTCATCGCTGGTCATGCAAACCACATGGTCCAGCCGCCAAGCTTACGGGTGGGTCCTCCGGATCGCTTCGCGACCGAAGGATGACAGCTGTGAGGAGGTTATTTCCCCTCGACCCACTTGGCATACCCCGCCGACCGCAGCTCGCAGGCCGGGCACGTCCCGCAGCCGTAGCCCCACGGATGCCGCCTGGTCCGGTCGCCGAGGTAGCAGGTGTGGGTGTCTTCGGTGATCAGGTCGACCAGCGGCTGGCCGCCGAGCGCCGAGGCCATCGCCCAGGTGGCGGCCTTGTCGATCCACATCAGGGGGGTGTCGATGACGAAGCGGCTCTCGGTTCCGAGATTCACCGCCACCTGCAGGGCCTTGATGGTGTCGTCGCGGCAGTCGGGATAGCCGGAATAGTCGGTCTCGCAGACGCCGGTGACCAGGTGCTTGATGCCCCGACGATAGGCGACGGCGGCGGCGAAGGTCAGGAACAGCAGGTTGCGGCCGGGCACGAAGGTGTTGGGCAGGCCCGATTCGCTGAAGGCGATCTCGATCTCCTGCGTCATCGCCGTGCCGCTGATGGCGCCGAGCACCGCCAGGTCGAGCACATGATCGCGGCCAAGCCTTGTGACGGCCGGATCGTAGGCGGCGGCCAGTCTGGCCAGATAGGTCTGCCGCACCTCCAGCTCGACCCTGTGGCGCTGGCCATAGTCGAAGCCGATGGTCTCGACGCGGTCGAAACGGGCCAGGGCCCAGGCCAGGCAGACGGCGCTGTCCTGGCCGCCGGAGAAGAGCACGAGGGCGGAGGACGACTTTGCGGGCTCGGTGGAAGTCATGTCCCCTCATACCGCTTTTGTTCGAATGGCGAGAAGCCCCGGAGGCTTGACACCAAGCGTCGGCCAAAGGCCTCTCCATAACGTGTGTTTTCAACTACGATAGTCGGAGTTGCTCATGCCGCCCTCACCGTCAGAAATGACGCCCGCACTCTGGATCCAGATCGCCTCCATTTGTGTGACCGTCGCTGTCGCCTTTGTCGGCACCCACCTCAACAACGTCCGGATCGAGACCCGAAAGGCCAGAATCAAGTTTCTCAGCGACCAGTTGGAGTACCTCTATGGGCCGCTGTTCTCGTTGAACGGTGCATCGGGCGCCGCTTGGGCGGCATTCCGCTCGCGCTGCCGACCGGGCGTCCCCTTCTTCAATCCGTCAGACCCGCCG
The DNA here is from genome assembly GCF_027912495.1 of Caulobacter sp. NIBR1757. Classification (GTDB taxonomy): domain Bacteria; phylum Pseudomonadota; class Alphaproteobacteria; order Caulobacterales; family Caulobacteraceae; genus Caulobacter. Next base: position 546,206 of record NZ_CP115463.1, on the reverse strand, counting down.
ACCAAGGACGAGATCATCCAGTGGCGACTCTGGATGACGGAGGTCTTCATGCCGATAAATCTGCAAATGGAGCGGGCAATCGTTGAAAATTCCCACCTGATCGACGGAGCCACAATGCCTGCCTCGTTCCAGCAATTTCTTGCGCACGTCGAGGTCTACAAGGTCATCATCAAGCGCTGGGAAACCGAGGATTTTGCCGAACACACCGCTTACAACAATTTCCCAAGGACATTTGAGCACGATGTCACCGTGGCCTTCACCAGCCTGAAGGAGCGCCAGGCCGAACTGATTGACGATCAGGCCCACGGCTGGATAGTCGGCTTCCGCGCGCGAGCCGGAGGCGTTCGCTAGGCGGCGGGCTCGGGCCGGACCAAAACGAAGTTGGCGACCTGTCGGCATTTGATTGCGAAACGGCGTTCGAATGGCCCAGACTTGCGATTGGGGCAGAGCGCGGCACAGCACTCGCCCCTCTGCTGCAGGGGAGAAGACAATGGATGCCGCGCTTGCCGACCAGGCGCTGATGGAGCGCCTGGACGCCGCCGCCCTGCAGGGCATGCAGCTGGCCGTCTGGGCGGGCCTGCAGCCGGAGGCGGTCTGTGTCGTCGATCCGGACGGGACCGAGCATTCGTTCGCGGCGGTCAATGCACAGGCCAACCGGCTGGTGCGGCTGCTGCGGGCGCGCGGCCTTGAGGCCGGCGACAGTGTCGCCCTGGTCTGTTCCAACCGGGTGGAATTCGTCGAGGCGCTGGCCGCCACCCTGCGGACGGGCCTGAGGCTGACGCCGGTCAACTGGCACCTGTCGGCCGACGAGATCGCCTACATTATCAAGGATTGCGAGGCCAGGGCGGTGGTCGGCGAGGCGCGGGTCGCGGCCCTGCCCGAGGCCATGGCCAGCTGCCCGGGCCCGACCGTCAGGCTGGCCGTCGGCGGGGCCGTCGCCGGCTTCGAATCCTACGCCGCCGCCATCGCGCCGTTCGACGGCAGCGATATCCCCGACCCGGTGCTCGGCAACGGGATGATGTACACCTCCGGCACCACGGGGCGGCCCAAGGGGGTGCACCGGCCCGTGCCGGTGGTGACGCCCTACGCCACCTTCCTGATGCGCGGCTACGTCCCCGGCCAGTCGGTGCAGATGTGCGCCGGACCGGCCTATCACGCCGCCCCGCTGGCCTTCGACGTGCGGGCCGCCATGGCCGGCGGGGCCAGCCTGGTCTTCATCGACCGGTGGGATTCGGAGCATGTTCTGAAGACGATCAGCACACGGAAGGTGACCCATTTCCACCTGGTGCCGATCATGTTCCAGCGCCTGCTGGCCCTGCCCGCCGAGGTCAAGGCGCGGCATCCGATCGACCATGTGCGGTTCATCATCCACGGGGCCGCCCCCTGCCCGCCCGAGGTCAAGCGGGCGATGATCGACTGGTTCGGGCCGGTGCTGACCGAATACTACGCCGGCTCCGAGGGCGGGGCCGGCTTCCTGATCGACAGCCACGAGTGGCTCAGCAAACCGGGCAGCGTCGGCAAGCGGCCGGCCCTGCTGCAGGTGCGGATTCTCGACGAGGCGGGCAATGACCTGCCCAACGGCCAGGCCGGGGCCATCTACCAGCAGATGCCGCCGGGCGGCGGCTTCACCTATTTCAAGGACGAGGCCAAGACCGCGGCCTCGCGGGTCGGCGACTTCTTCACCATGGGCGACGTCGGCTATTTCGACGACGACGACTACCTGTTCCTCACCGGCCGCAACGCCGAGACCATCATCTCCGGCGGGGTGAACATCTATCCCCAGGAGATCGACAACGAGCTGGTCAAGCACGCCGCCGTCGCCGACAGCGCCACCATCGGCGCGCCGCACGACGAATGGGGCGAGCAGGTGAAGGCGGTCATTCTGCTGAAACCCGGCCATGAGCCCAGTCCGGAACTGGCCGACGAAATCCTCGCCTTCGCCCGCGCCAACCTGCCGGGCTTCAAGGTGCCCAGGAGCCTCGACTTCGTCGCCGACCTGCCCCGTTCGGAGGCCGGCAAGATCCAGCGGAACAAGGTCCGCGCCCCCTACTGGGAAGGCCGGGCCAGGCAGATATGACCGAACCCCTCGACGGCGATGTGGCGCCGGCGCCCGAAGCAGACCTGCAGCAGCGCGAGGCCGAGTACGCCGCCTTCGTGAACGACAACCTGCGCGGCAACTACATCGGCAACTTCGTGCACGGCATGCTGGGGATGACCGGCTTTCGGCTGATCAACGCCCCGACCTTCATGCCGGCCTATCTGCACCTGATCAGCGGCTCGAACACCATCGTCGGCCTGGGGCTGGCCCTGCAGCAGGTCGGCGGCATCGTCTCGCCGCTGGTGGCCGGGGCCAAGATGGAGCACCGGACGAAGATCATGCCCTCGGCCATCGTGCTGGGCAGTCTCGGGCGCCTCGCCATCCTCGGCATGGCCCTGGCCGGCTGGTTCCTGAGCGGCAGCGCCCAGGTGGTCACCCTGCTCCTGTTCCTCTTCCTGTTCGGGGTGTTCATGGGGGCCCAGCGGGTGGCCTTCACCCTGCTGATGTCCAAGGTCATCCCGCTGCATCTGCGCGGCCGGCTGCAGGCCTGGCGCAACGCGGTGGGCGGGCTGATCGCGGCGGTGCTGGCCTATGCGTCCGGCAAGTACCTGATCGAGGCCAATGTCCTGAACAACGGCTATTCGACCACCTTCGTCCTCGCCTTCCTGCTGACCAGCGCCGGCCTCTGGTTCCTGCAGGCGCAGATCCGCGAACCCACGCCGCCGACCATCCGCACGGCGGCCCGCCTGCGCGACCGGATGAAGGACATCCCCGGCCTGATCGCCGCCGACCCGGCCTATCGCTGGTTCCTGGTCGTGCAGATGCTGGCCACCTCGGCCCGCATCGCGACGCCCTTCTACATCCTGCATGTCGGCCAGACGATGCATCTGGACGGCTCGACCTTGGGCCTGCTGTCGCTGGCCTTCCTCGGCGCCGACACGGTCAGCAACATCGCCTGGGGCTATCTGGGCGACCGTTCCGGCTTCCGCATCGTGCTGCTGCTGTCCATCGGCGGCTGGATCGCCGCCACGGTGGCGCTGATGACCCTGGCCAACCCGGTCGCCGTCTTCTTCGCCTTTTTCGGCCTCGGCGCCGCCCAGGCCGGCTACATGATGGCCAGCCAGACGATGATCCTGGAGTTCGGCCATCGCGACGACCTGCCGATGCGGATCGGCATCTCGGCGACGGCCGAAGGGGTGACCGCCACCCTCGGTCCGCTGATTGGCGGCGCGGTCGCCGATCTTATGGGCTATAGCGTCGTCTTCGGCGCCTCGCTCGGTCTGCTCGGCGCCGCGCTTCTGACCATGCTCATCGCCGTCCACGACCCACGCCGGAAGGCCAGCTGACATGAGTGCTCCCCCGGTGACCGTGCTGACCGCGACACCGGAGGAGGAAGCCGCCATCCGCCAGGCGGTGCGCACCGCCGACCCGGCGCTGATCACCCCGAACGCCCGTGTGGCGACGGCCAGGGACATTCCCGGCCTCGTCGATCTCCTGTCCGACGAGCTTGTTTCCGGCCCCATCTACGACATCCCCCGCCCCATCGACCCGGCTCGCATCGGCGCCTGGGTGGCCAGGTCCCTGCGGCTGCGCGAGGCGGGCGAGGCCCTGCTGACCGTCACCCCCGACGACCGGGGCCAGATCGCCGCCTACAGCCGCATCACCGTCTGGCCCGATCGCTCCTCGGCCGAGCTGGCGGGCGCCCAACGGGCGGACCGCCAGAACAGCGGCCAGGGCGCGGCCGGGGCGGCGCGATCCTTCGGCTTCATGTTCGAGGTGCTGGGCGTGCGGTTGGTCGGGCTGACGGCCGCGCCCGACAACATCCGCTCGGCGAAGGTGATCGAGGCGGCCGGCTTCACGCCCATGGGCGAGCGGCTCAGCCGGCTGCCGGACGGCGGCTCGCGCCGGTCACTCTATTGGGAGATGACGCGCGAAGATTGGCTGACGCAACGGCGCCTGTTCCAGGATGGGGGCAACGACAAGACCTGACGGGAGATCATCATGCGGTTCGACGGCGACTACACCATGACCATCGGCGGCCAGGGCGTCGCCGGCGCGTCCAGCTTCGATGTGCTCAACCCCGCCAACGAGCAGGTCATCGGCCAGGCGCCGGACGCCAGCCGCGAGCAGCTTGACGAGGCCGTCGCCGCCGCCCGCAAGGCCTTCCCCGCCTGGGCCGCCACCCCGATCGCCAAGCGCAAGGAACTGCTGCTGGCCATGGCCGGCGCCATTGCCGCCAAGGGCGAGGATCTCAAGCGCCTGTTGACCAGCGAACAGGGCAAGCCGCACGGCGACGCCTTCGGCGATGTCATGGGCGGCGCCTACTGGCTGCAAGCCACCGCCAGCCTCGACCTGCCGGTCACCGTCGTCGAGGACACCGCCGAGCGCCGCGGCGAGACCCGCCATGTGCCGATCGGCGTCGTCGGGGCCATCGCGCCGTGGAACTTCCCGGTCATCCTGGCCATGTTCAAGCTGGCCCCGGCCCTGCTGGCCGGCAACACGGTGGTGCTGAAGCCCTCTCCCTTCACCCCGCTGACCACCCTGAAGATCGGCGAGATCCTGCGCGATGTGCTGCCGCCCGGCGTGCTCAACATCGTCACCGGCGGCGACGCGCTCGGCCCCTGGATGACCAGCCACCCCGGCATCGACAAGGTCAGCTTCACCGGCTCGACCCAGACCGGCCGCAAGGTCATGGAGAGCGCCGCCTCGACGCTGAAGCGCGTGACCCTGGAGCTGGGCGGCAACGACGCCGCCATCGTCATGCCCGACGTCGACGTCGCCGCCGTGGCCGAGCAGCTGTTCTGGGCCGCCTTCCGCAACACCGGCCAGATCTGCATCGCCACCAAGCGGATGTACGTCCACAAGGACATCTACGAGCCGCTGAAGGAGGCGCTGGTCGCCTACGCCGCCACGGTGAAGATGGGCGACGGGGCCGAGCAGGGCACGCAGATGGGTCCGATCCAGAACAGGCTGCAGTACGCCCGCGTCCTCGACCTGATCGCCGACGCCAAGGCCAAGGGCTACAAGTTCCTGGTCGGCGGCGAGACGAGCACGGCCCCCGGCTACTTCGTGCCGGTGACCATCATCGACAACCCGCCCGAAGATTCCCGCATCGTCCAGGAAGAGCAGTTCGGCCCGGTGCTGCCGCTGCTCAAGTTCGACGACCTGGACGAGGTCATCGGCCGAGCCAACGCCTCCGACTATGGCCTCGGCGGCTCTGTCTGGTCCGCGGACGAGGACAAGGCGCTGGAAATCGCCAGCCGCCTCGCCACCGGCACCGTCTGGATCAACGAGAGCCAGCACCTCTCCCCGCTGGCGGCCTTCGGCGGCCACAAGCAGTCGGGTGTCGGGGTCGAGGGGGCGCTGGAAGGCCTGCTGGAATACACCAACACCCAGACGGTGTTCGTGAAGAAGAAGGCCGCCCAGCCTGTCGCCTAGGGCGGCGGCCTAGTCCGCCACCGACCAGGTGACCGAAGCGTTCGCCCGGCCGTTGACGCCAGGGCCGTGGAGGTTGAGCTGCAACCTGGCCTTGGGTGCGGTCCACAGGGTTTCGGTGTAAGCCTTGCCGTCGGGGTTGGTCTTCGCCCTGGGGGCGCCGTCGGGCTTGAAGCCATTGGCCTTGGCCCAGGCGGCGATGGCGGCCGGCGTCGGTTCGGCGAGGGCCGGCGGACCGTCGAGGGCGATGGTGCAGCGGCGGGCGAACGGCGGGGCATCGGTGGCGGCGATGGCCAGGATGTCGACCCCGGGGCTGCGCCGCACGTAGGTTCCGAAATAGTCGTTGATGCCCAAGCCGGCGGCGGCGGCCGCGAAGCCGTCGTAGTCATCGCCCTTGACGTAGACCCGGCAGGCCTTGTCGAGCGCCTCGACGACGGCGGAGGCGCCGGGCGGTTCGGCGGCGAGGGCCGGGGCGGTCAGGGCGAGGGCGGCGAGGCTGGCGATGACCAGGTGGCGCATGGTGGAGACTCCGAGGCTTGCGCCTGACGGTCCACCCGCGTCGAACGGCTGTCGTCCCCAAAACCGGGGGTCCGGGCTGGATGAATATGTCTAGACATATCCATTTTCGACCGTTTTGACGGCCTCCCGTCGGTGCGACAAAAGCCGCCGGCCCAAGTGGGTCGGCCGACGCCAATCGAACCCACATTCGGCGACGGCGGACCCACGATCCGCCTACGCCCCGGGCTACAGTCCACGCGCCCCGGCCAACCCTCCGGCCACCATTCCGCCAAGGATTTCAAGGGCGGACAGCCGTTCCCGCGCCTTCCCACCGGAAGGCGCGGTATAAGGGTAGGCCGCTTCGATAGGCGGACTACCGCTAGAACTTCCGCCCGACCTTCAGCCCGATGGTGCGGGGCTGGTTCGGCGTCACATAGACGGCGCCGCCACACACCGCCTCGGCGCATTGGGTGGTGCGGAACAGGCTGGCCCGCTCGTCGAACAGGTTGTTGAAGTAGAGCTGCAGGTTCCAGTCGCCGGGCTTCAGGCCGATGGCGAAGTCGAAGGTCTGCCAGCCGTCCTGCTTGCCGAGGATGTCGCGCTCGACCAGGCGCAGGTCGGCGTAGCTGCTCGACTGCCCGACCCAGCTGCCCTGGACGAAGCCGTCCATGTCGGCCAGCACGAAGTCGTAGCGCACGGTGACGTTGCCCTTCAGCTTCGGCGTTACCGGCAGCTGGGTGCCGGACGGGGACAGGGGGCTGGCGCAGTTGGTGACCGGGTTGCCCTTGGCGTCGGTGAAGCCGCAGTAGTTGTCGGACAGTTCGGCATTGGTGTAGGCGCCGCCGCCCGACACGGTCCAGTCATCAGTCAGCCGCCAGACGATGTCGGTTTCGATCCCGTAGATTTCGGCGTTGGCGGCGTTCTTGATTTCGGTCAGGCCGCTGGCCCCGAGGATGGAGAACTGGAAGTCCTCCCACTCCTCGAAGAAGGCCGCGCCGTTCCAGCGCAGGGCGCCGTTCAGCCAGCTGGTCTTCCAGCCGAACTCGTAGTTGGTCAGGAAGTCGGACTTGTAGGGCGGCAGGGTGGCGCGGCGGTTGATGCCCCCCGGCCGGTAACCTGTCGACCAGGTGCCGTAGATCATGTGATCTTCGGTGATCTTCCAGGTCAGGTTCAGGCGGTGCGTGTTGCCGTCTTCCTTGGTCGACTTGATGACGTTGGTGCAGGGCGCCTGGGGCGTGATCGGGCCTTGGAAACAGGCCGCCTCGCCGGTGCTGCCGCTGTAGCCCGACCCGAAGCCGAAGAAGCCGCGCAGGCCGTTTTCCGCCTCGAAGAAGCGCAGGCCGCCGGTCAGGGTCAGGGCCGGGGTGATGTCCCAGCTGACTTCGCCGAACACGGCCTTGTCGGTGTCGTCCCGCTGCTGGCTGGTCAGCCAGATGGTGCCCGGCTTGCCGGTGATCGAGAGGGTCGAGCCCAGGCCGTCGATCTGGTAGTCCTGGAAGATGTCGTGGGTCTGGTCCTGGTAGAACAGGCCGGTGACGAAGCGGATCGGCTGGTCCGCTGGCGAGGAGACCCGGATTTCGTGGGTCTGGCGCGTGTAGTGGTCGGTGGCGTTGATGTACTGGGTCGGATCGACCGGGTTGCCGAGGTTGTCGGTCCAGTAGGCGCCGTAGCCGAACAGGGTGTCGTAGAAGAAGCTGTAGTCCGAGTAGTCGCTGGCCGTCTCGACATCGCGCTTCAGGTAGCTGCCGGCGTAGACGACATCGAACATGCCGATCTTGCCCTCGACGGTCAGGGCCGCCTGGTACCACTCGTCATTGCCGTATTCCGGGCGATAGCGGGCCTGGGCCAGGTCGCCGATCAGCGGATTGTACGAGAAGTTGCCGCCCGCCTCCTGGCGCTGGGCCATCAGCTGCGGGGTAATCGTCCAGTTTTCGCCAAGGTCGACCTTCAGCGAGGCGCGGGCCCCGATGGTGTCGACGTCGTTGTAGTTTTCCTCGGCGAAGTCGTCGTTGTTGATGGTGCCGCCCCAGGTCGGATAGGTGCGGGTCGAAGGCACGTTGTCGATGTAGCCGGCGTCATGCACGTACCAGCCGACGATGCGGGCGGCCATGGTCTCGCCCATCGGAATGTTGACGTAGCCTTCGCCGCTATAGCCCTGGTCGCCGCCGGACACGGTGTTGACCTCGGCGTCGAAGGCGCCTTCGAAGACGCCGATCTCGGGCTTGTTGGTGATGATGCGGATGGTGCCAGCCTGGCTGCTGGCCCCGTAAAGCGTACCCTGCGGTCCGGCCAGGGCCTCGACCCGGGCGATGTCGTAGACGTGGACGTCAAGCGCGCCCTGGATCGTCGTGATCGGCTGTTCGTCCAGATAGATGCCGACGCTGGGCAGCGAGCCGGAGTGGTTGCCGTCACCGCCGCTGGCGACGCCGCGCATGTAGACGCTGCCGAAGCCGGGGCCGACCGGCTGGGTCGAGACGGAAGGGAGGAACTTCACGAAGTCGCCGAAGTCGCTGACCTGCAGCTCCTCCAGCTTCTGGCCGCCGAGCGCCTGGATCGAGACCGGCACGTCCTGCAGGTTCTCGTCACGCTTCTGGGCGGTGATGATCACCTCTTCGACGGCGTTGCCGCCGGGCGCTTCCTGGGCGTAGGCGACGCCCGTCAGCATGGTTGTGCCCAGCAGGACCGAGGTCCAGATCGCCGTCCGATTCTTCGCCAACATGATGTTCCCCAGCCGACATAACGTCGTCATCGAAGGGTCATAATGGGTCGCGCGTCCTGTCAAGCCGGGGTTCCCCGGATCGGGGTGTGCCCGCGGCGGTTGCTGAAAACTGTGGCGGCGGAAGCGCAGGCGCCTCAGCCCTGGTCCCAGGTCTCGAGCACGGGCCCGAGCGCCGTCTTCAACGGGCCCAGCCAGGGCTCATAGGCCCGCCACTGGTCGAGGCCCTCGGTGAAGATCGGCCGGCGCACCTGCTCGGAACTGGCGGTGCGCACGGCCCGGTCGTTCTCGTGGAACTTCATGACGCCCGGCTCGAAGTCGAGACCGCAGTAGGCCAGCAGGGCGCGGACCTCGCCTTCCGGATCGGCGATCATCCGCTCATAGATCGTGCGATGGACCGCGCCGGGCTGGACGGCGTCGAAATGCGCCATCAGGGCCACATAGTCGGCGTAGTAGCGGCCAAGGTCGGTGAGGTCGTAGCTGAACCCCTGCCCCCGGGCGAAATGCTGCTTGAAGGCCGAGAAGCAGCAGCCGAGCGGGTGGCGGCGGGCGTCGATGATCTTCGCGTTCGGCAGGATCAGGCGGATCAGGCCGACATGGGCGAAGTTGTTCGGCATCTTGTCGATGAAGAAGGGCCGGCCGGTCTTGCGCTGCACCCGGGTGCGCTCGAGGTATTCCTCGCCCAGCGCCCGGGCCTCTGCGGCGTCGATGCCGGTCAGCATCTCGGGGTAGGAGCCGTCGCTCTCCCGCCGATGGCGGCCGCCGAGCCGCCGGGCCATGGCGATGATGTCGGGCAGCTCCATGGTGCCTTCGACGAGGGAATGGCTGGCCAGGATCTGCTCGATCAGGGTCGAGCCGGCCCGAGGCAGGCCGACGATGAAGATCGGGTCAGGGGCGGGACAACCCCAGCCCCGGCGCTCGGCGAAGAAGGCCGGCGTGAACACCGCCATCGAGCGGCGGGCGTGGGCGGTGGTGTGCTCGGCCTCGTAGTCGATGCCGGCCCGGCGCAGGGCGGCGCCGGCGGCGTAGCTCTCGAAGGCGGCGGCCGGCTCGCCGGCGTCCTCCAGCGCCTTGCCGAGCGCATAGTGCAGGTGGAAGCGGTCCTCGTCGGCGATGTCGGCCCGGGCCAGCTGGGCGCGCATGGCGGCGACATCCTCGTCCGAGAACTTCACCGTCTTGAGATTGGCGAGACTCCACCAGGCCTCGCCGAACTGCGGGGCGAGGTCCAGGGTCTTGCGATAGGCGGCGACGCTGTCGGCCTGGCGGCCGACGGTCTTGTAGGAATGGCCAAGGCTCATCCAGCCCTTGGGCTGGTTCGGATGCTCGGCCAGCACCCCCTCATAGAGGGCGATGGCCCCGTCGTAGTCGCCGAGCCGCCCGAGCACGGCGGCCTTGAGGTTGCGATAGCCGGCATGGCGTGGATTGGACGCCATCAGGGGTTCGAGCTCGGCCAGCGCCTCCTGGGCCCGGGTCAGCCGGTAGAGGACGGTGGCGTGGTTGTAGCGCGCCTCGGCAAAGCCCGGCGCCAGGTCCAGGCAGCGTTCGAGCAGGGCCTGCGCATCCTCGTTGCGCCCCAGCCGGGCGGCGACCTCGGCCAGCATGCGGATGGCGGCGACATGGGTCGGATGGCGGTTGAGGTAGGGCTTGAGAATGCGCTCGGCGACCGGCAGGTCATTGGCGATCAGGGCCGTGGCCGCCTGCATCAGTTCGGGGTCGGAGACAGAAGCCTTGATCTGCTCGGCCCGCGCCCGCGCCGCGCCGGCCTCGTCGCCGGCCAATTGAAGCTGGTCGGTCAGCGCGTCCCAGGCCATCGACAGCCGCCCGTCGAGGGTCACCGCCTTGCTCAAGGCCGCGATGGCCGCCCGGCCGATGCCCAGGTCGGCGAAGGCCAGGCCGGCTTCCAGATGCACCAGCGGCCAGTCGGGAAGAGCCCGGATCACCGCCTCCAGCAGCACCAGTCCCGCTTCCGCCCGGCCCTGCCGGCGCAGGGCGGCGGCGAGCAGGAGGATGGCCTCGGGCTGCCCCGGCAGGGCGGTGAGAATCTCCCGCGCCTGCGCCTCGGCCAGGGCCGGGTCCTGCCCAAGCAGGCGGCGGCCGTGCGTCAGGGCGGTGGCGAGGGTTCCGGTGGTGGCCGTGTCGTCGGTCATGCGCGGCTAGCGGTGCACAGGTTCGGCCGGGTTGGCTACCCCCCACCCCGATTGGAAAACAAGCTAACCGCCGACCGCCTCGTCCAGGGGCGCCGGATTGAGCACCGCCTCCAGGGCCGCGAACAGCCGCCCGACCTCGATCGGCTTGGCGACGAAGCCGTCCATCCCGGCGGCGCGATACTCCGCCACCTGGTGCGACATGGCGTTGGCGGTCAGGGCGATGATCGGGGTGCGGGGGCGGCCGGTGGCCCGCTCGCGGGCGCGGATGGCGCGGGTCGCCGTCGGGCCATCGACCTGCGGCATCTGGACATCCATCAGGATGACGTCCCAGTCCCCGGCCTCCCAGGCGGCGATGGCCTGGGCGCCGTCGGTGACGATCACCGGGGCGATGCCGACCTGCTGCATCAGGGTCTTGAGGACCAGCTGGTTGACCGCATTGTCCTCGGCCGCCAGCACCTTGAGGGCCTCGCCGGTCACCTCGGCGTCGGCCGGCGTCGGCGGCAGGACGGGCAAGACCTCGGCCCGGCTGTCGGCCACCCGTGGCAGCGGCAGGGTGAAGGTGAAGGTGGCGCCCTTGCCCAGCTGGCTCTCGACGCCGATCTCGCCACCCATCAGCTCGGTCAGCTGACGGCAGATGGCAAGGCCGAGGCCCGTGCCGCCATAGCGCCGCGAGGTCGAGGCGTCGGCCTGTTCGAAACGGCCGAACAGCTTGCCCAGAGGCTCGGCCGCGATGCCGATGCCGGTGTCGGAGACCTGGAACCTGAGGGCCTCGCCCCGACGCGCCACCGCCACCCGGATCTCACCGGCCTCGGTGAACTTCAGGGCGTTGGAGATCAGGTTGTAGAGGATCTGCCGCACCCGGGTGGGATCGCCGCGATAGACCCCCTCGGCCGAGGGTTCGATCGTCAGGTCGAAATCGAGCCCCTGCTTGTGAGCAATGGCGGTGAAGGCGGCATGGGCCCCGCGCGCCAGGTCCCTCAGATCAAACTCGGCCTCGTAGAGCTCGAACTTGCCGGCCTCGATCTTGGAGAGGTCGAGCACGTCGTTGAGCACGGCCAGCAGGCTCTCGCCCGACTGGCGGATGACCTCCAGCCGCTCGCGCTGCACACCAGACAGATCGTCGCTGGCCATGGCCTGGGCCATGCCCAGCACCCCGTTCAGCGGCGTGCGGATCTCGTGGCTCATGGTCGCCAGGAAGGTCGACTTGGCGGTATTGGCGGCTTCGGCGTTGTTCTTGGCCTGGATCAGCTCGGCCTCGGCCGCCTTGCGGTCGGTCATGTTCTGCAGGGCGCCGACCAGGCGGATCGGCCGGCCGTCCTCGCGGGTGAAGAGCTTGGCGGCGCCCTGGACCCAGACTTCGCGGCCGTCGTCACGGCGGACCCGGTAGATGGGGTCGTAGCGTTCGCCGGTCGCCATATGTCGCTGCCACGCCGCTTCCACATCGGCGCGATCACGAGGGTCCACCCCGCCGTAGATGTCACGCCACAGGTCTTCATAGGTCTGTGGCCGCTCGAAGAAGGTTTCCTCGATGCCGACCTTGGTCAGTTCCCGGCTGCCATAGTCCATCTCCCAGACATGCAGGTCGGTGAGTTCCAGAGCCAGCTGCATCCGCTGCTCGGACCGTTCGGACTGCTCGAGCGCGCCAACCAGCTCGGAGACGTCGCTGGCGGTCAGCACAATGCCGCCGATCTCGCCGTCGGGCGACTTCCAGGTCTTCAGATCCGTCTGCAGCCAGACGCTCAAACCGATCGGCAGGGTCACCTGGCCGCGGGCGATGCTGCTGGGGGCGCCGTTAAGGGCGGCGGCGAAGGCCTCACGGCTCTGCTCGTAGACGCCCGGCGCGATGTCGAACAGCGACTGGCCCATGACCTCGGCCCGGCGCACGCCGAGGCTGCGGGCCCACAGGCTGCTGGCGGCGATGACCCGAAGGTCCTTGTCGGTCATCACCAGCGAGGTCGGCATGGTGGCGACCAGGGCCTCGAGCGTGGTCCTTGTGGCTTCCAGGGCCTTGGCGGCGTTGGCCCTCACCCATTCGTCGGCGACGAACTCGGCCAGGGCTTCCAGGCGCTCGGCCTGATCGGCGTCGTAGGGCTGGGCCGTCGGGCTGACCACCACCAGCAGGCCGGGCACCGAGCCGTCGGCAAGCTTGATCGGCGTCGCGATATAGGTGCGCAGATGCGGCGGTCCGGCGACCAGCGCGAGGTTGGCGAACCGTGGATCCAGCGAGGCGTCGGCCACCCAGAGCGGCTGACCCGAGGCCATCACCTGCTCGGCGATGTTGTCGCGGCGCGTGTAGGGGTCGTTGGCGCCCCAGCGGCTGCGCCAAGCGACGCCGTCCTTGACCAGGACGATGGTGCTCTCGGCATCGACGAACAGGCCCCGGGCGAAGCGGGTGGCGCGGTGGAACACGGCCAGGGAAAGGTCCAGGCCAAATGGCGCGGTCATCCGCTCGCGGGTGTCGCGGCCTGGCACTGTGTCGATTTCCCCCTTTGGGCGTTGCCGTCAAAAGTGGGGGTTGCGGGTTAAGCTTGGGTTATGGGCGGGGCCTCAATCGACTCTCGCGGACGCAGCCCGCCCTTCAGCAGGCAGGACCAGATGTCCTCGGCGGTCTCGGCGAAGGAGAACAGGCCAAGGTCCTCCGGCGCGATCAGGCCGTGATCGACGAGGGTCTCAAAGCCGATGACCTTGCGCCAGAAGGCCTCGTCGAACAGCACGACGGGGATGGGCGGCGCCTTCCGGGTCTGGCGCAGGGTGAGGATCTCGAACAGTTCGTCGAAGGTGCCAAAGCCGCCCGGAAACACCACCAGGGCGTTGGCCCGCATGGCCAGGTGCATCTTGCGCATGGCGAAGTAGTGAAACCGGAAGGTCAGTTCCGGGGTGGTGAAGGGGTTGGGCATCTGCTCATGCGGCAGGGTGATGTTGAAGCCGATCGACGGCGCGCCGGCGTCGATGGCGCCGCGGTTGGCGGCCTCCATGATGCCGGGACCGCCGCCGGTGGCGATGACGTTGTCGCGAAACGGCTGGCCCTCCAGCAGGGCCCCGCCGCGCGTCGAGGCCAGCCGGCCGAAGGCCCGCGCCTCATCGTACCAGCGTTCATGGCCGTTGCCGCCGCCCTCCCCGACCCGGGCGCTGCCGAACACCACGATGGTCGAGCGCACGCCCCAGGCCCGCAGCGCCTCCTCGGCGTGGGCGTACTCCAGCTGGAAGCGCAGGCCGCGCATGGCGTCGCTGAGCAGGAAGTCCTGGTCGAGGGCGGCCAGGCGATAGGAGGCGCTGGCCAGCTGGGCGTCGTTCGACGGTCGATCGGTCAAAGTAGCGAACCCTTGTCTCGGGGGCTCTCCAGCCCCTCTCCCGCGAGGGAGAGGGGGGGGCCCGCGCCGCAGGCGTGGGAGGGAGAGGGTTTACGAAAGTTGGAAGGTCCGCGCGTCAAACCCCCACCGTTCCTAAACCCTCTTCCTCCCACCGCTTCGCGGCGGGCCCCTCCTTCTCCCTTAGGGAGAAGGAACGAGATGGCGCGGGAGTCGTCGGCTTTTGGGTCGATGCTCACCGGGCGGTCTTCACATGCAGGTCGAGGAATTCGAGGAAGGCGCGCCAGTCGGCGGTGGTCGTGCCGTGGCCGAGCGGGCGGCTCCACCAGACGACGCTGTCCTGCGGGCGATAGTCGTTCAGGCCCTTGGCGTTGAAACCCGGCGCGCCGAACAGGCGGTAGGCGGGATCGGCGCCCTGGGCGGCCTTGAAGGCGCCGGCCGGGTCCGACCAGGTATCGCCCCTGCCCGTGCCCAGCAGCACCGGACGGGGGGCGTTGAGGGCGATCAGCTGATGCTGGTCGACATCGTCCGGCACGCCCTTCGCATAGCCCGGAGTGAACCAGAAGCCGTAGGAGGCGGTGATCTGGGCCAGGCTCTCGCCGGCGATGGAGCGGGTCAGGCTGGCCCCGCCGCGCCCCGACTGGTGGGCGATGACGGCGGCGAAGCGGGGATCGAGGGCGCCGGCCAGCAAGGACGCCTTGCCATGCCGCGAATGGCCCCAGGCGACAATCTTGCCGGCGTCGAAACGCGGGTCGGGACTGAGCACGTCATAGGCCTTGGAGAACAGGTCGGCCCAGACGGCGATGGCGCCGGCCCGCTTGTCGGCGGGCACGCCGGGCGAAAGGGCGGCGATGGCCGGCCCGGCCTGCGAGGCGTCGTCGGGCACAACCTCGCCCGGATAGAACATGGCGACGGCGTAACCGCGCTGCGCCAGCTGCTTCCAGTCGGGGCCGCTGATCCGCTTGCCCAACACGACGGTCAGCACCGGATCGAGGTTATGGCTGCGGCAGGGTTCCGGCAGGGCGGCGACGTCCTCGAAAATACTGTCCGGCCGGCCCTTCACGGCGTTCCGGGTCGAGCAGAACATCTCCATGATGATCAGCGGCGCGCCCGTCAGCCCCGTCGGCGAGGCGACCAGCATGTGGAAGCGGCGGCGGTTCGACCCGTCGCCCAGCTTCACGGTCCACTGCTCCATGTCCATGCCGTCGGTGTCCGGCAGGGTGAGCTTTTCGCGGGCCTCGACCGTCGCCTCGCCGAGGTCCGGCGGATGGCCATAGACGGCGTCGAGCAGGGCCTGGCGCAACAGCGGCGCGCGGCGCTGCCAGTCGGCGGCGGTGACGACGGCCGGGTCGCCCCGGAAGGCGGCCAGCACCGGCGGCGAGGCGTCCGGCTGTTTGCGCAGGTTGGGCGGCGAGGCGCAGGCCGCCAGGGCCAGCGCCATCACGGCCAGGATGGTCCCGCGAATGATCATGCGTCCCCTCATCGCAAGCCCGCCAACGGCTCCCAGGCCGGCGCGATCACCTGCCGGGCCAGCATCTTCAGCCGCTCGTCGGCGGCGGCCTGACGGGCCAGGCTGTCAGGCGTGAAAGTCTTGCCGGGTGACTTGGCGTCCTGCGTCGCCACGGCGGCCATCCGGGCCCGGTCGGCGTCGCTGATCGCCAGCCCCAGGAAGGGCCGGGCAGGATAGAGCACCGCGTCCGGAAGTTGCTTGTAGGCGATCGGCCGCGCCCCGGCGGCGACCGCCTTCGATCCGGTCAGGCACAGCGCCGCCAGCCAGCGGGCGACCTCCTCGGGGGGCGGCAGGCCGGGCCTGGGCTCGCTGCCGCCCGTCTGCGCCACCAGCACCTCGAGCGGGTCGCGGTGCAGCACCACGAACGGCGTCTGAGGCGAGGCGGCCTTGAGGCGGGCATGGTCGAACAGGCTGTCGACGTCGAGCTTGATAACCAGCCGCCGGGTGCCCGCCGCCCGGCGGTAGGCGCCGAGCACGCCGTTCAGCCAGGCCTGCTGCACCTTGGGGTCGATGCGCACCAGGTTGTGGGCGCTGAGCACCGCCGCCACCGGCTGCGGCTCCGACAGCACCAGAATGTCCGGAACCTGGGCCAGCATCCGCGAGGCAAGCGTCGAGCCGCAACGCGAGATGTGGAAGATCATGCCGTCAATCGGCTGATCAGGTCCGGGCAGGGCGCCGAGCTCGCCCGGATCGCTGATCGCCGGCAGCAGCTGGTTGAGCGGATGGGCGGCCAGCCGGGCGAAGTCCTGGTCCGCGAAGGGGGCGGTCAGCGACTCGCCGCCGGCATAGATCCAGTCCAGCCGCGCCCCCTGCGCCGTTATGCTGAGCCAGGACGGCAGCCAGCTGGGCGACAGGCTGGCGGCCTTGACCGGCATGGCCGGGGTGGCCGGTCCGCGCGGCGTCAACGCGGCGAGAATATCGGCGACCGCCATGTCGATGCCAGCCCCGCGGGCGATCTCCGCCACCTTGTCGGCGAAGGCCGCCCTGTCCGGGATGGCCCAGAGGGCGGAAAGCGCCGCCGGATAGGTCAGAAGGGCGGCGCGCAGGCTGTGCAGAACTTGGGACATCGGCGCACCATACCGCCAACCGCTCCGAACGCCATTGGCCGGTTCGCAACCCTTCCCTAGCGTCGCGTGAAGGCTTAGATGGCCGCCATGACGCCCCCCCAAGCCTCGCAAGCTCTGATCGCCCCTTCCCTGGTGGACTGGGACGCCCTGGACGCCGGCAAGTACCGCGACGAGACCGACACCGTCCGCGACCTGCTCAGCGCCGCCCCCCTGAACCCCGAGGACCGCGCCGCCGTACGGGCCGAGGCCGAGGCTTTGGTGCGCGGCGCGCGCCGCTCGGTGCGCCGCCAGGGAGTGGTCGAGAACTTCCTGCAGGAGTTCTCCCTCTCCACGAAGGAGGGCCTGGCGCTGATGTGCCTGGCCGAGGCGCTGCTGCGCACACCTGACGAGGAGACCAAGGACCGGCTGATCGCCGAGAAGATCGGCAGCGCCGACTGGGCGAGCCACCTGGGCAAGTCCGGCAGCCTGTTCGTCAACGCCTCGACCTGGGGCCTGATGCTGACCGGCAAGCTGGTCGATGTGGACGAGGAAGCGAAGACCGACCTCTCGGGCTTCATCAAGCGCGTCGCCGGGCGCGTCGGCGAGCCGGTGATCCGCGCCGCCGTCGGCCAGGCCATCCGCATCATGGGCGAGCAGTTCGTGCTCGGCCGCACCATCGAGGCGGCCATCGCCCGCGCCAAGGGCGACGGCGACATCTGCAGCTTCGACATGCTGGGCGAAGGCGCCCGCACCGCCGCGGACGCCGAGCGCTATGAGAAGAGCTATGCGGACGCCATCGCCACCGTCGGACGCCTTTCCGGCGGCCAGGGGCCGGAAGCCGGCCACGGCATCTCGGTCAAGCTGTCGGCCCTGTCGCCCCGCTACGAGGCCACCCAGGAAGACCGCGTCTGGTCCGAGCTTTATCCCCGGGTGAAGCGCCTGGCCCTGATCGCCGCCAGACACGACCTCAACTTCACCCTCGACGCCGAGGAAGCCGACCGCCTGGTCATTTCCCTGAAGCTGCTCGAACGGCTCGCCGCCGAGCCGGAACTGGGCGCCTGGAAGGGCCTCGGCCTCGCCGTCCAGGCCTATCAGAAGCGCTGCCCGCAGGTGATCAAGTCGGTCGCCACGCTGGCCGAGAAGACCGGCCGGCGGCTCATGGTCCGCCTCGTGAAGGGCGCCTACTGGGACAGCGAGATCAAGCGGGCTCAGGTGAACGGCCGCCCCGGCTATCCGGTCTACACCACCAAGAGCGCCACCGACCTCTCCTACCTGGTCTGCGCCAAGGCCCTGATCGACGCGGCCCCGCACCTCTACGCCCAGTTCGCCACTCACAACGCCCACAGCCTGGCCGCCGTGCGCCGCATGGCCAAGGCGGCCGGGGTGAAGATCGAGTTCCAGCGCCTGCACGGCATGGGCGAGGCCCTCTACAAGGCCGCCGACGACCTCTACGACGGCATCCTGGTGCGGGCCTATGCCCCGGTCGGGGGCCATGAGGACCTGCTGCCCTACCTGGTCCGCCGCCTGCTGGAAAACGGCGCCAACACCAGTTTCGTCCACGCCCTGCTCGACGAGCGGGTGCCGCCGGAGACGGTGGTCGTCGATCCCGTCGCCGACGTCGAGGCGGTCGGTCCGGGACCGCACCGCAAGATCCCGCTGCCGGCCCAGATCTATGGCGACCGGCTGAACTCGGCCGGCATCGACCTGTCGGTGACCAGCGAACGGGCCCGGGTGGTCAGGGCCATCGCGACCCTGCCGCCCATCAATGCCGGCCCCGAAGGCGCCAGCGGCTTTGAGGTGGTGCGCAACCCGGCCACCCACGAGCAGATCGGCACGACCGGCGAGGCCACCACCGCCCAGATCGACGCCGCCTTCACGGCCGCCCGAGCGGCCCAGCGCGGCTGGGACGCGGCCGGCGGCCTCGAACGCGCCAAGGTCCTGCGGGCCATGGCCGACGCCCTGGAGCAGAACCGCGACCGGCTGATCGCCATCTGCACCCGCGAGGCCGGCAAAACCCTGAACGACGGCATCGCCGAGGTGCGCGAGGCCGCCGACTTCTGCCGCTACTACGCCCGGCTGGCCGAGACGAAGTTCGGCGCGCCCGAGGTGCTGAAAGGCCCGGTCGGCGAGACCAACACCCTGGAACTGCGCGGCCGCGGCGTCTTCGTCTGCATCAGCCCGTGGAACTTCCCCCTGGCCATCTTCACCGGCCAGATCGCCGCCGCCCTGGCCGCCGGCAACGCGGTGGTCGCCAAGCCGGCCGAGCAGACGCCGCTGATCGCCGCCGAGGCCGTGCGCCTCTATCACGCCGCCGGCCTGAGCCCCGCCCTGCTGGCCCTGACCCCCGGCCGGGGCGAGACGGTCGGCGCCGCCCTGGTCGCCCATCCCGGCTGCGACGGCGTCGCCTTCACCGGCGGCACCGAAACGGCCTGGCGGATCAACCAGACCCTGGCCGCCCGTCGCGGGCCGATCGTGCCCTTCATCGCCGAGACCGGCGGCCTGAACGGCATGTTCGTCGACACGACGGCGCAACGCGAACAGGTCATCGACGACGTCATCCTCTCGGCCTTCGGCTCCGCCGGCCAGCGCTGCTCGGCCCTGCGCCTGCTGTTCCTGCCCAAGGACACCGCCGACCATCTGATCGAAGGCCTGATCGGGGCCATGGACGCCCTGGTCGTCGCCGACCCGGCCGACCCGAGGACCGACATCGGCCCGGTGATCGACGCCGACGCCAAACAGCTGCTTAGCGACCACCTCGAACGCCTCAAGCGCGAGGCCAGGGTCCTGAAGGTGCTGGACGCACCCGAGGGCGGCACCTTCTTCGGCCCGGTCCTGGCCGAAATCCCCTCGGCCGACTTCCTCGAACGCGAGGTGTTCGGCCCGGTCCTGCACATCGTCCGCTACGACCCCGAAAACCTGGCCGCCGTCGCCGCCAGCCTCGCCGACCGCGGCTATGGCCTGACCCTCGGCGTCCACTCGCGCATCGAAGCCTTCGCCGAAGAGGTCAAGGCCCGCGTCCCGGCCGGCAACGTCTACGTCAACCGCTCGATCATCGGGGCGGTGGTCGGGGTGCAACCGTTCGGCGGCCAGGGGCTGTCGGGGACTGGTCCCAAGGCCGGGGGCCCGGAGGCGCTGTCGCGCTACGGCGTGGAGCGTGCGGTGTCGGTCAACATCACGGCCCAGGGCGGGGACCCGGCGCTGTTGAATTTGTAGTTCCCTATTTCCTGTCATCCTCCGGCCGCGCAGCGGACCGGGGGACCCAAGCCGGCTCCGGAAAGACTCCTGGCCGTTTTCACGCGGACAGTTGGGTCCCCCGATCCACGCTACGCGTGGTCGGAGGATGACAGCGTAAGGGTGTGGACAACGGAACAATGTTCTGCAAATGTTCCCGTCCATGCATTACGTCTACATGCTCGCCAGCCGACGCAACGGCACGATCTACACCGGCGTAACAGGCCGGATCATCGTGCGTGTCAGCCAGCACAAACAGAAGCTCACGGAAGGCTTCACCAGCCGCTACGGCGTCGATCTTCTGGTGTGGTACGAACCCCACGAGAACATCGAGGTCGCCATACGTCGTGAAAAGCGCCTCAAGAAATGGCTTCGCGCCCGGAAGGTCGCTCTGATCGAGCAGACCAATCCCCTCTGGCTCGACCTCTATCCGGAATTCTTCGCGACGCCGCCCGGCCCTCTGACCGGTCTCCCGACCTTAGGCGGCCCTGACTCCCGTTGCACCCGCGCCGCCCCTTTGTGACAATGGCCCCTCAAGTTTCGAGAGAGCCCGTTTCCCATGTCCCTCACCATCGGTGATCCCGCGCCCTGGTTCATGGCGCCGACCGAGGAGAACCCGCAGTTCAACTTCGCCACCCTGGCGGGACGCTGGGTCGGGCTGGTGTTCGCGCCCGACGGGCCGACGGCCGAGGGGCTGGCGCGGGTCATCAACCTGCAGAAGGACCTCGACGAGAGCCAGGCCTGCATCTTCGGGGTGGCCAATACCCACCTGGGCCACGCCAAGCTCGGCCCGCGCTGGTTCTTCGACGCCTCCGGCGGCCTGGCCAGGATCTACGGGGTGCAGGGCTCGGGCTGGCTGATCCTCGATCCGCAGCTGCGGGTGTTCGACCGGGGCCAGATCGAGGATGTCGGGGCGGTGGTGCGGCGGCTGGCCGACATGCCGCATCCGACCACCCACGCCCAGGTCGAGGTCACCGCCCCGGTGCTGATCCTGCCGCGCATCTTCGAGCCCGAATACTGCAAGGAGCTGATCGCCTTCTACCGCCACGTCGGCGGCACGGAGTCGGGCTTCATGCGCGAGGTCGACGGCAAGACCAGACTGCTGACCGACCCGCGCCACAAGCAGCGCAAGGACGTGCTGCTGGAGGACGAGGGGATGCAGGCCATCGTCCGCGAGAAGATCAACCGCCGCCTCATACCCGAGATTCGAAAGGCCTTTCAGTTCCAGGCCACCCGCATCGAACGCTATCTGGTCGCGTCTTACGTTGCGGGCGCCGGCTGGTTCCGGCCGCACCGCGACAACACCACCAAGGGCACGGCCCACCGCAAGTTCGCGGTGAGCATCAATCTCAACGCCGAGGAGTACGAGGGCGGCGAGCTGCGCTTCCCCGAGTTCGGCAACCGGCTCTACAAGCCGCCGACCGGCGGGGCGGTGGTCTTCTCCTGCTCGCTGATGCACGAGGCGCGGCCGGTGACCCGGGGCGAGCGGTTCGCCTTCCTGCCCTTCCTCTATGACGAGGCCGGGGCCAAGCTGCGCGAGCAGAACCTCAAGTACGTCGACCTGCCCGACAGCCCCAAAGTCGAGGAAAAGGCGGAATAGCCATGACCGGTCTGACCATCCGCAAGGTGGCCGGCGCCCTGGGCGCCGAACTGGGGGGCGTCGACCTGTCGGCCCCGCTGGACGCCGAAACCATCGCCGCCATCCGCGCGGCGCTGAACGAACACCAGGTCATCTTCTTCCGCGACCAGACCCTGACCCCCGACCAGCAGATCACCTTCGGAAAGCGGTTCGGTCCCCTGAACATTCACCCATACGTCACCGGCATGACCACCCATCCGGAGGTGATGGAAATCATCAAGGAGCCGACCGACAAGCTGAACTTCGGCGGCGGCTGGCACAGCGACATGAGCTTCCTGGAGACCCCCTCCATCGGCTCCATCCTCTATGCCGTCGAGACGCCGCAGTTCGGCGGCGACACCCTGTTCGCCAGCCAGGCCGCCGCTTACGACGCCCTCTCCGAAGGCCTGAAGGCCACGCTGGAAGGCCTGCGGGCGGTGCATTCGGCCGGCAAGGAATATTCAGCCAAGGGCGCCTCGGCCCAGAAGCGCGCCTCCATGCAGGTGGCCGAGGCCGAAGGGCTGGTCGGCGAGTTCATCCATCCGGTGGTCAAGGTCCACCCGGAGACCGGCCGCAAGGCGCTGTACGTCAATCCGGCCTTCACGATGCGCATCGACGGCTGGACGCGCCGGGAATCCAGGCCCCTGCTCGACTATCTGTTCGAGCACAGCCGCCAGGAGGCCTTCACCTGCCGGTTCGCCTGGCGGGATGGCTCGGTGGCCTTCTGGGACAATCGCCAGGTCTGGCACTATGCCCTGAACGACTATCCGGGCCAGCGACGGCACATGCGGCGGGTGACGGTCGATCCGGCCTGACGGCTGCCGGCCAAAGTTTCAGGCTGAAATAACCGGTCAACCCGAACCGGTTAGGCTGGCCGTCAATATGACGCGCGACGGCAACATCGCTTTAGCGTAAAAGACCTCTAAATGGGGACCGGGGGCTAAGCGGTCTCCGGGGCTCCCGGCCGGATTGAGATACGCGTGAAGTTTTTCGGATCGAATGTCGCCGCTCCCATGGAAGCGGCGTTCAAGGAGTGTCGGCGGCATATCATGTCGGCCGCCTTCTTCAGTGCGCTCGTCAACCTCCTCTACCTGGCGCCGTCGCTGTACATGCTGCAGGTCTACGACCGGGTGGTGCCGACTCAGGGCGTGCTGACCCTGGTCTACCTGACCTTCATCATCGCCTTCGCCCTGGCTGTCCTGGCGGCGCTGGAGACGGTGCGCTCGCGCCTGCTGGTGCTGGCCGGCATGAGGCTGGACCGCCTGCTGTCCGGCGACATCCTCGGCCGGCTGATGGCCCAGTCGCGGCCGATGAACACCGCCCAGGCGATGCGCGAGTTCGACAGCCTGCGCGCGGCGCTGGCCGGACCGGCGGCCCTGGCCTTCATGGACGCCCCCTGGACGCCGATCTACGTCATCGTCGCCTTCATGATCCACCCGGCCCTGGGAACCATGACCGTCATCGCCGGCATCCTGCTGTTCGGCCTGGCGCTGCTCAACGAGCGGGCCACAAAGCCGGCCCTGATGAAGGCGCAACAGGCCAACGCCGCCGCCTATGCCAGCCAGGAAGGCGCCGCCCAGAACGGCGAGGTCGTCCGCTCGCTCGGCATGCGCCGCTCGATCATCGCCCGCCATCTCGAGGAACGCGGCATCGGTCAGAGCCTGCAGGCCGAGGCCCAGTTCAAGGGCGGCCAGTTCGGCGCCTTCACCAAGTTCTTCCGCCTGTTCCTGCAATCAGCGGCTCTGGGCCTGGGCGCCTATCTGGCCATCAAGGGCGAGATCTCGTCCGGCTCGATCATCGCCGCCTCGATCCTGCTCTCCCGCGCCCTGCAGCCGGTGGAACAGCTGGTCGGCGGCTGGACCCAGGTCATCCAGGCGCGCGGCGCCCTCAACACCCTGTCGGAGCTGTTCGACAAGACCAAGCCCCTCGACATCGACCGCACCCAGCTGCCGACCCCGATGGGCGCGGTGGAACTGGACCGCGTCGTGGTCCGCGCGCCCGGCCGCGAGGAACTGGTGCTCAAGGCGGTGTCCTTGAAGATTTCGCCCGGCGAGAGCCTGGGCATCGTCGGCTCCAGCGGGGCCGGCAAGACGACCCTGGCCCGGGTGATCGCCGGGGCCCTTTCCCCCGACCAGGGCATCGTCCGCATGGACGGCGCCAACTACACCGACTGGGACGCCGACGCCCTGGCCGAGCACATCGGCTACCTGCCGCAGGATCCGTCGCTGATGAGCGGCACGGTCAAGGACAACATCAGCCGCTTCGCCGCCTGGCGCGGCATGCCGGTCGAGAAGATCGACCAGATGGCGGTGGAGGCTGCGACCAAGGCCGGCGTCCACGACCTGATCCTCAAACTGCCCAAGGGCTATGACACCCCCTTGGCCCCCGGCGGCCGAGGGCTGTCGGCCGGTCAGGCCCAGCGGGTCGCGCTGGCCCGGGCCCTGTTCGGCAACCCCACCCTGCTGATCCTCGACGAGCCCAACTCCGCGCTCGACGCCGAGGGTGAAGCCAGCCTGTTACGCTCCATCCAGGGAGCGAAGGCGCGCGGCGCGACGGTGCTGATCGTCGCCCACCGCACAGGTATCCTGGCCGGCGTCGATCGCCTGCTGGTCATGCGCGACGGGGCGATCGAACGGCTCGGTCCGCGCGAGGAAGTGCTCGCCAAGCTGGCCGGAAAGCCCGCGCCGAAGCCGCAGCCCAATGTCATCGATATGAAGGGCCAAGCCTAGGTCATGCCCCTCGACGTCGCCCCCGGGCAGAGCGCCCCCCAGACCGAAACCGTCGCGGCCGTGAAGGTCAACGACAACCCCCGTCGCGAGATCATGATCGGGGCCGGCATCGCCGCCGCCTTCTTCATCGGCTTCCTCGGCTGGGCCGCCCTGACGCCGCTTGACGCCGGGGCCTATGCGCACGGCGTGGTCGCCGTCTCGGGCAACCGCCAGGCGGTGCAGCACCGCGACGGCGGCACCGTCACCGCCGTGCATGTGGTCGAGGGCGCGACCGTGACCAAGGGCCAGGTGCTGGTCGAGATCGGGGCCGGCGAGATCCGCGCCAACGAGCGTGGCCTGGCCGGTCAGGTGCTGACCCTGCTGGCCCAGCGCGCCCGGCTGGTGGCCGAGCGCGACGGCAAGACGTCGATCGTCTACCCGCCCGAGTTCGTGAACCTCTCGCCTGAGGACCGGATCATCGCGCTCGACGTGATGAACCTGCAGCAGCTGCAGTTCCAGGCCCGCCGCGACTCCATCCAGACCCAGAAGGGCGTGCTCGAGCAGCGCATCCTGCAGCTCAATGAGCAGATTACCGGGTCCGAGCGTCAGCTGGTCGCGAACCGCGAGCAGCAGCGGCTGATCGGCGAGGAAACCACCGGCATGAAGTCGCTGGCTGACCAGGGCTACGCCCCCGTCAACCGCGTCCGCGCCCTGGAACGCAACCAGGCCCAGCTGGTCGGCGAAGAAGGCTCCCTGGTTTCCCAGATCGCCCGCTCGCGCGAGGCCATCGGCGAGGCCCGGCTGCAGTCGATCTCGCTCGACCGCCAGGTGGTCGAGGAGGTCTCCGGCCAGCTGCGCGATGTGCAGGTCCAGCTCGACGAGCTGCAACCCAAGCTGCAGGCCACCCGTGATCAGCTGGCCCGCGCCATCGTCCGCGCTCCGGCCAGCGGCAAGGTGGTCGGCCTGACCACCTTCACGGTCGGCGGCGTCGTCTCGCCCGGCCAGGTGCTGATGGAAGTGGTTCCCGGCGACAAGGCCCTGGTCATCCAGGCCATGGTCAATCCCAACGACGCCGACGACCTGAAGATCGGCCAGACCACCCAGATCCGCTTCACCGCCCTGCACGACCGCAGCCTGCCTATCCTGCATGGCGTGCTGACCAAGATTTCGGCCGACAGCTTCACCGACGAGAAGTCGGGCCAGCAGTACTTCCGCGCCGAAATCTCGGTGCCGGAAGACGAGATGACCAAGATTCGCAAGGTGCGCGGCTCGCGCACCGGCATCGGCCCCGGCCTGCCGGTCGAGGTGGTCGTGCCGCTGCGCAAGCGTAACGCCCTGCAGTACCTGACCGAGCCGCTGTTCCAGACCTTCTGGAAGACCGGCCGGGAGCACTAGGTCGCCGATCCCCCAGTCTGAGGCGTTGCGTTCAGTCCATGCGTCCCGAACTTCACGACCTGCGCCGTGACAAGATCCTGCGGGCGGCGCACGCGGCGTTCGTCGGCAAGGGGTTCACCCGCACCCGCATGGAAGAGGTGGCCCGCGGCGCCCGCGTCGCCAACGCCACCGTCTATGCCTATTTCGACACCAAGGAGATCCTGTTCGAGGCGGTCGTGGCCCAGGCCCTGGCCAGCTACGACGGGCTGTTCGACGCCGTCGAGAAGACCGCCAGCGATGACGTCGCCCGATCGCTGACCGCCTACGGCCGGGTCTATTTCCGCTTCATGGCCGACCCGACGGTGCGCGGCATCTATCGCACGGTCAGCGCCGAGACGGTGCACAAGCCGGAACTGGGCATGATGCTCTACCGCAGCGCCCACCGCCTGCTGGGCGGGGTGTTGCAGCGCATGCTGACCCGCTACACCGAACAGGACTTGCTGGCCATCGCCGAGATCCCGGTGGCGGCGCGGATGTTCGAGGGGATGATCGAGCACGTCACCCTGACCATCTCCATGCTGCAAGGCGATACGGCCCAGCCGCTGCATCCCGCCGAGACATATGTGCCGGAGGTCGTCCGCGCCTTCCTGGCCGCCCACAAGCCAGGCGCCGCTTCGCGTCCGTAAGAAAATTGGAGCCTCCGTTTCTGGGGTCCAAACCTTGCGATCAGGCGTCGCCCATGAAAATCACCCCCACTCAATTCGGGTATGGCCTGGGGCCATGCCTGTCGTCTGTATTGGGGGTAGCGCATGCCGGTCTTGGCCAATCTCGAAGCTGAACTGGACCTTGTCGAAGGCGATCCGGCCGTCCTGATCGATGGCGACGTCGACGTCTCCGACAGCGAACAGGACTGGGACGGCGGCACGCTGACCGTCACCGGCCTGGCGCCGGGCGACGTCCTCGGCCTGCTGGACGGCGGCCAGATCACCCTCAGCGGGTCGGACATCCTGGTCGGCGGCCAGACGGTCGGGACCTTCAGCTTCGAGGCCGACGGCAGCCTTAGGGTCGTCTTCACCGCCGACGCCGACAACGCGGCGGTCGAGGCGGTGGTCGAGTCCGTCACCTTCCAGTCGACCGGCGACAATCCCGTCAACTACCGAAACCTCCAGGTCACCCTGACCGACGCCGCCGGCGACATCAGCTCCGTCGGCGAGGCGCTGCTCCCCCCGGCGGGCGATCCGCTGCACGGGGTCAGCTTCGACGAAACCGCTCACGGCGCCGTCGGCGACATCGACAACGATGGCGACGTGGACATCCTGCTGTCCGCTTACGGCGACGGCTACCACCTGCTGCGCAACGACGGCACGGCCAGCGCCCCGGACTTCACCCATGACGACGCCGCGCTGAGCCTCTCCGGTTCGCTCGACAACCCCGCCGGCATGACCCTGTTCGACATCGACGGCGACGGCTTCCTGGACCTCATCGTCGGCCGCTACAGCGACGGCGCCGGCGGCTTCATCCAGACCTTCAAGGGCGACGGCGCCTTCGGCTTCACCGAGCTGACCGGCGCGGCCAATCCGTTCGACGGCATCAGCACCTACGCCTTCGCGGCGCCCGGCCTGGCGGATGTCGATGGCGACGGCTTCATCGACCTGGTGGTGGCGCGCGGCGGCGGACGCTTCGACTACTTCGAGGGCACGGCCGGCGGCTTCGTCAAGCTGACCGGCGCGGCCAATCCGCTGGACAGCTTCCACAGCTATGGCGGCGGCGGCTCGGTGACCTTCGCCGACATCGACGGCGACGGCGACCTGGACTTCGCCAGCGGCGGCGGCGAAGACGCGATCAACGTGTTCATTAACACCAGCACCGTCGGGGGCCCGTCCTTCACGAGGACCCTCACCGTCTACAACGACAGCTTCGACATGGGCGTCTATCCGCTGTGGGTCGATATCGACAACGACGGCGACATCGACCAGGTCCAGACCACGCAGCACGGTGAGGTCGGCCTGCTCCTGCTCGGCCCGGCCTCGCCCAGCATCGACGTCTATGTCGATGGCGTCGACGATGCCACGACGACGGTGGACGACAGCCGCACCGTGGACGCCAGCGGTCCGATCAGCGGCAACCTGCTGAGCAACGACATCGACCCCGACAGCGACCCGGAGATCTCCTCCGCCGAGGTCGACGGCGAGCCCGTTGTCATCGGCGAGGTGACCGTTTTCCCCGACGGGACGCGACTGACGATCAACTACGACGGCAGCTACCTGCTGGAACCGGGCAGCGAGGCGCGCAACCTGGGCGCCCCGGGCTCGGGCGCGACCAACACCAGCCTGAGCTTCACCCTCGCCTATGTCCTGGCCACCGGCGAGACAGGCGGCGGGACCCTGACCATCAACGGCGTCGACGACAAGGACTCCCTGCTCGGTACGGCCGGCGACGACGCCATCAACGCCGGGGTCGGCAACGACACGATCCATGGTTTCGGCGGCGGCGATACCCTGCACGGCGACGACGGCAACGACTCGCTCTGGGGCGGCGACGACGGCGACCTGCTCCATGGGGACGCCGGGGCCGACAAGCTGTACGGCGAGGCGAACAACGACGTCCTGCACGGCGGGGTCGGGGCCGACTATCTCTACGGCGGCGACGGCCTCGACAACCTGATCGGCGGCGACGACAACGACTACCTCGACGGCGGCGCCGGCGGCGACCTCATGGCCGGGGGGCTGGGCAACGACGTCTACATCTACGACGACTTCAGCGACTTCGTCACAGAGGCGGCGAACGAGGGCTACGACATCGTCCGCAGCTTCCGGAACTACATCGCCGACGACAATATCGAGGCGGTCCAGGCGCAGGGGACGGCCGATCTGGTCATCAACGGCAACAGCCTCGCCAACAACCTGCAGGGCAACATCGGAAACAATGTGCTGGCCGGCCAGGAGGGTGTCGATACCCTCAACGGCAACGACGGCGACGACATCATTATCGGCGGGGTCGGCAACGACCTGCTGCGTGGCGGCACGGGCGCCGATCGCTTCGTCGTCTACCAGGAGAGTGTTTCGAACACCGTCCTGGAAACCGATCAGGTCTATGATTTCAGCGCCGCCGAAGGCGACCGCATCGACCTGATGAGCATCGACGCCAACACGCGGCTCGACGGCGACCAGGGCTTCCGTTTGGTCAGCGCCTTCAGCAAGTATGACGCGGCCCATCCGGAGCTGACCGGCCAGATGACCCTGACTTTCGCCGGCGGCGTCACCACCGTGCGGCTGGACGTCAATGGCGACGCCAGGGTCGATTACCAGATCAAGATCAACGGCGATGTCACCGGCGAGTCCGGCGACTGGCTGCTGTAAGGGCCTGCGCGGGGGCGACGAAAAAGGGCGGGACCGCGAGGTCCCGCCCTTTGACGTTTCGCCGCTCGCTGGCGGCTAGAGGAGCCAGCCGCTGCTGACGTTGCCGTTGGCGACCAGCGCCATGTCGGCCGAGCCGTCACCATCGGTGTCGAAGCGGAAGATGGTCCGGTTGACGCCGCCGTCGAAGGTGCGGGTCATCTGACCGGCGGTGTTGCTGAAGGCGCCCACGAGGGTGAAGGCCTGGTTGCCCGCGAGGCCGACGTTGGCGTCGATGTTGGAGAAGTCCAGGCGATCGCCCTGGGCGGCCTTGAAGTCGGTGACCACGTCGGTCTGCGTCAGGTCGGCCACCAGGTCGCCGTTGTAGAACACGAAGTAGTCGGCCCCGGCCCCGCCCGTCAAGGTGTCCTTGCCCAGGCCGCCGATCAGCTGGTCGTTGCCGGCCTCGCCCTGGATCACGTCGTTGCCGGCCCGGCCATAGACGAAGTCGTTGCCGGCGCCGCCCTTGACCGTGTCATTGCCGGCCGCGCCGTCGATAGTGTCGTTGCCGTCACCGCCGTAGATGGTGTCGTTCTCGTCGCCGGCGACGATGTAGTCGTCGCCGTCGCCGCCATCCAGGGTGTCCAGACCGCCGCCGCCGACCAGGACGTCATCGCCGGCTTCGCCGTAGAGCTTGTCGTTGCCGAGACCGCCCTGCAGGCTGTCGTTCTCCGTGCCGCCGTACAGCATGTCGCTGCCGTCGCCGCCGGTCAGGTTGTCGACGCCCGCGCCGCCATAGAGGAAGTCGTTGCCGGCGTCGCCATAGAGGACGTCATTGCCGGCGTCGCCGTTGAGGGTGTCGGTGCTGTCGCCGCCGTAGAGGAAGTCGTTGTCGTCGCCGCCGTTCAGCGTATCGACGCCCGCGCCGCCCTGAATACGGTCGATGCCGATGCCGCCGGACAGGATGTCGTCGCGGCCGGTGCCGGTGATGGTGTCGTCACCGCCCAGGCCATCGATGGTGATGCCGCTGTTGCTGGTGCCGCTGACGCTCAGCGAGCTGAAGTCGAGCTTGTTGTTGCCGCCGGTGCCGTTGACCGTGCCGCCGCCGCCCGAGGTCAGGATCTCGAAGCCGCCGCCGGCGAAGAAGTCGAGGCTGACGTTGCCGGTGATGTTCAGCGTGTCCGTGCCGGCGCCGCCGGCCAGGCGGACCAGCAGTTCGCCGGCTCCGGAGGTGATATTGACGTAGTCGTCGCCGTCGCCGCCGTCGATGTCGTCGGCGCCCGAGCTGTTGATGGTGTCGGCGCCCGCGCCGCCGCTGAGCCGGTTGGCCCCGGCCCCGCCGGTGATGACGTCGTCGCCGTCGCCGCCCTGGATGATGTCGGCGCCGTCGGCGCCGTCGAGGATGTCGTTACCCTCGTAGCCGAGGATCTTGTCGTCGCCCGCCCCGCCCGTGAGGGTGTCGTCGCCCGTCGTCCCGAAGAAATTCGCCATGTCTGTCCAACCTCAGATGCGCGCCCGTCGACGTCGCCTCAACGTGCCGGCCCGTTCGCGGGGACCGGCGCCGGCAACGCGGTCCCCCTGGGTGATTCGTGGCCTGATTTGCCCAGGACTTGCTAGTGCAAACAGGTTACGCGGAGGTCTACAAAATCCAGCCGCTGGCCACATTGCCGTTGGCGACAAGCGCGAGGTCGGCGACCCCGTTTCCGTCCACATCGAAACGGAAAACAGTGCGATTGACCCCGCCGTCATAGGTGCGGGTCATCTGTCCCGCGATGCCGGTGAAGGCGCCGACCAAGGTAAAGTCGTCGTTCTTGAGCGCCGTGCTGATGTCAGCGTCGATGTTCGAGAAGTCCAGGCGGTCGCCCTGAGCGGCCTTGAAATCGGTGACCACGTCGGTGCTGGCGACGTCGGCCACAAGGTCGCCGGCGTAGAAGACGAACATGTCGGCGCCATTGCCCCCGGTCAGGGTGTCCTTGCCCGCCCCGCCGATCAGGAAGTCGTCGCCGGCCTCGCCCTGGATGACGTCATTGCCGGCCCGGCCGTAGACATAGTCGTTGCCCGACCCGCCCTTGACGGTGTCATTGCCGCCCGCGCCGTCGATGCGGTCATTGCCCGCGCCGCCGTAGATCGTATCGTTCTCGTCGCCGGCGGTGATGTAGTCGTCGCCATTGCCGCCATCGAGGGTGTCGAGACCGCCGCCGCCGATGAGGACATCGTTGCCCTCCTCGCCGTAGAGCTTGTCGTTGCCCAGGCCGCCGATCAGGGTGTCGTCGCCATCGTAGCCGTAGAGGATGTCGGCCCCGTCCCCGCCATCGATGGTGTCGTTGCCGAGCCAGCCATCGATGCTGTCGTTGCCGGCGTCGCCGTAGAGCTTGTCATTGCCGTCGCCGCCGTCGATGTCGTCGACGCCATCGCCGCCGCGGATCAGGTCGATGCCGTCGCCGCCCTCGATGATGTCCTGGCCAGCGCCGCCGTAGAGCAGGTCGTCGCCCTCGCCGCCCAGCAGCCAGTCGTCCTGAATGGTGCCGGTGATCCGGTCATTGCCTTCCAGGCCATCGACATAGACGCCGAAATTGAAGGTCTGGTAGGGAACCACGACACTGAAATCGAGGGTGTTGGCGCCGGCGTTGCCGTAGATCAGCCCCGCGCTGGCGATGCGTTCGAAGCCGTTGCCGGCCGCGAAGCTGTTCAGCTCGACCGCCCCGGAGGCGATGATCAGGATATCCGTTCCCGCGCCGCCTTTGAGCAGCACAGGCGTCCCGCCCAGCAGGACGATGGCGTCGTCGCCGTCGCCGCCATCCAGCTTGTCGAAGCCGCAGCCGCAGGAGACCAGGGTGTCGTTGCCGGCCCCGCCCAGCAAGGTGTCGTCGCCGCCCTCGCCCTCAAGATAGTCGTCGCCGTCTCCGCCACTGATGTAGTCGTTGCCGTCGTCGCCGTAAATTTCGTCGGCGCCGCCATTGCCGTAGATCTTGTCGTCGCCCGCCGTGCCTTCCAGGAGGTCGTCGTCGCCGCCGCCGATGATCGCGCCCATCTCGAAAGCTCCCCTGAACCCTGACCGTGCGACGGAACTTTACCCCGAAATTGGGCATGGTGTTAACCAAATGTGAACCGCGTTCGCCGCCGGGCGCCCGGATTGTGTCAGCCGCCGGTAAAGCGGGCAGGACGCTTCTCGTTGAAGGCGGCGACGCCCTCGCGCCGGTCGCTGGTCGGGATGGTGCGGTTGTAGGCCTCGACCTCGATGGCCAGGCCGGTCTTGAGGTCGGTCTCGATACCCAGGGTCATGGCCCGCTTGGCCTGGCGCACGGCGATCGGCCCGCCGGCGGCGATGGCGGCGGCGATGGCCAGAACGCCCTCCATCAGCCCGGCCGCCGGCCAGACGGCGTTGACCATGCCCCAGTGTTCCGCTTCGGCGGCGCTGAACGGCCGGCCGGTGAGGATCAGCTCCTTGGCCCGCCGCACGCCGACGGCGCGGGGCAGGTTCTGGGTGCCGCCACAGCCGGGGATGATGCCCAGCCGCGTCTCGGTCAGGGCGAATCGGGCGGTTTCGGCCGCATGGATGAAGTCACAGGCCAGGGCGAACTCCGCCCCGCCGCCGAAGGCCGAGCCGTTGACGGCGGCGATGACCGGGATGGGGCAGTCCATCAGCGCATAGAAGGCCTGTTCGAACAGCACATGCTGCGCGGTCCAGGCCGCGTCGGTCATGCCGTTGCGCTCCTTCAGGTCGCCGCCGGCGCAGAAGGCCTGCTCGCCGGCCCCGGTCAGGATGATGCAGCGGTGGTCGGCCGGATCGAGGATCAGGGCCTGGAACAGGCTGAGCACGTCCCGCGCCATCCGGGTGTTGAGGGCGTTGCGCACCTCGGGGCGATTGAAGGTCACCCGCAGGATGTGGGGCGCGGGGGTGTCGAGGAGGAGGGTTTCGTAGGTCATCTCAAATCATCCCTCCCCGAATGGGGAGGGTGCCCCGGAGGGGCGGGTGGGGCAGTGGGTAACCGCCATCCGCCGGTTGTACGTCTCAGTGCGAACTCATGGACGCTGGCGACCCACTTCCCCACCCGACGCGCGTAACCGCGCGTCTGCCCTCCCCATTCGGGGAGGGAGGTCACGCCGCCAGCCCCCTAGTCGATCGGAAGCAGGTTCTCGTGGCGCTTGGCCATCAGGTTGTCGAACTGGCCCCAGACGCCTTCCGCCCCATGCCACTGGCCCTTGGTCGCCGCCTTCGAATATTCCGTCGAGCGGGCCTCGAAGAAGTTGGCGTGTTCGACGCCGCTGAGCATCGATTGCAGCCAGGGCAGCGGGTTTTCCTTCACCCCGTAGATCTCCGGCAGCTTCAGCTGGCGCAGGCGCCAGTCGGCGATGAAGCGGATGTAGGCCTTGATGTCTTCCGGCGTCATGCCCTGCACCTCGCCGGCCTCGAAGGCCAGGTCGATGAAGCGGTCTTCCAGCCCGACCACGGTCTCGCAGCAGGCGACGATGTCATCGGCCACGGCCTTGGTCACCACGCCGGTCTCGGCGTTGAAGGCGTGGTAGAGCTTGATGATGCCTTCGCAGTGCAGGCTCTCGTCGCGCACCGACCAGCTGACGATCTGGCCCATGCCCTTCATCTTGTTGAAGCGCGGGAAGTTCATCAGCATGGCGAAGCTGGCGAACAGCTGCAGGCCCTCGGTGAAGCCGCCGAACATGGCCAGGGTGCGGGCGATGTCGGCGTTCGTCTCGACGCCGAACTGCTGCATGTAGTCATGCTTGGCCCGCATGGCCTCGAATTCCATGAAGGCGCCGAACTCGCTCTCCGGCATGCCGATGGTTTCCAGCAGCAGGGCGTAGGCGGCGATGTGGATGGTCTCCATGTTGGCGAAACTGGAGAGCATCATCTTCACTTCGGTCGGTTTGAACACCCGGCCGTATTTTTCCATGTAGTTGTCGGCGACCTCGATGTCGCCCTGCGTGAAGAAGCGGAAGATCTGCGTCAGCAGATTGCGCTCCTTGTCGTTCAGCTTGGCCGCCCAGTCCTTGCAATCCTCGCCCAGCGGCACCTCTTCGGGCATCCAGTGGACCTGCTGCTGCTTCTTCCACATGTCGTAGGCCCACGGATAGCGGAAGGGCTTGTAGGCGGCGGACGCCGTCAGAAGGCCAGGCGTTTGCGGGGTGATCAGGGTGGCCATCAAGAAAACTCCGGGGGGCGCGGGCAGGAATCGGCGGACATGCGTTAGAGTCTGTAGCGTACGGACGCGGACGTCCGTTGGCTACTACATCTGGTGTGATGGAACGTCGCAATTCACAAGATAGAGTTACCGCTGTGGATAAATCCCTGACTGTCTTTGGCGCCGCCGGATCAGGCAGTGTGCCCGTCGAAGCGGCGCTGACCCTGCTGGGCCTGCCCTTTGAGGTGGTCGAGGCGCCGGCCTGGGAGCAGGACGCCACGGTGCAGGCGACCATCGCCGCGGTCAATCCGATGCGCCAGATCCCGGCCCTGGTTTTACCCGGCGGCGAGATCATGACCGAGAGCGCCGCCATCCTTACCTGGCTGGCCGACAGCCATCCGGACAGCGGTCTGGCCCCGGGCCCGGCCGATCCGAAGCGGCCCGCCTTCCTGCGCTGGATGAGCTTCGTCTCGGCCTCGATCTATTCCCACTACTGGCTGCGCGACGATCCCTCGCGGCTGGCGGAGACGCAAGAGGCGCAGGACTATCTGTTGCGCCGCTCGACCCAGCGGATCGCCGACTGCTGGGCGATGATGGACGCCCAGGTCGAGCCGGGGCGCTACATTCTCGGCGACACCCTGACGGTGCTGGACCTCTATGTGACGGTGGTCAGCCGGTTCCGGCCGAGGCGGCAGCGGTTCTACGCGGTGGCGCCGAAGCTGGCCGAGGTGGTGAAGCGGGTGGATGACCACCCCCGGCTGACGGCTTTCTGGGAAGCGCGCTATCCGTTCGACGCCGGTTGGGACGAGGCGTCGGAGGTCTGACCTTTTTCAGATACCGAAGGCGCTCAAGACTGGCGCCGCCGCCGTGAGAGGTCCCTTCTCCCCTTGTGGGAGAAGGTGGCCCGGAGGGCCGGATGAGGGGTCGATAGGTCTTCAAGCTGCGCAGGGGTGTTGACGACCTGCTGTGTCGAAGGCCGGTGAGCCCCCTCATCCGTCGGCTCCGCCGACACCTTCTCCCACGAGGGGAGAAGGGAGCCCAGCGATGAGCCCGAGGCCTGCCCCTTAAGCACCGCTTCACTCGACTGGAGGAGACTCCACCTATGGCCCCGCCGACCCTTTCGCGATGAGCGTCCAGCCGATCTCTCCGGCCGCCGCGGCGCTGCGGGCCCAGATCATCGGATCGGCGCAGGACGAACTGACGCCCGGCGTGGGCAAGGTGGCGCAGACCGGTCACCCGACGCCGGACACCGCCCGGACGGCGCATCCCGATCCCCTGCAGCGGGCCGTCGCCACCGCCCGCACCGAAGCGGCCGGACGGCAGGCCGGCCTCGCGCCGCTGTTCGCCGATCTGCACCAGGCCCTGGGCTCCCCGGCCTTGCCGCCGCAAGCCCGGGCCGCCATCGGCCGCCTGCTAGCCCTGCCGCTTGCGACCACCGCGCCGCTGACCGGAGACGCCGTCCGCCAGGCCGTGGCCCGGTCAGGCCTGTTCCTTGAAGCCCAGACGGCGCAGACGCCCGCTCCACCCGCGCCCGACTTGAAGGCGGCCCTGCTCGACCTGCGTCAGCTGCTGGCCGAGGCCCAGCCCGACGCGTCGCTGCACAGCCGCCCGGCCAGGACCCCGCCCCCGACCCGCGACGGTCCCCTGAGCGGCCAGCCGCCGGCCGCCGCCGCGCTGTCTCCCGACGCCGACCTCGCCACCCTCGCCCAGCGCCTCGGCGGCGACGTCGAACAGGCCCTGGCCCGCCATGTGCTGCACCAGCTGGCCTCCCTGCCGCAGCCCGGGACCAGCGCCTGGATGTTCGAACTGCCGCTGGCCACGCCGCAGGGAACCGCCATCGCCCAGTTCGAGATCGACCAGGAGGGCCATGCCGGAACCGCCGGCGAAACCGTCCAGACCTGGCGCGTCCGCTTCTCCCTCGACATCGAGCCGCTGGGGCCTGTGCATGTGCAGCTGGGGGCCGGCGGCGAGCGCGCGACGGTGATCGTCTGGGCCGAGCGCGAGGAGAGCCTCGAACGCCTGCGCGAGAAGGGCGACCAACTGGCCGGCGCCCTGCCGGCCGACGTCGTCTTCCACCCGGGCGCCCCCCGCCGCCCGCCACCGCCGGCCGGCCAGCTGATGGACCAGAGCCTGTGACCGGCCCGGTCAGACGCCCCCTGGCCGTGGCCCTGGCCTATGAGGCCCCGAGCGCCCCGCGCGTCGTCGCCGTCGGTCGCGGCGAGATCGGCCAGAAGATCATCGACACCGCCCGCGAGCACGGCGTGCCGCTGGAGAGCAACGCCCCGCTGGCCGAGGCCCTGTCGACCATCGCGCTGGACTCTGAAATCCCCGAGGAGCTGTACGAAGCCATCGCGGTGATCATCGGCTTCATCCTGCGGGCGGCGAGCGAGGCCGCGCCGAAGCCGGCGATCACCTTGAGGTAGGGGGGACTGGATCGCCGCGCGGGAAATTGGGGACACGCACCATTTTCGGCTCAAGCCGAGGACGTGTCGCCGACGGGGGGCGAAAATGGTGCGTGTCCCCAATTTCTTCCTATTTCGCCGCCACCGCCGGGCCGACCTTTTCCATGATCACCCTGGCAGCCTCGACCTTGGCCGCCGCCGGGTCGATCTTGCCTTCGACGACCTCGTCGGCCAGGCCCATCAGGCGCGGGCCGGTGACCGAGCCGTTCTCGGGCTCCTCGGCGACGGTGACGCCGCGGCCCTTGAGGATGGCCAGGTCCCAGTCGGCGCGGACCTGGGCCCAGTAGTCCTGGGTCGCGCTCCAGTAGTCGTCGGCGGCCTTGATATTGTAGGCGTTTTCCTTGCGGTAGGTGTTGAGCACCACCTCATGGACGTAGGTGACGGGAACGCCATCCTTCAGGCCGACCTTGGCGTTGTCCTGCTCATGCACCCAGCCGTTCGGCGTCAGGGCATGGCGGTTGGTGCCGACATACCAGCCGTAGACGGGCTTGCGCACCGCGTCGCGGCGGGCCAGCGGGCGGCGGGTCGGCTCGCTCATCCAACGCGAGACGCCATCATCATAGGCCCACCTGCCGACGCCGCCGTAGCGGGGGGAATCGTCGGTCTGCCAGACGGTCTGCGACCAGGCGCCCTGGCGCTTGTCGGCGGCGACGTCGGCCAGCACCCAGCGGCCGGATCCGTCGTAGGTCAGAACCGAGGTCGGCTCATAAATCCAGTCCTGGCGCCAGTGCTTGATGACGACGGTCTTGTCCTTATCGCTGTCCTCGCTCTCCGGCATGGTGACGACCAGCAGGTGCTGCAGGACGATCCTCGTGCCGGTGTCCTCGATCACCCGCACCGACTCGAAGCCGCCGCTGCGCTTGGGATCGATCGGCTGGTAGCCGGGGACGAAGGCGACGGTCTCGCGGAAGTCGAAGGTGACGCGGTAGTCGCCGGCCATGGCCAGGATAGAGGCGCGGTCCTGTTCGAACCGGGCCCTGGCCTCGGCGCTGACGGGAGCCGGCGCCGGCTTGGGCGCGGCCAGCGAGGGCGCCGCGACGGAGAGGGCGAGAACGGCCGTCAAGGCGGCGAGCGTGGTCTTCAGCATGATGGTCCTCCTCCTCGGATCGATCAGTAGCGCAGCGTCAGCGAGACGCCGTAGTTGCGGCCCGGCGGGGTGTAGGCGTCCTTGACCAGGGATGTGCTGGCGACGCCGCGCACGTCGCTCCAGTTCCAGTATTTCTCGTCGGTCAGGTTGAAGACGCCGGCGCGGATCACCGCCACGTCGCCGATGGCCACCCAACCGGTGAGATCGGCGGTGGTGTACTGGCCGGGGATGAAGCAGCTGGGGCTGCAGGTGACGCCGGCCTTGTCCTCGTCCTTGCCGGCCCCGTGGGTCAGGTTGAACTGGCCGCCGAAGCGGCCGCCCGCCTCGCGCCAGGTCAGGCCGGCGACGACCTTGAACGGCTCGATACTGGCCAGCGGGGTGGCGGCCCCGCCGCTCGAACCCTCGCCCTCGGCCCAGGCCGCGGCCAGGTTGGCGCTGAAGCCGGCGCCCAGGTCGGCCCGGCCGGTGACCTCCCAGCCGCTGATCTCGACGCTGCCGATGTTGACGTACTGGAAGACGCCCAGATCGCCGGGGGTGAAGCTGCCGCCGACCTGGGCCTGTTCGATGAAGTCCTCGTAGTCGCCGGTGAAGGCGGTGAAGCCCAGGAAGACGCGGTCGTTCGACCAGCGCAACCCGGCCTCGAAGGTGCGGCTGGTTTCCGGCTTCAGGTCGGGGTTGGGGATGGAGGTGTAGAGCGAGCCCAGGTTGACGAAGCTGTTGTTGACCTGTGACGGGGCCGGGGCCTTGAAGCCCTCGGCGTAGTTTCCATAGAGGCTCCAGCCGGCCCCGAGCTTCCAGACGGCGCCGAACTTCGGCGACAGGTGGCTGTCGCTCTGGCTGGCCCCGACGAAGCCGGCGGGAAGGCTGGCGTCGTTCTTCGGCTCGAGGTCGTAGTAGTCGGCGCGCAG
The DNA here is from genome assembly GCF_027912495.1 of Caulobacter sp. NIBR1757. GTDB lineage: Bacteria > Pseudomonadota > Alphaproteobacteria > Caulobacterales > Caulobacteraceae > Caulobacter. Next base: position 507,647 of record NZ_CP115463.1, on the reverse strand, counting down.
GGCCGGGAAGAGGGTCACCCTGCCGTCCAGCAGGACGATCTCGTCCTGGATGTAGACGCCGGCCAGGGTGTAGTCGGTGACCGGGAAGGCGCGGGTCGGGAAGGTCTCGCCGAACGGCGGCACGGTGCCGTCGCGGATGCCTTCCTGGGTGGTGAAGGAGACGTCGGCGCCATAGGTCAGCCGATGCGCGCCGAAGCTCGAATGGGCCTCGGCGCTGAGGCCCCAGACTTCGTTGTCGAAGGTGTTGAGGCGGGTGCGGTCGGCGGCCGGATCGCGGTCCTCGGCGGTGAACTGCTCGGTCGTCGCGTTCTGCCAGTAGGCGGCGACGAAGGCCGAGGAGACCAGGCCCTCGCCCGTGTAGCGCCAGTCAAAGGCGACCCGGTCGCGGGTGGTGGTGTCGTCGCCATCGAGGTCGAGGACGCTGGCGCTGCGGCCGCTGAGCACCTCGGTGATGACCTCGCGTTCATAGGTCTCGGCGGTCAGGCGGAAGCTGTGGCGGTCGTTCGGCGCGAAGGTGACCTTGGCCAGCAGGGCGTCGCTCTCGATGCTGGTCGGGTTGGCGGTGTCGCGCAGCGCGCCGCTGACGTTGTTGGAGCCTTGGGTCTCGGTTTCCGAAGCCTCGCGGTGATTGTAGGCCAGCATCAGGCCCCAGTCGCCGAACTGGCCGGCCCCGACGACGCCGGTGGAGAGGCCCTCGTCGGCCGAGCTGTGCTGGGCCGTGCCCTGGACCGCGAAGCCGCGCCCGGCCCGCAGGAAGTCGTCCGGGTCCTTGGTCGTGAAGCTGACCACGCCGGCGACGCCGTCGCTGCCGTAGAGGGCGCTGCCCGGGCCGCGCAGGATCTCGACCCGCTTCATCAGGGACAGGTCGCTGAAGTCGCCGCGCCCGACATTCTGGGCCCCGAAGCTGAAGGCGTCCGGCGTGCGCACGCCATCGACCAGGATCAGCACCCGGTTGCCTTCCAGGCCGCGGATATTGAAGCCGCTGTTGCCGTCGCGGCCGCCCGTGCCCAGAGCCGCGCCGAAGCGGGCCGGACTGGTGCGGACGACGACGCCGGGCTCGTAGCGGACCAGGTCCTTGATGTCGGTGGCTAGCCAATCCTCGATCTGGCCGGCGGTGATCACGCTGACCGAGGCTGGCGTCTCGTCGGCCGCCTTCTCGGTCCGGGTGGCGACGACGCTGACCGGCGAGACCTCGGTGACGGCGGCGGCCTCTTCACCCTCGGCGCCGAAGGCGGGGGCGGCCACGGCGATGGCGAGCAAGGAAACGGCCAGGGCCGACCGGCGGAAATTCTTGTGCATGGGACGCCCCCTCGGCGCTGATCATTAGTGCGAATGACTCGCATAAGCGAGTGAGGGTGGTAGCGCCGGTGAAACAGGGGGTCAAGTTAGTTCATAATGATTCTCATGCGCATATTCTTGGTTGCGAGATCCGAACCGTTGCATTGACCCAGGCGGCGGATTTCGCTTCCTTCCGACCATGACCGCCGAGCCCTTCCACGACGCCGACCACTACCCCAGCGCCAGCGCCCGGGCGGCGGACAAGTGGGTGCATATCGTCGGGCTGATCCTGGCCATCGCCGGCGGCGGCGCCCTGTTCGGTCTGTCGATCGGGTTCGGCACGGTGGGGCAGGTGTTCGCGGTGGCGGTCTATGCCCTCTGCCTGGCGCTGATGTTGAGCTTTTCCATCGCCTACAACATGGCCCGGCCGGAGCATCGGCCGTTCCTGCGGCGGCTGGACCATGCCGGCATCTTCCTGATGATCGCCGGCAGCTACACCCCCTTCACCACCCAGAGCCTGACCGGGGCCTGGTCGATCGGCATGACGGTGGCGGTTTGGACCCTGGCCCTGGGCGGGGTGGCGGGGAAGCTGTTCCTGCCCGGTCTCGGCAAGGGCTTCTGGGTGGCGCTGTACCTGGCCCTGGGCTGGATCGTCATCGTCGCCATCGGGCCGATGGTGTCGGCGGTGTCGCTGGCCGGGATGATCCTGCTGGCCATCGGCGGCCTGGTCTATTCGGCAGGGGTCATCTTCTATGTGCGCAAGAGCCTGCACTACCGCCGGGCCATCTGGCACAGCTTCGTGCTGGCCGGAGCCGGGGTGCAGTATGCGGCGATCATGACCGGGGTGGTCCTGTTCAACCGGGCGTGATGCCGGCGCCGGTTGCGCGCCAAGAGAACATGGTTACGCCGACACCAACTCTTGGTTAATGTCGCTCGGGGACGTCCGGACGGACCGTTTCCGGGGCGAAGGGGGGCAGGATGGCGGGGCGGGCGTCGACGGACGGCAAGGGAACCACGATCTGGTTTCTGAATTTCAGGCTCATCGTGCTGGTTCTGCTCCTGGCGGCCATCGCCCTGGCAATCGGCGCGGCGGTGCTGGGCATCAAGCCGGGGCCGACCGGCGGCGGCGTCCTGACCAAGGTCCTGCGCAACGAAAACCTGGTGGCCGGCATCCTGGCCTCGCTGGTGGCCTTCCTGTTCCTCGACCGGTTCCGCGACTACAGCCAGTCGATCGCCAAGCTGCGAGAGGAATTCGCCCAGGTCATTCCCGACGTCATCGAGACCTCCAAGGGTCTGTCGGAATCCAGCGCCAAGCTGGCCGAGCAGCGGCTCAAGGAGGTGATGCAGAACGTCAATACGCTGGAGGAAAAGTATCCCTGGCTGGCCGAACTGGACCAGAACAACATCCAGCCCGAGAATCGCCACGCCCGACTGCTGTTCTTTACCGGCAAGAAGTTCTGCGACGACGGCAAGCGGGAGATCGCTCACTCCTTCCTTTACGCCAAGTCCCTCGAGGACGACGGCCTGCATGGGTCGCTGGCCGACCTGTCGCTGTTGAGCGCTTTCGCCCGCTATGAACTGGACGACGACTACCTCGCCTACGACCTGCTGCGGAACCACAACAGCACCGAGACCCTCGGCTCCAGCCTGATCGCGCCGGGGCTCATCCTCGACGCCGCCCTGCTGCGCCGGCCCGGCGACGTGATCGCCCTGGGGGCAACCCTGAGCCGGGTGGTCAAGGGCCTGATCGGGCCCTACTGGCTCGAGCGGGTTATGCAGAGCGTCGGCCTGTCAGGCGGCCGCCGCCACCTGTGGCTGCGGCTCAGCCCCACTGTCCACTACGCCATCGCCTATGCCGAGGCCGCCGCCGGTCAGGTCAATCGCGCGGAAGCCGCCCTGGCCAGGGCCAGGGGCCTGATCGACGCCAAGCGGCCGGCGACCTGGCAGGGCATGGCGCTGAAGGCGCTGACCGAACACCAACTGGGCCGACACCCGGCCGCGCGCCAGTCGGCCGCGGCGGCCATCGCCTCGAGCGGCGGCGCCTTTGGTCCCCGCAAGACGCTGTTCCTGTTGCTGGTCAGTCTCGGCGAGATGCAGCAGGCGCTGGAGGTTCTGGGCGCGCCGGGGCCGACCGGCGCCCTGGCCACCTACGAGGAGCGCGCCGCCCAGAACTGGTCAGCCAAGGCCCATGCGGTGCTGGCCGCCAGCGCGCCTCAGTCGCTGGGCGGATTGGCCCTCTAGCCGGACCAGGCGTCAGATGACCACGACAAGCCCGTCGCTGACGGCGTCAATTCGGGCGTCGGGCGCGGGCTTGTGGAAGGCATGTGGATCGGCCCGGCCCGAGAACAGGGTATCCTTCAGGTAGTTGAGCTTGCGGGCAACCTGCGCGCCCTTGCGGCCCACCGCCAGGATCTGGCTGTCGCGGCTGATCGACAGGATCTGTTCCGGCTCGAAGTCGGGCACCACCTTGGCCAGGGCCTCGCCCTGCAACATGTAGGTATTGCCGAAAGTCTGGAAGACGCCGCAGTTGTTGACCATCGTCTGCCATTCGCCCTCGTACAGGGTCGCCAGCTGGCTGATGTCCTGAAAGAACATCCAGACCTGCAGGCCATAGCCGCGCATCAGGGTGACCGCCTTCTTGAGCACCGGCAGATGGCCGAGGTTGGCGCATTCGTCGAGCAGGGCCAGGGTCCGCATAGGACTCTTGGTCTTGCGGGCCAGGATGGCGTTGAGCAGCACATCGACCCACAGGCGCAGCAGGGCCGCATGGGACTCCAGCTTGCTGGAGGGGATGATGATGTAGATGGTCTGGGGCGCGCCGTCCCGGACCTGCCTCAGGTCGATGGTGGAGTTGTCGAGCGCCGCCTGGATGTTTTCGGCCAGCAGGGGGAACAGGTAGGCCCGGGCGGTCGCCAGGATGGAAGGACGCGTACCGCTTTCGGGCGCGTCCCAATAGCCGGTCAGGGAGGCGTGGGCGAAGGGCGTGATCCGTCCCTCGTTCAGGCGGACGGCGAGGGTGTAGTCGAATTCCTCGACGAACAGCAGTCTGATGACGTTGCGAAAACTCGCCGCGCGGCCTTCGTGCCGGGCTTCATTGAGTTCGATGTCGAACAGCGCCGACAGCAGCCCCTTGGCGGTCAGGTCCCAGAACGGCTCCTGGGCGCCGGTCTTGCCGGAGGACAGCACCTCGGCGATCCACTGGGCCTGAAGGCCCGTGTCCACCGCCCCCATGGTGGCCAGGTCGAGCGGATTGAGCCGGGCGCCCTGGAAGACTTCGTTCTCGACCGTGTGGGGGGTGTATTCCCCAAAGGGATCGAGGACCAATACCTCCTGGCCCAGCTGGCGGCGGTAGCGGGCAGTGACCTGGAAGTTCTCCCCCTTGGGATCGATGACGATCATCGGGCCGGGATAGCTCAGCAGGTTGGGGATGATGGCGCCGACCCCCTTGCCCGCCCCGGTCGGAGCCGCGGTGAGGAGGTGGGCGTCGTCATCGTAGGTGATCGGGATGAAATCGCTGGCCCGGTTCAGGCCCGGCATGGGCACGGCTGGCATGAGGCCGCGCCGCCTGGCGGAGCGGTTGGCCCGCGCCCCGTCCCGCCCGTCGTGGGCGTTGAACTCCCAACCCAGAAGCACCGATTCCATAGGCCACCCCTAACCCCTGGTGGTGGAGACTAACGCAAACACTGTGCGGAGTCCCGGCGTGGACTTTGCCGACCGGCCTTGCTACATCCCCGCCGCGCGTGGTGAAAACCACGCACCACAATCGATCCCCTTCAGCCCGCCGAGCCCCCGTCGAAGGGCCGGCTGAAGTCTCCTGGCGGGTGGAGGATCGTACCCAATGGCCAATGTCACCGTGGTCGGCGCCCAGTGGGGCGACGAGGGCAAGGGCAAGATCGTCGACTGGCTGTGCGACCGCGCCGAAGTGGTGGTGCGCTTCCAGGGCGGCCATAACGCCGGTCATACGCTGGTCATCGACGGCAAGGTCTACAAGCTGGCCCTGCTGCCGAGCGGCGTGGTGCAGGGCAAGCTGTCGGTCATCGGCAATGGCGTGGTGGTCGATCCCTGGCATCTGCTGGGCGAGATCGACGGCATCGCCAAACAGGGGGTGACGATCACGCCCGAGGTGCTGGTGCTGGCCGACAACGCCTGTTTGATCCTGCCGCTGCACCGCGACCTCGACCAGGCGCGGGAATCGGCCTCGACCCAGAAGATCGGCACGACCGGGCGCGGCATCGGGCCGGCCTATGAGGACAAGGTCGGACGGCGGGCGATCCGCGTCGCTGATCTCGCCGATCCCGAATCCCTGAAGCCGAAGATCGAGCGGCTGCTCAGCCACCACGGGCCGCTGCGCCGGGGCCTGGGCCTGCCGGAAGCCGATCCGGCGGCGATGTTCGACGAACTGCTGGCCCTGGCGCCGAAGCTGCTGCCCTACGCGCGGCCGGCCTGGAAGCTGCTCGACGAGATGCGGCGGGCCGGCAAGCGCATCCTGTTCGAGGGGGCGCAGGGGGCGCTGCTCGACGTCGACCACGGCACCTATCCGTTCGTCACCTCGTCCAACACCGTCGCCGGCCAGGCGGCGGCGGGCTCCGGCATGGGGCCGCAGGGGCCGGGCTATGTGCTGGGCATCGTCAAGGCCTACACCACCCGGGTCGGCGAAGGCCCGTTCGCCTGCGAGCTCAACGACGCGGTCGGCCAGCACCTGGCCACGGTCGGGCGCGAGGTCGGCACCAACACCGGCCGCGGTCGCCGCTGCGGCTGGTTCGACAGCGTGCTGGTCCGCCAGAGCGTGGCCATCAACGGCATCAACGGAATCGCCCTGACCAAGCTGGACGTGCTCGACGGGCTGGAGACGCTGAAGGTCTGCGTCGGCTACCGGCTGCATGGCCGGGAGATCGACTACCTGCCGGCCGGCCTGCGCGACCAGGCGGCGGTGGAGCCGATCTATGAGGAGCTGCCCGGCTGGAGCGAGAGCACCGCCGGGGCGCGCAGCTTCAGGGACCTGCCGGCCAACGCGGTCAAGTACGTCGGCCGCATCCAGGAACTGATCGGCGCCCCGGTGGCCCTGCTGTCGACGAGCCCCGAGCGGGATGACACCATCCTGCTGCGGGACCCGTTCCAGGACTAGGCGGTCAGGTCTTCGCCTTGGCCGTGTTCAACACCCGGCCGATGCCGCCGCCGATCAGGCCGGTGACGGCCGAGCTGACCGTGCCGACCGCCAGGATCAGCGGCTCGGTGTCGCCAAGGCCGACGCTGACGACGATGCCGAGCAGGGCGCAGACAGCGCCGGCGACAGCGCCGCCGATCAGGCTGTCAACCAGGCTGCCCCTGGCGGACCAGGCGTAGACCAGGCCGGCGATCAGCGAGATCGCCATGCCGCCCCACATGAAGACGTTGTCCTTCACGAACGGCACGAAATGGCCGGCCAGCACCATGGCCAGCTGAAGCACCGTGCCGAAGAAGACGGCGCGGATGAGCGCACTACGGTTCATGGGTCACTCCCCCTTTTTCATGGTTTCGACAGCCTTGGCCGTCTGCTCCTTCTGAGCCGTTCCGCCCCAACGGACGGGACCGGTCTCGAAGCGCTTGGCGAGCTCGGCCAGGGTGTAGGCGTCGCCCCATTCGAAGTGTTTGTAGACGCTGTCGAAGTCGGCCCCCTGGCCGTACCCGACATTGGAAAGGATCACCTTCGTCCGGGCCTCGCCCGCCGGGACCAGCTCCATGATGGTCGCCGTCTGGCCGAAGGCGTCGGTCGAGAAGAAGCCCTTGGGCGCCTGGATGTTGCGGATGGCCAGAAGCCGGCCGGGCACATAGGCCTCGATGCGGTTGATGATGTTGGAGGGATCGCCCTTGGCCTTGCCGGCGGCGTAGTTGGTTTCGATGGTCCCGCCGAGCCTGAGGTCGATGTAAGCGGTCGGCGAGGCCCAGGTCTTCCAGCCGGCCTCGGTGGTCAACGCCTCCCAGACCTTGTCCGGACTGGCCGGAACCAGGATCGAGAGCTGCAGCACGCGCGACCCGTTCGGCTCGACGAAGCTGGTGTTCTCCACCCCCTTGAAGTCGCTCCACTTCGGGGCCGGCCTCTCGGCGGCGACAGCGACTGTCGTCAGCAGCAGGGCGGCGGTCAGGCCGGCGAGCAGGGTCTTCATGTTCCGGTCTCCCGTTGGGTCTCGCTGACGGCGGCGACGGCCAGCCGGTCGAAATAGTCGCGCAAGGAGGCGATGGAGGCGTCGAAGGCCTCGAGCGTGCGGTGGGTGCGCGACTGCATCACCCCGCCCTCCATGGTGGTCAGCACGAAGATGGCCAGGCGTTTGGTGTCCGTGCCGGGCGGCAGGCGGTGTTTGGCCTGGTCGAGGCAGCCCTTCACATGCTTTGCCCAGCCGTCGAAATTGACCGACAGCATCTCCCGCACCGGCGGGTCGGGCTCATGCAGTTCGAGGGCGATGGAGCCGATCGGGCAGCCGTACAGGCAGTCGGTGTCGGCCAGCATGCGGCGGTAGGCGGCCAGCAGGGCGAAGACCCGCTCGATGGGATCCTCGACCCCCTCCCAGGCCGGGGCCAGCAGCATCGGGTAGATGCCGTCGCGATACATCTCCAGCACCGCCAGCAGCACGTCCTGCTTGGTCGGGTAGAAATGATAAAGGCTGCCCGAATTGGCCCCGGCTTCCTTGAGGATGTCGGCCACCGAGGTGGTGTTGAAGCCCTTCTCGGAGAACAGCTTCATCGCCGCAAAGAGAATCCGCTCCCGGGTGGGTTCGGCGCCGCCGACCATGTGCCCAGCTCCTTAGTTGAACAGTCAATCAAAAAATCAACACAGAGAACGCCGGTTGGCAAGCGGCCATGCAAAAGCCCCCGCCGGCGAGGGCGGGGGCTCGATGCTCGCGGCTGGCGAGGCGGGGCTAGTTCTTTTTCTTGCCCTTGGGGTCAAGCGAGGCGAGCAGCTCGGCCTTGGTTCGGGCGCTGACCACGGCGCCGCCAGTCTCGCTGAGCACCGACTGGGCGACGGTCACCGACTTGCCATCGACCTTGAGGGTCACCTGGCCGGCGGTCGCGCCGGTCCCGACGGTCTCGATCGTGCCGATGGCGTTGCCTTGCGCGTCCTTGACGGCCGCGCCGTTGGCCAGGGTCGTGCCGCCGGTGGCCGGGGGTGTCGACGCGACAGGCGGGGTGGCCGGCGGCGTGGCGGGACCGGCGGGGGCCGAGGGGTCGACAGCGGGCGGCGTGCTGGACGGAGAGACGGTGTCACCTTGGGTCGGCGGCACCTCGGCCGGGTCCATGACCGGCGGCTGTTGGCCCTTGGGCGCGGTCCCCGGCTTGTTGGGGCCCTCGCCCGGCGGCGGCGCGACAATCGGCGGTGTCGCGCCGGGCGTCGGCGCGGGGGTCTGGGCGAAGGCCGCCGTCGAAAGCGCGATGGCGGCGGTGGTGGACAACAGCAAAACGGGCAAGGTTTTCATGCGGGCAACTCCTTTGAGTGCCCCCCATCGAAGACCAACACCGTTCCGCGAGAGTCGTTCCCGGCAAAGACACCGCCGACGCCGAGCTTCGCCGGCCTTTCCGCGCCGTTTCAATCTCTGTAGAGACGACTTCGCGCATGAGACTCTACGCCCCCGACATGGACGAATTCCTCGGCTGGATGGACAGCGAGGGCATCCGCTATGCGGTGCTGCGCAACGCCCCCGCCTTCGTGAAGGGCTGGCCGGCGCGCGGCGGCAAGGACGATGTCGATATGCTGGTCGACGACGGGGCCCTGGACCGCATCGGCGCGAAATACGGCCGCTACGGCAAGAACGCCGGGGTCAAATGCGACCTCTATGACCTGTCCGGATCGCCGGCCGGGGCCTATCAGGGCCTCCCCTACTATCCGCCGAAGCTGGCGAACCTGCTGCTCGACGAGCGGGAGCGGCATGAGGGCGGGTTCTGGGTTCCCACGCCCCTGCCCTACCTGCTCGGGCTGATCTTCCACATCGCCTACCACAAGGCCGAGCGCTCGAAGATCGACCGGCTCGATCCCGCCGCCTCGCAAGGCAGCAAGTACGTTCCCGAGCTTCGCGATCTGATGGCCAGGACCGGCGAGGACTTCCCCCTCACCCTGACCGCCTTCCATGAGCGGCTGAAGCAGGCCGGCATGGCCGTGCCCTATCGCCAGCTGGCCGCCATCCTGGTCAACGACTTCTCGCGCCATGTGAAGAGCCGCTTCCTGGCCGAGGTCGGCAACGAGCCGGCCGGGGAGATGAACCTCTTCGTCATCCGCAGTGTCGCCGCCGGCAAGGGCCAGGCGCAAAGTCTGATCGAGGCGCTGGCCCGGGATTACGAGATCCTCGCCGACAAGCCGATCCCCTGGCTGACCCGGCTGAAGACCAACAACCGGATTCGCGGCGGCAAGTGGAAGCGCGGCGGGCCGCCGGTGCATGCCGTCGTCGTCTTCGACCGTCATCCGCTGCCGGCGACCGGCGAGGAGGCGACGCCGCATCCCTTCGTCTTCAACGGCCGCCAGTTCCTGAAGAAGCGCCTCCGCGACGCGTTCTCGAAGGTCACCGGTCTGCATACCAAGCATAATCCCCTGCACTCGACCGACAACGAGGCCGAGGCTCTGGGGCACCTGAACCTCTACTTCACGCCGGAAGAACGCGAGGCCCTGTACCAGCGACTGGAAGCGATCCGGGCGGAGATGACGTGAGAAAGCTCAAGCGCTGGTGGCGGGCCCGCAAGGCGGAAGCCGCTCTGAAAGACCGGCGCGAGGCGGTGCGGGCGATGGTCGCCGGAGTGATCGGATCGCCGGTGCGCCTGAAGGAACGCGGCAACCTCGGCCACGACAGCAATTACGACGTCTTCGCCGGCGACCGGCAGGTGGCGGTGCTGCGGCTGGTCAACCCGTTCAAGCAGCGGCCGACCCCGCCGCCCGGCATGCCGTTCCGGATCGAGGACGCGGCCCGACGCCTCGACCACGAGTATGTCGCCCTGGCCCGCGCCGCCAGCATCGGCCTGGCCCCCGAACCGATCTGGCGGGCCGCGGACGCCATCCTCTGCGCCTACCTGCCCTATCACACCCTGACCTCGACGGTGCTCAGGACGCCGGGCCGGGTGTGGGAATGCCTGTCGCAGGCCAGCGCCGCGCTGGACCGGCTGCACCGCGAGGTCGGCATGGCCCATATGGACGCCTCGCTGAGCAACGTGCTGGCCGACGCGGGGCACAAGGCCTTCGCCCTGGTCGATTTCGAATACACGCCGGACGTCGGCGTCGGCTTCGCCGAACAGAAGATCTACGACCACCTGCGGCTGCTGCAGGCGACGGGCAAGTTCATCCCCGACCGGCTGAAGGGCGACCATGCGGCCTGGTTCGCGCAGATCGCCGGCTATGTAGACGATGAGATGCGGGCCGCGCCCCTTGAGCGCCTCCTGCCGGCGCTGAACCATGTGCTGGCCGTGCCGGCCTATCGCGAGGCCGCGCGGGCGATCCTGCCGCGCTTGACCTGATCGTCGTCCATAGGCGTGTCCCGAGGATAACGACGTTGGGTGATGGCGATTGACAACAATTCGACGATTAGCTAAACGTCGATTCATGAGCAGCGTGTTCAAGGCCCTTTCCGATCCGACCCGCCGGCGCGTGCTGCAGCTGTTGCGCGCCGGCCCGATGACGGCCGGCGACCTGGCCGACCAGTTCGCGGTGTCGAAGCCGACCATGTCGGCCCACTTCGCCGTGCTGCGCGAAGCCGACCTGGTGCATGCCGAAAAGGCCGGCAAGCAGGTGCTCTACCATCTGAAACTGTCGGTGCTGGAAGAGGCGCTGATGGGGTTCGCCAACACCTTCGGCCTCGGCGCCCAGGCGCCGGCGACCGACGATCCGGAGACCGCCCGATGACCACCACGATCAAGAACAGCCTGGGGCTGGCCGCCCTGCAGATCGGCGGCGCGCTCGCCTTCATGGGGGCCGCCCGCCTGGGCTGGATCAGCTACGACATGTCCCTGCGCCTGACCATGGCCGTCATCGGCCTGGTGCTGGTGATCTATGCCAACCGGGTGCCGAAGGAGGCCGCCGGCCGCTCCGCCAACTACCAGGCGGTCAAGCGGGTAGCGGGCTGGGCGCTGTTTCTGGGCGGCCTGGGCTATGTCGCCGCCTGGCTGTTCGCGCCGATCGATATCGCGGCCTTCGTCTCAATGGCGGCGGTGATCGCGGCCATCCTCTACATCTTCGCCTACCGCCGCTGGCGCCGGTCGAAAGCGGGTTAGGCAGAACCAACCGACCGGGCGCCGCCATCCATTCCCGGGCGGAATACCAAGCCCGCAATTTGGAATGTGATTTTAGAGAACGACAATCTCAAGGTGTTCACCCCGCCAATCGAGGCGGTAAGGGAACACTGAGATGACGTCTGGCGCCTTCGTCACCTGCTGGGGCAACAGCAATTTCCGCGACGAGCAGTTGCTGGTCACCCAAAGCACCGCCGATCTGTCCAAGGTGACGGTTCCTGGCACGACCGTGAAAGCCGGCGACTGGATCCGCTCCCTGTCGACGGGACCCAGCTGCTGGGCGGTCGCGACGACAGGCGTCAACGGGACCGGACCGTCCCTGTGCCTGGATCCCAACAGCTGCATCGCCGACCTGGCCGACAGCGACCTGCTCAAGGGGCAGATGAACCGGGCGATTTCCAGCATCACCCTGTCGTCGACCCGGCCGTCCGACTGGCCGGGGGCCACGGCGCCGGCGACGCCCAGCCTGTGGCGCGGCTCCGTCCTCAGCGACCTGGGCGCGGCGTCGATCAACAGGAAGGTCAAGTCGCTCTGCGTCAAACTGGTCAAGTCCGTCCCCGGCGCGGGGCCGTTCCTCGGCATCCTGGTGTCGGGCCTCTGGCCATCGGGCCTGCCGTCGGACACCGAAATCTGGGCCGGTATGGAAAAATGGGTCGAAAGCCTGGTGAACGACATCGGCGTCCAGGCCGCCGACAATGCCTACAAGGCGGAGATGGAAGGCCTCTTCAGCGACCTCCGCCTGATCCAGTACGACATCGACAACAAGACGCCCGAACTGGCCGTGCACTACGGCGAGTTGCTCCACAGCATCACCGCCAGCTATCTGCCGAAGATGGACAGCACCAGCGACGTGATCGCGGCCCAGACCCTGACCTACATCACGGTCCTCGGCACGATCATGATCGCGGTCCTGCGCGGCAGTTTCGTCTACGCCCAGGAGATCTTTGGCGACACCCACGAGGTCGCGTTCAACCGGACCCAGACCCAGGCTGCGATCAAAATCGTCCGCAAGACCCTGTCGCGAGGGATCGCCTTCGCCCGCCAGAACCGGATGGCCAAGATCACCATCGAGTCCGGAAAGAACTGGGACCACACCCAGACCTGGTACCAGTTGAGCGACCCCTACGCGCAGACCTATCTGGGCTACCAGGTCTCGACCGACTTCACCGGCACGAGCGCGGCCGACGCCCACAGCACGGTCGCCAAGGACCAGTCGGTCTACACCGATCAGTTCGCCGGCCCGACCTTCGACGCCCTCTTCCAGCCCTTCTTCGACATCGCCAACGTCTGGACCTACTTTGACCAGGACCCGCCCGCCGACACGGACTGGACGCCGCCGACGGCGCCGCAGGTCGTCAAGATGGGCCCATGGGGCGGCAACGACATGAGCCTGACGGGGGTGTTTTCACCCGGCGAGGTCAATCACATGTGCGGGCAGTTCGACTGGGCGCCCTCGTCGCGCATCGTCAAGCTGGAGCTGTTCGATCTGACCGGCATCCGCCTGACCACGGCGGACGGCGCCGTCCGGCACATCGGGCCGACCAACGGCAAGGATGTACAGACCTTCGACCTGTCCAGCCCCGACCGCGCCATCATCGGCGCCTTCGGAGCCTGGGACACGACGCTCAAGAGCCTGCAGTTCCGGACCAACTACAGCACCGGATCCGGCGGCGTGGACTGCTTCGACCGGGGCAATCATCGCGGTGACAGCAATGGCGGCGACGGGCCCTATCCCTTCGCCTCCAACGGGTCGGACGGCGGCGACGCAATCCTCAGCGGCCTGTTCGGCTACACCGACGACAACCCCGGCGACAGCTACGCCCTGCGCGCGATCGGCTTCTACTGGACCTACCAGACCACCGTGGCGCGGACCGACTAGATCATCCCGACGGTGCGCAGCTTGGCCCTGGGGTGAACCTCGCTCTGGCTCATCACCACGGTCTGGCCGCGGAAGCGTTCGATGATCGAGCGGACATAGGGACGGACCATCGGGCTGGTCAGCAGCACGGCCGCGTCGCCGGCCAGGGCCGCCCGCTCGAAGGACTCGCGGACATTCCGGATGAAGTCCTGCAGTTTCGACGGCGCCATGGCCAGCTGCTTTTCCTCGCCGTTCCCGATCAGGCTGTCGGCGAAGGCCGCCTCCCAGTCGGGTGACAGGGTGACGATCGGCAGGGCGCCGTCCTCGGCGCGGTTGGCCCAGCACAGCTGGCGGCCCAGACGCACCCGCACCGCCTCGGTCAGGGCGGTCAGCGAGGCGGTATGCGGCGCGGCCTCGGCGATGCCTTCCAGGATGGTGCCCAGGTCGCGGATCGACACCCGCTCGCGCAGCAGCGCCTGCAGCACCCGTTGCAGGGTCGAGGCGGTGATCACCGAGGGGATCAGTTCGTCGGCCAGCTTCTTCTGTTCGGGACCCAGTTCCTTCAGCAGCTTCTGGACCTCGGCGTAGGACAGCAGGTCGGCCATGTTGTCCTTGAGGATCTCGGTCAGGTGCGTGGTCAGCACCGTGGCCGGGTCGACCAGGGTGTAGCCCCGGAACGTCGCCTCTTCCTTCAGCGCATCGTCGATCCAGGTGGCCGGCAGGCCGAAGGCCGGCTCGCGCACGTGCTCGCCCGGGATATCGACCTGGCCGCCGCGCGGGTCCATGGCCATCAGGTTGCCGATGCGCACCTCGCCGGCCCCGGTATCCATCTCCTTGATGCGAATGGCGTAGCCCTGGGTCGGCAGGCGCATGTTGTCGAGGATGCGCACGGACGGCATCACGAAGCCGAACTCCCCGGCCAGGGTCTTGCGCAGCGCCCGGATCTGGTCGGTCAGTTTGCGGCCGTCGAGGTCGTTGATCAGGGTCAGCAGGCCATAGCCCAGCTCGATCTTGATGTCGTCGATGGCCAGGGAGGCGCCGATCGGCTCCTCCTCCTGCTCGGCGGCGACCGGCAGGGTCGAGACATCCACCGGCGCCGGCAGCTTGGCGTTCTGGGCCCGGCGCCAGGCCAGGTAGCCGGTGGCGACAGCGACGATGATGAAGGGGATCTTCGGCATCCCCGGCACCAGGGCCATGATGCCGGCGGCGGCCGAGACCATGCCCAGGCCCACCGGGTTCATGGCCAGCTGCATGACCAGCGCCTTGTCGGCGGCGCCGTCGACGCCGGCCTTGGAGACCAGCAGGCCGGCGGCGATCGAGATGATCAGGGCCGGCACCTGGCTGACCAGGCCGTCGCCGATGGTCATGACGGTATAGCTGTTGAAGGCGTCACCGGCCGGAATCTTGTGCTGGATCACCCCGATCAGGATGCCGCCGACCACGTTGATGGCGGTGATGACGAGGGCGGCCACGGCGTCGCCGCGCACGAACTTGCTGGCGCCGTCCATGGCCCCGAAGAAGGTCGATTCCTGCTCCAGTTCCTTGCGCCGCAGCTTGGCCTGGTCCTGATCGATGAGGCCGCTCGACAGGTCGGCGTCGATAGCCATCTGCTTGCCGGGCATGGCGTCGAGGGTGAACCGCGCGGCGACCTCGGCGATGCGGCCCGAACCCTTGGTGACGACCACGAAATTCACCAGGATCAGGATGGCGAAGACGATCACCCCGATGATGAAGTTCCCGCTCATCATCATGTGGCCGAAGGCCTCGATGACCTTGCCGGCCCCTTCGGTGCCCTCATGCCCGTGGCTGAGGATCAGCCGGGTCGAGGCGAGGTTCAGGCCCAGCCGGAACAGGGTGGTGACCAGCAGCACGGTCGGGAAGGCGGTGAACTCCAGCGGCCGCTTGATCAGCAGCGCCGTCATCAGGATCAGGATGCTGCTGGTCACCGACAGGGCCAGCAGCATGTCCAGCAGGAAGGGCGGCACCGGCAGGATCAGCAGCACGATGACGCCGACGATGCCGATCGCCAGGCCCACATCGCCACGCGCCACCCAACCCCAGACCTGTTTGGCGGTCACCGGGTTGGAAGCGGAAATCGGGTGGGCGTCACTCATTTACATACTCACTCACGCCGCATTCGCGCCCAACCCGGCCTGCGGCGGCGGCACGGAGACTCCGGCGTCGCCGTATTCCTTCAGCTTGTTGCGCAGGGTGCGGATCGAGATGCCGAGGATGGTGGCGGCATGGGTGCGGTTGCCCGAGCAGTGGCTGAGGGTGTCGAGGATCAGTTGCTGCTCGACCTCGGCCACCGTCTGGCCGACGAGGGTGCGGCTGACCGCCTCGGCGGCCATGGAGGCGCCGCGCGCCACCGCCACGTCAGGGGCCGGCGACAACGGCTGGCCGTCCGGCAGGCGGATGGCGAACTCCTCGATCTCCGCGCCGGTCGACAGCAGCACGGCGCGGTGCATGGCGTTTTCCAGCTCCCGCACATTGCCCGGCCAGCGGTGAGCGACCAGCCGCTTGCGGGCCTCGGCCGACAGCGGCCGCTCGGGCATGCCGTTGGCCTTGGCGTACTTCTTCAGGAAGTGGTCGCACAGGGCCGAGATGTCGCCCGGCCGTTCGCGCAGCGGCGGCAGGCGCAGGTTCACGACATTGAGGCGGTAGAGCAGGTCCTCGCGGAAGGTGCCGTCCTTCACGGCGGCGGCCAGGTCGCGGTTGGAGGTGGCGAGGATGCGGATGTTGACCTTGACCGGCCTGGAGCCGCCGACCCGGTCGATCTCGCGCTCCTGGATGGCGCGCAGCAGTTTGGCCTGCAGGCGGGCGTCCATCTCGCTGATTTCGTCGAGCAGCAGGGTGCCGCCGTCGGCCTCCTCGAACTTCCCGACCCGGCGGGCCACGGCCCCGGTGAAGGCGCCCTTCTCATGGCCGAACAGTTCCGATTCCAGCAGGTTCTCGGGGATGGCGGCGCAGTTGACGCTGATGAAGGGTTTCGACGCGCGCTTCGACTTGGTGTGGACGTAGCGGGCCATCACCTCCTTGCCGACGCCGCTCTCGCCGGTGATCAGGATCGAGGCCTCCGAGGGCGCGATCTGGTCGGCCAGCTTGATGACCTGTTCCATGATCGGGTCGCGGGCGACCATCGGGCGGTTGTCGTCGCTGACGGCGGCCAGGACGGCGGCGATCAGGTCGGCTTCGGGCGGCAGGGGGATGAACTCGATGGCCCCGGCCCGGATGGCGTCGCCCGCCTTCTGGGCGTCGGCGGCGACGCCGCAGGCGACGACCGGCACCCGGATGCGCTCGGCCTCGTTGGCGGCGATCAGCCCGGCGATGTCGAGCTCGTAATCGACCATCAGCAGGTCCGCGCCCTGCCCGGCCCGCAGGGCCTGGGTGGCGGCCGCGGTGGTCTCGACGTGCGCCACCTTGGCCCCGGTGTTCATCGCCATCTTCACGGCGAGGGACAGCTGTCCGTTCAATTTTCCGACGACCAGAAGCCGCATGACCTACTCTCCTACCGACGCGGGTCCGCTTACGCGGCCGTGTCGCCGTCCTTGATGATTTCCGTCATGGTCACGCCCAGGCGGTCGTCGACGACGACGACCTCGCCGCGCGCCACCAGGCGGTTGTTGACGTAGATGTCGATCGCCTCGCCGACCTTGCGATCCAGCTCCAGGACACTGCCCTGGCCCAGCTGCAGCAGCTGGGCGACGCTCATGTTGGCCCGGCCGAGCACGGCCGAGATGTTGACCGGCACGTCGAAGACCGGCGCCAGGTCGGTGGCGGTCTTCTCGTCGTAGTCCACGGGCATCTCGCTGGCCAACATCTGGTCAGGCGAGAATTCCTCGAGGGTCAGGTTGTCTTCAGCCATGTGTTGGCTCCAGGGCGATCAGGGGTTCGGCGTGCAGGCCTTCGGCGGCCAGGGCCTCGTCAAGGGCGGTCTGGATGCGGCTGGCCGCATCGACGGGATCGAAGCTGGCGCGGCCGTCGCCCCAGTCGAGGATGAAGGCGGCCGGGGTCATGCCGGGCTCGGCCCGGGCCTCGATGCGGCCCGAATGGCCAAGGCTGCTGGCCATGCCGTCGAGGGCGGCCTGGACCCGCACCTGGGCTTCCGGGGCGACCTTGACCAGCAGGCGCGGGCTGGCCTCGACCTCGCGGGCCAGGGCCTCCAGGGCGGCGGTGACCGGCGCTTCCGGAAACCTGGCCAGGGCGCTGTCGGCGATCTTGCGGGCGGCGGCCATGCTGAGATGGGCGGCGTCGGAGCGGTGGGCGTGGGCGACCTGCGCCAGGGCGCCGAGGCCCTGACGGGCGGCGTCGGCGATGCGGTCCATGGCCCGGGCCAGGTCCATCTCGGCGGCCGCCATGGCCGAGCCCTCGCCTTCGGCATAGGCGGCGGCGCGGATGGTCTCGACCTCCTCCGGCGTGAAGCTGCGCTTCTGGCGCGGCGGCTGATAGGCGACCGCGCCCGCGTCGTCGAATTCGGTGTCGAAGGTGAAGGGGCGATGTCCGGTCATCAGTAGATCAGCTCATCGTCGCCGCCGGCCCCGGCCAGCATGATCTCGCCCTTGGCGGCCAGGTCCTTGGCGACCTGGACCATGGCCATCTGGGCCTGGTCGACGTCTTTCAGGCGCACGGGGCCCATGCCGTCCATGTCCTCGCGCATGATCTTGGCGGCCCGCTCCGACATGTTGGAGAAGAACATCTCGCGCAGGGCGTCGGAGGCGCCCTTCAGCGCCAGGCCAAGCTGATCCTTCTCCACCGCCCGCAGCAGGGTCTGCACCCCGCCCGGATCGAGCTTGGAGAGGTCCTCGAAGACGAACATCAGGGCCCGGATGCGCTCAGCCGCCTCGCGATTGCGCTCTTCCAGGGCGGCGATGAAGCGGCCCTCGGTCTGGCGGTCGAAGTTGTTGAAGATGTCGGCCATCAGTTCATGACTGTCGCGCTTCGACGTGCGCGCCAGGTTGGACATGAACTCGACCCGCAGCGTCTGTTCGATCTTGTCGAGGATGTCGCGCTGCACCGGCTCCATGCGCAGCATGCGCTGGACGCATTCCAGCGCGAAGTCCTCGGGCAGGCAGGTCAGGACCCGGGCGGCGTGGTCGCTCTTGATCTTGGAGAGCACCACCGCGACGGTTTGGGGATATTCGTTCTTCAGATAGTTGGCGAGCACCGCCTCGTTCACGTTGCCCAGCTTGTCCCACATGGTGCGACCCGCCGGCCCGCGGATCTCCTCCATCAGGTTGTCGACCTTCTCGGGCGGCATGAAGGAGGACAGCAGGCGCTGGGTCTGTTCGAAGCTGCCCATGATGGCGCCGGAGGCGCTCATCCCCGAGACGAACTCGACCAGGAGTTCCTCGACGACGCTGGCCGCCACGGTGCCGAGGCTGGCCATGGCCTGGGAGATTTCCTTGATCTCCTCGTCGTCCAGGGACTCCCAGATCCGGGTGTGGTCCTCGCCCAGGGCGAGCATGACCACAGCCGCCTTTTCGGGGCCGGTCAGCCGGGCGGCGTCGGTGATCGCCTTGGATTTGCCCGCCCGGCTCATGCGGTCTCATGCAGCCAGGTGCGGAGGATCGAGACCGACTCCTCCGGGTGGGTGTCGACGAACTCGCTGACCCGCTTGACGCTGCTGGCCTTCACCTGGCCCTCGATGCGGGCGATGTCGATGCGCTGGTCCATGTCGCTGGGCAGGGCCAGCATCTCGCCGGTGACCGGATCGACCTGGATCTGCTGGGCCTGGCCCTGGGTCAGGGGCGCCATGCCGCCGGCCGCCCCGGCCAGCATCGGCATCGGGCCGCCGGTCCCCGGCTGGTTCAGGCTCTTGAGCAGCGGCCGCAGGCCGAAGAACAGCAGCAGCATGACGACGATGGCGCCGAGGCCGAGCTCGGCGAAGCGGATCAGGTCGTTCTTGGTGAAGTCGAACATGCCGCCCTTGCCGTCGCTGGCCAGGGCCTCGTCGCGGGCGAAGGGCACGTTGATCACCTTGACGACGTCGCCGCGACCTTCATTGAAGCCGACGGCGGCCCGCACCAGCTCGTTCAGCTTGGCCATCTCAGCCTCGGTGCGGGGCGTGTAGGGACCGGCCTTGCCGTTGGCCCCCGGGCCGGTGACGCCATCCACGGCGACCGCCACGCTGAGCTTCTGCACGGTCCCCGGGGCCAGGATCTCGGTGCGCGTGGTCTCGGAGATCTCGTAGTTGGTGACCGTCGAGTTGCCCTTGGTGGTGTTCTTGTTGGTCGGCAGGAAGGCCGGGTTGGCGCCGCCGCCCGGAATGTTGCCTGAGGCGGTGACGGCGTCCGTGTTGGAGCCATCAGCCTCTTCACTGGCCTGTTCGGAGGTCTGTTCGGAGCGGATGACCTGGCCGTCGGGGTCGTAGGTCTTCTTCTGTTCGGTGACCTGGGCCATGTCGATCTCGGCCGACACCTCGACCCGGGCCTTGCCGGTCCCGACGACGCCCTCGACCTGCTGGCGGATGCGTTCGGCCAGGTCGCGCTCGATCTGCGCCTTGCGGTCATCGGCGATGGCCCCCAGGGCGCCGCCCTGGCCGAGCGCCGCCAGCGTCTTGCCGTCCTTCATGTCGACGACGGCGACGTTCTCGGGCTTGAGGCCGTCGACCGCGCCGGCGACGAAATTCTGGATCGCCTGCACCTGTTCCTGGCCGGGCTTGCGGCCGGCGACATTGATGGACACCGAGGCGGTCGGGTTGCCCGCCTCGTCCTCGAACAGTTGTCGCTTGGGGATGTTGAGCATCACCCGGACGTCGTTGATGCCGTGGAAGCCCTTGATCGTGCGCTGTAGCTCGCCCTCGAGGGCGCGCTTGTTGTTGATCTGCTGGACGAAGTCGGTCTGGCCGAGCGCCGAGGTCTGGTCGAAGATCTCGTAGCCGACCGACCCGGAGGTCACCAGGCCCTTGCCGGCCACCAGCAGGCGGCTGGAGGCGACCTTGTCGCGCTCGACGTAGATGGTCGATCCGTCGCCCTTGACCTCGTACTTGACCCCGGCCTGATCCAGGGCGGCGGTCACTTCCGAGGCTTCCTTGAGGTCCAGGCGCTCGTACATCAGCACCTTGGGCTCGGTCATCAGGCCGGTGGTCAGGGCGATCACGGCCGCCAGCAGACCGACCCCGATGCCGGCCATGACCAGCAGCCGGACGAGCCCCGCACCTCTTAACGCGCCTAGAAACCGATCCACCTGGGTTCCCGTCCCCGAAACGAAACCAACGCCCGCTTCTGCCGGGTTGCTAGGCAGGATTTACCGGGTGGATGGTAAACGGGTCTTTAAGAGACCTGGTAAGGACCCGCGCTGTGGCGTCGCAGGGCAGAGGCAGCAAATGTTGGGGTTTCTGAGAATTCGGCCCTGACGGACGTTCACTATAGTTCCTCCCTCGACACGAAGTGGCGGGGGAGGGGGACCGCCGGCCCGACTCAGGGCCGGTGGTGGAGGGGGCAGCACCGGCTTTTCAGGACAGGGAGCGTTCTGGCGCGGTCGCGACAGCCGCGTTCAGGGTGTGCATGTCCCGCGGCGCTGCCCCCTCCACCACCGCCTCCGGCGGCGGTCCCCCTCCCCCGTCGCTTCGCGCCGAAGGAGGATCTAAAACGGCAACGGCCGCGCTCCTTCCGGAGCGCGGCCGCCTTACTCGCCGAGCCTGAGGGGGGGGGAGCGGCTCAGCGATACTGTTGCAGGCGGGTGGTGCGCAGGCCCGCCAGGCCGTGCCGGTCGATCGACTGCTGCCAGTTGAGGAATTCCTCGTTGGTCAGCCGATACCGGTCACAGGCGTCGTCGAGGCTGAGAAGCCCACCACGAACCGCCGCCACGACCTCCGCCTTGCGGCGGATCACCCACCGCTCGGTGTTGGCGGGCGGCAGGTCGGACAGCGTCAGGGGCGCGCCGGTCGGACCGATCACGTACTTCTCACCCTTGCTGTTGACCCGCTGCTGCTGCTGCTGAAGCATGGTTCTACGCCTCTCTTGGACATCACTGTTGAGGGAGACCATAGCGACGACGCGATAACATGCCGTGAATCGGTCTAGTAAAGATGCAAGTAACCACGGATTGCCCCCGTCTTAACGCGCTGTTTTATTGTGGGACACCAACGTTAACCGACGTTAGTGTCTTGGTTAATTATCTCTTGATCGACAGAAGCTCTTCCAGCATCTGATCCGCCGTCGAAATGATCTTCGAGGAGGCCGAATAGGCCCGCTGGGTGATGATCAGGCCGGTGAATTCGCTGGAGAGATCGACGGTCGAGGCCTCCAGGGTCGAGGGCGCGATGGCCCCCGCCCCGCCGGTGCCGGCCGCCTTCAGGCTGTAGGTGCCGCTCTCCATCGTCACCCGGTAGGCGTTGCCGTTGGTGGCCTTGAGGCCATCGGGGTTGGCGAAGGTGGCGATGGCCACCTGGGCGATCTGGCGGCTGATGCCGTTGTCGAAGATGGCGGTGACGAAGCCGTCCTCGTCGATCTCGACATTGGTCAGATTGCCGAAGGCGGTGCCGTTGGTGTTGACGGCCTGGACGATCGACGGGCTGTCGTACTGGGTCAGGCCGCCGGCGCCGCCGGCGATGTCGATGCGGATTTCCTGGTCGTCGATACCCAGGCCCGTGGCCCAGTTGGCCTCGCCGGCGCCGGGCGCACCATCGGCCGAGGCCCCGAAGTTCAGCACCGGATCGTCGGCGTCCAGCAGGGTGGTGGCGCTGCTGTCCAGACGGCCGTCGGGGGTGAAGGCGACGATACCGGTCTTCAGTTGACCGTTGCTGAGCCCGGCGCCGGTGACGACGTCGCTGGCCGGCACGGCGCGAATTTCGGCGTACCACTGGTTGGGCACGTTGCTCTTCAGGAAGTCGACCTGCAGGGTCCGCTTGCCGCCCTTGGAGTCCGACGCCGGAATCTGGATCGAGAAGTCCGGCTTCACCCCGGTGCCCAGCTCGGCGTCGTACATGGCCATCGAGTTGGTGGCGGCGTTATAGCCGGGAAGTTCGGCCGAAACGGCCTGGCTGGATTTCAGGTTGGCGCTGATCGCCACGCGGGTGGTCGGCTCGGCCGCGCCGCCGACGTTCGACACGTTGATCGAGCTGAGGCGCGATAGGTCCGACGGATCGGTGGTGATGACACCCTGGTCGTCGACGAGCCAGCCCTGGAGATAGAGGCCGGCCTCGTTCTTCAGATAGCCGAGGTTGTCGAGCTGGAACGAACCAGCGCGGGTGAAGGCGCGAGCGTCGCTCGACTGCAGGTCTTCCGGCTTTTCGGTGACGACGAAGAAGCCCGAACCGCTGATGGCGAGGTCGGTGGTGTTGGAGGTCGACTGCGGCAGGCCCTGCTGCGTCACATACTGCCGCGTCTGGGCGGTGACGCCACCGGCGGCATAGGTGGCGTTGCGGCTGTTGCCGGAAACCAGGGTCTGGAAGTTGGCCTGGCTGCGCTTGTAGCCGACCGTGTTGACGTTGGAGATGTTGTCGGAAATCGCGGCGAGGGCCGACGAGTTCGCGACCAGACCAGACACCCCGGCGAGCATGGCGCTGTTGATGCTCATTGGTTTCTTATCCTTGCCTAAGCGGAAATGGGTTCACTTGGGCGCGTTTTGCGTTCGCGGAGAGATCCGCTCCGGGGCCATTCGGGCCCCGCTGTGTTCGGGTCGTCGTCAGATCGTGTTGGCCACGGCGGTGACGGCGCTGATCGGCACGCGGGTCTTGCCGATGGTGACGATGTTGGTGCCATCGATGGACTGCACGGCGGTGGCGACGCCGGTCAGGGTCTGGATGGCGGAGAACTTGGTTCCGGACATGTCGGTCGGCGTGATCCGCAGGCCGTAGTCGCCGTCGGCGAGTTGGGTCCCGAGGTTGTTCTTGCCGTCCCACTCGAAGGTCTTGTTGCCGGCCTCGGTGGCGGTCAGCACTTTGCTGGCGACCACGTTGCCCTTGGCATCGATGACGTCCAGCTGCACGTTCGAGGCGCCGCGCGGAAGGTTGTAGCTCCAGGTCGCCTTGCCATCCTGCAGGGTGGCGGCGCCGGTGGTGGCGGTCACCGTCTTGCCGATCAGGTTGACCGAGCCGGCCAGGCCGCCGTCGCTCATGCCGACCAGGGCGGCCAGCAGGTCGTTGGTCAGCAGCTGCTGCTCGACGCCGGTCATCTGGACGATCTGCTGGGTGAACTGGCTCGAATCCATCGGCGACAGCGGATCCTGGTTCTTCAACTGGGTGGTCAGGAGGCTGAGGAACGTCTCGGTGCTGTCGGCCAGCCGGGTGCGGCTGTCGCTGATCTTGTCGAGGACGTTGGCGCCGGAGGAGACGGAATCGACCATGTGAGGCGTCCTAGATCAGCAGGTCCAGGCCACGGCGGGCCTGGTATCGGATGGGGGTGGCGGTCAGCTCTTCGTCGAGGGCCCCCTGGGCCCGCGCGAAGGCCTTGCCGGCCTGTTCGGAGCGGCCCGACTGGCTGTCGGCGGCCTGTTGCTGGCGGCGCTCGCCGCTGAGGTCGAAGGTCAGGGCGCCTTCGGCCAGGCTGAAGCCGGCCTGTTCCAGCGCCGTGCGCAGCTCCTGGGCCCGGCCCCGCAGTTCGTTGAGGCCGACGGCGCTGTCGAAGCCCATCTGGGCGGTCAGCTTGCCGTCGGCGCCGATCTCGACGCTGACATCGACCTTGCCGAGGCCATGCGGATCCAGCTGCAGGTCGAACTTGGTCGACTGGCCCTCGAGCTTGTCGAGAATGCCGGCCGCGAACTTGGCCACCGTCTCCGGGGCCCCGCGCGCCTGGGCGGCGAGGGCGCTGGCTCCGGCGGCGGCGGCATCCAGCCTGGCGGTCAGGGCCTGGAAGCTGGCGTCGGGGTTGCGGACCGGCGCCTCGGCCGTCTCGGCCTCCCGGGCGACCACCTCGACCGGCGCGAGCGGGTCGGACTCAGCCTCGGCGACCTCACCGGCGGCGGCGAGGCTGGCCGCCGCCGACGCGGCGTCGGCCGTCTCGACCTTGACCCCCTTGCCGTCGGAAACCGGCGCGGTCTTGCGCGTCGGGGTCGTCGCCCTGGCCTCGACCGGCGGCGGGGCGGGGGCCGCGACCGGCGCGGCGGCGGCCGGGGTCTGGCCGATGTCGGTCAGCTGCACGACCGCCTGGTCCGCCGTCTCGACGGCGGCCGGGGCGACCGGCTCGGTCGGCGCCGGGGTCGCCGGGATCAGGCTCTGCAGCGACTGGGCGGCGGTCTGCCCCTTCACCGGCTTGATGCGTTCGAGGAGGGCCGGATCGACGGGCTCGGGCTTGTGCTGCGCCAGCAGGGCCTCGAGATCGGCCGCGGCGGCCTGGCTCTTGTCGGTCGCGTCGGTCTCGGCTTCGGCCTGGGGAAGGATTGTCGCCGCCTCAACGGACGGCCCCTTGGCCGGGGGAACGGCGCAGGTCACCGGCGTGGCGGTCTCTTCGGGAGCCGCCTGACTCATCGCCTGGGTCAGCCAGGCCGAAGCGCCGGCCTGACCCAGCAGCGCCGCCAGGTCGCCGGTCTCGGCGGGGGTCTCGACGCTGGTTTCGGCCGTCTCGCCGCCCACCGTCGCCTGCCCGTCGGCGCCACCCAGCGGGGACTGGCCCAGCACCGCCAGAAGCGCCTCGAAACCACCCATGGCGCCACCCACGGTATCACCCATGGCCAGCCGGGCGGCCGGCTGGACGAAGGAAGCGATGATGGCGGCGGGCGCGGTCATGTCGCGGGGGGAACCTTGATGAGGAAGTCTGGCGGCGCCTGCTGCGCCCGGCTCATTCGGTCCTCCCCAAGCAACGCCCGGGCCAAGTGCTCAACAGATTGTTTTTATTGGATTTTGCCTTGATCGACGGGGCGGCGCCGTTAACACCTGTGGCGAATCTTGCCGGGCTCGCCCGGTCGAAAAGGACCGGGTGCGGAAGAGGCTGCGCAGTTGGCGCCGTCCTTGCGCAACCCCTTTCGAGCCTTCCCGGCGCTTCAGAAGGAAGCCCAACAAAATCAAAGCCTTGGTTTAGACCCTATACGCGCGGGCACGGCCCCGCCCGGCAGAAACCGCCGGTTCGCGTCAGGTCTTGCCCGGCAGGAGTTGCGAAGGGCCATGTCCCTCAACAGCATCATGTCCTCGGCCACCACCGGCCTGATGGCGGCCCAGACCGGCCTGCGGGCCGTCTCGGACAACATCGCCAACGTCAACACCGCCGGCTACGTCCGCAAGCTGGTCAACCAGCAGCCGCTGATCAGCGCCGGCCTGGGTGTCGGGGTCGATGTCGCCAAGGTGGTGCTGGCCAGCGACAAGTTTCTGCAGAGCGCCGCCCTCAAGGCCACGTCAAGCGCTGGTTCCTCCGGCGTCATCGCCGACATGCTGGACCGCACCCAGGCCGAGTTCGGCGATCCCTCGACGGACTCCAGCTTCTTCACCCGGCTGGACAACATCTATTCGGCCTTCTCCGCCGCCGTTGATGATCCCAACTCGACGGTGCGCCGCGGCACGGCGGTCAACCAGCTCAGCGACTTCCTGACCGAGTCCGGCCGCATCTCGACCCAGATCAAGAGCCTGCAGGACGAGGTCGACAGCCGCATCCAGGCCAAGGTCGAGCGCGTCAACCAGCTGCTGGCCGAGATCGACAGCCTCAACTCCGACATCACCCGCAGCTCGGTGATCAGCGGCGACGCCACCGGCTCGGAGAACCTGCAGATCCAGCGCATCAACGAGCTGTCCTCGCTGATCGACGTCAATATCCAGTCCCGCGCCCAGGGCGGCGTCGTGGTCCGCGCTTCCGACGGCCTGCCGCTGGCCGGCCAGGGCGGCGCCGCCCGCCTGGCCTTCGTGCGCACGCCCGGCGCGGCCGGGGAGATCAATGTCACCATGGCCGGCGCCTCCGGCCCGACCTCGATGCGCGCCCGTCTGACCGGCGGCGAGATCGCCGGCCTGCTGCAGCTGCGCGACACCGACCTGCCGAACATCAGCGCCGAACTGGGCGAGTTCGTGTCGGGCGCGGTCGACGAACTGAACCGCGCCCACAACGCCGCCGCCAGCGTGCCGCCGCCGACCACCATGACCGGCCGCAACACCGGCCTCGACCTGCCCACCGCGCTCGGCGGTTTCACCGGCAAGACCTCGCTGGCGGTGGTCTCGCAGACCGGAACCCTGCAGCGCCAGATCGACATCGACTTCACCGCCGGAACCATGAGCGTCGATGGCGGCGCGGCGACCGCCTTCACCCCGGCCAGCTTCCTGACCAACCTGAACACCGCCCTGGGCGCCTTCGGCTCGGCCAGCTTCACCGACGGGGCGCTCAGCCTGTCGGCGACCGGAACCAACGGCCTGGCCTTCGCGGAGGACGCCACCTCGCCGTCGGCCAAGACCGGCAAGAGCTTCTCTCACTTCTTCGGCCTCAACGACCTGGTCTCCACGACCGGCTTCGCCAACTACGAGACCGGCCTGCGCCCGACGGACCCGCATGGCTTCACCGCCGGCGACGAGATCACCCTGCGCATCGCCGCCGCCGACGGGGCCCGCATCCGCGACATCAACGTCGCCGTCCCGGCCGGCGGCACGATGCAGGACCTGCTCAATTCCCTGAACGACAACACCACCGGCGTCGGCCTCTACGGCCAGTTCGGCCTCGACGCCAACGGCCAGATGAGCTTCACCCCCGGCGCCGCCGGCTACGCCATGACCGTGGTCAGCGACAACACCGAGCGCGGGGCCGGCGGACCGTCGATCACCGAACTGTTCGGCGTCGGCGAGGCCCAACGCGGCGGCCGGGCCGAACGCTACACCGTGCGCAGCGACATCAAGGCCGACTCCGCCAAGCTCGGCCTGGCCACCCTCGATCTCGCCCAGGCGGCCTCCGGCAACCCGGTGCTGTCGGCCGGCGACGGCCGCGGCGCCCTGCTGCTGGCCCAGTCAGGCGGGGTCAACAGCCGCTTCGACGCGGTCGGCACCCTCAGCGGCGTCTCGATGAGCGTCACCCGCTACGGGGCGGAACTGGCCGGCTCCATCGGCCGGCGGGCCGACTCGGCCGCCTCCCGGCAGGAGAGCGCCCAGGCCGTCGCCGAGGAGGCTTCGGCCCGCCGCGCCTCGGTCGAGGGGGTCAACCTCGACGAGGAGCTGATCGCCATGACCACCTACCAGCAGGCGTTCAACGCCTCGGCCCGGATCATCCAGGCCAGCAAGGACCTCTATGACATCCTCCTCGGCATGGTGAACTGAGCATGAGCCGCGTCTCCACAAGCCACAGCTACTCCGTCGTCCTGCGCGACCTGATGCGGGCCACCAACAGCCAGGAGCAGGCCCAGGGCCAGGTCTCCAGCGGCCGGGTCGGCGACAGCCTGCGCGCCTTCGCCCCCAAGGTCGAACAGCTGATCGCCGCCAATTCGGTCAAGGCCCGGGTCGAGGGTTATCTGGAACAGGGCAAGCTGACGACCTCGCGCCTGGAGGCCCAGGACCTGGCCTTGCGCACGACCGCCGATTCCGCCGACGGGGCGCGCACCACCCTGGCCGAGGCGCTGGCCAGCGATCGCGGCGACGCCATCATGGGCGAGCTGCAGGGCCACTTCCTGACCGCCGCCGAGTCGTTGAACACCCAGCAGGGCGGCCGCTACCTGTTCGCCGGCGCCCAGGTGAACACCCGCCCGGTCGATGCCAGCCGCCTGTCTGACCTGACCGCCGCGCCGGCCATCGGCGACCTGTTCAAGAACGATGAGCTGAAGCCCGTCAGCCGGCTGGACGACAGCGTCACCATCCAGAGCGGCTTCCTGGCCAGCGACGAGGGCACGGACCTGTTCGAGGCCTTCAAGGAGGTGCAGGCCTATGTCGAGGCCAACGGCGACTTCAGCTCGCCGCTGACGACGGCCCAGAAAACCTTTCTCGAAGGCATGCTTCCCAAGTTCGACGCCGCCAACAAGGCGATCACCGACAGCGCCGCCCTGAACGGCGCCAACCAGGTGCGGGTCGAGAACAGCCTGAACCAGCACGACGACCGCGCCACCCTGTTGAAGGGCGAGATCGCCGACATCGCCGAGGTCGACATGGCCGAGGCCATCAGCCGCCTGGAACAGGCCCAGACGGCCCTGCAGGCCTCGGCCCAGGTGTTCGCCACCCTGAGGGGCAGCTCGCTCCTGGAACTCCTGAGGAGCTGATCCCTACGGGGCGGCGCCGAACAGGTACCAGCCGCCGTTCGTGTCGTTCTCGTCGTTGGCGATGTTGGTGTTGGCCGTCTGGTCGCCGTTGATCCGCAGCTGGTAGTCGATGCGGTTGTCGCCGTTGATGTCGAGCTGGAACAGGGTGGTGTTGGTGCTCTGCGAATAGACCAGCTTGGCCTGGCCGGCGGTGCCGTCGAACACGGACTGGAAGTGCAGCTCGCTGGTGGCCAGGCCGATGACCTCGCCGCTTTCCAGATCGAGGATGCTGTCGGTCTCGATGGCGACGCCGGACATGCCGATCGTGAACTGGCCGCCCGCCACGAAGTAGTCGCGGCCCGAACCGCCGGTGAGCTTGTCGTTGCCCGAGCCGCCGAACAGCATG
This sequence comes from Caulobacter sp. NIBR1757, assembly GCF_027912495.1. Taxonomy (GTDB): domain Bacteria; phylum Pseudomonadota; class Alphaproteobacteria; order Caulobacterales; family Caulobacteraceae; genus Caulobacter. The sequence continues at coordinate 478,800 of NZ_CP115463.1, read as the reverse complement.
TCGTCCCCGTCGCCGCCCAGCAGCGTGTCGAGCCCCGCGCCGCCGTAGAGGTCGTCGGCCCCGCCGTTGCCGACCAGGCGGTCGTTGCCGTCCTCGCCGTTCAGGCTGTTGCTGTCGTCGGTGCCGGTCAAGGCGTTGTTGAGCGCATTGCCCGTACCGTCCTGGTTGCCGGTTCCGACAAGGATCAGGTTCTCCAGGTTATCGCCGAGGACGTAGCCGTCGAGCGTGGTGCGGACGGTGTCGATACCCTCGTCGGCCAGTTCGGTGACGGAGTCCCCGAAGCTGTCGACATAGTAGGTGTCGACGCCCAGGCCGCCGGCCATGATGTCGTCGCCGTCACCGCCATCCATGATGTCGTTGCCGTCGCCGCCGTTCAGGGTGTCGTTGCCGAGCCCGCCCTGCAGGAAGTCGTTGCCGCCCAAGCCGTTGATCGTGTCGGCGCCGTTGTTGCCGAAGATCTTGTTGGCGCTGCTCGAGCCGGTGACGGTGGCGCCCGAGACGTAGTCGACGATGATGGTCTCGATCTCGGCGTCGGCGCTCAGAGTGAAGCTGGCGGCGCTGAGATACAGCTTGTCGGCCGTCCCCTCGCCCGTCAGTTCGGTGACCGTGTCGGCGCTGTTGTCAACGTAGTAGATGTCGTTGCCCGCGCCGCCGGCCATGCTGTCGGCGCCCGTGCCGCCATCCAGGGTGTCGGCCCCGTCGCCGCCGGTCAGGGTGTCCGCGCCCGTGCCGCCATAGAGCTTGTCGTTGTCGTCGCCGCCTTCCAGCGTGTCGTCGCCGACCAGGCCGTTGAGGATGTCGTTGCCGGCCCCGCCGATCAGGTGGTTGACGAAGTTGTTGCCGTTGATGGTGTTGTTCTGGGCGTTGCCCGTGCCGTCCTGGGCGAAGGCGGCGACCAGATTGAGGTTTTCGACCCAGGCGCTCAGCACATAGCTGGTCGCCGTCGACTTGACGGTGTCGAAGCCGCCGGTCGCGGTTTCGACGATGACATCGCCGGCGCTGTCCACCGTGTAGGTGTCCGTGCCGTTGCCGCCTTCGAGGGTGTCGTCGCCCGTTCCGCCATCGAGGATGTCGTTGCCCTCGCCGCCGAGCAGGTGGTCGATGCCGCCGCCGCCGAAGATGTTGTCAACGCCGCCGAGGCCGCTGAGGGTGTTGGCGCCGTCGTTGCCGATCAGCTTGTTGTTGACGCCGTTGCCGGTGCCATCGATGTCGCCGACGCCGGCCAGGGTCAGGTTCTCGAAGTTGGCCAGCAGGCTGTAGGTGATGCTGGAGATCACCGTGTCCGTGCCCTGGCCGGCCAGTTCGATCACCACGTCGCCGGCATCATCGACATAGTAGGTGTCGTTGTTGATCCCGCCGGCCATGGTGTCGGCGCCCAGGCCGCCGTTCAGGATGTTCAGCGTCGAGCTGCCGGTCAGGAAGTCATTGTACTGCGAGCCGATGATGTTCTCGATCGAGATCAGGGTATCGCCGGCCGCCCAGCCGCCCGAGGGGCTGTTGGTGCTGGTGGTCAGGTTGACGGTCACCGCGGCGCCTGAGCCGGTGTAGTCGACGGTGTCGAAGCCGCCGCCGCCGTTCAGCACGTCGTTGCCGAGGCTGCCCTCGATCAGGTCGTCGCCGCCGAGGGCGTAGATGGTGTCGTCGCCGGTCAGGTCGCCGCGCGTGGCGCCGAACTTGGCCAGGTAGCTGGCGGCGGTGAAGACGTCATTGCCCTCGGTGGCGATGGCCGCCGAACGCACGAACAGCAGGGAGGCCAGGCCCGGGTCGTGGTCCGACAGCTGGGTGGAGAATTCCGAGTTGATGTGGACGATGTCGTATTGCGCCCCGACCAGCAGGTCGAGGGTGGCGATGATGTTGTCCAGCGCCTGGGCGTTGCCGTCGAAGCTGTAGCTGTAGCGCTCTTCCGGCGGCAGCAGTTCGATCAGCGCCTTCATCACCTGCGTGCCGGTGACGAAGGTGCTGGGAGTGTTGCCCGTGCCGGCGATCATCCGCTGGATCTCGCCGGTGATGATCTCGATGACCGGGAAGATCTGGAAGTCGTTGAAGTCACCGAGCGCGATGACCTTGTCGTTCAGCGGGTTGCCGTCCTGCAGGATGATGTCGATGAAGGCCTTGACCGCCTCGGCCTGGCCCTCGCGCTTGACCGAGTCCGAGTTCAGCGGCTCGGCGTAGTATTCGCTGTCGAGGTTGGAGCCGACCAGGACGGCCGAACCGCCCTTGCTGCTGAAGTGGTTGTTGATCACCCAGAAGCTGCCGCCTTGCGTCTCGGTGTAGCCGGCCGGGGTGAACTCGATGGGGATCGACTTGCGGGTGGCGGCGAAGTCGGCGTCGCCCGTGCCGATGCGGTCCTCGGTCGGGAACTTGGAGATGTAGGGGTTGCTGGTGGCGACCAGGCCATTGCCGGCCGTCGGGGTGACCGAGTCGGCCTGGTAGAGGAAGGCCACCTGGATGTTGCCGCCGCTGACACCGCCTTCGCTGTCATCGACCGGGTCGGACAGGATGCCGTAGTAGCGCACGCCGGTGACCGTGAAGATGGTGTCGATCAGCTGGGTCATGGTCAGCAGCGCGTCGCTGCCGCCGCTCGTGCTGGTGCCGTTGAAGTCCTGCAGTTCCTGCAGGCCGATGATGTCCGGCGTCTTCAGGTTGGTGCCGATGGCGGCGGCCAGGTTGTTCAGGGTGGTCTGGGTGGTCGTGCCGTCACCCCCCGCGAAGCCCAGCGGGGCCAGGTTGCGGACGTTGAAGGTGGCGATCGTCAGCCGGTCGAGGTTTTCCTCGATGGTGGTGGTTTCCTTGACCAGGGTCGAGGCGTTAAAGGTCACTGCCTGGGTGACGTTGACGTCGTAGAAGCCCTGGCCATAGCTGACGATGCCGGTGACGTCGCCGCCGACCACGGTCTGGCCGACGCTGGTGATGGCGCCGATGCTGCCGCCCAACGCCTCGTCGTCGAGCTGGATGCGCTCGGGGTTGAAGTCGAAGGTCTTGTCGACCGGCAACACCCCGTTGGGGCTCTCGTCACTGATCGTCAGGCCGCCCCGGCTGTTGAGGCTGTCGTTGGCGCCGACGTCGGGGGTGACCATCACCTCGCCGAACGAGGACTTGAACGGGCTGGTGGTGTGGACGTCCTGCAGGGTGACCCGCATGCCCTCCAGGCTTTCCCAGAAGTCGATGCCGTCGACAGTGGGGTCGAAGGCGTTGGTCGTCGAGCCGAGGTTGACCAGCGGCGGGGTGTAGTCGGCGCCGTTGGCCGTATCGCCGATGATGACGGCGGTCGGCAGGGCCTGATTGGTGGCCAGCACCTGGATGCTGGTGACGGTGACAAGCTCGGTCAGGGTCAGGTTGGCGGCGCCGCCCGGGGCGAATTCGCTGACCGTGGCGGTGACGCGGATCAGGTTGCCGACCACGATCTCCGGGCCGACCGGGGTGCTGGTGAAGACGTAGATGCCGTCCGAGGTGTTGCGATTGCCGTCCCCGTTCGGGTCCTGCATCCAGTAGCCGTTGCCGTCCTTGTCGATGGCGGTGACGACGCCCAGGGTGGTGACCTGCTGGCCGTTGTAGGCGCTGAAGTGCTCGCCGCCCTGAATGTCGTAGATGCGGGTGACGTCGTCGTTGATGATCGTGCCGGTCGCCGTTCCGTCGGCGATGGTGGTCGAGCCGACCGTGTTCTGGATGTTGCTGATCTCGACGCTGATCGTCTCGTCGGCCTCGATGGTCACGTCGCCGCTGATGGTGACGGTGACGGTCTGGGTCAGGGGGCCGCCGTTGGTGAAGGTGACCGTGCCGCCGCTGACCGCCGTGTAGTCGTCGCCGGCCGTGGCCGTGCCGCCGACCACGGTGTTGAAGTCGACGGTGAAGGCGCTGTTCTCGTCGGTGCGGGTGACCGTGAAGGTCATCGTCGTCGTGCCGGAGTCGCCTTCCAGGACGCTGACGTCGCCGATGGAGACGGTCGGCGGGAAGTCGTCGTTGGTGATCGTGCCGATGCCCTGCGCGTCGGTGACCGTGGCCACGCCGACGGTGTTCACGACGTTGGACAGATTGAGGAAGAACTGCTCGGCGGTCTCGATATCGAGGTCGCCGTTGATGGTGATGCTGACCGTCTGGGTCAGGTCGCCGCCCTGGGTGAAGGTCAGGGTGTTGCTGCTGGCGACGTAGTCGGAGCCGGCGAAAGCGGTATCGGCCGCCGTCGCATAGTCGATGGTGAAGGCGCCCTCGTTGCTGGTCCGGGTGACCGTGAAGGTCAGGACGCTGGTCCCGCTGTCGCCCTCGACGATGCTGACGTCGTTGACGCTGACCGACGAGGCGCCGGTGTCGGCGACGTTGACCGAAACGTTGTCGATGCCGACCTCGTCACGGCTGCCGCTGCCGCTCGCGGCGGTGTGGGCCCAGCGGAGATAGAGGAAGCCGCCGTTCGCCACCGAGGCGCCGGTCAGGGCGAGCGCGGAGTTGGTGACGGAGGTGAAGCTGGTGCTGTCGGCGGTCAGCGCCGTGACCAGCTGGGCCGCCGAAATCGTCGTGAACGTCGTCCCGTCCGTGGACCAGGAGAAGTTCATCGTGTCGGAACGGGCTTCGTTGTTGCGGTAGATCCAGTCGAAGTTGACGGTGATGTCCGTCCAAGCCGCGCCGGAGGTGTTGGCCAGCCGCAGGGTGACATGGGAGTTGGCGCCCTCGGTGAAGTCGCTGCCCGTCGGCTGGAAGGCCATGCCCTTGCCGGCCCCGACGGTGGCGGCATAGACGCCGCCGGTCGTCGGGTTGGTGGTGATGTTGCCGCGCCCGTAGTCACCGGTCCCGACCGTGCCGCCATAGCCCGGCTGGGCATCGCTCATGCCGGTGATCAGCCAGACATTGGAGTTCAGCGTGCCGGTGGACTGGGTGGTCTGGCTGACCGCCGGGGCGAGGCCCGCGCCGGTGTAGTTGTCGAAGGTCTCGGTGAAGATCAGGGTCATTGGTACGCTCCACGGCAGCACGCCTTCGGCCTCGAGCCGGGGCGGTTCTGGGTCTGTATTTGAACGGGTTGGTGAGGGCCGGCGCAGACGGGCGGCGCGATCGCAATCGTCATGTAACGGTACGCCCCCACGAAAAAGCCAGAACTTAACAACCCCTTAAGGACGCCACATGACAGCCTCGCGACGGAAGAGTCGAATCGATTCAGCGGTCGGCGGCGAGTCTTCCACCGCTGTTTTGGCAATCGCCGCCGAAACAGGCTTAAGGTTCGCGCCTCAAGCGAAGGAGCGCCTCATGATCGATCACCTTGGCATCAACGTCGCCGATTTCACCGCCTCGCGGGCCTTCTACGATGCCCTCCTGGCGCCGCTCGGCATCGGCGTGGTGATGCAGGTCGGGCCGGAGGAGACCGGCGGTTCCAGCCACTGCGGCTATGGCAGCAATGCCGACCGGCGCGACATCCAGGCCGGCAAGCCGAGCTTCTGGATCGGCGACGGCGGCGGCCCGACCGGCCCGGCCCACATCTGCTTCCTGGCCCAGGACCGGGCGGCGGTCGACGCCTTCCACGCCGCCGGCCTCGCCGCCGGCGGGACCGACAACGGCGCGCCGGGCCTCAGGCCCCACTACCACCCCGGCTACTATGGGGCCTTCATCCTCGACCCCGAGGGCCGCAACGTCGAGGCGGTGCATCACACCTGGCCGGGATAGAGCCTGTCCCTTCCTTCCTGCTGTCATCCTCCGGCCGCGGAGCGAACCGGGGGACCCAACGCGGCTCTGGATAGATTCCCGGCAATCTTCACGCGGACAATTGGGTCCCCCGGTCGCCCTGCGGGCGCCGGAGGATGACAGGGGTTAGAAAGCGCGTAAGGGTTTCCCTCCTTCCCCCAACAGACTAACTCCGCCCCATGACCGTCTTCGGCAATCTCAACCTCGCCATCATGATCTCCGTGATCGCCTGCTGCATCGGCGGGGTGATGGGCGGGCTGCGCATCGCCCGTCCGCATGGCCTGAAGGCCCGCAGCCGGGCCGAGGAGCGGGCGTTCGGCGGCATGCTGATCCTGGCGCACGCCGGGGCGGCCATGGGCCTGGGCTATGCCCCGAGCATCGGCCGGATGATGGCCGGGGCCGTGGCCCTCGGCTGGCTGGGGGCGGCGGCCGGGCGGGTGGCGTCGCTGATCCTGGACCGGGAAAAGGACCCGATGCTGCGCCAGGCCCTGATCCTCGAACTGCTCATGGCCCTGGCCCTGGCCCTGCCCTGGCTCGGCGTCGGCGCCGCCACCTTCGGCGGCGCGGTCGAGGTCTAGACCTCCCGCCCCGCGTCCAGGAAGTCCGCCGCCGCCAGCTTCAGCCGGTGCAGCACCGCCTCGGCGACCAGATTGAGCGGCTTGTCCCGATGATGCACCACGGCGATCTGCCAGGGCGGGGCGCCGTTGAAGGCGGCGATATGGACGCCGGGGTCCTTGAAGGCGATCTCCTCGGCCAGTTCCTGGTCGATCAGGGCCAGCTGGCCGGAGGCCAGGGCCATGGCCGCCGTGCCCCGCTGGCTGAGCACCTCCAGGCGGGAGCGGACCGGCGCCCCGTGACGGGCGAAGGCCTGCAGCACCGTTTCGCGATAGGGGCTGGGCGAGGACAGCAGCACCACCTCGACATCGAGCAGGTCGGCGACGCCGAGCTCGTCGCGATTGGCCAAGGGGTGGGTGTTGCGCATCAGCGCCATCATCCGCCGTTGGCCGAGCGCATGGACCCGCAGCTGCGCGTTGGGGACGAACGGGCCGCTGACCACCCCGATGTCGGCCTTGTCCAGCAGGATGCGCCGGAAGGTCTCGTCCTGCAGGTGAGTCTCGACCCGGATAGTCAGCTCCGGGGCCTCGGCGGCCAGGGCGCCCACGGCGCGGGCGACCAGGCCCTCGGCGTAGATGGGCAGGGCCGAGACCACCAGGCTGCCCTTCATGCCCTGGCGGATGGCCTGGGCCGCCACGGCCACCCGGTCGAGGCCGGCGAAGCTGCGCCGCACCTCTTCGGCCAGCAGGGCCCCCTCGGCGGTCGGCCGCATGCCGAAGCGTCCGCGCTCGAACAGGGTCAGGCCGGTGCGCTGCTCCAGGCCGGCGATGGCCTTGGTGATGGCCGGTTGGGTCATGCCCAGCCGCTCGCCGGCCAGGGTGGCCGAGCCGAACTCCATCACCGCCTGGAAGGCCTCCAGGGATTTGGGATCGAGTTTCTTCATCTGACGCCGGCCACCCGCACTGCCCCGCCCCGGGCCGCGACGACGGTTATCCATTCCCGACGGGAATGTCAGGGGGCGAATTTGGAATTTGATCGGGGCATGGGATTTGCGCGACCTGACCGTCGCGGCGAGGCGGCCGTGATGATTTCGGAGGCGATCGCGGCGAACGGGTTCGCGACCGCCTCCGGACCCGCCGTGCCGGTCGGCCAGACGCCGACAGGTTTCTCTCCGGAGGAGGCCACCACCACCCGGCGGCCACGGCGGGCTATCCTTTTGAGGCGGCGCGGGCTTCACTCGGCCCCGTGCTCGTCAACCTGATCCGCAACCGTCTCGACCCCTGGCTGGCCCGGCCCGACCCGGGCGCGCCGGAGCTGGCGGAGGTTCGCGACCTGGCCATCCCGACCTCGGCCCACGCGATCCCCGCCCGTCTCTACCGGGCGGCCGACACCGGCGGCGACCTGCTGGTCTTTTTCCATGGCGGCGGCCTGGTCAGCAGCAATCTGGAGACCCATGACGGCGTCTGCCGCCGCCTGGCGGCCGGGTCCGGCCTCGACGTGCTGGCCATCGACTACCGCCGGGCGCCGGAACAGCCCTACCCCGCCGCCCACGATGACGCCGAGGCGGGCGTGGTTTTCGCGGCGGAGACCCTTGGCCCGCGCCGTCTGCTGGCCGGGGGCGACTCGGCCGGCGGCCTGCTGGCGGTCGCGGCCGCGCGTCGAAGCGCCCGCGCCGACCGGCCTCTGGATGGGCTCGCCCTGTTCTACCCTCTGCTGGCCCTCGATCCGGTCGAAGACGACCCCCGCCTCTTCCGCCGCGGCCGCGCCTGGATGCGCCGCCAGTACGCCCCGGGGTTGGAGGGCCGCGCCGACGACCTGGCCTTTCCCGGCGCCGCCGATCTGCCCCCGACCTTCATCGCCAGCGGCGGCCGCGATCCGACCCGGCTGGACGCCCGACGCCTGATCGCCGCCGGGGCCCCGATCAGCCATCACCTCGAACCCGGAGCGACCCACGGCTTCCTCAACCTGGCCGCCGTCTCGCGCCGCGCCCGCGCTCAGTCCGGGCGCGCCATCGCCGCCCTGCGCGCCGCCTTTACCCCATAGAAAAAGGGCGGCCCGGGTTGCCCCGGACCGCCCGATCTCTGCAGTCGTTCTAGAGGCCTAGAACTTGCTGCGCAGGGTCACGCCGACGACCCGCGGGGCGCCCAGGAAGGCGTCGTAGGTCGAGATGGCGTCGTCAGGCGCCTTGAGGTAGGGGTTGGAGGTGTCGACCTGGAAGGGGCCGTTGAAGGCCACCTGGGTGTAGTCCTTGTCGAACAGGTTGTTGGCGTACAGTTCGACCGTCCACAGGCCGTCCTGGCTGCCGATGCCGACCCGGGCGTTCACCAGGGTGAAGGCTTCCTGTTCCTTGACCGGGTGCAGGTCGGAACCGGTGTTGTAGTCACTGGTGTACTTCAGCGAGACGTTGCCCTTGAAGACCAGGGCCTCACCGATGTCCTTCTCGTAGCTGGTGGCCAGCGAAGCGGACCAGCGCGGCGCGAACGGCGCGGTGGCGCCGGGCAGGCGGAACAGGCCGTTGAACTTCGAGGGGTCCTTCAGGTCGGCGGCGGTGAATTCGCCGAACTTGGTCTGGGCCCAGGTCACGCCGCCCTGGAAGGTCAGGCCGTCGAGGGGGGTGAACCACAGGAAGTCGGCGTCGATGCCCTGCGAGGTCAGCTCCGGGATCGACTCGACGATAAAGGCCGTGCCGACGAAGGTGTTGAGCTGGAAGTCGGTGTACTTCTGGTAGAAGGCCGTCGCGTTCAGCAGCAGGCTGTTGCCCAGCCACTTGGTCTTGATGCCCAGTTCGTAGGAGTCGGCCTTTTCACCGTCGAAGCTGGTGTCCTTGTTGGCCTGGAAGTCCAGCGGCGTGAGGAGGCTGCCGTTGATGCAGGCCAGACCGGCGGGGCCCTTAACCGAACGGCCGGGGTACGGGCAGGTGATACCCGAACGGTCGAGGTTGAAACCACCCGACTTGTAGCCCCGCGCGTAGGACGCGTAGGTCATGATGTCGTCGTTGATGTTCCAGGCCAGCTTGATGGTGCCGGTCAGCTCTTCTTCGCTGCGCTTCTGGGTGAACTTGCCCAGGGCGTCGAAGTCGTTGTTCTCGGCGTTCAGGCAGAGGCCGCCGACGATCGCCTGGGCGGTCGGGGCGCCGGCCAGACCGACGAGGGTCAGGTAGGCGGCTTCGGCCTGGTCACAGGAGGCGCCGGTGGTGCTGTACTGGGTGGTGAGCGACTTGTCCGACCAGGAGTAGCGGAGGCCGGCGGTCAGCTTCCAGGCCTCGGTGATCGACCAGGTGTTGTCGGTGAACAGGGCGAAGGTTTCGTCGGTCTGGGCGTAGCGGTCGTCCGAGCCGTTGCCGGCCTGGTGGATGGCCGCCGGCGTCAGGCCGAGCAGGCCAGGAACGCCGCCGAGCACGCGGGTGTCGAAGTAGGCGTAATAGTCCGTGCCGTAGTTGAGGCGCGAACGGCTGTCGAGGTCTTCGCTGGCGTAGAAGGCGCCGACCAGCCAGTTGACCGGACCCGCTTCGCCGTTGGCGCGCAGTTCCTGGCTGAACTGGCCGAACTCGACGTAGTTGGTGCCGTCGTCCGGACGGTAGACCAGGTCGGCGGCGGTGAAGTCGCTGTCCTGGCCGGTTTCGGCGCGCCAGTTGCGGACGGCGGTGATCGAGGTCAGGGCGACGCCGTCGAGGACATCCCAGTCGACCTGGGCCGAGAAGCCCTTGTCCTGGATGAACTGACGGGTCGAGCGGTTGCCGTAGGCGGTGCGGTTGAAGACCTTCTCGTCGGTGGCGATGCCGCCGGGCTGCACCTGGTTGACGAAGGCGGCGCGGCTGTTGGCGGCGTCGCCGACCTGCAGCTGGGTGGCCAGGCAGCACATCTCGTCGCGCTCGGTGTAGTCGGCGATCATGCGGATGCTGAGATCGTCCGACGGGGTGGCGAGGATCTGGCCGCGGATGGTCCAGAAATCCTGGTTGACGTCTTCGTCGCTGGTGCGCGGGCCGTCGCCGGTCTTGACGTTGAGGAAGCCGTCACGCTCGCGCTTGGCGAAGAAGATGCGGCCGGCGACGTTGTCGCCGAAGATCGGGCCGGTGACCGACACCGAACCGCCCCTGGTGCCGTACTCACCGAAGGTCAGTTCGGCGTTGCCGCCGAATTCGAACTCGGGCTCGGCGGTCAGGATGTTGATGACGCCGGCCGAGGTGTTCTTGCCGAACAGGGTGCCTTGCGGGCCCTTCAGCACTTCGATGCGCTGCAGTTCGCCGAGGTCGCCGAAGCTGACGCCGTTACGGGGGCGGTAGACGCCGTCGATGACGATGCCGACCGAGCTTTCCAGGCCGGGGTTGTCGCCGACGGTGCCGACGCCACGGATGCGGGCGGTGGTGACGGTTTCGTTCGAGGTCGAGGTGACCGTCAGGCCGGGGGTCAGGATCTGCAGATCCTTGATGTCCTTGACGCCGGCGTCCTGCATCAGCTCACCCGACAGGGCGGTGACCGTCGCGGGGACGTCCTGCAGGTTCTGTTCGCGCTTGTTGACGGTGACGACAATGGTGTCGACGGTGTTGACGCCATCGTCAGCGGCGGCCGGCTCGTCCTGAGCGAAGGCGGCGGTCGACATAATGGCGGAGAGCACGAGGGCCGAAGCCGACGCGCGCAGCAGGTGACGCATTTTCATGTCATGTCCTGGGCAAAGTTTATTGCGCGCGGGTGTCAGCCGCACGGGTTTGGGGAGGAAGACGGGACCGAGGAAGCCCTATCAACTTGACGCCTGTGCCTAGGGTCGCGGGACGTCATCCGGCAAGATTAATCCCTTGTAACACAACGGAAAACGGCCATCTCGTGTCAGGGATGTGACAGCAGAGGCGTCAAAAAACTTCGTTATTCTGACGCATGAATCAAAAGCGCCGCTTTTGTGGGCGCCCTTGGCGGCAGAGACGCGGCTGCCGCTTTCTGCGGCGCCATCGGCCGGGAAGCCGCAAGCAAGTCCGGGCTTGTGGCGAGCGCGGTTCGACCGCATCTGGCCAGAATGCCCGTCTCCACCGCCTATCGCCCCGATCCGCGCTTCATGACCCTGGGACCGGAGTTTTCCGATCCGGTGCGGCCGGCGGACTTTCCCGAGACCCGCCTGCGCTGGCGCCATGAGCGAGCCGCCGCAACGGTCGGGCTGGAAACCCTGACCGAGGCCGAATGGATCGCCCACTTCGGCCGCTTCCAGCCGCTGCCGGACAACCAGCCCGGCCCGCTGGCCATGCGCTATCACGGCCACCAGTTCCGCAGCTACAACCCCGACCTCGGCGATGGCCGCGGCTTCCTGTTCGCGCAGCTGCGTGAAGCTGGTTCGGACCGCCTGCTCGACCTGGCCACCAAGGGCAGCGGCCAGACGCCCTGGTCGCGCCGCGGCGATGGGCGGCTGACCCTCAAGGGCGGGGTGCGGGAAATCCTCGCCGCCTCCATGCTGGAAGCGCTGGGCGTGCCGACCAGCCGGGCCTTCTCCCTGGTGGAGACCGGCGAGGACCTGCAGCGGAACGACGAGCCGAGCCCGACCCGCTCGGCCGTGCTGACCCGGCTGTCGCACAGCCACCTCCGCTTCGGGACCTTCCAGCGCCAGGCCTTCCATGAGCGGGCCGACAACATCGGCGCGCTGGTCGATCATGCGGTCGAGACCTACTTCCCCCACCTCGCCGACGCGCCGGATCGCGCCGTCGCGATGCTCGGCGAGACGGTGGCCCGCACCGCCCGGCTGGTCGCCCGCTGGATGTCGGCGGGTTTCGTGCACGGCGTGCTCAACACCGACAACATGGTCGTCACCGGCGAGAGTTTCGACTACGGCCCCTGGCGCTTCCTGCCGAGGAACGACCCCAACTTCACCGCCGCCTATTTCGACGAGACCGGCCTCTACAGCTTCGGCCGCCAGCCGGAGGCGGGGTTCTGGAATCTGCAGCAGCTGGCCGGCTGCCTGGTGCAGGTGGCCGACAGTGACGCGCTGGTGGCGGCGCTGAACGGGTTCGCGCCGGCCTACCGGGAGGCCCTGATGGCGGCGATGATCGGCCGGTTGGGGGTGAAGAGCCAGGGACCTGACGCCGACATCGACCTGGTCAACGCCTCGTTCAAGGCCCTGGCCGAAGGCGGCGAGGCGTTGCGCTGGGAGCCCTTCTTCTTCGACTGGTTCTGCGGCGACGCGGCGCGGGCGATGGCCGGGCCCCGGGCGGCCGTCTACGGCGGCGAGGCGTTCATGGAATTCCGGCGGCTGTTGGCCGGTTTCGAGGCGCAGCGGCCGGAACGGCTGGCGCATCCGATGTTCGCGCGGGCGGAGCCGGTCGAGATGTTGATCGACGAGGTCGAGACCCTGTGGGCGCCGATCGCGGAGGCCGACGACTGGGCGCCGCTGTATGCCAAGCTGGACGCGATCGAGAGCGCCCGGGTCGGCTGGGCGCTGAGTTAATTGGGGACACGCACTATTTTCGCCCAACCGCTGCCGGACGTCCGGCGGCGACGTAAGCGAAAATAGTGCGTGTCCCCAATTAACTCTTCTTCTTCGGCTTCTCCGGTTCCGGCAGGCGCAGTTCGAACACCGTCCCCTCCGGACCGGTCTGGGCCATGGTCAGATCGCCGCCATGGGCCTGGGCCAGCTCGCGCGAGATGGCCAGGCCGAGGCCCGTGCCGCCATGCCGGGCCGAGCCGGCGAAGGGCTGGAACAGGTGGGCCAGGGCGCGTTCGGGCAGGCCTGGCCCGTTGTCGGCGATGCGAACTATGCTCCAGCCCGGCTCCTTCGCCAGACTGACGGTGATCTGCCCCGGCTCCTCGCGGGCCATGGCCGCCATCGCCTGGCGGGCGTTGCGCATCAGGTTCATCAGGATGCGGTGCAGCTGGTCCGGGTCGGCTGTGACGCTCGCCCGGGCCGGGGCCTCGACCTTCAGGGCGACGTCGTCCTTCTCCAGCGCCGCGTCCTCTGCCGCGGCCTCCAGCGCCGCCCGCAACGGCACCGCCTTGAGGTCCGGCTCGGCCTCGCCGGCGCGGCCGTAGGCCAGGACGTTGGTGGCCAGGGTGACGGCCCGGTCCAGGGCCCGTTCGAGGCGGGGCATGGCCTGGGCGACCTTGGGATCGCCGATGGCCGCCAGCCGGTCGGAGGCGATCTGGGCGCTGGTCAGCATGTTGCGCAGGTCGTGATTGATCTTGGCCACCGCCTCGCCGAGCGCCGCCAGCCGGGCGCGGCTGTTGAGCGCCGCCACCAGGTCCGACTGCATGCGGTCGAGCTCGGCCTCGGCGCGGCCGATCTCGTCGCGGCGGCCGCTGGTCTCGACCCGGGCCCCGGGGTCTTCCGGATCGGCGCGGAAGCGTTCGATGGAGCGGGTGATCCGCTGCATCGGCCGCACCAGGAAGGCGTTGAGCGACAGATAGACCAGCCCGCCGACGACGATGGCCGCGAACACGGTGACGAACAGCGCCTGCCAGAGGTAGCTGATCAGCTCGGCCCGCAGGATGTCATCGGGCACGACGATGTCGATGAACTCGGAGTCCTTGAGGAAGCGCGGCTCGGCGACGATCCGGACCATGCGGCCCTCGCCGCCGAACAGGGTCTGGAACGGGGCGCTGAACCAGCTCAGCGGGTTCTGCTCGCGCAGATCGACCAGATAGGGGGTCGGCAGGGTGCGTGGCGCGGCCAGCACCAGGCGGCGCATGCCGTCGGTCTGGATGGCCACCGAGACCACGCCCGCCCCGTCGAGCAGCTGGCGCGACAGCTCCTGGGTGATCTGGCCGTCGGGGGCGACGTCGGTGGCCAGCTTGGCCAGTTCGGCCGAGCGCACGCGGTCGAGCAGCCACTGCTCCTCGAAGCTGGCCAGGGCGGCGGGCAGGATGAACAGGGCCGCCAGGGTGATGAACAGGCTGGTGAGCACCAGCAGGCGCGCCGACAGGCCGCCGGGCCAGAGCCATCGGCGAGTCGGAGGAGCGGTCTTCGTCGCGGGCGGCGGCGCGGCCTCGGCCATGGTTGTCAGGTGTAGGTCAGGCGGGAGGGGCGCGCAACGCGGCGAAGTTTCCCGTCGTGGGGGAATTTCATGATGCGCCGACGGCCTCGGCCACGCAGCCGAAGCCGTCCGCCCTCAGACGGGCGGCAAGATCGCGCTTGATGCGGGTCACCAGGCCCGGGCCTTCATAGACCATGGCCGAGTAGAGCTGCACCGCCTGGGCCCCGGCGCGGATCTTGGCGTAGGCGTCGGCGCCGGAGGCGACGCCCCCCGCCCCGATGAGGATCAGGCCCTTGTCGTTGGCGGCGTGGAAGCGGCGCAGGATGAAGGTCGAGGGACCCATCAGGGGGGCGCCGGAGAGGCCGCCGGTCTCGGAGGCGGCGCGGCTCATCAGGGTGACCGGCCGGCCTACGGTGGTGTTGGAAACGATGATGCCGGCCAGGCCGTGGGCGGCGCTGGCGGCGACGATGGCCTCGATCTCGTCGTCCTCGAGGTCTGGGGCCACCTTCAGGAACACCGGGGCGTCGCCCGGGAGAGGCTTGCGGGCTTCGGCCAGGCGGCCGAGCAGGTCTTCCAGCGCCTCTTTCGTCTGCAGCGCGCGCAGGCCGGGGGTGTTGGGCGAGGAGATGTTGACGGTGAAGTAGTCGGCCAGTCCCCACAGGCGGGTCAGGCCGGTGACATAGTCCTGGGTGCGGTCCGTCGCGTCCTTGTTGGCCCCGATGTTGGCCCCGACGATCCCCTTGCGGGGGCGTCTGGCCAGGCGGGCGGCGAAGGCTTCGAGGCCTTCGTTGTTGAAGCCCATGCGGTTGATCACCGCCCTGTCGGGGGTCAGCCGGAACAGGCGGGGGCGCGGGTTGCCGGCCTGGGGCAGCGGGGTGACGGTGCCGCATTCGACGAAGCCGAAGCCGGCGGCGAGCATGGCGTCGGGAACCTGGGCGTTCTTGTCGAAGCCGGCGGCCAGGCCGATGGGGCTGGGCAGGGTCAGGCCGGCGAGCGTCGTCCGGAGGATGGGGTCCGGCCTGGAACGGTCGACCGGGCCGAGACCCGCTTCGAGACCGGCGATGGTCAGGCCGTGGGCGTCCTCGGGGTCGAGGAGATGCAGGGCGCGGGCGGCGAGGTCGTGGATCATGCCTCCCTCCCCGAATGGGGAGGGCAGACGCGCGTTGCGCGTCGGGTGGGGCGGTGGGTCACGATCATTGGCCGGTTATGCCCCTCAGTGCAGGGTCTGCCAGGCTGGGAACCGACTTCCCCACCCGACGCGCGTAACCGCGCGTCTGCCCTCCCCATTCGGGGAGGGAGGTCACGACAGCGCTCCCAGCTGGATGTGGCCGTCCTGGCCCAAAGGCGCATCGCGCTCTTCCACCGCCAGCGACGGATCGAGCGGGCCGTAGAGGTGCGGGAAGAGGTCGCCGCCGCGCGAGGGCTCCCACTTCAGACCGTGGCCGAGGGTTTCGGCCTCGAAGCCGACGATGAGGATGTCGCCCAGGCCGGCGAAATACTTGCGGGCCGTCTCCGCCGCCTGGGCGCCGGTCGAGAAATGGATATAGCCGTCGGCGAGGTCGACCGCGGCGCCGTGGAAGGCGCCCGAGGCCTTGGCCGCCTCCCATTCGCCGCGCGAGACCAGCTTGTAGATCCGGGTCATTCGCCGCCCCCGCCGCCGAAGTCGCTGGCGTGGAACAGGCCGTCGTAGGCCGGGCGGCCGGCCGCGTCGAAGGTGAAGGCCGCGGCGCTTGAGGTGGCGAACTTGGCCTCGGCGCGGGCGATGACGGCGCCGCCGGCGCCGGCCAAGCGCAACAGGTGGATGGCCAGCATGTGGAGGCCCGGGTTATGGCCGATGACCATGATGCTGCCGGCGGTCTCGCCGCGCTCTTCGGCCAGCTTGAGAATCAGGCCTTCGGAGGCGAGGTAGAGGTCGCGGGTCACCTCGGCCCGCGCCATGGGGAAGGCGGGGCTGACGGCCGCCCAGGTTTCCTGGGTGCGGGCGGCGGCGCTGACCAGGGCCACGTCGGGGATCAGGTCGCGTTCGGCCAGCACCCGGCCCATCAGGGCGGCATCGCTGCGGCCCCGGTCGGTCAGGCGCCGGGCGATGTCGCCGCCGGGGGCGGTGCGTTCGGCCTTGCCGTGGCGCAGGAGGATCAGGCGGTGCATGGCGCCTGTCTAACCCCGCCTGCCCGGTTGACAATCCCCGTCGCGCGCGGTCATCGGAGCCGCATGGACGGATCGAGCGAAATCGCGGCGCAGGACAGCGGGGTTTGGGCCTTCGGGCCGGACCGGCCGCTGGCCCTCGATTCCGGCTCCAGACTGGACAATCTGGAGATCGCCTGGCGCAGTTTCGGCACGCTGAACGCCGACCGCTCCAACGCCGTCCTCATCTGCCACGCCCTGACCCTCGACCAGCATGTCGCCGGCACGCATCCGGTGTCGGGCAAGGAGGGCTGGTGGACGCGGCTCGTCGGACCGGGCCGGCCGCTCGATCCGGCTGACTGGTTCATCCTCTGCTCCAACGTCATCGGCGGCTGCAACGGCTCTTCCGGTCCGGGGTCGGTCGATCCGGCCACGGGCAAGGCCTACGGCCTGACCTTCCCGGTCATCACCATCGGCGACATGGTGCGGGCCCAGGCCATGCTGGTCGAGGCCATGGGGATCAGCAAGCTGGCCGCGGTGGTCGGCGGCTCGATGGGCGGCATGCAGGTGCTGCAGTGGGCGGCGGACTACCCCGAGCGGCTGGAGGCGGTGGTCTGCGTGGCCAGCGCCGCCCGCCACTCGGCCCAGAACATCGCCTTCCACGAGGTCGGTCGCCAGGCGGTGATGGCCGATCCCGACTGGCGCGGCGGGGCCTATGCGGAAGCCGGGGTGCGGCCGGAGAAGGGCCTGGCCGTGGCCCGGATGGCGGCCCACATCACCTATCTGTCGGAGGCCGCCCTGCAGCGGAAGTTCGGCCGCGAGCTGCAGAACGACGGCCTGTCGTTCGGCTTCGACGCCGACTTCCAGGTCGAAAGCTACCTGCGTCACCAGGGCGGTTCGTTCGTCAACCGCTTCGACGCCAACAGCTATCTCTACATCACCCGGGCCATGGACTATTTCGACCTGGCCGCCCCGCACGGCGGGGTGCTGGCCCAGGCCTTCCAGGGGGCGCGGGACGTCAAGTTCTGCGTGCTCAGCTTCACCTCCGACTGGCTGTATCCGACGGTCGAGAGCCGCCACATCGTGCGGGCGCTGAATGCGGCCGGGGCCGAGGTCAGTTTCCTGGAGATCGAGAGCGACAAGGGCCATGACGCCTTCCTGCTGGACGAACCGGTGATGGACGGGGCGCTGCGCGGTTTCCTGGATTCGGTGAGGCGCAGGTGGTGAGGGATCACAGGCCCGTCCGGCGAATAACCCCCTCTGTCATCCTCCGGCCGCGCAGCGGACCGGGGGACCCAACTGTCCGCGTGAACACCGTTGGGAGTCTTTCCAGAGCCGCCCTGGGTCCCCCGGTTCCCGCTTCGCGGGCCCGGAGGATGACAGGACGGGGTATGGCGATCCCGGGGGAGAGCTTCCTGTGAGAGAAGACTTCCGCGAAATCCTGCGGCTGGTGCGTCCCGGCGCCCGGGTGATCGATGTCGGCTGCGGCGAAGGCGAGCTGCTGGAGCTGCTGGTCCGCGAGAAGCAGGCGCAGGGCCGGGGGCTGGAGCTGGAGGCCTCGGGCGTCTCGGCCTGCCTGGCGCGGGGGCTGGCCGTGGTGCAGGGCGACGCCGACCGGGACCTGGACGCCTTTCCCACCCGGGCCTTCGACTACGCCATCCTCAGCCAGACCCTGCAGGCGACCCGCAATCCGCGGCATGTGCTGAGCGAGCTGTTGCGGATCGCCGACCGGGCCATCGTCTCCTTTCCCAACTTCGGCCACTGGCGGGTGCGCTGGAGCCTGATGGCGCGGGGCCGGATGCCGGAGACCCGGGCCCTGCCCGAGCCCTGGTGGTCGACGCCCAACATCCACCTCTGCAGCCTGGCCGACTTCAACGCCCTGACCGAAGACCTGGACCTGCGCACCGAGCACTGCGCCGCCCTGGCGCGGGGCCAGGCGGCCCGGCCGATCGACCCGGCCCGGGGGATCGAGAACTGGCGGGCCGAGAACGCCCTCTTCCTGCTCAGCCGTCGGCAACCCGACCCGGAACCGGAACCATCGGACCCGCCGCGCGATCTCTTCGGGTCATGAAGCTTCGCCTGATGACCTGGAACGTCCACCGCTGCGTGGGCGTCGACAAAAGGCTGGATGTGGAGCGCTGCGCCCGGGTGATCGCGGCCGCCAAGCCGGACATCGTCGGCCTGCAGGAGCTGGACGTCGGCCGCAAGCGGACCGGCCATGTCGATCAGGCCCACAGGCTGGGCGAACTCCTTTCCATGCGCAGCCACTTCAACGCCGCCATGCATATCGAGGAGGAACGCTACGGCGACGCCCTGCTCACCACCCTGCCCGAGCGGCTGGTGCGGGCCGGCCCCCTGCCCGGCTATCCGAAGATCAGGGCCCTGGAGCCGCGCGGCGCGGTGTGGATCGCCGTCACCCTGCCCGACGGCCAGGAGCTGCAGGTCATCAACACCCATCTGGGCCTCATCCCGCAGGAACAGAAGAAACAGGCCACCGCCCTGGTCGCCGACTGGATGGCCGACGAGAAGTTCACCAGGCCCGGCATCCTGATGGGCGACTTCAACGCCACCCCCTTCCAGCAGCCCTACCGGATCTGCGCCGCCGCCATCCAGGACGCCCAGCTGCAGTGGCCCGGCGCGCCGATGTCGACCTATCCCAGCGGCTTTCCCTTCATGCGCATCGACCACGTCTTCGTGTCGCCGGGCATCAAGGTCACCAGGGTGGAGTCGCCTTTCGATCCGGAGGCGCGACGGGCGTCTGACCATCTTCCTCTGATCGTCGAGGTGGAGATCCCGCCACGGGCGCCGGAAGACACTCCAGCGCCTGCCTGATCCGGGCCCGCCGGATCCACGGCCGCCAGGCATCCGACGCCGACAGCGGATCCCCCAGCGCCCAGCTCGAGACGAAGCGGCCCAGCGGACTGATTGGCGTGCGGTCGATGGGCAGCAGCCGGCGCGGATGACCGTCGAGGGCGTCAATGGCGCCGGCGACCGAACCGGTTTCGCGGATCGCCTCCCGGGTTTCGCCCAGACCCTTCCCGAAATAGTGGCCGATCAGCATGGTGCGGAAGGCGGCGATGGTGCGGCGGGTCTCCGCTCCCTCAGGCCCATCGGGCGCCTCGATCACCGCATCGACCTCGGTGTCGAGCCCGCCGGAGCGGTTGTTGAGGTTGGCCGAGCCGATGCGCAACAGGCGGTCGTCGAAGATCGACACCTTCGAATGGACGATGATCGGCTTGTCGTGGGCCGTGCGGGCGGTGAAGGCGCGGAAGCGATGGTAGTGGTCAGACTGCTCCAGCAGGTTGATGGCCTGCGAGCGGGCGCTGTCCATGGTCATGCGGTCGAAGAAGCTGGGACTGGCGCTGGGGCCGATGGCGATGACCTCCGGCCCGTCCGGCTCCTCCAGCCGCCGGCACAGGGCGGCGACGATCATCGGCGAGGCCAGGTACTGGTTCTCCAGGAAGATGGTCCGCCGGGCGCTGGCGATGCAGTCGAGGTGCAGGCGGTAGCCCTCCTGGGTCTCCGGCAGGTCTTTCCAGCGCGGCTGGGTGCGGGTCAGGGCGACCTCGACGCCAACCAGGTCCTCGGCGAAGTCCTTGGGCCAGGGGGAATGCTCGGCCATCTCGGGCATCGGCAGGTCGCCGCCGCCGCTGCTGGCCCAGCGCTCGACGAACAGCTCGGCGCAGCTCTGGGCCACCGGGCCCTCGGCCATCATCGCCACGTCGTGCCGGGCCGGGTAGCGCTCGCCCCAGGGCAGGCGGCGGTTGGGGTCCTCGTCGAGGTGGTCGCAGGTGTCCCAGCGGTCGGCCCCCAGGTCGCCGCCGCTGATGAAGCTGAGGCGGCCGTCGATGACCAGCACCTTCTGATGGTGGCAGGCGCTCATCGGCAGGCTGTTGTCGAGCCGGAACTTGACCGCCGAGCCCTCGAAATACCGTTTCGCCCGCTGGCCCGGAAAGCGCTGGGTCATGGCGATCAGCGGCGGCATGTCCCAGGCCAGGATGCGCACGTCGAGCGCCGGGTTGAGGGCCGACAGCCGGCGCAGCAGCTGGCCCAGGCGGTCGGGGTTCTGCGGATCGCGGCTGCGCTCCACCCGGTCGGGCTCGAAGCGGGTCAGGGGATCGAACACCCAGGCCAGCAGCCAGATCGATTGTCTGGCCGACAGCATCGCCTGTTTGACCGCCGCGAAATAGTCCGCGCCATCGACCAGGAAGGACACCCGGTCGGCCTTGTCTATGCGCCAGCAGGTGTCGCCCGGTTTCAGCAGGGGGTCTTCGCGGCTCATGGGGGGTCTCTGTTGGCTGGCGGCAGTCTAACGCGGCTTGCGGTCGTAGGCTGCACCGGCCCTATCGAAGCGGACCCACATTATAAGGCGCCGCGCGGGGCGACAGCGGTGAATATCCGGCAGGCGATTGAAAAGACTGTCTCTTCCGGGTGGCCGCCTGTCGCTGGCTGTAGGTCGAAGCGTAGGTCGGGGCGGGGTCGCGGGTGTGCGATTGTAGGTCGGCGGGAGGCCGGCCGGGGCTACCGCGACCAACGGGACCCCGATGGGCGCCCGAAAGCCGCGATAATTTCGCCCGGGTAAAATTCTACAGGGCCCGCCAGCCGATGTCGGAACGATGGAAACCGCCCGGCAGGTCGATGGCGCCGACGGCGGCGTAGGCCAGGTCGCGGGCCTCGTGCAGGGTGGCGCCGAGGGCGCAGACGTTGAGCACCCGGCCGCCGGAGGCGCGCAGGTTTCCGTCGGCGTCGCGGGTCGTGCCGGCGTGGAAGACGACCGCCTCGCCGCCGAAGTCGCTGGCGGCGCCGCGGATGACGGCGCCGCTCACCGGGGCGTCAGGATAGCCCTCGGCGGCCATGACCACGCAGACGGCGGCCTCGTCGCGGAAGGTCGGACCGCTGAGCCGCGACAGGGTCCCGGTGGCGGTGGCCTGCAGCCAGGGCAGGATGTCGTCGGCCAGGCGCAGCATCAGCACCTGGCATTCGGGGTCGCCGAAGCGGGCATTGTATTCGACGAGCTTCGGACCCGTGTCGGTCAGCATCAGCCCGGCGTAGAGGACGCCGACATAGGGGTTTCCCTCGGCCGCCATGCCGCGCACGGTCGGGGCGATGAGTTCGTCGAAGGCCTGTTCGAGCAGGGCGTCGGTGAGGACGGGCGCCGGGCTGTAGGTGCCCATGCCGCCGGTGTTGGGGCCGAGGTCGCCGTCATAGGCGCGCTTGTGGTCCTGGGCCTGGCCGAAGAGGACGGCGGACTGGCCGTCGCAGAGGGCGAACAGGGAGACCTCCTCGCCGACCATGAATTCCTCGATGACCACGCGGGCCCCGGCCGTGCCGAAGCGGCCGCCCAGCATGTCGAGGACGGCGGCGTCGGCCTCGGCCCGGCTCTGGGCGATGACCACGCCCTTGCCGGCCGCCAGGCCGTCGGCCTTGATCACGAAGGGGGCGGTCAGGGTGTCGAGGAAAGCATCGGCCGCCTGGGCGGTTTCGAACACGCCGTAGGCGGCGGTCGGCAGGCCATGGCGGGCGCAGAAGTCCTTGGTGAAGGCCTTGGAGGTCTCCAGCCGGGCGGCCGACTGGCTGGCCCCGAAGCAGGGGATGCCTTCCTTCGCCAGGGCGTCGGCGATGCCGGCTTCGAGCGCGATCTCCGGGCCGACGACGACGAGATCGGCGGCGATCTCTTTTGCCAGGGCGACAAGGGCCGGGACGTCGTTGGCCTTGATGTCGCGGCACTCGCAGAGCTCGGCGATGCCGGGGTTGCCCGGGGCGGCGACCAGGCGGGTCAGCATGGGCGACTGGACGATCTTCCAGGCCAGCGCGTGTTCGCGCCCGCCGGATCCGATGAGGAGGACGTTCATGGGAGGGCGGTTTGACGCATCCGTCGGCCAAAGGTCAAGGCGCGACCCAAGTCGCGCGAAAGAGGTGCGGACCATCAAGGCTATCGGAATAAGCGAGACAGAACCTAATCTGTGGATCAAGATCACTTGGGGCGGATCTACTGGGGCTATTCTGGTTCAATGTCTGACAGCGGCCGGCGTCGAAAATTCACGCCTTTAGAGGCCATCTTCTCGCTCGTTGCCGCCCTTTGCGCAGTACTGCTTGTCGGGATGCTCGCGTCACATATGGGAGAGCAACGTGGCCGCGAGAATGCCGCAGCCGCCTATAGGCGAGAGGGGGTCGGGAAGAGCATCCCCCTCGTCTGTGCACGGGGAACGCCGGTTGAAATTGCTGACTGCGTTCACAAAGAAGTAGTCGCCCTTGTAGATCAATCCCACGACCAGCAGGATTTAAATGTTCAGGAACAGCTAGCGCTTTTCAGCCTCATGGCTCTGATCTTGAGCGCCGTGACCACTGGTGCCACGATCTGGGCACTTCTCTACGTCAGGGGCACTTTGGAGGCGACGAGAGAAGCTGTTGAAGACACCGGCCGCGCCACGAGTGCAGTACTTGAAGCCAACGCCATTGCCCGAGCCTCTCTTGAGGGTGCCAAGAGGACCGCCGAAACTCAGCTTCGGGCGTGGATGGGGTCTGAATCCACGATCACGGGGTTGATGATTGGCGATGATGGCAAGCCGTGGGGCGTTGGCTTTCGAACCCATTGGAAGAATGTTGGACAGACGCCGGCCTTGAACGCTGGCGGTTCTATGCGCCTGCTGCGCGTACCGCCAGATTTCGACACCGAGGGGCCGGAATTGTTGGACCCGGTCGATCGAAACGACCACCTCAGTTTTGCCGCGCCGGGCCAGGGCATTGGTACTGGACCCGCAACGATGACCATCGCGGAATTGCGAGACCTTGCCGAAGGAAGGACTCGCTTCATCCTCCGCGTGTGGGTGTTCTACAATGACTTTTTTTCCGACACTCGACACGTATCCGAAGTGACGGCCGAGTTGTTTCCGGCCCAGTTACGTCTGTGGGAGCTTGAGGAAGGCAAAGTTCCGCAAATAGAAATGAGGATGGTAAGCAAATATAATCGCTCCACCTAGGAGGGACGCTTCCTACACAATCACCTTTGAACGTCAATATTGGGCGTGTCGTTCATTTCGACCTCGATTCGATGAATTTGCCGCTTGATCTGGCGGCGCTCTTATCGTTTCGGGGGTGTTTACGGCTTGTTGCCCTTCTGGCGAACTTCGAGACGATCTCCGTCACTCGAAACGCAGGGTAACTGACTTCCGCTGCCTCATCACGCAGATCAACCCCTCCCCCCGTTGTCATCGAACTGTCACGAAACTGTCGCGCAAGGCCAGCATAGGCGCGTCATTGGGAGCCTGCAGCCTCCTCCCTGCGACTCGTCCGGGCACAGAATGTCTTTTACCCTCGCGCTCGCCGTCCTCCTGGCCTTCTCGGCTGGAGTCTATGTGCTGGGCCGTCGGCGGGCCTCGGCCCTGGGGCCGAAGGCGGAATTGCATAGCCTCCCGGGCTACTACGGAACCTGGGTGGCGCTGTGGACCGGCGTGCCGGCCGCCCTCATCCTCATCCTGTTCCTGACCGCCGGACCGCGGCTGGGCGAGGCGCTGCTCAGCGCCGATCCGCCCGCCGCCGTCGCCTCGCTACCGAGCGAGACCGCCCAGGCCTTCTGGAGCGACGCCCAGGCCATCGCCGACGGCCGGACGCCCAGCAACATCCAATGGACCGCCGACCAGCGCGCCGCCCTGACCGCCAAGGCGCAGCAGGCGCGCGACTTCAACGGTTTCGCCGCCTTCGCCGCCGTCGCCCTGGCCGCCGTGCTGGCGCTGGGCGGCTTCCTGCTGTCCTGGCCGCGGATCAAGCCGACCCTGCGGGCCCGCAACCAGGTCGAGGGCTGGATCAGCATCGCCCTGATGGCCTGTTCGGCCATCGCCGTGCTGACCACGGTCGGCATCGTCGCCAGCCTGCTTTACGAGGCGCTGCGCTTCTTCGCCTCGGTGTCGCCGCTCGACTTCCTGTTCGGCCTGCAGTGGCAGCCGCAGATCGCCATGCGCGAGGACCAGGTGGCCGCCAAGGGCGCCTTCGGGGCCGTGCCGCTGTTCGCCGGCACCTTCCTGGTGATGATCATCGCCATGTGCGTGGCCGCCCCGGTCGGGCTGTTCTGCGCCATCTATCTGTCGGAGTACGCGGGCCGCACGACGCGCGGGATCATCAAGCCGCTGCTGGAGATCCTGGCCGGGGTGCCGACCGTGGTCTACGGCTTCTTCGCCGCCCTCACCGTCGGGCCGCTGTTCCGGGGCTTCTTCAACTACATCGGCAGCTGGCTGGCCGAGGGGCCGCTGGACCCGCTCGGCCAGTACCTGATGGCGGTGCAGAACGAGATGGCCCTGACCGCCGGGGTGGTGATGGGCATCATGCTGATCCCCTACATCTCCAGCCTGTCGGACGACATCATCAACGCCGTGCCGCAGTCCCTGCGCGATGGCAGCTATGCGATGGGCGCGACCAAGTCCGAGACCGTCAAGCGGGTCATCCTGCCGGCCGCCCTGCCCGGCGTTATGGGGGCCATGCTGCTGGCCATCAGCCGCGCCGTCGGCGAGACGATGATCGTCACCATGGCGGCCGGATCGCAGGCGCGGATCACCGCCAACCCGCTGGACTCGGTGACCACCGTCACCCGCCAGATGGTCGAGATCCTCACCGGCGACCAGGAGTTCGACAGCCCCCGCACCCTGGCGGCGTTCGGCCTCGGCCTGACCCTGTTCGCCGTCACCCTGGCGCTCAATGTGATCGCCCTGCGCATCGTCCAGAAATACCGGCAGGCCTATGACTGATCAGGCTCTTACAGATAAGGCCGGCGAAGCGCGGCTGAAGAAGCGCCACGCGGCCGAGGCCCGTTTCCGCTGGTATGGCCGCATCGCCATCGCCATCGCGCTGGGCTTCCTGGTGCTGCTGCTCGGGCGGGTGGTGCAGCAGGGCTATACGGCCTTCTGGACCCATTCGATCACCACCAGCGTCTATCTCGATCCGGCCCGGATCGACCGCTCGGACCTCGAGGGCAACAATTTCGACTACATCGCCGGCGGCGACCTGCTGAAGCGGCTGAAGGTGGCGGACGACGCGCTCGGCCTGGCCTCGGGCGAGGCGATGGACCTGGTGTCCCGCGATCTCGGCTTCCAGCTGCTCGACAAGATCAAGGCCGACCCGTCGCTGATCGGCAAGACGGTCACCCTGACCGTGCCCGTGAAGGCCAACGCCGACCTCTACTACAAGGGCGAGATCGAACGCTCGACCCCGGCCGCCGACCGCAAGCTGACCGACCGGCAGATGGACTGGCTGGACCGGCTGAAGGCCGACGGCACGGTCAAGGCCCACTTCAACAGCGCCTTCTTCACGCGGTCGGACTCCACCGAGCCGGAACAGGCCGGGGTGCTGGGCGCCGTGGTTGGCTCGGCCCTGATGCTGCTGGTGGCGGCGCTGATCGCCGTGCCGGTCGGGGTTCTGGCGGCGGTCTGGCTGGAGGAGTTTTCGCCCAAGGGCCGGTTGAGCGGCTTCATCGAGGTCAACATCAACAACCTCGCCGCCGTGCCGTCGATCGTCTACGGCCTGCTCGGCCTGGTGCTGTTCATCAACTGGCTGGGCTTCCCGCGCTCGGCGCCGCTGACCGGCGGCATGGTGCTGGCCCTGATGAGCCTGCCGACCATCATCATCGCCACCCGCGCGGCGCTGAAGGCGGTGCCGCCCTCGATCCGCGAGGCGGCTTTGGGCATGGGCGCCAGCCGCACCCAGACGGTGTTCCACCATGTGCTGCCCCAGGCCATGCCGGGGGTGATGACCGGCGTCATTCTTTCCCTGGCCCATGCGCTGGGCGAGACCGCGCCGCTGCTGATGATCGGCATGGTCGCCTTCACCCCCGGCCTGCCCGAGAGCCTGGCGTCCGCCGCCAGCGTGCTGCCGGTGCAGGTCTTCCTGTGGGAGAACGCCGCCGAGGCGGCCTTCCACGAACGCACGGCGGGGGCCATCATGGTCCTGCTGCTGTTCATGATCGTGATGAATTCGGCGGCCGTGATCCTGCGCCGTCGCTTCGAGAAGAGGTGGTAAAATGACCGCCCCCCAAGATACCGCCGAAGGTACACCCGACATGCCCCATGACACGCAGCTGCGGCCGCCGGTCGTCGCCACCCAAACCGCCGGTCCGGCGGCCGGGGTGAAGATCCACTGTGACAAGGTCAACGCCTTCTACGGGACCAAGCAGGCCCTGTTCGACATCAGCATCGACATCCCCGACCGGGCGGTCACCGCCTTCATCGGCCCGTCGGGCTGTGGCAAGTCGACCTTCCTGCGCTGCATCAACCGGATGAACGACACCATCCCGGGCGCCAAGGTCACCGGCCGCATCGAGATCGACGGCCAGGACGTCAACGGCCGCGACGTCGATCCCGTGGTGCTGCGCAGCCGGGTGGGCATGGTGTTCCAGAAGCCCAACCCCTTCCCCAAGTCGATCTTCGAGAACGTCGCCTACGGCCCCCGCATCCACGGCCTGGCCAGCAGCAAGGTCGATATCGAGGGCATCGTCGAGGCCTCGCTCAAGAAGGCCGGCCTGTGGGCCGAGGTCGCCGACCGGCTGCATTCGCCGGGCACCGGCCTGTCGGGCGGCCAGCAGCAGCGCCTGGTCATCGCCCGGGCCATCGCCGTGCAGCCGCGCGTCATCCTGATGGATGAGCCCTGCTCGGCCCTCGACCCCATCGCCACGGCGCGGATCGAGGAACTGATCGACGAACTGCGCCGCCAGTACTGCATCGTTATCGTCACCCACTCGATGGCCCAGGCGGCGCGGGTCAGCCAGCGCACGGCCTTCTTCCACATGGGCGTCCTGGTCGAGGAAGGCCTGACCGGCGACATCTTCACCAACCCGCGCGAGACGCGGACCCAGGA
The DNA here is from genome assembly GCF_027912495.1 of Caulobacter sp. NIBR1757. Classification (GTDB taxonomy): domain Bacteria; phylum Pseudomonadota; class Alphaproteobacteria; order Caulobacterales; family Caulobacteraceae; genus Caulobacter. Next base: position 451,673 of record NZ_CP115463.1, on the reverse strand, counting down.
CTACATCACCGGCCGGTTCGGCTGAGGGCGACTGTCATGCAAAGCCACATCGTCACCTCCTACGAGGAAGAACTGAACCACCTGACCGCCGAGGTCGCCCGCATGGGGGGCCTGGCCGAAGCCCAGGTGGCCGACAGCATCAGCGCCTTCGCCCGCCGCGATGTCGCCCTGGCCGCACAGATCGTCGAGCGCGACAGCCGGCTCGACGCCCTGGAAGGCGAGATCGAACGGGCCGCCATCCGGCTGATCGCCTTGCGCCAACCGATGGCCGTGGACCTGCGCCGCACCGTGGCGGCGATGAAGATCGCCTCCAACCTCGAACGCTGCGGCGATCTGGCCAAGAACATCGCCAAGCGATCCCTGATCCTGGCCGAGAGCGATACGGCGGGGCCGGTCAGCCGTTCCATCGAACGGATGGGCAAGCTGGTGGCCGGGCGGCTGAAGGACGTGCTCGACGCCTACACCTCCAGCGAGCTGGCCGGGGCGACCGCCGTCTGGTCGCGCGACGACGAGGTCGACGAGCATTACGAGAGCCTGTTCCGCGAGCTGCTGACCTACATGATGGGCGATCCGCGCACGATCACGCCGGGGGCCCACCTGCTGTTCGTCGCCAAGAACCTCGAGCGGATCGGCGACCACGCCACCAACATCGCCGAGATCGTCCACTACGAGATCACCGGCGACGAGCTGACCGACCAACGCCCCAAGGGTGAGGCCCACCAATGAGCACGCCGACCATCGTGGTCGCCGAGGACGAGGACGCCCTGGCGACCCTGCTGCAGTACAACCTCGAAAAGGAAGGCTATCGCGTCCTGCTGGCTGGCGACGGCGAGGAGGCCCTGATCGTCATCGACGAGGCCAAGCCGGATCTGCTGCTGCTCGACTGGATGCTGCCCAAGGTCTCGGGCATCGAGGTCTGCCGCCGCCTGCGCCAGAAGCAGGAGACCCGCAACCTGCCGGTGCTGATGCTGACCGCCCGGGGCGAGGAGACGGACCGTATCCGCGGCCTCGACACCGGGGCCGACGACTATGTGGTCAAGCCGTTCTCGATGACCGAGCTGCTGGCCCGCATCCGCGCCGTGTTGCGCCGCATCCGGCCGGGCCTGGCCGACGACCGGCTGAGCCATGGCGACATCATCGTCGATCGCGTGGCCCACCGGGTGAAGCGCGACGGGCGCGAGGTGCATCTGGGGCCGACGGAGTTCCGCCTGCTCGACCACCTGATCCAGCATCCGGGCCGGGTGTTCAGCCGCGAACAGCTGCTCGACGCGGTCTGGGGCTCGGACGTCTATGTCGAGGCGCGGACGGTGGATGTGCACATCGGCCGCCTGCGCAAGGCCCTGAACTCGGGCCGCGAGGTCGATCCGATCCGGACGGTAAGGTCGGCCGGCTATTCGCTGGATATGGGGGCGTAAGGCTTCAGGTTCCTCCCCCATCGGGGGAGGGGGACCATTGCGCAGCAATGGTGGAGGGGGTCCCCACCGGCGGTTGTGCTTCGAGCAGGTTTACCCGCTGGCGTGAGCGGTGACCCCCTCCGTCAGCGGCTTCGCCGCCGCCACCTCCCCCGATGGGGGAGGAACTAAGCCTTGGCCCCGATGAAGCGGTTGCGCGCCTTCACCGCCTCGCCGGGGAAATCGCTGAAGACGCCGTCGACGCCGGCCTTGAACAGGGCCATCAGCAACGTCTGGACATCGCCCGCCGCGTTCAGGTCGCCGGGGCCGCGCAGGCTCGTCGGCAGGAAGGAATTCTCGCGGCGCACGGTCCAGGGATGCACCTTCAGGCCCGCCGCATGGGCGTCTGTGACGAAGGCGGTCGCCGGCAGCAGGACCTTGCCGTCGGTGGGGACGACCAGCCCCTTCTCGGGCCCGACGCCGTCGGCATAGGAACCGATGGCCTTGAGGCCCTCGGCCGTCGCCATCGACGCATACAGGGTTCCGGGCGCATCGGCGGGGCCGCCTTCGTCGCTGATCAGCTGGACCAACGGCGTCTTCACCAGGCCGCGCAGGGTTTTCAGCGGCGAGACCTCGAAACACTGGACGAAGGCGTTGGCGTCCGCACCGTCCAGGCCGGCGGCCTTCAGCGCCGCCGCCATCCGGCCCTCGATGGGCAGGCCGACCGAGGCGAAATAGGTCGGGTGCTTCATCTCCGGATAGAGGCCGATGCGGCGGCCGACCCGGTCGCCCTCCGTCTTCGCCAGGGCGGCCACCTCGGCGAAGGTGAGGATCTGGTCCTGGCCATCGAAGAGGGTGTTGCCGGGCCGCACCTTAGGCAGCCGTTCGCGGCAGCGCAGGGTCTTCAGCTCGGCCAGGGTGAAGTCCTCGGTGAACCAGCCGGTGATCTGTTCACCGTCGATGACTTTGGTGGCCTTGCGGGCGGCGAACTCCGGCCGGACCGCGACGTCGGTCGTACCGCCGATCTCGTTCTCATGCCGGGCGACGAGGGCCCCGTCCCTGGTCACCACCAGGTCGGGCTCGATGAAGTCAGCCGACTGTCCGATGGCCAGGCGATAGGCGGAGGCGGTATGTTCCGGCCGCTCGCCGCTGGCGCCCCGGTGGGCGATGACCACCGGAATGTGCGCGTTCACCGTCGCCATGGCCTGTCCTCCCGCCGCCAGTGCGGCGGCGGCCCCCCATCCAAACGCGCGCCGGTCGATCATGTCGCTTCCTTCTCGGCGAGCGGCAGCCAGACACTGAAGCTGGCGCCGCGTCCCTCGGCGCTTTCGACGGCCATGCCGCCCCGGTGCCGGTTGACGATGTGCTTGACGATGGCCAGGCCCAGCCCGGTGCCGGGTCGGGTCCCGCCGCTCTTCTGGCCTTCGACGCGATAGAATCGCTCGGTCAGCCGGGGCAGGCGGTCACGCGGGATGCCGGGCCCCTGGTCGGTGACCCGCAGCAGGGCGAATCGCCGTCCCGCTGGCCGGTCGGGGGCCAGCAGGGTGATGCGGGTGGCGGCCGGATCGAGGGCCGGGGTGGTCGAATCGTCGGCCACCGGCGCGCTGACGGTGATGCTCAGGGCGCCTTCGTTGCCGGAATATTTCACGGCGTTTTCAACCAGGTTCTGGATGACCTGCAGAATCTGGTCGCGGTCGCCGTCGATGTCGGCGGCCCCGCGGGCGGGCATCTGTGTCGAAACGCAAAGATTCTTTTCGCGGACCAGGGGCACCAGGGCGTCGAGCACATCGGTGACCGCGAGCGCCAGGTCGAGGCGGCCCTCCGGCGCGATGTGTTCGTTCAGCTCGATGCGCGACAGGCTCATCAGGTCGTCGATCAGCCGGCGCATGCGCTCGGCCTGGGCCTGCATGATGCCGAGGAAGGTCTCGCGGGCCTGCTCGTCGTCCTTGGCGTGGCCGCGCAGGGTTTCGATGAAGCCCGACAGCGAGGCCAGCGGCGTGCGCAGCTCGTGGCTGGCGTTGGCCAGGAAGTCGACCCGCATGCGTTCGGCCCGGCGCACGTCGGTCTCGTCGCGCAGGGTCAGCAGGGCCAGCCGGCCGAAGTTTCCCTGGCCCAAAGGCCGCGTTTGCACGGCCCAGATCCGCTCCTGCGCCCCGCCGGCCTCCATCTGGGCCGAGCCCGGGGCCCCGAGCAGGGCTTCATCGACCGCCTCCAGCAGTTCGGGATTGCGCAGGGCGGTGACCAGCCGCATGCCCTCCAGCCGGCCGGGCAGCAGGTCGCGGGCGGCGGCGTTGGCGAAGACGATGCGGCGTGAGGCCGGCTCGTCCGGGTCGCCCTCGATGACCAGCACCGGATCGGGCAGGCTTTCGACCAGGGCGCGGAAGGGACCCTGCGATACGTCAGCGGCGCGGACGGCCGCCGGCGGCGGCGGCTCTTCCGCGGCCGGCGCCTCCGCGGTGCGGAGCGGCCACAGGGCCTTCAGGATCGACATCAACAGCCTCGATTCGGCGATTCGATTGCGCCAATGTTGCACGTTCGTGTGGCGCCCTCTTGAACCTTGCGATAGACGGGTTGGGCTCTCCGAAGAGGACAGTGCGTTGAACCTTGACGCATTTTCGCCGCATCGGGGAGTGACGGAAGAGTCTGATCTGGTTGCGGGGAAATACCCATGGTTCGTAAGCGTCTGATCGCCACGGTGGCGGTCGCTCCGCTCCTGCTGTTCGCCGGCTCGGCTTTCGCCGAGACGACCATCAGCAATACCCGCACCACAGGGGTTTCCACGGCCACCGTCAACAACGGCGCGGCCGATGACATCAAGGTGACCAACGCCGGCAAGTTCGAGCTGACCACCGGCGGCCCGGCCATCACCATGAACGCCCCCGCCAAGAGCGTCGACAACGCCGGCTCGATCACGACCAAGGCGGTCGACAACGCGGTCGGCATCCTGATCGACACCACCGGCGGCCCGATCACCGGCAACCTGACCAACACCGGCTCCATCAACCACAACGACGACTACACGCCCAAGGACGACGACAAGGACGGCGACGAGGACGGCGAGTTCGCCGAAGGAACCGGCCGCTACGGCATCCGCGTGATCGGCGGCGGCGGCCTGACCGGCAACATCCTCAACAGCGGCGGCATCATCGTCGTCGGCAACGACTCGGCCGGCATCAGCGTCGAGAGCAACGTCGATGGCTTCCTCCGCAGCTTTGGCGCCATCAGCGTCGTCGGCGACAACGCCGTCGGCATCCGCGTCGCCGGCGATGTGACGGGCGGGGCCACGGCCCTGCAGCGCGCCAACGGCGTCTTCGTCTCCGGTTCGGTCAACGTGTCGGGCGAGAACGCCGTGGGCGTGGACGTCTCCGGCGACATCGGCACGGGCGTCAATCCGGCCGGCCTGGTGATCAGCGGCGGGGTGTCGGCCAGCGGCTATCGCTACACCAGCCGGCCCTTCAGCCAGGAAGCCCGGGACAACCTCGACGCCGACGACCTGCTGCAGGGCGGCCCGGGGGTCCGCGTCAGCGGCAACGTCACCGGCGGCATTCAGGTTGCCCTGCCGTTCAACAGCGCCGAATACGACCTCGACGGCGACGGCAAGCCCAACGTCACCGACGACGACGACGACGGCGACGGCCAGCTCGACACCGCCGACACCGACGACGACAACGACGGCGTCCTCGACACCGACGACACCGACTACGACAACGACGGCATCCCGGACGGCAACGAGGGCGTCGGAAGCATCACCGTGTTCGGCGGCGCGCCGGCCCTGTTGATCGCCTCGAACACCGAGACCGTGACCATCGGCAACGTCGGGACCAACGCCGGCGGCAACAAGGACTTCGGCCTGATCATCGGTGGCTCGGTGAGCGCCGATGGCATCTATGACAACGTCGCCGCGACGGCCATCCAGATCGGCGCGCCCGTCGATCTCAACAGCGATGGCGACTTCACCGACGCCGGTGAACAGGCCGGCTATCACGTCGAGATGAACGGCGGCGTGCGGATCGACGGCAGCGTCACCGTCCGCGCCTACAACAACAACGCCCATGCCCTGTGGCTGCGCGGCGATGTCGATGCCGATGAGCTCCTGATCGATGGGGCCATCGTCGCGGTCGCCTCGACGACCTCGGCCAGCCTGGTCAACGAAACGGCGGTCGAAGCGGTCGCCATCGACATCAGCGCCGAGTCCACCGCCCCGCTGCTCAACATCGGCGGCTTCGTCTCGGCCACCGGCTCGGGCGAAAACGCCAGCGCCATCGCCATCCGCGACGCCTCGGGCACCCTGCAGACCATCAACATCACCGGCACCGTCCTCGCCTCCATCGTCCGCAACGACGACGCCGACGACGGCGACGACGACGACCTCGACCCCAACAACGAGGCGATCAACGGCCGGGCGATCGCCATCGACCTGCGCAACAACACCGCCGGTGTCGCCGTCACCCTGGCCGACAAGGGCCCGGACGGCGACGACGGCGACGACGAGATCGACGACGCCGATCAGGACGAAGACGGCATCGACGATGGCGACGAACCGGTCATCGTCGGCGACATTCTGTTCGGCACGGGCAATGACAGCCTGACCCTGAGCAACGGCGGCCTGATCGGCGCCATGTCCTTCGGGCTCGGCGCCGACAGCCTGACGATCAGCGGCGGGGCCCAGGCCAAGGGCGATGTCCTGAACCTGAAGGCGATCAACGAGACGACCGGCAACGATCGCTACACCGAGGCCAACCTCGACGACCAGCTGACCATCGCCATCAACGACGGTCGCCTGACCGCCGTGAACACCAGCGTGGTGCGCGGCGACGCCCTGACCGTGGCCGCCAACGGCGAGCTGTTCGTGACCATCGATCCGGAGGGCGCGGCCGGTCGGACCAACACGGTGTTCGAGATGGACACCGCCAGCTTCGCCAACGGCTCGACCATCGGCTTCGAACTGACCAGCCTGATCGACTCCGACATCGGCGTCGGCAGCCAGTACACCATCGTCAAGGCCGGGGCCCTGACCTTCGGGACCGTCAACACCGACGCCCTGGCCGAGAACCGCCCCTACTTCTACAACATCACCGCCACGGCCAACACGGGCCTGGGCGAGGTCTATCTGACCATCGCCCGCCGCAACGCCGCCGAGATGGGCCTCACCGAAAACCAGGGTTCGGCCCTGGACGCGGTCTACCAGGCGCTGTTCGCCGATGACGAACTGGCCGACGCCTTCCTCAGCGCGACCAACAAGAAGGACTTCCTGCGGCTCTACGACCAACTGCTGCCCGACCAGGGCGAGGGTCTCTTCTCGGCGCTCGACAACGCCACCCAGGCCCTCTTCCGCCTGACCGCCACCCGTCCTGACATGGGCCAGAAATACGGTCCCGACAGCGTCTGGGTGCAGGAGATCAACGTCGGCGTGCTGCGCGAGACCGGCATCTCCATCGGTTCGGAAACCAAGGCCTTCGGCTTCATCGCCGGCTACGAGAGCATGGACGACAACGGCGGCGCGCTGGGCGCCACCCTGGCCTACATGAACGCCGAAGAGAAGGACGACGTCGCCCAGATCGGCGAACAGACCAACGTCTCGCTGCTCGAGGCCGGCGTCTATTACCGGCGCAACATCGGCGGCTGGCTGTTCGCGGCCCGCGGCGCGGCCGGCTACGGCTGGTTCGAGGGCGAGCGCCGGTTCATCGACCCGGTCACCTCGACCAACACCGGCGTGATCCGCGAGGCCTCCGCCAACTGGGGCGGTTTCACCGGCTCGGCCAACGCCATGGTCGCCTACGAAGCCCGTTTCGGTCGCTTCTACGTCCGCCCGCAGGTCAGCCTCGACTACATCTACCTGTCGGAAGGCGAGCGTGACGAGGACGGCGATGTCGGACTCGGTCTGACCGTCGACGAGCGCACCAGCAGCCGCCTGTCGGCCGCCGCTGAACTGGCCTTCGGGGCCACCTTCGGTCGCGACAACTGGTGGCGTCCGGAACTGCGCATCGGCTACCGCCAGCATCTGGCCGGCGAAATCGGCGATACCGTCGCCTACTTCAACGGCGGCAGCCCCTTCACCCTGGTCGCCACCGAACCGGGCGAGGGCGCGGCGATCATCGGCTTCTCCCTGAAGGCTGGCACGCCGATGTCCTACGTCGCCGTCGAAGGCGACCTGGAAACCGCCGAGGGCGAGGACCGCTACAACCTGCGTCTGGCCGGCCGGATGATGTTCTAGGGCGGGTTCGGAACGGCGGGGGTCTCCCCGCGTTCCGGCCCGTATGGACAAGGTCTGGATAAACGCCGTGGGCGTCGGGGCGGCGCTGTGTTCCATGACCAGCTTCACGCCGCAGATTTTCAAGATCTGGAAGGAGAAGGACGCCTCGTCGGTGTCCCTCAACATGTTCGCCCTGACGGTGACCGGGTTTGTCCTCTGGACGACCTATGGCGCGATGTCGGGCAGTTGGCCGGTGGTGCTGTCGAACGCTGTCTGCCTGGTGCTGTCGGCGGTGATCCTGGGCCTGAAACTGAAGTTCCGGTGACGCCTGCTTAACCACGCCTCCTAACCGCGTTGAAAGCGAGACCCCCTAGAACGGTGGTCCATGGAACACGCCCTGCCCCTGCAAACCCATCGTCTCCGTCTTCTGGGCGGCGAAGTCGATGCCTTGACGCCCGCCGGCATGCTGGCGGCGACGGAGGCCTTCGTGGCCGGCGGCGGCACGGCGGTCATCGCCAACCACAATCTGCATAGTCTGGCGCTGTTGGCGACCAAACCGGAACTGCGCGACTTCTTCGACGACGCCGACCTGGTGCAGATCGACTCCGTGCCGATGATCGCCTGGGCGAAACTGGTCGGCCTCGAGGTCGACCGCGAGCATCGCTCCACCTACCTCGACTGGCGCGAGGACTTCTGGGCCAGGGCGGCCGAATGCGGCTGGCGGGTATTCCACGTCGGCGGCGCGCCGGGTGTCGGCGCCAAGGCGCGGCAGGCCATCCTCGAGCGGCATCCGGACGTGCAGCTGGGCGAGCACCACGGCTATTTCAACGTTCAGGGGCTGGAGAACCACGCTGTCCTGCGGGCCATCGCCGAGTTCGGGCCGGACATCATCCTGGTCGGCATGGGCATGCCGCGGCAGGAGCAGTGGATCGCCGAGAACCGCCGCCGCATCGCCCGGGGTGTCTTCTTCCCGGTCGGCGCCGCCTTCGACTACGAGGCCGGCGTGCAGGTCGCCGCGCCGCGCTGGATGGGGCGCCTCGGCCTCGAGTGGCTGTTCCGCCTGGTCTCGCAACCGGCCCGGCTGGCCTATCGCTACCTGGTCGAGCCCTGGGTTCTGACCCCGGCCATGCTCGCCGATCTCAAGGCCGCCGCCGCTCGCCGCTGAGGGCTCCAGGCGCTAGTCTGGGGCCATGCCCTCCAGCGAAGACGCCATCCGCGCCCGCCGCCGCCTGACCAACAAATTCATCGCCGCCCATGAGGCGCAGCGATTGGCCCCGTTCTTCGTGGCCGACGCCAACCTGATCGGCGGCGAGGGCGGCCTGATCAGCGGTGTGAGGCGCATCGTCGAGGCCTTCGCCGCCCAGTTCGCCGACCCGGACTTCATCACCTATGAACGGACGCCCGCCCAGATAACGGTCGACATGGACGACGCCCGCGCCGCCGAGCGCGGGACCTGGGTGGGGCGCTGGAAGGACCAGACCCTGGCCGGCGACTACCTGGCCGTCTGGCGCAAGATGACCGGCCAGTGGGTGATCGAGCAGGAGCTTTACGTCACCTTGTCGCGGGAAGGCTGAGGCCCCCAGGGCGTCAGGGCGATGGCGCCCGCCGTCAGCACGCCCATGGTCACCATGCCGGCCGCCACCAGGGCGAACAGGGCCCAGCTGGGGGCGTCGAACTGGATCAGCATCCAGCCGCCGACGGCGATCAGCACCAGCCGGCCGGTGCCGGCCAGCAGCGGGCCCCAGACCTTGCCCGCCCCCTGGCTGGAGAAGTAGAGCGCCAGGCTCAGGCCGAAGAAGATGAAGGCCGGACCGACGAAGCGCAGGTAGAGGGCCGAGGCCGCCTGAACCCCGGGATCGCGGGTGAAGATGCCGACCCACAGCTGCGGGAAGATGGCCAGCAGCAGGCCCAGCGAGCCGAGGCCCGCGGCGGCGATGGCCCCCGCCGTCCAGGCCACCTTGCGGGCCCGGGCCACGTCGCCGGCCCCGATGGCCAGGCCGACCATTGGCAGGGAGGCGACCCCGACCGAGAAGGCGATGGGCACCAACAGGAACTCTAGCCGCGAGCCGATGCCGTAGCCGGCCAGCGTGGCCGTGCCGAAGCGGGCGGCGATGGCAGTGATGACCAGGATGGCCCCGACCGTCTGGATCGGCGACAGCATGCCCGGCCCGCCGACCTTCAGGATGTCGGCGAACAGCTCGCGCCGCAGCGGCCCGCGCACGGTCAGCGGAACCTTGGCGCCCTTCGATCGCAGCATCAGGAACATCACAGCGGCGCCCAGCGCCCCGGCGATGGCCTGGCCCAGGCCGACGCCGACGATGCCGAGTTGCGGCGCCGGGCCCCAGCCGAAGCAGAGGCTGCCGCCCAGCACCACCTGAAGCGCGGCCATCGACATCAGGGCCACCGACGGGCGGACCATGTCGCCCGAGCCACGCAGCACCGAGGCGAACATGTTGCTGAGCCAGATCAGCCAGACCGACAGGAAGACAACGCTGCCATAGGCGACCGACAGCCGCAGGGTCTCGCCCCGCCCGCCCAGCAGATGGAACAGCGGTCCGGCCAGCAGGCTCAGGACCACCGTGAAACCGAGGCCCATGGCCAGGCCGATGACCAGGGCATGGCGGGCCAGATCCCGCGCCCTCTGCAAATTGCCGCCGCCCAGCGCCCGGCTGATCGCCGAGGAGACGCCGCCGCCCATGGCCCCGGCGCTCATCATCCCCATCAGCATGATGAAGGGCAGCACCAGCGCCGCCGCCGCCAGGGGCTCGGCGCCCAGATGGCCGAGGTAGGCGGTCTCGGCGATCGACACGGCGGTGCTGGCGATCATGCCCAGCAGGTTGGGGGCCGCCAGCTTGACCAGGGTCGAGGCGACCGGCGCGGTCAGCAGCGGATTGGCCGGCATCGGCGGTGATGCGATCGCGCCCGGATTGAACACCGGCGTCAAAGCGGGGGCGATGTCGGCGGCCGGCTTGTCCATGATGTCAGACTAGCCCGTTTCTTTTGGCAACGCATAGGGGTCTGAGCGCCAACCGAGCCCGACCCGGCGCACCGCCGCAAGCCCGTCCAGCCGGCGGGCGATCAGCTCCGCCCGTTCGGGACTGACGCCGGCAGCCTCGATGGCGATCGACAGGCCGGCGGGACCGGGGTCCAGGCGGATGCCGGTGATCCGCGCTTCCTGCACGGCGAACGGCCCCAGCACCCGGATCAGGGTGTCGGGCTCTTCATGCACATCGACGACGAAGGTGTGCAGCCGGCCGGCCGCGCAGGGCGGTTTGAGCGGTTTGGCGTCATCCGGCATGGTCGGCCCCACCAACGAGGTAGCTCTTGCGCAGCAGGACCCGGCCGGCGTCGTCGAAGGCGGCCAGGCGCAGGCCGCAGGGCTCGATATCGGCCGCCTCGCCGGCCCACATCAGTTCGCAGACCGGCGGCCGCTCCGGAAAGCCGGCGCCCAGTCCCGCCTCGAGGGCGAACAGGTCCTCCAGGCTGCCGGCCGCGTGCAGGGTCGCCTCGACGCGGGCGGTGACGGCGATCAGGTCGGTCCAGGCGAGGGCCTGGGCGAACCGCTGGCCGGCGAGCCGGGCGGGGCTGCCCGCATCGGAAGGGGCGGGATCGGAGAGGGTCTCTGTCATCGTGTCGGTCCTTGGGTAGGGCCGACGGCGCGCAATAAAAAACCCCGCTGCCTGTGAAGGGAGCGGGGTGCGATCTTGCGATCCGTCGGCGTGCTGGCTATGGCGCGCGCCGTCCCGTCCCTGGCTTGGGGGTTTTAATCGACATCATAATGGTCATGGCGCGCGCCGACACAGCCGTCAGGGCGGCTGTGCAGAAGACGGCGAGGGTCAGACCAAGGGTCATGTCGGCTTGGGAAAGTGGATACGCAGGAAGCGCTGTACTCCAGCGCGGGGCCGGCGACAACCGCCTCTAGTTCCCCCACACCGCCCGCAGCTTCGCGTCACGCCCGCAGGCGGCGCGGTAGGCATGGTAGTCGGCGGCGTTCCGCTTGGCGTAGTCGCGGTGATAGGCCTCGGCCGGCCAGAAGGGGCCAAGGTCGAGGATCGGGGTGGCCATCTTGCCGCGCTTCAGCCGCTTGCCGGCGGCAGCGCGCGAGGCTTCGGCGATCTTCCGCTGCTCCGCGCCTGCGACGAAGACGGCCGGCCGGTAGGAAGGCCCCCGGTCGCAGAACTGGCCGTCGGTGTCGGTCGGGTCGACCAGCCGCCAGTAGCGGTAAAGCAGATAGTCGTACTGCAACCGGGCCGGATCGTAGGTCACCCGCACCGCCTCGTAGTGGCCGGACTTTTCGCCGGTGACATCGCGGTAGGTCGGGTTCTTCACATGGCCGCCGGTGTAGCCGGACTCGACCTTGATGACGCCCGGGATGCCGCGCATGTCGTTTTCCATGCACCAGAAGCAGCCGCCGGCGAACACCGCGACGGCCGTCTTCGGCAGGGGCTTGGCCATCACGCTGGCCGGGACCAGCAGGGCCAGACCGGCAAGGGCCGCCATCATCAAGCGTCGGAGCATGCGCGTATCCTTCAGGGTGGTCCCATAGATACGCACAAACCCGGCTTTTGGTTGACCGATCAGGCGGCGGCCTGGCGCGCCGGCAGGAAGCGGCTGTTGCGCAGCAGGGCGGCCGAAACGAACGTCACCAGCACCCCGACCGGCAGGATCTCGCTCATCGTCATCGGAATGCGGATCAGCGGATTCTTGTACAGTTCGGCCCATCTGGCCATCTCGGCGGCGGTGGACGCGATCTTCTCGGGCGGTGCGCCCTTGGCCTTGAGGTCGGCCAGCAGATTGTCGGCATAGACGGTCGAGAAATCGACCTGGCTCATGGCCTGGGTCAGCTCCCAGGCGGCCGCATAGAACAGGCTGGCCACCAGGCTGATGCCGAGGCCCAGGCCGACCGCCGGCCAGAACCGGATCACCCCGCCGCCCTCGACATCGCGCCTGCGCTTGATGGCGACGAACACCGTGCTGAGCGCGACCAGCATGGTGGCGTAGCCGAGATAGACGCCGCCTTCGTACAGCGTCTTGCCGCCGGAAATAGCCGTCATTACCAGCATGGGCGCGCCGGCGATGACGCCTGCGATGGCGCCGAAAAACAGAATCCTGCGAAGCATGTGAGCCTCCCCTTGGGCTTGAGGTTAGGCGCTCATCAGGCGTCGGGGAACCGGGTTCGCCAATCGCCCGAAAGGGTGATTTTCGCCATCCTCCCCCGTTTTTTACGGGGGAGGGGGACCGCGTGCGGATACGCACGTGGTGGAGGGGGCGAGTGAAACGCGCTGGGCCCACCGAGCCTAGGCGGTCGCTACACGTTTTATGATCGCGCACGGCCCTCGCCCCCTCCACCGCTTCGCGGTCCCCCTCCCCCGTAAACGGGGGAGGATTCTACGGCACCAGCCCCAGGTCCCGGGCCCGGGCGATGGCGTCGGTGCGTCGCCTGGCCTCCAGTTTCTCGAACAGGCGGGCGATGTGGGTCTTCACCGTGTTGGGCGAGACGTGCAGCCGCTGGGCGATCTCCTTGTTCGAGTGACCGGCCGCCAGTTCCTTGAGCACGGCCAGTTCGCGGGCGCTGATGCCCAGCGCCGCCTGGGCCTGCGGGTTGCCGTCGAACGGGGCGGGCCTGGGTCCGCTGATCAGCCGGGCGCCGACCCAGATGCCGAGGGCCAGGAAGCCGAAGGCCGTCAGGACGATGTAGAAATCCGTCGAATGGGCGCGGGCCAGACGGTTGTAGTCCATCCACTGCAGGCCGAGCGCGCCGGCGCCGAGCACCGAGCCATAGACCACGAGCTGTTTCCAGTGCCGCCGCATGGGTTGAGCTTAGGAGAAGTTCGGACGGGAATCACGCTTGACGATCCATAGCCTGGAAGTTATCGATAACCTATAGCCAACGAGTTATCGTTTTCGATGTCGACCGTCACCGACCAGCTGTTCCGAACCCTCGCCGATCCGACCCGGCGGGCGATCTTCGAGAGCCTCTGCCGCGAGGGGGAGCAGACGGTCGGCGTCATCACCGCCCGGGCCGGGGTCTCACAGCCGGCGGTGTCGAAGCACCTGGGCGTGCTGAAGTCGGCGGGGCTGGTCAGCGACCGGCCGGACGGCCGGCTCACCCACTACAGCGCCCGGCCAGACAGCCTGACCGCCCTCAACGACTGGACCGACGAGATGCGCCGGTTCTGGCATCGCAAGCTGGATGGCCTCGAAGACCTGCTGAACAGGATGGACCAATGAGCGAGACCCAGACCCGCTCAGTCGTCGTCGAGCGCGACATCGGCCACCCGCCGGAAAAGCTGTGGCGGGCGCTGACCCAGCCGCACCTGATGGAGGCATGGCTGATGAAGACCGACTTCGCGCCGACCCTCGGCCACCGCTTCACCCTGCGCGGCGAATGGGGCGGGGTGCTGGATTGCGAGGTGCTGGACATCGAGCCCGGGCGCATCCTGTCCTACAGCTGGAACCACAAACACGACGACCCGGCCTTTGACCTGACCAGCGTCGTCACCTTCACCCTGACCCCGACCGCCGCCGGCACGCACCTGCGCGTCGAGCAGTCCGGCTTCCGGCCGAAGCAGCGCCAGGCCTTCGGCGGCGCCCTGCAGGGCTGGCCCGGCTTCCTGGGTAAATTGGAACAGGTCCTGGACGGCATGAGCGAGCCCAAACGCCTCTCTGGCGGCAATCCGCAGATCCCCAAGGGCTACGGCGACGCCCCGGTGCAGGCCTATATCGCCGCCATGCCGGATTGGCAGCAGCCGCTGGGAGTGCGTCTGGACGCCCTGATCGAGGCGGCTGTTCCCGGCGTGAAGAAGGCGGTGAAGTGGAATTCGCCCTTCTATGGCGTCGAGGAGGGCGTCTGGTTCCTCAGCTTCCACTGCTTCAAAAGGTACGTGAAGGTGGCCTTCTTCAAGGGCGAGGCCCTGGAGCCGATGCCGCCCGGGACCTCGAAACAGAAAAACGTTCGCTACCTCGACATCCACGAGGGAGAGCTGGACGAGGCGCGGTTCAGCGACTGGGTGAAACAGGCCGCCAGCCTGCCTGGCGAGAAGATGTGAAAGCGACGATGACGACCGATGGACCTACACCCTCCCAGCTGATCGACCTGAAGATCGAGTCCCTTCCCGACTGGCGCGGCGAAACGCTGGCCCGGATGCGCAAGCTGATCCATGAAGCCGATCCCGAGGTCGAGGAGACCTGGAAGTGGCGCGGCGTGCCGGTGTTCGAACACAGCGGCATCCTCACCACCGCGGAGGTCTACAAGGCGGCGGTCAAGCTGACCTTCGCCAAGGGGGCCTCGCTGCCGGATCCCAAGGGACTGTTCAACGCCAGCCTGGAGGGGAATGCCCGCCGGGCGATCGACATCCCGCAGGGGGCGGAGATCGACGAGGCGGCGTTCAAGGCGCTGGTGCGGGCGGCGGTGGAGCTGAATATGGCGAAGAAGAAGAAATAGGCGCCGCCCCTACTCCCGATCATCCCGACGAAAGTCGGGACCCAGCTGGCAAACCCGATGACGAGGTGGCGCTGATCAGTACTGAACTCGGATCCGCCGGGAGACACTGGGTCCCGACTTTCGTCGGGATGATCGGAGTTTTGGAATTCGCTCAGTCGATCAACTGATAGGCCGGCAGGGTCAGGAACTCTTCCAGCACGTCCGACAGCACCATCTGCACGAACAGCTGGGCCGCCTCCTCCAGGCGGGGGGACGGGAAGTCGCGGCGCAAGCCGGCCATCTCGTCGGTCAGCAGGCTGACGAACAGCTCCGAGGTCAGGTCGCGGCCATCGTCGAGGGCCGCCTCCTGGCGCACCCACTGCCACAGCTGGGTGCGGCAGATCTCGGCGGTCGCGGCGTCTTCCATCAGGTTGTAGAGCGGCACGGCGCCCCGGCCTTCGATCCAAGCCTGGGTGTAGCGGATGCCGACGCGGATGTTCTCGCGCACGCCGTCCTCGGTCCGGCCGCCCTGGTGCAGCTCCAGCATGTCCGCCTGGGTAATCCGCAGATCGGCCAGCTTGCGGTCCAGCTGGTTGGGCGTCGGCATCAGGCGGTCGAACACCTCCATCGCCACCGGCACCAGGTCGGGATGGGCCACCCAGGTGCCGTCGTGGCCGGCGCCGGCCTCGCGTTCCTTGTCGGCGCGGACGCGGGCGAAGGCGGCGTCGTTGGCGGCCGGGTCGCCCTTGACCGGGATCTGCGCCGCCATGCCGCCCATGGCGAAGGCGCCGCGCCGGTGGCAGGTCTGGATCAGCTTCAGCGAATAGGCGCCGAGGAAGGCCTGGCCCATGACCATGGCCGAGCGGTTCGGCGTCAGGAACGCCGGATTGGCCCCCAACCGCTTGATGACGCTGAAGATGTAGTCCCAGCGGCCGCAGTTGAGGCCGGCCATGTGGTCGCGCAGTTCGTAGAGGATCTCGTCCATCTCGAAGGCGGCGGGAATCGTCTCGATCAGCACGGTGGCCTTGATCGTGCCGTTCGGCAGGCCAAGCATCGCCTGGGCGCGGACGAAGACGTCGTTCCACAGCCGGGCTTCGAGATGGCTCTCCAGCTTGGGCAGGTAGAAGTAGGGACCGCTGCCCTGCTCCAGCGCCGCCCTGGCATTGTGGAAGAGGTAGAGGCCGAAGTCGAAGAGCGCGCCGCTGACGGTTTCACCATCGACCTGCAGATGGCGTTCGGGCAGGTGCCAGCCGCGCGGGCGGATGATCAGCACCGCGGGATTGGGGCCCAGGGCGTAGGACTTGCCGGACTTGGCGTCGGTGTGGGTCAGGGCGCCGGCCCAGCGGTCCTTCAGGTTGACCTGGCCCTCGATCAGGTTGGCCCAGGTCGGGGCCGTCGCGTCCTCGAAGTCGGCCATGAACACGCGCGCCCCGCTGTTGAGGGCGTTGATGATCATCTTGCGATCGACCGGGCCGGTGATCTCCACCCGGCGGTCCTGCAGATCGGCCGGGATCGGCGCGACCGTCCAGTCGGCGGCGCGGATGGCGGCGGTCTGCGGCAGGAAGTCCGGCAGGGCGCCGGCGTCGAACGCCGCCTGGCGAGCCTTGCGGGCGGCCAGCAGCTCGCGCCGGCGACCGTCGAACGTGCGGTGCAGGTCGGCGACGAAGGCGAGAGCTTCGGGGGTCAGGATCTCATGCGCGCGGCCCTCGACGGGACCGGTGATCTGGATGTTGGCGGCGGTGTCGAGGGGCATGCAGCACGTCCGTAGAAAGCCCTCCCCCTCGATGGGGGAGGGTTGGCAGGGGTGGGTGACTGTCTCGCGCAGCGTGACTGTCACCGTTTGGCGCGAACGGTGACAGTCATCCGGCTGCGCCGGAGGACAGTCACCTCAGGGATCAGGCGCTAGCCACGTCCTTTTCCCGGATCGTCGGGACGATCTGGTCGCCCCAGTTGCCCGAGCCGTCATGGCAGCGCGAGGCGCGGACCAGTTCGACCGAATACCCGGCGTCCAGAGCCCGGCGCACGGCTTCGTTGAGGCGGTGCGAGGCTTCGGCGATGCGCTCGATGGCGCGTTCGCGGCTGTTGGAGTCCGGCATGGCGGCCGGGGTGAAGGCAGGCTGCTTGGTCATCGTCGTCTCCCTGTGTTGCGGGCCCTTAGGCGTTGGCGAACTGGTTCATGGTGTTGGCGTGGCCGCCGGCTTTCAGGGCCCGCTCGCCGGCGACCATCTCCTTGAAGGTGTCGCCGAGGTCGGAGCCGACCTCGTGCTGGTGCTTCACGGCCGAGACGCCGCGGCGGATCTCCTCGCGCTGCACCGAGTTGACGTAGGCCTTCATGCGGTCGTCGCCGAAGTAACCACGGCTGAGCTCGTCCATCGACTTGGCGGTCAGGTGGAAGGTCGGCAGGGTGATGAGGTTGTGGAACACCCCGGCGCGGGCCGAGATGTCGGCCTGGAAGGCGGCCAGACGGCGGTCGGTCTCGAGACCCAGTTCGTCGGTGTCGAGATCGGCCGACATCAGCTTGATGCCTTCGGGATAGGCGTCCTCGGCGATCTTGCCGCTGGCGATCCATTCCTTGCGGACCTGGCCGCGCAGGTTGAGGGTCCAGTTGAACGACGGGCTGTTGTTGTAGGTCAGCTTGGCGTTCGGCACGACGGCGCGGATTTCGTTCACCATCGAGGCGATCTCGTCGACGTTGGGGGTGTCGGTCTCGATCCACAGCAGGTCGGCGCCGCCCTGCGTCAGCGAGGCGATGCAGTCCTCGATCACCCGCTGGCGGCCGGTGCCATCCTGGAAGGCGAACAGGCCGTTCGGCATGCGCACCGGTTTGACGAACTCGCCACCCTGGTAGAGGGCGATCTCGCCTTCCTGGATGGGGTTGTCCTGGGTGATGACCTCGGTCTTCAGCCACTTGATGTAGTCGCTGGCCAGATCGCCCGGATGCTGGCTGACCGGCACCTTCTGGGTCAGGCCGGCGCCCAGGCTGTCGGTGCGGGCGACGATGACGCCCTCGTCGACGCCCAGTTCCTCGAAGGCCAGGCGGCAGGCGCGCAGCTTCTCGATGAAGTCCTCGCGCGGCACGGTGACCTTGCCGTCCTGGTGGCCGCACTGCTTGGCGTCGGAGACCTGGTTCTCGATCTGCAGGCAGCAGGCGCCGGCCTTGATCATCTCCTTGGCCAGCAGGTAGGTGGCATTCTCGTTGCCGAAGCCGGCGTCGATGTCGGCGATGATCGGCACGACGTGGGTTTCAAACCCGTCGATGGCGCTGATGGCGGCCTTCTCGGCGGCGGCGTCGCCGGCCTTGCGGGCTTCGCGCAGACCCTTGAACAGGTCGTTGATCGCCACTTCGTCGGCCTGGCGCAGGGAGACGTAGATCTCCTCGATCAGGTCGACGACGGCGGTCTTCTCATGCATCGACTGGTCGGGCAGATGGCCCCAGCGGTTGCGCAAGCCGGCGACCATCCAGCCGGACAGATAGACATAGGCGCCCTTGGTGGTGCCGCGCAGGCGCTTGACCGACTTGATCATCTGCTGGGCGTGGAAGCCCGACCAGCAGCCCAGCGACTGGGTGAACTTGCTGGAGTCCAGATCGTACTCGGCCATGTCGGCGCGCATGACGCCGGCCATCGACCGGGCGATGTCCAGGTGCGTCGAGAAGGTGTTCTGCATCTTCAGCTGGACGATGTCGTCGATGCCGACGCCGCCCGAGGTCTGGCCGGTGGGGTAGCGGCGGAGGAGGGCGTCGCGGTGTTCGGCGTAGGTCTTGCGGGTCATGGTCTCGTCCGGAACTGAAAGGTGGCTCGTTGGACGCGACCTAACGACAGGCCCGGCCACGAGGCGAACCTATTGAAGATCATTTGTCGTAAATTGACATTGTCGAGCTTGTCACTTTGTGACAACGTGACAGTGCGATGTCAGACAAGAAGCTCTTCCTCGGCGGCCGCCTCAAGCGCCTGCGCCGCGACCTCGGCGTCACCCAGGCCGCCATGGCCGAGCAGCTGAAGGTCTCGCCCAGCTATCTCAACCTGCTGGAACGCAACCAGCGGCCGGTCACCGCCCAGGTCCTGCTGCGGCTGGCCGATGCCTATGACCTCGACCTGCGCACCCTCTCCTCCGACGAGGACGGCGTTGGCGCCGGCCTCGACGAGGTGCTGGCCGACCGCCTGTTCGCCGACCTGGCCATCAACCGCCATGAGACCGCCGAGGTGGCCGAGCTGTCGCCCAGCCTGGCCGAGGCCTTCGTGCGCCTCTACCGGGCCTATCTCGACCGCGGCAACCTGATCGACCTCTCCGCCTTCGAGGGCCGCGACGACCTGCCGGCCGCGCCGCACACCACCCCGACCGACTGGGTCCGCGACCTGGTCAGCGCCCAGCGCAATCACTTCGCCGACCTCGAGATCCTGGCCGAGGACCTGCTCAAGACCATCGGCGCCGACCAGCGCGACCTCGCCCCTTCGGTGCGCGAACGCCTGCTCGGCGAGTTCGGGGTCAAGACCCGGGTCATGCCGGTCGAGGTGATGAGCGGGGCCCTGCGCCGCTACGACCAGCACCGCAAGCAGCTGCTGATCGCCGAGACCCTGGCCCCCGCCAGCCGCACCTTCGCCATGGCCTACCAGCTGGGCCTGCTGGCCAGCGGCGAGGCGATCAGCGCCATCGCCGACCGCTTCTCGCCGCCCGACCGCGCCACCCGGCAGCAGCTGAAGGTCTTCCTCGGCAACTATGTAGCCGGGGCCATGATGATGCCCTACGGCAAGTTCCTCGCCGCCCTGGAGGAGACCGGCTACGACATCGAGCGGGTCCGCTCCCGTTTCGGGGTCAGCTTCGAACAGGCCGCCCAGCGAATGACCACGCTTGCTCGCCAGGGCGCGCGCGGCATCCCCTTCTTCATGCTCAGGGTCGATGCGGCCGGCAACATCTCCAAACGCTACGCCAGCGGCCCCTTCCCCTTCTCGAGGTTCGGCGGAACCTGCCCGCGCTGGAACGTCCACGACAGCTTCAAGACCCCGGGCCGCATCGTCACCCAGGTCATCGAGACCCCCGACGGCGAACGCTACTTCACCCTTTCGCGCACCGTCCGCCGCGTCGCCGGCCTGCTCGGCGGGCTGGAGGACGAACTGGCCATCGGCCTGGGCTGCGAACTCAAGCACGCCGCCAAACTGACCTACACCCGAGGCCTCGACATGGCCGCCCCGGCCGTCGTCGAAGTCGGCCCCGCCTGCCGGATCTGCGAGCGGCGGCAGTGCCCACAGAGGGCGGCGGCGCCGATCAACCGGACGCCGCTGGTCGAGGAGACGGTGAAGAGCGTGTCTTCGTTTCCGTTTTCGGGGTGAGCCTGCGCTCTGCGCCGCTGGCAAAGCAGGCAACTGAAATAGTCGCCCCGCAGCACTCCAGAGCAAAATCGACCGCTCAAAGAAGGCGGGGAGTAGCCTCGAGCCGAAATTTGTCGGTGGCTAACCTCATCTGTGAGACTGGGATTCGCCTCTGGCGGCAGACAGCCAGCACGCCGTCCCGGTCTTCATCGCTGATGCGCGCACCCAAGTACACCGCTTTGGGACTTCCAATGTAATAGTTCATCTCTTCAGCAATAACCCCACCAGCAAAAACCAACCTCCACTCTTGCTCATAAGCCCACTCCGGAGCCTTGTACAACGCCTGAAGTATTGGGTACAGATTGTTGAAGCTCTCGAGGTCCTTCATTGCTGCGGTATGATAAGGGGTCGAATCGAACAATTTTTCACTATATATGACCGGAAATAGCATTCGACGTGCCATATCGTGAAGATCGTCCGTCGCATACTCTACGCAAAAGCCTCGATGGTTGTTAGCATAGTGACTCCACATCAAGATCGGCTCCTTCGTGGCGCAAAAGGAACATATTTTTAGGCTATCCTTAATTTTAGAAACCGTTTGACTTAGGTATGGAGCGCTAACGGCGATATAAGACTGCTCAATGGCCTCGATCATCTCGGGAATTCTGGTGTGGTCGATCTTGGGGTCCGAGCTGAGGAGCCTATGTGCGATTTCTCGCAGGGGATTGTCGGCCGATAAAGCTTCGCTGAGAAGATCGGAACCAATCCGCGCTGCGATTTCATCAAACGGGATAGGCGCGTGCGGGTCTTTCAGGCTGGCTTTCATCAGGTCGGATGGAGACAAAGCCGCAGCGCAATCAAACGGGTCGTTGTAGTTGGACGGAGAATTCAACCAGACAGTATCATCCGAGAGATTGGCGAGAGCGTAGTCCGTCACCGCCCGGAACTTGAATATCGATGTCGGTTGTTTTGCATGTTTCAGAATGAAGGCCTGCTCAATATTGAGGTGGCGGCCATCTGTTGGGCTAAAACACTCGACAAATTGGTCGATCCAGCTGTTCGGCATCCCAACGCTCTTTCATTGCTTCGCTTCGCAAGATGCTTGATCTGGCCCACACTTGCGGCAAGGTCAGATTTCGGAACAGCCCAGAAGCTGTTCCGTCTTAGCCTGCAGACGCCTGCGGATTCTTGAAGAAAAATGGCGCGCCCGGAACGATTCGAACGTCCGACCCTCAGATTCGTAGCTGGGTGTTGCGCGGTTGACCAAGGGGCCGTCCTCGGTGATTTGCGTTTCCGAACAAGCGTTTAGGTTAATCCACGGTCAACCTAGGGCGATGGCGGGCAATGCCCTTACGGTACCTAGACCGGTACTTTTTCGAATGGATGACGTCGTGGCCACGTCAGCCTGACGTCAGACTTTACGTATTGACCGACGTCGCCCTTAATGTCATTCCTCCTAGATCGAAGGAGACCAGAATGGCTTACAAAAATCCCCGCGATGTCGACTCGCCCCGCGACCGTTGGAAGCTGATCGACGTCCTGTACGAGAGCGGCGACGGAGGCGACTCTCTGGCCATCGGTGAGTGGGACAAGGGCCGCGTGCTCGCGGCCAGATGGAACGGCAGCGAGGCTCATGACGGTGTGGGCAACCCGCAGTCTCGAGGGCTCGCGACCTGGTTCATCCTTCCAGAGTGGATGAACGAAGGCATCCTGAAGAGTAAGGAAATTCCGACCGCGAAGGTCAATCTCGCCAAGGCGCTACTCGACGTGGATTGATTGGCGATCCTGGGCGGTCACAGCCGATTAGTGGCGTACGATCAGCCACTTACCCGACATCTTAAGCACCGTGAGGCGCTCCCAAGCGCGCTCACGGTGCTAGTCGGGAGAGACATTATGGCCGTGGTCAACCTTACGGAGGCGCGAATTCGCGACCTCCCTGCTGGATCAGGGATATGGCGCGATGAGCAGGTGAAAGGCCTGATGGTCGTTTGCCACAAGACGACCAAGACTTATGCGGTTCAAGGCGACGTCCGGCGCAACGGTCGGCACATCCGCACCGTTCGGGTGAAGATCGACCGTTGTGATCGCATCGGCCTGCGCGACGCCCGAGGCCGGGCGAAAGCCCTGATGAGCCAAATTCAGTCAGGCGTTGATCCGAGCGCCGGCCCGGACGAAACCGGCATTACGCTCAAACAAGCGCTGGATGCCCATCTGTCGGAAAAGACGTTCAGCCCGGCGACGTCGGAGAGCTACCGCTACCACGTCGACAAATACCTCGTGCGCTTCCGGAGCCGGGCCGTGACCGATATCTCCCGAGCGGAGGTGCGGGAAATCTATGACCAACTGAAGAAGCAGCGGGGCCAGACGACCGCGTCATGCGCCATGAGAACGCTACGCGCAGTGATCAATACCGCGATGCGGATGGACGAGACGATCAGCGGAAACCCGGTCGCGGCTCTGCGGGTGCCCACTTCGAACCGCAGGCAGGTACAGGCTCTGGACCTTACGTCTTGGTGGGCG
The DNA here is from genome assembly GCF_027912495.1 of Caulobacter sp. NIBR1757. Classification (GTDB taxonomy): domain Bacteria; phylum Pseudomonadota; class Alphaproteobacteria; order Caulobacterales; family Caulobacteraceae; genus Caulobacter. The sequence goes on along the minus strand of NZ_CP115463.1, from coordinate 428,840 downwards.
GAAATGAAGAGACTGGGGCCTATCCGCCGGGACCTACATCTGGCCATGCTGCTGACAGGCGCTCGCCGCTCGTCAATCCTCCAGGTGAAGCGCTCCGACGTTGATTTGGCGAAAGGGATCATCACCTTCCGGCACATGAAGACCGGTGGGCAGATGATGTTCCCCATCGGGCCGAAGCTGGCCGCTGTCCTTGAGGCTCGTCTCGCTGCCGATGAGCCTCTGGGCAGCCCCTGGCTGTGGCCGTCAGCGACTAGCAAGTGCGGGCGCATTGTGGAGCCCAAGGAGCAACGCAAGGACCTGCCCAGCCCCCACGAATACCGCCACCACGCTCGAACGCTGTTCATCGGCAGCGGCGCGCCCTATGCCGAAAGCGCTCTGCTCCTCGGCCAGAGGCTTCCAGGGGCCTCTGGCGGCTACGTCCACGCTGAACACTTGGTCGAGCACTTGAGGCCGCACGCCCGCGCGCTGGAAGATCTCGTGTTCGCCGCGGCTGAGACGGCGAATGAGAAGTAAGGGGTTTACGCGGCGCGTTTTTGTGATCTCACGATGATTGCGTTCCGAGGGAGGCTCCAACGAGCAACGGGCGCAGCCGGGGCCTTCGGGCCTCGGCCTCCTCACTCAGACAGACCCAGACAGCGTCTTAACGAGCCTGCGTCCGCGCGGGATTGAGGAGCCATGCCCAAATGACGGCCGAAATGATCGATGAAGTTAAGTTGACCGTGCGCGAAGCGGTTTCGGAGGCCTTCCACGGCCAGCAACAAAGCCCTTGGCGGGACAGCCGGAAGGCCGCGGAATACATTGGGTGCACGCCCGGAACGTTGAAGACTTGGCGGGCCAGAGGCGAGGGCCCCCGGTATCACGTGATCAATGAAAAGCTCGTCCGGTATCACGTCGAAGACCTCGACGGGTTTGTGCGGGGAGTGGCCCGATGAGCGATTTCAATCAGGAGGATGGGCGCGCCGGCGGGATTGGGAACACCGGCGCGCCCGAGGGCAACAGGCACTCGGATAGCGGAGAGCACGCTCCCATCTATGCGTCATCGTCAGGGCCCCGCGGGCCTGCGTTCAGGCCCGACATGCTTGAGGCCTATCAGGCCGGTGGGTACGAGCTCATCCCCCTCCACTCCCCCGACGCGGTCGACAGGCGGGGCAGGGCCATCGGCAAGGCGCCCGTCGGGCGCGGCTGGCGGTCGGCCCCCCGCCTCTCCGTCGAGGAGGCCCGCGCCCACATGGCCTCGGGCGGCAACGTCGGGGTGAGGCTGCGGGAGACCGACCTGGTGGTCGACGTCGACCCCAGGAACTTCGCCCCCGGTGACGACCCGGTCGCCCGCCTGGCGAGGGACCTGGGCATCGACCTGACCGGCTACCCCACCGTGGTGACTGGCGGCGGCGGCCTGCACATCTACATGCGGAAGCCCGAGGACGCGGTCCTGCGGGACACCCTGGAGGCCTACCAGGGCATCGAGTTCAAGGCGCTGGGCAGGCAGGTCGTCGCGGCCGGCTCGGTCCACCCCTCCGCCGAGAAGCCCTACGTGTGGGACGACGACCCCCTCGCCGTGCCGCTCGCCTCCGCCCCTATGGCCCCGGCAAGCCTCATCGAGCTCGCCAGGCGCCCCGAGCGGATCGTGGCTGCGGACGCCGGGGCCAGGACTCCGGAGGAACTGGCGACCATGCTGGGCGGCCTGGATGCTACCCAGTTCCGGGAGCACAGCGACTGGCTCCAACTCATGATGGCGAGCCACCACGCCACCGCCGGCGAGGGCCGGGACGAGTGGATCGAGTGGTCGACCAGCGACCCCGAGTACGCCCAGGACGCGTGGATCATCGGAAGCCGGTGGGACAGCCTGCACGCGGACACGGCGGGCAAGCGGATCACGGAGAAGACGCTCTTCAAGGCGCTGGTGACGGCGGGCCGGTCCGATCTGCTGCCCAGGACGACGGCTGAGGAAGATTTCCCAGACGACCTGTCGGAGACTGATAAGCCGGGGCCCGTCTCGCCGCTCAAGAAGTTCCGCGACGAGTATGTGTGGATCGTGGACGCTGAGTCCTTCATCCGCCGTTCGGACAAGCGCAAATTCAGCGCGCAGCAGTTTAAGTCGTTCAACGCTCACCTCTGGCCGGAGGGAGAGCTCCTGAACGCCGTCTGGAAGGACAAACTGCCGATCCGGAAGCTGGAGTCCCTGACCTACGAGCCGGGGGCCGGTGAGTTCGTGACCGGCCTTGGTGGTGCTCCGCTCTACAACCTGTGGCGCGATGCCAGCGTCAAGCCCAAGCCCGGCGATGTCGGCGTCTTCCTCGAACACATGGCGTACATGTTCCCGAACGAAGTCGAACGGAGCTACGTCCTCGACTACCTCGCCATCTTGGTCCAGCGGCCTGCCGATAAAATTCACTTCGCCCTGCTGATCAGGGGGCGGCAAGGGACCGGGAAAAGCTGGATCGGCACCTTAGTGTCTAGGCTGATCGGCGAGCCCAACATCTCCCGGCCCAGCAATGCGGTGGTCCAAGAGAAGTACACGGAATGGCAGGAAGGCGCGCAGTTAGCCGTCATTGAAGAGCTTACGGCGCTCGGCCGTCAGGAGCTGTCGAACCGGCTCAAGCCCGTAATCACGGACGAGTACCTGTGCATCCGACCGATGTACGGTAAGGCCTACAACCTGCCGAACCGCCTCAACCTGCTCTGCTTTACGAACAATGCCGACGCCCTGCCGATCGAGCCCGGGGACCGACGTTGGCTGGTAGTCTTCTCGGAGGCGCAGCCCGCGAGCGAGGACTATTACGAACGCCTGTTCCAATTCCTCGATGGGAATGGGCCTGCTGCGGTCGCTCACTGGCTCGGGCAAAGGGTCATCTCGCTGAACCCGAAGGGCGTCGCCCCGAAGACGACCGGCAAAGACGAGATGCGTCGGCTGAACCTCAGCGAAGTCGAACAGTACCTGGACGAGATGCTGCGCGAGCGCCTGCCGCCGTTCGACTTCGACCTCGTCAGGCTGGAGGACGTCGAAGCGGCGATCCCTGACCGTGTCGCGCGACAGGCAAAAAACTTGCGGGGCTTGGTGACGACGTGGCTGAAGGAAGAAGTCCAAGCCTTGCGGCACCCTCGCTATACGAAGCAGGACGCCTCTGGCCGGCCGTCGTCCACCCTGTGGTCGATCTCCAACCACGATCACTGGACGGGCCTCGGCGCAGCGTCTCGCGCCGACGCCTACATGGCGAACTGCGTGAAGGAGCTGACCTAGGCTGAGGGTAGACCGGAGGTAGACAGGTGGGCCCGTCTACCTCCGCGTCCTTGCACGTCATGGCTTTCCTGATCGGTAGACAAGGGAGACAGGTCCTCTTTGCTATCGAGAGAGAAGATCTCGAATGTCCGTTGTCCGGGTGCGGGTGGGACTGGGCGTGAGGTTGCAAGAGCCTCCTTCGGGCCTGTCTACCGCGTCCCCTGTCTACCCGTCGCGATCGCTCTCACCACGAACGACGGCCCTCAAAGGCGCAGAACCCGCGGCACAAAACGCGTGCACGCAGCCGCGCGCAAAGGCCCTCAGATATTGAATTGATGGGTCGGCGCGCCGGAAAGCCAAGGAGCGCAAGGACTTGTCCCCCGACCATCCCCCCAAACACCGCGGCGAGAACCGTGACGGCCCCCCGGCGGACGCTCGGACGGACCGGCGGAAGTACCTTCTGCCAGAGGCCCACGTTGACCAGATTCTGGCGGCCTGCCGTCGAGGCGTGTCCGAAACCCAGATCGCCCGCGCCCTTGGCGTAAACTACCGCACCTGGATGCGTGTGAGGGCCGAGGATGACCGTATCGCCTCCGCCTTGGCGGAGACTCGCAAGGTCGAGGAGGAGGAACTGGTTTCCATCCTCATGGACAAGGCCCGCGGCGGAGACACAACCGCGCTGATCTTCGCACTCAAGGGCCGCCACGGCTACCGTGACCAGGGCAACCCGCAAGGGACCGGCGACCCCAAGGTGAATGTCACGATCAACCTGCCGGCCGCCCAGCCGACCATTGAGGCCTACGTGCAGGGGCTCGACGTGGGGCCGGTCCGTTGAGCGAAGTCCTGGAGCCGACGCCGTACCAGTCCAAGGTGCTGAGCGTCCCGGAGAACATTGACCTGTTCTTGGGGGGCGGCCGAGGCGGCGGCAAGAGCCACTGCAAGGCCCTGTTGATCCTCCGGCACATCGAACAGCACCGCGAGCGGGCGCGGGTTCTCTACGTGCGCAGAACGTACAAGGGCCTCGCCGATTTCGAGCTGGTGCTGCGCCAGTTGTTTTCCACGGCCTACGGGTCGGCGGCTTCCTACAATGCCACCGAGCACGTGTTCAGGCTGCCCTATGGGTACGTTGAACTCGCCCAGGTCGATACCCCCGGAGCCTACGACAAGATCCAGGGACGGAGCTTCACGCTCATCATGGTCGATGAGCTCACCCAATGGGGTGACCCCTTCGTCGTGGACATGCTGAGGTCGAACCTTCGCGGGCCCAAAGATATGCCGCTCCGTACCGTCTATGCGGGCAACCCCGGCGGCGCAGGTCACCACTGGGTGGCATCCCGGTATGTCCTCCCCGCTCAAGCCTGGTCGCCATTCGACACGCTGGCTGGCGGCCGCTGCGTCCATGCTCCGAGCACTTACCTCGACAATCCCCATCTGGACTCGGAAGACTATCGCCGCCAGTTGCGCGCGGCTTGCGCTGGCGATGACGAGCTGTTTCGTGCTTGGACCGAGGGCGATTGGTCGGTTGCCCGCGGCGCTTTCTTTGCGGGCTGCCTCTCGCCGGAGCGTTGTGCCATCGAGCCTTGGTCGGCGGTGCCGTACGGTTGGCAGACCCACCTAGCCCACGACTTCGGCACGTCCTCGCCGTCAGCGACCTACCTCCTGGCACGCTCGCCAGGCGCCGTGGGTCCGGGTGGTATCTTCTATCCCAGAGGCTCCCTGGTCGCCTTCGACGAGCTGGCGACGGCGAGGCCGAACCGGCCCACCGAAGGCCTCGGATGGACCGTCCCGAGGCTGGCGGACGGCATCAAGGAGATGTGCGCCCGATGGAGCGTGCGGCCGGCTGGTGCGGCCGATGACTCGATCTTCGCGCGGGCCCGCGGACATGCCGCCGCGACCATCGCCGACGAGTTCTCGCGTTCCGGCGTGCACCTGACCCCGGCCGGGAAAGGCGCCCGAAAGGCGGGGTGGCAGAGGATGAGGACGCTGCTGTCGCAGGCTGGCAAGCCGGACCTGCCTGGGCTCTACCTGTCCCGCGCGTGTCGTTATGCTTGGGACACGCTCCCGACCCTTCCCCGCGACCCGCGGGACCCTGAGGACCTGGACAGCGATGCGCCGGACCATGCCGCAGATGCCCTGCGCTATGGGGTCATCTGGAGCAGGCCGGGGATGAACCAGCGAGACTTCTGATGCTGGCGAACCCGTGAAGTAATGATAGCCGCTCCCCTTGACGTGCTTAGAAGGGCTGTTGCCGGGGCTTCCGCCCCACATTGAAAGGGCAACAGATGGAAAAGCGTAAGCGCACGAAGAAGCACGCCGTGTCGGTCTCGCACGAGGACTACATGGCTATGAACCGCAGCGTGGTCGGCCTGCAGCCGCAGGAGGTGGAGGCCGGGGCTGTCTTGCACGCTGCCCTGCGGATGGCTCACTCGGTGTTCGGTGGGCACCGCGTTTTGGATGTGGTGGCGCAGTCCCTCCCCCGTCAGTACGTGATCAACTGGTCGAGGAAATTCCTCTCCTCGTGCAGCGAGGAACGCCGCGCGGCGTAGCGGCTGAGGCTCGGGGTCGGCGATGGCCGATCCCGAGCAATGGTCTTCGTGACCGTCGCCTTGCTGCAAAACAGACAGATGCGGCGCGTCACTTGGACGGGCCACCGCGCTGGCGGGGACGATCTGCGGCTGACGCCGCGTCGGTGCCGATCCTCAGGCTGCGCGTGATGCAAAGCTGGCAGAGGAACAGGCATGGTAACAAGAAAAGCGACCCTCGGAACTCGGTGGGCGTCCGTGATGGACGTCGCTGAGAGCCTCCGACAGGCTCGAAATAACCGGCAGACGCAACGGCGCCTGCTCGATGAACTTGAGGGGAAGGTCGAACGGCGCCGCGCGGACATCCGCAGTTCGCTGGCCGACCTCCCCGCTTCTCAGCAATCTTCCCTCGTGAGCCGCGCGGCCTCCGGGTTTCTCGGAGAACTCCGCCGTGGGACCGCTGACACCCGGGTGAATCACGTGCGGAAGGGAAGCCTGTTCGCCGCCAACGCGGCGGCGGTTCCGGCACACTACCGCTCCCCCACCCAGATGCTCGCCCGCTACAGCCTCGGATCGGAGCGCCGGAGCCGCGTCCTTCAGCAGATATCCGCTTCTGGGCCCGCGGAGCTCGAAGCCTTGGCTGACCTCGCCGCCGCCACACGGGACATGGAACTGGCTGCGGCCTTGTGTTCGCGCATCTACGAGCTGCCGTCGGAAAAGCGGTCCTTCTCTCCGCAGGAACTGGCCGACGTCTTGCTCGGCGAGGAATTCCGAACCGTCACGCGGTCCCTGATGGAGATCGAACGGCTTGCCGAAGAGGCGCTGGCCGATGACAGCGCCTTCGAGACCGGTCGCAAGAACGAGCACCGCGCCCTCAACATCGCAATGATGAGAAGGGCCGAAGAAGCGATCGGAACGGCCCTGGAGCAACCTGAAATCACGCAACCGGAGAACTGACCATGACAACCTTCGTCTTCTTCGCCGACCAAGGGCACAAGCGACGAGCCGATGGCCGCAACGTCGCGGTCGCCCAGGGCGCCAATGTCGCCGTTGCCCGAGCTGCCGCTGAAGCGCTGATCGGTCAGCCCGGAGCCTTCGCAGACTTCGCGGCCGTGGATATCAGCGCGACCGTGCCGCCCTTCGTCATTGAAGGCCATTTCCCCGTTGGCGCCAGGACGCAAACGGTTTGGCCTCTCCTCACGCGCGGCGGCGACCGCCTTCTCGGGGAGTGACGGTGGACGTCTATTTGACCTGGCGGGGTCGGCACGCGGCGACCCGCCAGGCGTTAGCCGGGATGGAGATCACGACGCCGCTCGAACTGTTCGTCCTGATGGGGGGTGACCCGGACCAGTTCACCGCCGAGATTGAAAAGGAGGCCATGGCCGACCTTCGGGCTCACGGTTACAGGCCGGAGAACGTAGCAGTCAGGTTCTACGGTCCGTTGGAGTGCCGGTGGCTACGCCACGACCATTGGCCGGAAGACGACCAATGGCCGACCTAATCAATCTAGCGTTCAGCAGCGGCCGCTCTGACCTGAGCAAGGGTCGTTTCGATGATGCGTGCCTTTGCGGCGGCCTCGTTCGCTGCCGTCGTATGGATCACGAAACGACCTGCGAACGGATCATCAGCTAGCGACCTGCACCGGTCGGCCCAATAGTCCATCATGGTCACCACAGACGCTTCAAGCTCGGCCAACGTCTCCGTCCCATCTGAACCATGCTGACTCAGGTAGTTTTGGCGTTCGCGTTCCTCGCGGATCGCAGCCGCCACGAGTGTCTCGGCCGTAGCGACATCCACGCCCTCTCTTACGGCTTGTGCGATTATCGGGTTGAGCAGCTTGTCTTGGAGCTCGTCCGGCGAACTGACGCCCATCCGATAGCCAAAACGCTCGCAGGACTTCATCGAGGTGACCACACGGGCGACCAGGGCAAACTGTTCGCCTTGCGCGAGGTAGTCCGGGTCAGCCGCCGACGGCCCTGTAGCCCAAACCAACGCGGCCGAAGCCGTCAGGACCGATAGGCCCCTCGAAAGTCTCATAGCTTCCCCCGTGCGATCCAGTGGCACCGAAATCGGGCTTATAGTCCCTAGACGCTACAGTGTCGCGACTGGCCCATCCTGCAAATGGATTGGGGAAAAATTGTCGGAGCGAACGTTCGCCGTCTGCGGAAGGAGCGAGGGCTCACGCAAGAGCAGCTCGCCATGGAAACCGCCGTCGACCTGACCTACTTGGGTGGCATCGAGCGCGGTCGGCGGAATCCCTCGATTGCCGTTCTCGGGCGGTTGGCGACCGCGCTGGGCGTCCACCCGGCCACCCTCCTGATAACCGACTAGGGTTCGATTCCGGCTCGTCCGTCCGAGGCGCTGGTCAGGTACCACTGCCAACTCTTCGTGCTCTATCCGGCAAGAACAGAATTGATATCCACTTCGGCCTCGACCAGGCGCTTTGTTGCCGCTTCAATCACGTCGACTGGGAAATCACCTCGATGACGGAGAACCACTGCCTCGCCCGTTAGCTCGGGCATGCCCAGCTCGATCAGGGTATCGAAACCCTCCGTTTTCTTGGTGCTCAGCGCCCAGTTGGTAAGAGTAGCCTTGATGCCCTTGTCTCTGACCATGCGGCGCGTGTAGCCAAGTTTTATCGTTTTGCCGGCGGCGGCGGACTTGATCTGTTCAAACGCCTGGATAGAGCTCCAGAAGTCATGCTCTAGCGTCCCCGGCATTTCTCCAGGCACGAGTGAGACAAGCCGCCGGAATGCGGCCGAGGTTATCTCTGGTTGCCCCTGTGCCTCAGCGTTGTTGATCAAACGCTTTAGGTCCGAGGGGCTTTCTGATTTCGCGATGAAGGCCAAAATTTTCTCGTGATCCGCCATACGATTGTAGCCTCCTCGGTGAAAACGTTGATCCAGGTGCGGGGGCCCGAGTTGAGTCAGGCCGTTTCGGCGAAAGCTTCCACAACTGGCTGGTCCAGCAGGCCGAACAATGACTCGCCAAACTTGATCTCTTCCGCGTCAAGTGATGCGTTGGCCAAATCAAACCCGTAGGAATATACGCTTACCCGATCAATTACCCCGAGCAGCTTTATACCTGATACCTGACCGCGCTTCGATTGGTGAACGAGAACTACACTTCTGCAGCGATAGACAGCCGCATAAGTGACGGCTTGATTTATGTCCGGTCGATCGGGTTTTTCTTTGTACTTTACCTCGGCGATAACGACTTCATTAGTCCGCTTATCCACAATAACGATGTCTGGCTGAGCCGGCGGATCCTGTTTCGTATCGTATAGGGGCCGCTTGCCCTCCTTGTTGCCATCCCGCACAGCTATATGACTTGCTGATCGCGCATCCAATCGCCGACGCAGATAGTCTTCGAAGACCGCCTCGAAATCTATGATGAAAGTATCGGTCAGAAGCTCAGAGCCGATTTCGTCGAGAGATACGGTTTTTCCAGAGAGTATCATAAGCGCAATCTCTAGAGCACGGTAGTAATATGATAGCCGGCCCGGCAGGTTTTTACCCCTTACGATCGAGACTACGGCAGAGTAATCTCTAGCGGAGTATGGCTTTATCTGATCTGGAAATTCCAAATATCTTTCGTTTGCCTTCGTAATAACGTCTCTGCTTCCCGCACTCCTCTGGAGACCACGAAGCCCGTACTCGATAGCGGATTTGAGAACACGGTTCGGGCTGGTATCGGAAGTTTGCTCAAATCGTTGCGCCTGAACCTTGTGGCGGATTCCTTTCGCCCAGCACCGCTGGACAGTTTTGGCTACCTGAATCCGTCCGCGAGGGTGCGAGACCAGATCTGAATGACTCAAGTACTCTTTTTGAAGACCTGCCACGCGGACTTCTTCAAGAGAGTCGGCAAGGTTGCTCATTAGAAACTCGAATACACTAGGGGACTTCGCCCCATCAGCATCGTACAGTCGATCAGCATTGGGCAGCTTTCCCAAAGATGCCCTCGCCCCGTCCAGTATCTGAGCGATGTTCTTTACGGGCAGTTTTGGCTTCACTTCCACAGAGAGCCAAGGCGTGATCGGGATCAGGCCAACGTACTTGCCCGCGGTTAGAAGTACGCGCCCTTTTCGGAACTGAACAAAGACAAGCCCCTTGGCCTCCACATGAGGGTACAGTTCTAGACGTCCATCTCGGATCAACGCGCTTAGCGGCAGGTCCAATGAGCCTCGCGACTCCACCGAGAGAACCTTCCGCGGCTCCGTAATGGCGCTCGCCACAGTCAAGCAGCCTCAGGCTCGCCGGGCGGCTCCTCCGCGACATCCGCAGACTCCTCAGCCGCCGCAGATGAAGCCAAGCACACCTCCCAAAGATCCCTAACTTCCTGCAATCCCTCGGCATCAAAGCGGAACTTCTTTCGAGCCATGAACTGAATCTGGGTCTCCCAGAGTCGAGCAAGGGACTCCCTGTTCGAGACGGATCGAAAAAAGGCGTGGCCGACGTTTAGATGGCTTTGCAACGCGGCGAAAAACTCAACAGCGGCACCCCGGACTTCGTTGGGCGCACCATTGGCGGCCAAAAACTCAGCCACCTTCTCAATGCTCGGTTCCAATCCGATCTTGGCCCAGCGTCTGTCCATCGCATCGTCGATTTCATCGACGGAACGGTCGTCCGGATTCATGGTCGCTAGGAAATAGAGATTTGCTGGAATTTCGGCTTTCCGGCCTGAGGGCAGATAGAATTCTACACCTCGGAGAGAGCCCTCCATATACGTCATCGTCTCCCCGAGAACACGGGCTGGATCGGTACGGCTGAATTCGTCCACAATGAGAACTGTCGGCTTCCCAGTCGTTCGAGCGACCTCCACCATCTCGAGAAGGTGTTTGTCGGCCAACCTGAAGCCTTCCTTAGGATCGGGAACGTAGCCCTCTACGAAGTCTTCGTATTGGTAAGAGGGATGGAACTGGACCTCTCGAATACGGTGATGGTCACCGTTGGTAAGCTTCTTGGCAATTTGCCTCGCATACCAAGATTTCCCAGTGCCAGGCACGCCGATGAGGAGCGCGCCGCCCATAGCGTCATCAACGATCGCCTGAACGACGCTCCGGTACACCGGGTCGTCATCCGAAAGCTCGGAAGCAAACGGGCCAGACTCGCCGCCGTTCTCTTGTTTTGGTTCGGGGTGAGCTTCACCACCTGATGCGCTTCGGGGAATAATATCGACGGCTTCGGCTCCAGTGACGACCTGAAAGAGCCGCTCGCGAATCTCCGGCAACAGCCGCCCAATTACAGCGCCGATGGCCGCGAACTCCTCAGCGGTGAGGAGCTGCACGACCTGGGATGAATAGTTGTTCAGCCCGACGATAGCTGCCTCTGACAGTGACCGCGCGTAGGTCTCTGGCGAGGCTTGCAGCAGTTCAGCTTTTTCAATCGTTCTCGGCAGCAGAAATAGGTTCGTCAGGGTAACCTTGTATCTTCCCGCCCCGAGCGATGTTTTCGCCTTACAGCTGCCAATAGCCCGTATTCCTTGGGTCCACGCAGTCGCTTGGCCCTTATTGTTGTCACTTCCGAGCCAAAGCCACACGGGCGATCCGGGCCTAAAATCGGTGGGGACCTGGCCGCATTCGAGGACAATGTTAGGCTCGTAATCTCCGCTTGGAGCGGCCGCTAGCTTCGCGGATTTTTCCGCGCTGCTGGGTCCTAGACGGACGAAGGCTGGGCTGATCAAGGTTGTCTCCGATGTCCGAGACCGGACCGTCCTTGCAACCCTTACTTACATTCAGCAGATTCTCCAGAGCCTTACGCATTGGTGGAAAGAGATTGCGGCCAACAACGTCAGCGCGGCGGAGAATGCCCACGGCAGCGTTGGGCGTCAGGAAGTACCGTTCATCTGGCACTTCTGGATCAAGCACATCGACAAACTGCGTCTCGATAATCTTTGCGGGGGCGGGGGACGCCCCGCCCTCTAAGATCTGGTCTTTCCAGGCGCAGCCACCGGTCTTCCAGCGATAAACAAAGTCACCCCTCAGCAATGATTGCTCAATGTCGGAGAAGCTGAACTCTGCAGTGTGCCTCGCCAAATCCGGAGCCAGCGTGACCGCTAAGGCACGAAGGCCATCCTTCGGGCTTTTGATGCGGTCGGTCATTCCGCGCATGATCCGTTCGGCGATCCATCGGACAACGGGGATAGCGACGGCGTTGCCCACAGCGCGATAGCGTTCAGAGTCCCACCCCCGAGCGGACGCCGTTGCTGTTGTACCAGGGACGCTCCAGTCTGCAGGAAAGCCCTGCAATCGCTCGCTTTCGGTGGCGGTGGGGCGTCGGACGCCGTCGGCGTAGGAGATGTAGGAACGGCTCCAGTCGTTGCCGGTGTGCCGTCCTGACGTGGCCGCGACGCAATAGGCGATTTTGGGGACTATGGCGCCGGTCGCCTTGTGTACGGTCGGAGTGACAAAGGCGGTTCGCTCAGTGCTAGGCTTTTCTCCCGCCACTTCCTCATAGAGTGCCGAAACGGCTTTGCCCGGATCATTTAGCCAAGCACATATAAATACCCGCGCCCGGGACTGAGGTGCGCCAAAGTACCTCGCGTTCATGACACGCCAGCTTACCGCGTAGCCCATCTGGGTGAGCTCCCGCAGGATGATCGCGAAATCTTGCCCTTTGTGAGAGTTTAGAAGTCCGACCACATTCTCAAGCAGTAATACGCGGGGCCTTTTTTCTGCAACCAGCTTAGCAAGCTGGAAGAACAGGCTTGTGTGGCTTCCGGTGAGGCCGTTACGGCCGTGATTTCCCCGGGCGAGGGACACATCTTGGCAAGGGAAGCCCGCAGTCCAGACATCAGTGTCGGGTATTTCGTCAGGCTTGAGCGTCCGGATGTCGTTTTGGATCATGGCTTTTGGCCAATGCTTCAGAAGCACGGCGCGGCAGAAAGCGTCGCTTTCACACTGGAAAACCACTTTGGCTCCGGCAAGCTCGAAGCCGCGGTCAAACCCGCCGATACCGGCAAACATCGACGCTACGCGAACACCTACGGCCGACCGATTGGTTGCCGATTCGTTCACACCAGAAGACGGGAGAGTGTTGGTACTGTCTCGGTACATGGTCGAACCCTGGTGGAGGCTAATAAAATTCGGAGGGATGCGAACGCGTCCCCTGCGCTCGCGCAACGACGCGAGTTCGGCTGTTGGAGAATGGCGGGTTTCGCACGAATTGGCAGCCCCTAAAAAGCAGCCCGGTTTAGCCTGTCCGGGTGTCGGAACCATTCTGTTATGGAAACCACGGCGCTACCGGATGAGGACGGCCAGTGCCTATTCGGTGCTCAGTGAGCAAGCTAGGCGGCGCTAGCACCGCCACATCTCACAAGTCCTTATTTTCTAAGAAGAAAATGGCGCGCCCGGAACGATTCGAACGTCCGACCCTCAGATTCGTAGTCTGATGCTCTATCCAGCTGAGCTACGGGCGCGCACTTCGCTGGGCCCGTCTAGGGGTCCAGCGAGGGCGCGGAACCTAGTCGCGGGAGATTGGAAAGGCAAGCGGGTCAGCGCGCTTTTTTCACAGGCCATTTTTCCAGGTCGGAATGTCGCTGCCGGGCCAACTGGTCGCTTCGTAGACTCCGCGGGCGATGGCCCGGCTGAGAACGTCTGCGGCCAGGGCGCCGATGCGGGCGACAGCCATCGGCGAGGGCTCGTCCAGGGGGCGCCGGGCGGTCGAGAGGGCGAAGACGATGTCGCCATCGAAGGGGGCGTGGGCGGGGCGGATGGCGCGGGCCAGGCCGTCCTGGGCCATGATGGCGACGCGTTTGGCGTCTGATGGCGACAGGGTCACGTTGGTGGCGATGACGGCGATGGTCGTGTTCTGGCGCAGGCCCGGGTTGGCTTTTGACAGGTTCCAGTGATCGGGCGCGGAGGACAGGCCGGCCGAGCCCAGGCCGCCGAACTCGCCGTCCAGTTCGAAGGGGGCCGCCCAGAAGGTGCGGTCGTCGCCGGCCGTGACCGAGCCGAAGGAATTGACCCCGGCGATGGCGCCGACAATCAGGCCGTCATCGGTGACGATGCTGGCGCTGCCCGTGCCGCCCTTCCAGCCGCCGGCCTTGGCGCCATAGGCGCAGCCGGCCGTGCCGAGCGCGATGTCGAGGCCCGCCGCCTGCACCGCCTCGATGCCGAGGCGGCGGTAGGGCGGCTCGAGGCCCCAGGCCTTGTCGCCGCCGTTGGCCATATCGAAGAGGATGGCGGCCGGGACGATGGGGGCGCGGGGGACCTGCGGGTTCTGCGAGACCGGATAGCCGCGGCCGTTGGCGCCCAGCCAGGCGGCCACCCCGTCGCCGGCGGCCAGGCCGTACATCGAGCCGCCGGAGAGGACGACGGCATCGACCATGGCCCCGATCAGGTTCTCCGGGGCCAGGGCGTCGGTCTCCCGCGTGCCGGGACCGCCGCCGCGCACATCGACGGCGCAGACGACGCGCTCGTCGGGCAGGATGACGGTGACGCCGGTGCGGGCCCGCTCGTCATGGGCCTGGCCGACCTTGAGGCCGGGCACGTCGGTCAGGCTGTTGCGGGGGCCGGGACGAGCGGGCATCGGAACTCCGGAAGCTGGAGCGGTTTAATCGCCCGCCGGACCGTTGTTGTCCATCGCGGCGGCGTTATGGTGTGACCCGTTGCTGGAGAAGTCATGCGCTCGTTGATCGTCGCCGTCACGGCCCTGTCCCTGTTGCTTCCGGGCTGTTCGACCTTCGCGGCCAAAGCCGAGCCGGTTGCCGCGAACGGCCCCGTGATGGTCGCCGCCGCCAATCCGCTGGCGGTCGAGGCGGGCCTCAATGTGCTCAGGCGCGGCGGCAGCGCCGTCGATGCGGCGGTGACGGTGCAGGCGGTGCTGGGGCTGGTCGAGCCGCAGTCGAGCGGCCTGGGCGGCGGGGCCTTCCTGGTCCACTACGACGCCGAGACCAAGGCGGTCACCACCTACGACGGCCGCGAGACCGCGCCAGCCGGCGCCGATGCGAAGATGTTTCTGGGCCCCGACGGTCGGCCGATGAGCTTCATCCAGGCGGTGCTGAGCGGGCGATCGACCGGCGTGCCCGGCGCCGTCGCCATGCTGCAATACGCCCAGAAGGAACACGGCCGCCTTCCCTGGAACAGCCTGTTCGGCGACGCCGAGCGACTGGCCACCGACGGCTTCAAGGTCAGCCCGCGCATGGCCGGCTTCATCACCTCGATCTATCCGCAGTCGAAGACGCCCGACGCCACGGCCTATTTCACCAGGCCGGACGGCAAGCGTTATGGCGTCGGCGACACCCTGAAGAACCCGGCCTACGCCGAGAGCCTGCGCCTGATCGCGGTGGGCGGCGCCGATGGCCTGCTGAAGGGCCCGCTGGGCGAGGCGATCGTCGCCCGGGTGGCCGCGGAGCCGATGCCGGGATCCCTGACCGCCAGGGACCTGGCCGGCTACAGGCCGCTGAAGAAGAAGGCGCTGTGCTCGACCTACCGCGTCTATCAGGTCTGCACCGCCCCGCCCGCCTCCAGCGGCGTGGTCCTGCTGCAGGCGCTGAAGATCCTGGAGCAGACAGACATCGCCAGCCGGGCCCCGACCGATCCGGTCGCCTGGCTGCAGATCGCCCAGGCCGAGCGGCTGATGTACGCCGACCGCGACCGCTATGTCGGCGACGAGGATTTCGTCTCGGTGCCGGTCAAGGGCCTGCTCAGCGACGGCTATGTGGCGGAGCGGGCCAAACAGATCACCGACCGCTTCGGACCGCCGCCGACGGCGGGGATCCCGCCCGGCGCCAAGGCCCGCGGACCGGACAGGACGCTGGAGCCGGGCGGCACCAGCCATATCGTCATCGTCGATGCCAGGGGCGATGTCGTCTCGATGACCACGACGGTCGAGAGCATCTATGGCTCAGGCCGGATGGTCGGCGGTTTCTTCCTCAACAATCAGCTGACCGACTTCAACTTCGCCCCCAACGATGCGGACGGCGCCCCGGCCGCCAACGCCGTGGCCCCCGGCAAGCGGCCGCGCTCCTCGATGTCGCCGGTCATCATCCTCGACAAACAGGGCCGCTTCGTCGCCGCCGTGGGCAGCCCGGGCGGCAGCGCCATCCTGTCCTACAATCTCAAGACCCTGGTCGGGGTGCTCGACTGGAACCTGACCATGCAGCAGGCCATCGACCTGCCCAACCTCATCGCCAGGGGCGGCAACGTCAGTGGCGAGGCCGAGCGCTTCGCCCCCGGGGTGGTCGCCGGCATGGCCGAGCGGGGCCTCAAGATCCAGGCCATCGGCGGCGAAGACAGCGGCGTGCAGGGCATCATCGTCCGCGAGGGCGGCCGCCTGGAGGGCGGCGCCGATCCCCGCCGTGAGGGTGTGGCCAGGGGGTTCTGATCCCCCTGCCGTCTAGTCGATGTGACCGCCGCCGGTCGGGGCCCCGGGCATCACGGTTCCCTGCGCGGGAACCAGGGTCAGGGGGCGGCCGTCTTTCCAGGCGGCGGTGATGGCCCTGGTGGCGGCCAGGTCCTTGTTCGGATCGGCGGCCAGGGCCAGGAAGTCGGCCTCGCAGCCGACGGTCAGGCAGGACAGCCGACGGCCCGGGAAGATCGACACCTTCGGAGTCTCGATCCACAGCCGCAGCAGGGTCGGGGTGTCGAACACCTTCATGGCGGCGAGGTTGTCGATCTCGGATCGCGAGGTCTGCATGTAGTTGTCCGAGCCGATGGCCAGGCTGACGCCGGCCGCCTTCAGGAGGCGCAGGTTGGCGACCTGCACGGCCTTGATCGGGGCCTTGCGGGCGCGGGGCATGTTGAGATTCTCGGTGATGACCGTGGTGGTCACCACCACCACCCCGCGCCGGGCCGCCTCGCGGGCGTCGGTGGCGGTCAGGCTGTAGGCGGAGGCGGTCTCGCCCGTCTCCCACATGTAGCCCGGCAGGTGATTGATCTCGTCGACGCCACTGGCGACGGCCAGACGGAAGTCGGCGGCGGTTTCGATATGGACGCTGACCTTCAGCCCGCGCCGGTGGGCGGCCTTGATGATCAGCGGATAGAGCTTGGGGTCCAGCCCGCGCACGCCGTAGTGGGCCTTGTCGGCCTTGCGCTCTTCGTAGAATTCAGAATGCAGCAGGTAGGTCTTGATGAACTCCGAGCCCTGGGCCTGGAGCCTGTCCAAGGCCGGCTCGATGTCGGCGACGGTCCGAATGGTGTGGAAAGCGTCGCCCTCGAAGGCCTCGCCCGGCTGCTCCTTGCCGGAGAAGCGGGACAGGAAGCCGTAGAGACGGATGGGGTGTCCGCCCTCTGCGGTCAGACCGCCCATCGAGAATTTGGCGTCCACCGTATCCTGGCGGTTCAGCAGGGCGCGGGTCTCTGCGGTGTAGGCGGCGCGGCTGTTGGGGTTCTTCACATAGAAGACGCCGTTGGCGAGGTACTGGTCGCTGACCATCTTCGCCAGCTGCGGCGCGTCGATGTTGTGGTTGTGCGCCTCTCCGAAGGGCGGAACGACGAAGGCGCCGTTCAGGTCCACCGTCCGGGCGCGCGGGGTCGGCTTCACGAAGACGCCGCCGCGCACATAGTGGTCGCCGGGGACGAAGCCGTCCGGCGTCCACCACATCGCGCCGGTGAAGCGCAGGGTTTCCTCACCTTTTGCGGTCGCGGGACCAACCATCGCCAGTCCCGCCGCCACGGCAATGGCCGTCCATGGTGCCCGTTTCATCGCCCCGCGCTCCCGATGCTTACTGCGGATAGCTGAGGGGAACGGTGACCGAGGCCCCGGCCTCGGGCACGGTGATCTTGACAGCATCGAAGGTCTGGCTGCCCGCCGCGCCGGAATGGCCCCAGCCCTCGGCCGGCTTGCCGTCCTTCATGGTCATCGTCCAATTTGAGTCGGCGTCGTGCATGACCATGACGGCGTAGTCGCCGGGAGGCACATCCTCGACGGTCAGCTGCATCGTGCCGGCCGTGGCCGGGCCCATGGCGCCCTTGGCGCCGACCGGCTTCATGAACTGGTCCTTGCTCTGCAGCGAGACCAGCATCGTGCCGCCCTCGGCCTTGACGCCGGTCAGGGTGACGGCGACGTCGCCAGCGAAGGCGGCGGTGGTGGACAGGGCGCTGAGGGCGCCGGCGATCAACAGGGTCTTGAAGGTCATGGTCTGCTCCCGTGGGCGGGATTGTCCCGCCATCTGCAATGTACTTTGCATTTTAGAGTACACTGTCGTCAAGCGGGGATTTGTGAATTGGGCGTCATGTTGGAGGGTCCGCTCCCAAACCTGTCATCCTCCGGCCGCGTAGCGGACCGGGGGCCCAAGCTGGCTTTGGAAAGACTTTCGGCGGTTTTCACGCGGAGAGTTGTGTCCCCCGGTCCGGGCTTCGCCCGGCCGGAGGATGACAGCTCTTGTTTTGGGTGCGCTTTAGCTCAACGCCGCCTTCAGCTTGGCGGCGGTGTCCTCGATGGCGTCGATCACCGGCGGAGAGACGCTGGCCATGATGAAGAAGTCGTGGACGAAGGACGGGTACTCGATGTGCTCGGACTTCACCCCGGCCGCCGCCATGCGCCCGGCGTAGGCCTTGCCCTCGTCCTTCAGGGGGTCGAAGCCGGCGGTGATGGTGAGGGCCGGCGGCAGGCCGGACAGATCCTCGACATGGGCCGGTTCGGCGCGGCCGGCGTCGGGGTGGCCGATGGCGGCGAAGTGGCCGGCGAACCAGGTCATCACCTCGGCGGTCAGGACGTAGCCGGCGGCCAGGTCCTTGCGGCTCTGGGTGTCCTGCTCCATGGCCGTGGCCGGGTAGAGCAGCAGCTGGAAGGCCAGCCGGTATTTGGCGTCGCCCCGCAGTTCGAGGGCCATGCAGGCGGCGAGGTTGCCGCCGGCGCTGCAGCCGCCGACAGCGATGCGGGCCGGATCGACGCCGATCTGCGCGGCATGGTCGAAGGTCCATTTCGTCGCCGCCAGGGCGTCGTCATGGGCGGCCGGGAAGGGATGCTCCGGCGCCAGGCGGTAGTCGACCGCCAGCACGCGGAGGCCGGAGGCCGCGCAGAGCCGGCGCATGAAGTCGTCATGGGTCTCCAGGTCGCCGATCACGAAACCGCCCCCGTGGAAATAGACCAGGGCGCCGGTGATGGCCGGGGCCTCCTTGGGGACATAGAGCCGGGCTTTGAGGGGACCGGCGCCGCCATCGACCTGGATGTCGCTGACGGCCAGGTCCCTGGGCGCCCCGGCGTCGAGGCCGGCGCGCTGGGCGACGTAGCCCATGCGGATCATCTCGGGCGGCAGGGCGCTGAGCGGCGGCATCTCGATGGCGGCGGCGGCGTCGAGCATGGCGCGGAAGTGGGGGTCTAGGCTCATGGTCTGTCCTTAGAGGGAAACGACGCCCGGCGTGGAGCCGTCGCCATAGAGGGAGGCGACCAGGGCGGCGCGGCGGTCCAGCGTGGCGCGCTGGTTCACATAGCCCTTGTCGGTGATTTCGCCGGCGTCGATCGACGGCGGCTCAGTCATGATGGTGAAGCGGCCGATCCGGCGCGAGAGGCCGCCGGCTGTGGCGTTGAAGGCCTTGAGCTTGTCGGTGAGGATGGCCGTCAGTTTCTCAATCGGCGTGCCCGGCCCTTCGTCGGCCATCAGCGCCTGCATGCCGGCCATCGAGGGCCAGACCAGGGCGCCGATGAAGGGCTTGTCCTGGCCGGCGATCACCGCGTCGAGGATCCAGGGGCTGCAGGCGGCGACGATCTCGGGCCGCAGGGTGCCGACCGACACCCAGGTGCCGCTGTCGAGCTTGAAGTCCTCGGTGACGCGGCCGTCGAACATCAGGCCCTGGGCCGGGTCGTTGTCGTCGATGAACCTGGCGGCGTCGCCCAGCTTGTAGAAGCCTTCCTCGTCGAAGGCGGCGGCGGTCTTCTCGGGATCGCCGAGGTAGCCGCGGGTCACCGTCGGGCCCTTGACCCGCACCTCCAGCTTGGAACCGTTGGGCACCAGCTTCAGCGTGATGCCGGGCAGCGGCAGACCGACCAGACCGACCGTCTCGGTGGCCCAGTGGGTGACGGTGATGCCTTGGGTCTCGGTGGCGCCGTACATGGTGGTCAGCGGCATGCGCTTGCCGGTCTCGGCGATGGCCAGGGCCTGCAGCCGCTCGTTGACGTCATTGCTCAGCGTCGCGCCGCCGTAGCCCATGTAGCGCATGTTCTTGAAGAAGGATTTGCGCAGCACCGGGTCCTTCTCCATGGCGTCGGCCAGCATGCCGAACGCGATGGGGGCCGAGCCGAAGACGACCGGGGAAACTTCGTACAGGTTCTTGATCGTCGTCTCGAACATGCCGGGTAGCGGCTTGCCCTCATCGAGATAGACGGTGCCGGCGGCCCAGAGAACGCCGTTGAAGCTGATGTTGCCGGCGCTGATGTGGCTCCAGGGCATCCACTCCAGGCTCTCGGAGACCTGGTCGGGATCGGGCTCCTCGCTGCGCAGGCCGTCCTGGCCGGCGATGACCCCGGCCATCATGCCGAAGGTCTGGGGCGCCGCCTTGGGCATGCCGGTCGAGCCGGAGGTGAACAGGTATTTGGCGACCGTGTCGTGGTTCAGGGTCTCGCGTGCGGCGTCAACGGCGGGGCCGGCCGGGGTGTCGGTCAGGGCCGACAACGGAATGGCGCCCTCCCCGGTTCCGTCGGCGGTGACGAAGGTCAGGCCGAGGCCTTTGAGGGTTTCAAAGGCGCGGGCGTACATCTCGCCGGACTGGGCGAAGATGACCTTGGGCTTCACAACCTCCACACAATGCTTGAGCTTGGCGTGGTCGGTGGAGATCAGGCTGTAGGCCGGGCTGATCGGCGAGACCGGGATGCCCGCCGTGTAGCAGCCGACCTTGATCAGGGCGTGCTCGAGGCTGTTGGAGGACAGCACCATCACCGAGTCGTCGGCGGTCAGGCCCCGGTCCAGCAACCACTGGGCGATGCCCTCGGCCTTTCGCAGGGCCTCGCCGTAGGTCAGCGTGCGCCAGGGCCCGTGGCCGGGCTCGCGCTGCTTCATCCAGGGGCGGTCAGGATGCTTCTCCGCCTTCTCCTTGAGGAGGTGGGCGATGGAGCGCGGGCCTTCGCCCGGCGCATGGTTCGAACGGATGAGGATAGAGCCGTCCGGGCGACGCTCGACCGAGACGTCGGGGCCCTTCATCGGCAGGTCGGCAAACGGCGTTTGCGACAGGACGGCCGGAGCCGCCGCGCCATCGGCGGGGGTCATGGGCGGTTTCCTCAAGGCGTTTGTTATCGTTGGCGCCTTGAAGACTATGCCTGCCCTTGGGGGAGTCAAACGGCCGTTCAGGGACGCGGCACGGTCACCGGGGGCGGCGCGAAGCTGATGCGGCCGACCTCGCGGATCGCCGGCCCGCGAACATCGCCCTCGACCAGCTCGTAGCCCAGGAGGGCGAACACCCGACCCCGCAGGAAGATGGGCCGGGCGTTGCCGTACCAGTCGACGCAGCTGGCCAGGCAGCCGTCGTCGGCGATGCCCTCGTCGCTGGCGGCCAGCTGGCCCAGCGGCTGGAAACGGTCCTCGGCCCGGCGCAGGAACAGCATGGCGGCCGAGCTCTCGAACAGCTGGTAGTAGGCCGGGCGGGCGGCCCGGCTGACGGGCAGGCCCAGCACGCCCTGCGTGCCGTCGGCGTTGTCGGGGCGGTAGAAGAAACCGTGGCTGCGGCTCTCGGCTTCGGCGGCTCCGCCGAGTCGGTAGCGGTCGCCAGCCTGGGCGCGGCCGCGCAGCAGGATGGTCGAGAACCAGACGGCGTCGGATCCGCTGCCGACCACGACGGCGTCGGGACCCATGAGTTCGATACGATCGACGCTGTGCGGCAGGGTCACCCTGACCACCGGTCCGCCATCGAGCGGGGCGACCAGCAGCAGGCCGTTGTCACCGTCGCGCTCCTCCCAGTCGGCGCCCATGCCGTAGAGCAGATGATCACCAACGAAGCGGTTGTGCAGGGCCCAGCCCTGACCGGGGCTATCCAGGGTGCGATAGAGCCGCGGCCCGGCGATGGCGTGGCCATCGTCGAGCTGGTCCAGGGGCAGGGTCAGCAGGGCGACGGACCGGGATTTACCGCGCTCGGCGCTCCACATGCCGTCGCCCTCGCCATCGCGGGCGACCAGGACGTGCAGCAGCCGGCCTTCGGCCGCCTCGCGGAACGAGAACTGGTCGATGGGCGCGCCGGAGACCTCGATGGCCGTGGGCGCGCCGCCATCCAGCGGCATCCGATAGAGCATGTCGGGGATGGCCTTGCGCCGCGACCAGGTCTGGTCGTGAACCCAGAGATAGACCCCGCCCCTGGCGACATAGAAGGTGCGGGCCGGCGGGCCCAGGACGGCCGTCGCCTGGCAGTCGAAGCGCTCGGCGGCGAGGTCGCAGGTGGTGATGCTGTGGACCATGCTGGCGGCGGCCTTGTTGGCCCGCACCTGCGGCGGGGCATAGACACGGCGGCCGGAGGCGATGCGGCGGAACGCACCCTGCTTGGCCCCGGGGGTCCATTGGCGCAGGGCCGGCAGGGCGGCCAGCGGGTCCTGGCGCGAGCCGGCCGACATGGCCGAGTAGAAGATCAACTTGTTGCCGACCAGGCGGGAGGCGTAGTTGCGGCTGGAGTAGTAGTCGGACGAGTGCAGGGCGTGGGAGTCGATGAAGCTCAGGCGCCCGTCCGGCGACAGGCGGAAGCGGTTGATCTCGGTTCCGCCGCGCGCGTAGCTGTAGCCGACCACGGCCACCCGGTCGCCGGCCACCAGCATCTCGTCGTACCAGGCGTCCGGTTCGGCGCCGGGCGGGAAGGCGTCGATGCGGCTGACCGGGCGCATGCCGCCGCCGGCCGTCGAGACGGTGAACAACCGGCCGCGGCGCAGGATGATCAGGAGGTCGCCCCTGGCCTTGACGATGCCGCCCTCGTCGATGTCGGCTTCCTGGGTGTTGGTGATCCTGTCGGCCGGCTGCTGCGGGGCGGCCATGGCCTCGCCGTTACCGGAAACCTTGGCCGGGCTGGCGGGGGCATCGGCCGGGCCGGCGGCGGCGGAGGTGGTCTCGGACATGACCATCTGCGAGTCGAGCTTCTCGTCCTCGTAGACCGCTTCTTCGGCCCGCTTCTGCTCGTCGAGGAAGGCGGCCAGGGCCTTGTCCGACCCAAAGGCAGCCATGGTCGCGCCAGCCTGGGCCTGGCGCGGGGTCAGGACAGCGAGCGCCGCGATGACGCCGACTGTGGCCGCCAGGCTGAGCAGGACCGCCAGGGTCCGTTTCGCCGCGTCGTCCATTGCATGACCTCCCGCTGTTGCGGTCATCATGAGCGTACAATTGTAAAAATCAAGAGCGGATCAGAGGCCCTTCAGCCAGTCGACCAGCAGCTTCGTCACCGCCTCGGGCTGTTCCTGCTGGGTCCAGTGGCCGCAGCCTTCGAGGACCGTGGCGCCGCGCAGGCCCGGCAGGTGGGGCTTCATGATGTCGATCGGGTTCACGCCGGGGATCATCTTCAGCACCAGGTCGCGGGAGCCGCCGATGAACAGCGATGGCTGCTCGATCTGGCGGTCCTTGAACTGTTGCAGCCACTCGAAGTCGGCGCCGTGGTTGCGATAGCGGCTGAGCGGTCCGAAGAAGCCCGACTGCCTGAACTCGCTGTCGTAGTAGGCGATGTCGGCCTCGGTCAGCCAGGCCGGGAAGGGCTTGGGGTCGGGCAGGCGGTCGAGCAGGGTGGCGCCATGCGGCTTGTCGGCCGGCCAGGTCCCGTCGGGGGCGTCGCCGCTGATGGCGTAGTAGAACTGGCGGATGGTGGCGGCGGGGTCGGCCTCCAGTTCGGCCTCGGCGACGCCGACGTCCTGGAAATAGACCTGGTAGAAGAAGCGGCCGTTGTCGGTGAACACCGCCTTGACGATGTCGAGGAAGTTGGCGGTCGGCACGCCGGTGTAGGGCACCGACAGGCCGGCGACGGCGCTGACGCGGTCGGGGCGGGTGAGCGCCGTGTTCCAGACGATGGGGGCGCCCCAGTCATGGCCGATCAGCACGCCCGTGCCGTCGTCGGACAGGGCCTCGATGACGCCGGCGACGTCGGTGGTGATCTGTTCGAGGCTATAGTCGGCCACCTCCGTCGGCTTGTCGGAGCCGCCGTAGCCGCGCACGTCGATGGCGCAGGCCGTGAAGCCGGCGTCGGCGATCGGACCCATCTGGTGGCGCCAGCTGTACCAGCTCTCCGGGAAGCCATGGACCATGACCACCAGAGGGCCGGAGCCCTGGACGGCGGCGCGCAGCTTGATGCCGTTGGTCTCGATGATGCGGAAGTCAGGCATGGATGTTTCCTCGTTTTCCGCAGGCGATCATGACTTCCCCGCCGTCAGCATAGCCCTCTGACTTCGCGGTCAGGCAGATCGATGCTAGGCTTACGCCATGGACCTTCCCGAGAAGGATCAGGAGCGCATGCTCTCCGAAGAGGAGAGGGCGGAGGCCGCTGCGGAGGCGGACGTCCGTGAGGGCCGGCTTGTGCCGCACGCCAGGGTGCGTGACTGGCTGAAGTCCCTGGTTGCCGGCTCCCCCGAGCCCACGCCCTTTTCGTGGCGCAAGTAGTCTGGACGGACCGGGCGCTGGCCGATGTCGAGGCCATTTATCGATGGATCGCGCACGATCGTCCGCTGGCAGCGCAGAGGATGGCTGAGCGGCTTCTCGCGGCCGGTGATCGGCTCGAGAGCAACCCGCTGAGAGGCCGCGCCATCGCCCGTGGACGACGTGAACTGGTGTTCGTCCGGCCCTACCTGATCCGTTACAGAATCGAGCCAGAGCGCGTTCTGATCCTTGGGGTTCGCCACGGCGCTCGCCGACCCGACTGATCACCGTGAGGCTCACCCCACCATGCGCTCGCGCCCTTCCCAGAACGGCGCCCGCAGTTCGCGGCGCAGCACCTTGCCCGACGGGTTACGGGGCAGGACGTCGATGATGTCGATGGACTTGGGGCATTTGTAGCCGGCGATCAGGCTGCGGCAGTGGGCGATGAGTTCCTCAGGCGTCGCCGTCGCTCCGGCCTTGAAGACCACGATCCCCTTGACCGCCTCGCCCCAGCGCTCGTCCGGCACCCCGACCACGGCGGCGTCGGCGACGGCGGGGTGGCTGAACAGGGCGTTCTCGACCTCGGCCGGATAGACGTTCTCGCCGCCGCTGACGATCATGTCCTTCACCCGGTCGTAGATGTAGAGGTAGCCCTCCTCGTCGAAGTAGCCGGCGTCGCCGGAGCTGAACCAGC
Organism: Caulobacter sp. NIBR1757; assembly: GCF_027912495.1. GTDB lineage: Bacteria > Pseudomonadota > Alphaproteobacteria > Caulobacterales > Caulobacteraceae > Caulobacter. The sequence goes on along the minus strand of NZ_CP115463.1, from coordinate 403,945 downwards.
CTTCGCCGCAGACGGCCTCGGCGGTGGCGTCGGGGCGGTTCCAGTAGCCCTTCATCACCCCCTTGGCGCGGATCTGCACCTCGCCGACATCGCGCGGGCCGCCGATGCTGCCGTCGGGCTTCTTCACCCGCACCTCGAAGCCCGGCCACGGCCGGCCGCAGCTGCGCAGCTTGTCGCGTTCGGGGGCGTGGTCGGCGGCCGACAGATGGGTGGCGCCGCCGATGGTCTCGGTCAGGCCGTAGAGCTGGTGGAAGTCGCAGCCGAACACAGCCTGGGCCTTGCGCAGGACAGCCTCGGAGATCGGCGAGGCGCCGTAGAAGATGCGTTCGAGGCGGGAGAAGTCGGCCTCGTCGACGCCGGGGGTCTGCAGCAGCATGTTGATGATGGTCGGGGCCAGGAAGGCGTAGTTCACCCCCTGCCCGGGGATCAGCCGGACGATCTCGGCGGGATTGACCTCGCGCAGGATGATCTCGCGCACGCCCTGCAGCAGGCCGAGCAGGCCGCAGTTGACGCCGGCCACATGGAACAGCGGCATGAGGACGAGGTTGGTCTTGCCGGCGTCGTACTTCGCCCAGCCGGCGGTGAGCGCCGTGTCGAACAGGGCGATGTAGTTGGCTTGCGTCAGCTGCACGCCCTTGGGCAGGCCGGTGGTGCCGCTGGTGTAGAGCTGGATGACGTCGTCATCGTCGCGGGGGGTGAGCTTCGGATCGTCCGGATAGTGGCCGCCGATCCAGTCGCGGAAGGCCGGCCAGCGGGGGTGGCCGGGCTCGAACTGCACCAGGCCCTTTATGCTGGGGACGTCGGAGACGATCATGTCGACGACGCCGGCCATGTCCTGGCCGACGACCAGCAGTTTGACGCCGGCGTCCTTGAGGATGAAGGCGATCTCCGGCGGGGCGAGCCGCCAGTTGACCGGGGCCAGGCAGACCCTCGCCTTGATGCAGCCCAGCCAGAGGGCGAAGAAATCATCGTTGTTCCTGGCCAGCACGCCGACCCGGTCGCCGGGTTTCAGGCCCTGGGCGAGCAGCGCCTGGGCGCAGCGGTTGGAGGCTTCGTTCCACTGGGCGAAGGTGATCTCGCGGCCTTCGAACCACAGGGCGACGGCGTCGGGGCGGATCGCGGCCTGCTGGCGCGGGATGTCGGCGACGTTGGTCAGCATGGTTTCCTCAAGGGGGTGCGCCTCTGGCGGGCGGTGTTGGCGCATCTTCGTTCGCGGCGGCCGCTACTGTCGAGAGGCGCAGTGCTCAAACTCTCCCCCCGCTTCACGGGGGGAGAGTTTGATGCTGCATGCTCTCGCCCAAGAAAAAGGCCGCCGGGATTGCTCCCGGCGGCCCAATTCATATCAGAGCTTTGGGCCCTACTCCGCCGCCACTGGCGCCGAATACCCCAGCACGGCCTTGGTTTCGAGGAACTCGCCGAAGGCGTGATCCCCCCACTCCCTGCCATTGCCGCTCATCTTGTAGCCGCCGAAGGGGGCCATCATGTCCGGCGCGGCGCTGTTGATGTTGACCTGGCCGGCGCGCAGCTTGGAGGCCACGGCGCGGATCTTCTCCGGGTCGGCGCCCGAGACATAGGCCGCGAGGCCGTACTCGGTGTCGTTGCCGACCTTCACCGCTTCATCGACGGTGTCGTAGCCGAGGATCGAGACGACCGGGCCGAAGATCTCTTCCTTGGCGATCGACATCTCGTTGGTGACATTGGCGAAGACGGTGGGCTTCACATAGTAGCCCTTGTCCAGGCCTTCCGGCCGGCCGACGCCGCCGGAAACCAGGGTCGCGCCCTCGTCGATGCCCTTCTGGATCAGGGTCTGGATCTTGTTCCACTGCACCTCGGAGACGACCGGGCCCATCTTGGAATTGCCGTTGGGGTCGCCGACGGTGTGGGCTTCGGCGGTGGCCTTGGCGATGGCGATGACCTCGTCCATCTTCTTGGCCGGGACCAGCATGCGGGTCGGCGCATTGCAGCTCTGGCCCGAGTTCATCATCACCGAGCCGACGCCGCCGGCCACGGCCTTGGCGAAGTCAGCGTCCTCCAGGATGATGTTCGGCGACTTGCCGCCCAGTTCCTGGTGCACGCGCTTGACGGTCGGGGCGGCGTTCTTGGCCACCTCGATGCCGGCGCGGGTCGAACCGGTGAACGACACCATGTCGACGCCCGGGTGGCTGGAGATGGCGGCGCCGACGGTGGGGCCGTCGCCGTTGACCATGTTGAACACCCCGGCCGGAACGCCGGCGGCATGCAGAATCTCGGTCCAGATGTAGCCGCTGAACGGGGCCACTTCCGAGGGCTTCAGCACCATGGTGCAGCCGGTGGCCAAGGCCGGCGCGACCTTGCAGGCGATCTGGTTGACCGGCCAGTTCCAGGGGGTGATGAACCCGCAGACGCCGATCGGCTCCTTCACCAGGCGGGTGGTGCCGCGGTCTTCCTCGAACTTGTAGTTCTTCAGCACTTCCACGGCCGTCTGGACGTGGCCGATGCCCATGGCCGCCTGGGCCCGCTGGGCCAGCCACGACGGGGCGCCCATTTCCTCGGTGATGGCCTTGGCCATGTCCTCGTAGCGCTTCTGGTACTCGACAATGATGCGCTCGAGCAGCTCGATGCGCTCTTCGCGGCTCGTCAGGCTGTAGGTCTCGAACGCCTTCTGGGCGGCCTTCACGGCGGCGTCGACGTCGGCTTCCGAGCCCATCGAGATGTGGCCGGCGACCTCTTCGTTGGCCGGGTTGATGACATCGAGGGTCTTCGGGGTGACCGGATCCACCCATTTGCCGTCGATGTAGAATTTCAGATAGTCGCGCATGGCTCGCTCCCTGGCGTTTAGCGTCTCGGGGCCACTCTGTCGGGCCGCGTTCAAACGATAGTTTAGTTATCGCGGTTCACGTGGGGAAGGGGCTTGCGTCGAATCCTAGCCAAACGGCGCCGGACACCCTACCTGCAGGCCTCAGACGCTGGGGAAGCCGTTGCAACCGATCATCTCGATAACCGACCTGTCGAAACGCTATGCGACAGGCCACGCGGCCCTGACCGACGTGAACCTCGACATCCGCCCGGGCGAGATCTTCGCCCTGCTGGGCCCGAACGGGGCGGGCAAGACCACCCTGATCAGCATCATCTGCGGCATCGTCAATGCGACGGAAGGCCGGGTGATCGCCGACGGGCATGACATCTCGAAGGACTACCGCTCGGCGCGCACCAAGATCGGCCTGGTGCCGCAGGAGCTCAGCACCGACGCCTTCGAGGCGGTGATCGACACGGTGAAGTTCAGCCGCGGCCTGTTCGGCAAGGCCCCCAACCCGGCCTACATCGAGAAGATCCTGCGCGACCTCAGCCTCTGGGAAAAGCGCAACGACAAGATCATGACCCTGAGCGGCGGCATGAAGCGTCGGGTGATGATCGCCAAGGCGCTGAGCCACGAGCCGCGCATCCTCTTCCTCGACGAGCCGACCGCCGGGGTCGATGTCGAGCTGCGCCGCGACATGTGGCAGATGATCGGCAAGCTGCGCGAGACCGGCGTCACCATCATCCTGACCACCCACTACATCGAGGAGGCCGAGGAGATGGCCGACCGGGTGGGGGTGATCAGCAAGGGCCGCATCGTGCTGGTCGAGGACAAGACCACCCTGATGCGCAAGCTCGGCAAGAAGCAGCTGACCCTGCATCTGCAGGCGCCGCTGCAGGCCCTGCCGCCTGAACTGGCCGGGGAGGCGCTGGAGCTGAGCGCCGACGGCCAGGACCTGATCTACAGCTTCGACGCCCAGGCCGAGGAGACCGGCATCGCCGCCCTGATCCGCCGCCTCAGCGGCCTGGGGATCGACTTCAAGGACCTCAAGACCCACCAGTCCAGCCTGGAGGAGATCTTCGTCTCCCTGGTGCACAGCGACGCCCGGAGCGGCCAATGAACATCCACGCCATCCGCGCCATCTACCTGTTCGAGATGCACCGGACGTTCCGGACGTTGATGCAGTCGATCGCCTCACCCGTCCTGTCGACCAGCCTCTATTTCGTGGTCTTCGGCAGCGCCATCGGCGGCCGCATGGGCGAGATCGACGGGGTGCCCTACGGCGCCTACATCATCCCCGGCCTGCTGATGCTCAGCCTGCTGACGGAAAGCATCTCCAACGCCAGCTTCGGCATCTACATGCCCAAGTGGAGCGGGACGATCTACGAGGTCCTGTCGGCCCCGATCAGCTGGTTCGAGGTGGTCTGCGGCTACGTCGGGGCGGCGGCCAGCAAGTCGATCCTGCTGGGACTGATCATCCTGATCACCGCGCGGTTCTTCGTGCCCTACGAGATCCAGCACCCGGTCCTGATGTTCGGCTTCCTGGTGCTGACCGCCTTCACCTTCAGCCTGTTCGGCTTCGTCATCGGCATCTGGGCCGACGGCTTCGAGAAGCTGCAGATCGTGCCGATGCTGATCGTCACCCCGCTGACCTTCTTAGGGGGAAGCTTCTATTCGATCAGCATGCTGCCGGAGGTCTGGCAGAAGATCACCCTGTTCAACCCGGTGGTCTATCTGGTCAGCGGCTTCCGCTGGAGTTTCTACGGGGTGTCGGACGTCGGTGTCGGGGTCAGCATCGCCGCGACGCTGGCGTTCATGGCGCTGTGCCTGGTGGCGATCTGGTGGATTTTCAAGACGGGGTATCGGCTGCGGGCATGACAGGTCCTCCCCCATCGGGGGAGGGGGACCGCGCGCGGATACGCGCGGGGTGGAGGGGGTCCCCACCGGCGGCCGGGCCAGCATCGTCGCAGACGTCCGCGGTGACCCCCTCCGTCAGCGGCTGCGCCGCTGCCACCTCCCCCGATGGGGGAGGAACTGATGGTTCGTCCGCGCATACCCGGTGACGCCCTGCGCCATTCTCGGTAGGGTCGGGCAAGTTCGGAGCGTCTCCCCCTGTCCATTCCCCCGCCAGACCTGCGTCTCGAAGCCGTCCTGGAGTCCATCTCCGACGCCTTCTACGCCGTCAGCCCGGAGTGGACCTACGTCATCTTCAACGGCGCCGCAGAGCAGTACTTCGGCGTCACCCGTGACCAGGTGCTGGGCAAGAACATGTGGGAGGTCTTCCCGCAGGGCATCGGCACCCCGTTCGAGACCGTCTGCAAGCGGGCCATGGACGGCCGCAAGGGCGCGGCGTTCGAGAGCCCTTCCCGCTGGCGGCCGGACCGCTGGGTCGAAATCCGCATCACCCCGATGATCGACGGCGGCATCGGCGTGTCGCTGCACGACATCACCGAGCGGCGGAAGGCCGAGCAGGCCCGCGAACTGCTGACCCGGGAGGTGGATCACCGCAGCCGCAATGCGCTGGCCGTCGTCCAGGCCATCGTGCGGCTGACCGAGGGGCCGGACCTGGAGACCTACAAGGAAGCGGTGTTCGGGCGGGTCAACGCCCTGGCCCGGGCCCAGGGGGCGCTGGCCGACCGGCGCTGGGAAGGCGCGCCGCTGCAGGAGCTGGTCGACGAGGCGATGACGGCGTTGGCGACGCCGGAACGCTACAGCCTGCAGGGACCGACCGTTCGCCTCAGCCCCGAGCAGACCCAGCCGGTCAGCATGCTGATCCATGAGCTGGCGACCAACGCCAGCAAGTACGGCGGGCTGTCGACCGCGGCGGGCCGGGTCGCCATCGCCTGGACCCTCGGCGAGGACGGGGCCATCGACCTGAGCTGGCGCGAGAGCGGCGGGCCGCCGGTCTCGCCCCCGAGCCGGCCCGGGTTCGGCTCACGGCTGATGACCCAGCTGGCCCGGCAGATGGCCGCTACACTGTCTCAGGCCTGGGAGCCTTCGGGGCTGGTGGTGACGCTGGCGATTCCGGCCCCGAAAGGTTGACCCCGTCCATCGCCCGCTCGCGGGGCAGCCCGTGGCCGGTGTCCGGCGGTTCGCCCATGGCCGGGCGGTCGCCCAGCATCTGGGCCTTCTTCCAGCGGCCGGCCTTGTAGTAGGCGCCCGACAGGGCCAGGGCGACGGCCGAGCCGAAGGCGAAGCTCCACCAGACCGCGTCGGGGCCCCAGATCGGCTCGAGGAGATAGGCGAAGGGGACGCGGACCAGAATGATGGACAGCGTCAGGATGATCAGCGGCGGCCAGACGTCACCCGTCGCCCGGACGGTGGCCAACAGCACGATGGTCACGCCGAACGGGATGAAGGTCCACACCACCAGCTGGTTGATATGGGTGGCGATGGCGACGGCGGCGCTGTCGACCGGCAGGAAGAGGCCCAGCACCAGGGGGGCGGCGACGTAGAGCACCGCCACCATCGCCCCGGTCAGGATGATGTTGAAGACGATGCCGGCGCGGGTGACCCGGGCCACCCGGTCCCAGAGGCCGGCCCCGACGTTCTGGGCCGCCATCGAGGAGACCGCGGCCCCGATCGACAGGGCCGGCATCTGCACATAGGTCCACAGCTGGGCGGCGACCCCGTAGGCGGCGGCGGTGCGCGAGCCGAAGGAATTGACCAGGCTCATGACGATCAGGGCCGAGGCCGAGATGACGATCATCTGCAGCCCCATGGGAAGTCCCTTGCCGACCAGGGTGCGGATCAGGCCGGCGTCGAGCTTGAGATAGGCGAGGTCCGGTCCTGCCAGCCGCAGGGGATGCTTGCGGGCGTAGAGCAGCACGACCAGGGCGACCAGGGCGACGCCCTGGCTGATCAGGGTGGCCATGGCGGCCCCGGCGATGCCCATCCTCGGAAAGGGGCCGAGGCCGAGGATCAGCACCGGGTTGAAGGCCATGTCGAGGCTGACCGCCAGGATGCTGAACAGGAAGGGCGTGCGGGAATCGCCGGCCCCGCGCAGCAGGGTCATGACCAGGGTCGAGAAGTTCATCAGCGGCAGGGCCAGGAAGATGACCCGCAGATAGGCCCCGGCCAGCGGCAGGGCGTCGTGCGGCGTGCCCATGGCCCGCAGGATGGCGTCCGTCCCCAGCCAGCCGCCGACCGCGAACAGCACCGAGATGATGCTGAAGAAGGCGACGGACGTGCCGACCGCCCGCTTGGCCATGACCAGGTCGCGCCGGCCCATCGACTGGCCGACGACGATGGTCGCCGCCATGCCGACCCCGAACACCGTGCCGATCATCAGGAACAGGACCAGGTTGGCGTTGGAGGTCGCCGCGAGCGCCGCCTCGCCGAGGAAGCGGCCGACCCAGACCGAGTTGATCGAGGCGTTCAGCGATTGCAGGACGCTGGTGCCCAGCACCGGAAGGGCGAAACTGGCCAGTGTGCGGGCGATCGGGCCCTGGGTCAGATCCCGCGTGCGGCCCTGACCCGGGCCTGGAAAGGGCGGGGACTCATCCATGAGCCCAACCTAACGCACAATCGAAGGATTGGTATGCTGGCCGTTCGCTTCCGCAAAACCTGTCATCCTCCGGGCCCGCGAAGCGGGAGCCGGGGGACCCAACTTTCCGCGTGAAAATTGCCGGGAGTCCTTCAGGAGACGGCTTGGGTCCCCCGGTCCGCTACGCGGCCGGAGGATGACAGAGAAGAGAAAATGATCGCAATACCGGACGTCAGAGGGCCCTACCCGTTCGCCGACCTGGCCTTCACCCGGATCGTCCTGGCCACGATCAGGGTCTCGGCATTGAGCCGTTCACCGGCCTTCATGACCTCGAGGTGCACATGGTCGGTGATGCCGGGATAGTGTGACTGCAGGCTGGCCACCGTGCCGATGCTCTGGCCCAGCCGCACCGCGTCTCCGACCACGACGTCGGGATCGACGTAGAAGGCGCGGGCGACATAGCCGAGGGCCGGGTTGGTGATCTCGATGAACTTCAGCGAGGTGTCCCCTCCGTAGGCGTAGCCGATCTTGGTCACGAACCCGCTGATCGGGGCGGCCACGGCCTGGTCGGCCCGGGCGGTATAGTCGACGCCCTCATGCTGGCGGGAGCCGCCGTCGCGGGAGGCGCCGAACTCACCAAAGCCGAAGGCGTCGTGCAGGCGCGGGGCCTGGCCGGTCGGGTTGACGAAGTCGCCGGCCCCGTCGCCGTCGATGTCGAGGCCGCTCCAGACGATCTTGCTGACCATCGGGGCGGGCAGGTTGGCCCTGGGGTTCACCGCCTTGATCAGGCGGGCCATCGGGCTGCCGGCGCGGGGGCCGGGCGGGCCCTTGCCGGCCACGGCGAGGGCGGTAACCGGGGTGAAGACGAGCACGAGCCCGACCGTCTGGGCCAGCGCCGAGCGCCAGCCCTTCGAAGTTTTACGCTGCACTATGGGACCAATTCTCTGGGGAGGGGGATGATGCAGGGCGGCTTGTATCCTCGAAATGAGGCGCTCGCCGGGCAGCATTGATGCGACGTATGGACGCTTTGCGAATGTTGTCAGGGACTTAGCTTCAGGGCGCCGTCCGGTCCTCCAGGTCGGCAACCCTGACAATCGCCACGCCATCGACCATCTTCCGGCTGCCGCTCACCCGCGCCGACGGATGGTGGCGCACAACCAGCTGATCCGCGGCCGTCCAGCCCAGATCGACATCCGGGCCCCCCCAGGCGGCGGCCGGCGCCGCGCCCTGATCATCATCCAGGACCACGACATTGCCCGATCCGTCAACCTTTGCGGCGTGACGGACAATGGACACCTGGCTCGAAAAGCCGGTCGTCGCGCCACAACTGCGCTCGAAGAGGACGGCGTCATGACGGCCGTCCGGGCTGCTGACCCGGCTAATCTCCGTGTTCTCACAGAGATTGGCGATCGAAGGCTGCGAACAGCCGGCCGCCAGAAACAGACCTGTGAGGAGGAGGATCCCGACCGCTCTCACCCGATCAAACCTCGACTTCCTGGTAGCCCTTGCGCAGCTTCTCCTCGACCAGCTTGTCCACCTCGCGTCGGGCGCGCTCGGGCGTGTCCCAGGTCTTGACCATCACCTGGCCCTTGGTCCCGATACGGCCGTAGGCGACCGTCACCTCCAGCCCCTGGGCGCCGATACGCCAGAACTTGTTCGAGCCGCCCTCCTGGAAGCGGAACTCGCGCACGCCCTCGGCCAGGCGGGCGACCGTCTCGTCCGCGGGCGCTTCCGGTTCGGGCTGAACCGCCTCCGGCTCGTCATCATCGTCGGGAAGGGGCGGATCGTCCTGGCCGGCCAGCCGGGCCTCGATGCGGGCGATGACACCTTCGGGATTGCGCACCCAGTCGGCCGACGGGATGTCGACCAGCCGCCATCCGAAGCCGGCCAGCACGGCCGGGCGGAAGACGTAGCGTTCCCGCACCTCGCCGGCCGCGGCCGGGCCGCCGTCGAGCAGGACGCCCAGGGCATAGCCCCCGCCGGCCGGATCCCGGATGGCCAGGTCGCAGCGGAACTGCGAGCGGCCGACATGCTCGTCGACCGCATGGCCCCGGCGCCGCAGGGCCCGCGCCAGACCCGCCCGGTAGACATCGGCCGGGGCGTCCAGGGCGAAGGCGTCGCGCGCCCCGGGATTGAGGGCGGCCAGCACGCTCTGGGACCGGTCCGCCTCGCCCCGGGCGCTGGCCTCGGCGTAGGACAGGAAGGCCTTCAGGGCGGCGGCGCCGTCGTTGTGGGTGTTGGTGATGGCCTCGGCGCCGATGGTCGAGATCACCGCCATGCGGTGCTTGGCGCGGCTGAAGATGACGTTCAGCCGCTTCTCGCCGCCGCGCTGGTTGATGGGCCCGAAGTTCATCAGCATGCGGCCGTCGGGACCCGGGGCATAGCAGATGCTGAGCAGGATGATGTCCCGCTCGTCGCCCTGCACATTCTCCAGGTTCTTGACGAACAGGCCGTTGAACTGGTCGTCGTCCTCGCGGACGTACTCCCGCTCCAGCCGCGCGGCGAAATCGGCGTCCTCCTCGGCCAGGGCTTCGAGAGCGTCCTCGATCTCGCCCTGCTGGGCCTCGGAAAAGGCGACGATGCCCAGGCTGAGGCCGGTTTCCCGCTTCAGCAGCTCGCGCACCAGGCCGGCGATATAGTGGGCCTCAGGCTGGTTGCCGCGCGCCAGATACACCCCGTCCTCGATGCGATGGTAGCTCAGCGGCCGCGCCATCAGCGCATCCGCGCCGCGCGCCGCCGCCGCCTCGTCGTCCGAGCGCAGGGACGATGTCTCGCCGGCTTCCAGCCCGGTGTCGCGGTCCGGGATGGTGATCAGCCGGCCCTCGTAGAAGGCGGCGTTGGAGAAGCTGATCAGGCTTTCGTAGCGGCTGCGGTAGTGCCAGGCCAGCAGGGTGGCCGGCAGGTTGCGGGCCGACTGGCTGAGCAGGCTGTCGGCGTCGAGGCTGATGGTGATTCGCTCACCGTCTTCCTCGGCCGCCACCTGTTCGTCCTCCTCGTCGAGGGCGGCGCTGAAGAAGCTGGTCGGCGGCAGCTGCATCTCGTCGCCGACGATGACCACCTGGCGGGCGCGGCTCAGGGCCGGCACAGCCTCCTCGGTCGGAATCTGGCTGGCCTCGTCGAAGATCACCACGTCGAACAGGTCGCCGACCAGCGGCAGGGTGTCCGAGACCGACAACGGGCTCATCAGCCAGATGGGCTTGAGATCATTGATCACCAGGCCGCTGTCGCCGCTGGCCAGTTCGCGGACCGAGCGATAGCGCATCGACTTGCCGAACTCATGCTCCAGCTCGCGCCGGCCGCCGGCATAGCGCTTCTTGAACGCCTTGCCGCGCTCGTCCAGCTGGGTGACGGACAGGGCGGCGCGCTTGACGTTGTCGAGAAACTGCCGATGCAGGGTGGCGCGCACGGCCTCGGCGTTCTGGTCGAACAGGCGGCGTTCGGCGCGCAGGGCCCGCTGGCTGGCCTCGGCCAGGGCGCGGGCGTCGAAGCGGGCCAGTTCCGGATCGCGGCGCAGCAGGCGGGCGAGGGATTCAGCGACCACCTGCGCCTCAAGCTGGAGCATCGGCAGGTCGTGGCTCTGCAGCATGCCGATGACGGCCGGGCCGGCCCGATGCGCCTCGCCCAGCACGGGGATGAGATCGACGAGGTCGTCCAGCCCCTCGCGCATGTCGCGGACCCATTCGGCCAGGGCCCCGAGCGTGAACCCGGCCGGCAGATCGAGCGTCGCCGCCCGGGCCTTGAGATTGGCCAGGGCCGGCCCCGCCGCCGCCTCGGCGCGGGCCGCGGCGGCCGGATCTGGCGCGGCCGCCAGCCGGTCCTTCAGCCGGCGCAGCAGGGGCGAGCCGGGCAGCCTGGCGGTGATGTCGTCGGTGGCGGCGAGCAGGGCGTCGAGATCGCGCACCCCATAGCGGGCGGCCAGGCCGGCGCGCTCCGCCGAAAGGGCGGCGACGGCGGCCTGGTCGGCGGCGAGGCCTTCCAGCACCTTCACCACAGGCGTCTGAACAGCATGCTGGCTGAAATCGTAGCGACGCCCGATCTCGCCCTTCAGCTTCCACCAGCCGGGGTTGAAGACCTTCAGGAAGGAGGGCTCAAGCCGCCGGGCGATGGCCAGGGCCGACTGGGTGTCGTCGGGGCTCAGTGGCTCGCGCCAGTGAACCACCGCCTTGCCGGTTTCGGACTGGCGATCGACGACGCCCTGAAGACCGGCCCGCGCCTGGCGCAGATCGGCGGCGGCGGTCGAGGTCGGGTCCAGCAGGGCCAGGTGGCCGGCCAGACCCGATTGCACGAAGGCGGCGGAGGCTTCGGCCAGGGCGGCCGCCTCCTCCAGGCCGGTGTCAGCCGAGATCAGCCGGGCGGAATCCTCCAGCACCGGATCGAGCTCGTCGAGCAGGGCTTCCAGGGCGTCAAGCAGGCGGCTGATGGCTCCGAAGGCCTGATCGTTGGCCAGCAGGGCGCCGGACAGCCGCGCGAACGGATGGGCGGCCAGGCTGGCGGACCCCGTGCGCTCGGCCAGCTGCTGGTAGAGGCGGCTGATCAGGCCGCGATGACGGCGCCAGTCGCCGTGGGTCGGCAGCCGCTCGCGCTCGACCGCGTTCAATCCGCCGTCCGGCGGTGGCAGTTCCATGGCCCGGTGCAGCAGGGCGCGGACGCTGCCGCCCAGGCTTTCGGGCGCGGCCCGCATGGCCTGTTCGAAGCGCTCGATGCGATCCAGGGCCTCGGCCAGGCGGTCAACCGTGGCGCCGCGTCCCTGCAACAGGCGTTCACGCCGGTCGCCGCCCTTGGTCCAGCGCTCATAGCTGTCCTTGAGATTGAGGACGAAGGCCTTCTTGTCGGTCTGGCTGTCGTGGATCAGGCAACAGAGGTCGTCGAGGCCCGCCTGCCGCAGCCGGTGGAAGACGACGTCGAGCGCCGCCCGCTTCTCGCAGACGAACAGCACCCGTTTGCCCCGCGCCGCATAGTCGGCGATCAGGTTGGTGATGGTCTGGGATTTGCCGGTGCCGGGCGGCCCCTGGATGATGAAGCTGCGGCCCGTGCGGGACAGGGCGACGGCGGCGGTCTGGGTGGCGTCGGCGGCGATGACGTTCCACTGCTCGGCCAGGGGGATGGCCGGCGGCGCGCCGGTCTCGATGTCGCGGGGCTCGATCGAGAAGATGCGGTCGAAGGCCGGGTTCTCGGTCCCCTCGTCGACCAGCTGGCTGTAGTCGCGGACCAGCGACATCTTGCGGTAGTTGAGGTTGGCCAGGGTGACCTGGGTGAGGTCGAAGTCCCAGGCGTAGCGGTGGCCGTCATCCTGCGGCAGGCTGAAGGTGGCGTGCTCGATCTCGCTGGCCGGGGCGACCATGTAGCGGGGATTGGACTCGAAGCTGGCGCCCACCGCCCCGCGCAGGGGCAGGGCCGAGGGCTGCACCCGCTGGCGGAACAGGGCCAGGCCCAGCGGCCGGTAGTCGGCCCGGTCGTAGCTGAAGTCCGGCTTGCCCGCCGCCGCCCGGCGGCTGGCGGCGCGGCCGCGGCCCTTCTGGAACTGGCGCAGCCGCTGCACCGCCTTCTGGTGGATCAGCTGGATGGCGGGCTTGGTCTGCAGGCGCAACTCGACGCCCGGCTCCGACTGCCTGATCTGGGCCTGCAGGTCGGCGTGGATCTGCTCGACCGAGACCTCATTGAGATCGACCGTCTCCGGCAGGCGGATGTCGTAGAGCTGACGCAGGTGATGGCGCAGGGCGGGATTGAACTCCGCCTCGCCGTCCTCGGCCTCCAGGATGTACTGGTCGCGGACCCCCTTCTTCTTGACCAGCGTCACCGGCAGCCAGAGCAGGGGCGAGAGGATGCGCTCGTCCGGCGCCTCCTTCAGATTGTTCCAGCGCAGGAAGGCCACGACCAGCCGCAGGTTGCTGAAGCCGTAGTCGGCCCGGTCGCGGCGGGTCTCCTGGATCAGCCGGTCCAGGGAGCCCGGCAGATAGGGCTGGTCCTCGAAGCGCAGCCAGCTCTGCAGGGCCATCGGCTTGCCCGAGGTGACGGCCTGGGCGAAGGCGCCGCCCCAGGTGCAGAGCTGCTCGGGCTTGATGCTCTCGATGCGCAGCACCATCGGCACGCTGGCCACCGTCAGGTTGACGCTGGCCTGGGTCGGTTTGAAGTGCAGCAGCCGGTTGCGGCGCGAGAGATCGAACAGGCGGTCGCGCAGGTGGGACAGCACCGCCGTGCGACGGTTGCGAACCCCGGTGGCCGCGGCCAGCACCCGCTGCACCTCCAGCCCGACGGGCTGGTCGCGCCAGGTTTCCAGTCGGCCGATCAGGGCGTTCAGGTCGGTGGCCCGCTGGTGGCGGTTGAGCGCGGTCATTTCCAGGATGACCCCGGCGATCACCGGGTTGAGCGATCCATTGAGGCTGAACAGGTTGTCGCGGCGGGCGGCGAAGGCCTTGAGGTCGTTCTCGTCGCCGAAATCGAGACCGCAGGCGAGACTGGCCAGGATCAGGCCCAGCTGGAAGATGTCGGTGATCTCGTCGTGGTGGCCGAGCGCATGCTCCCAAGCCGCCAGGTCGGGCAGATAGACCGGCTTTGTGACCGGGGCGTCGGCATCGGTCTGGGCCAGCAGGTCCTCGACCGCCTGGCCATCCTCGGCGTCGATGGTCACCCGCAGCTCGCCGACAATGTTGAGGGCCGAACCGGCGCTGGGCTGCACCCGGCGCACGGCGTCGATGTTGAGGCGCGGCAGCCGCCCGTCCGGGCTCTTGAGGCCAAGGATGCCGTCGGCGCCGGCGCTCAGGCTGTCGGGGCCGAGCTCGGCGACACGGCCGTGGCCGTGCAGGGCGGCGACCTGGCGCAGCAGGGGCAGCAGGCAGAACAGCACATCGTCGGTCGGCAGCTTCAGGCCACGCTGGGTGCGGCTGACGGTGCGCAGCGTGACGGGCTCGTCGAGGGGCGTGTCGCTCATCTGGCGCCGCCCTTGCCAAGGCCGCGCGACAGCGACGTGATCTCGCTCTTGGGAAGGCCCGCGTCGGCCTTCAGCGCGGCCAGGAAGGCGTCCTTGCCGCCCATCGCCTGGGCCTGGCGCAGGGCCCGGGCAAGGGCGTGGTCGCGCGTGTCGGGATCGGCGATGGCCAGGTCGAGCATGACGTAGTTCAGATAGCCGCGGACGCTGTCGTCGATCCGCTCCGGGGTCAGCTCGTCATCGGCGGCGGCCGGCTCGGCGGCGGTCCAGTCGGGGAAATAGGCCCGGACCTGGGTCAGCACGGTGTCGCTCTGCAGCTCTTCGTCGGCCAGGAAGCGGGCGATGAAGCGGCGGGTCAGGGCGGTCAGCGCCTGCTGGTCGGACAGGTCGAAGCGGTCGAGGCTGAGCGGGCCGTGCAGCCGTCGCCGAAGCCAGGCCTCGAGGTCCGGATCACGCCGCCACCATTTGTCGATGGCCTGGGCCCGCAGGTAGATTTCGGGGTGGGAATAGGCCTGGGAGACCGAGGCGTCGGCCGCTTCCAGTTCGCCCGCCTGGCCCAGATAGGCGGCCGGATCGACACTGGCCAGGCCCGTCTGCACCTTGACCAGGGTCGAGATCGCCGGCCCCGCCTCGCCGGCCGCCAGGGCCCCGCCCCGGTCGGCGAACAGTTCGGTGTGCAGGCTGTAGAGCCGGGCGGTCTCGATATGGCTCGGCGAGGCGCCCGGATCGGCCAGGGTGTGGTCGAGGATGCGGGCGGCGGTGTGGAAGTCGCCGCCGTCGGCGGACCACAGGCCGTAGTGGGACAGCTCATGCCCCAGCAGGGCGGCCAGCTCGCCCTCGTCCAGCCGCTCGAGCACCGGCCCGTGGAAGACCACATGGGCCTCGCCCGGCAGGAACCGCAGCTGGGCGTTCATGGCGCCGTCGCCGGCCTGATAGAGCGTGGTTTCGGCGGAAAGGCCGAGGCGCGCCATGACCGTCTCGCAGGCGGCATAGACCGGGCCATGGCTGTCGGGCGTCAGCCGATAGGTCTCGCGCAGCAGGTCGGCGCGCAGTTCCCGCGCATGCTGTTCCTGGACGCCAAGCGAGGAAGCCCAGGCCCAGACGGCCGGCTCCGCCGCCTTCAGATAGGCGACCACCTGCCGGTGGTAGGCCAGCGGCTCCAAGCCGGGATTGTCGGACTGCAAACCCACACTCACTCTGCTCATCGTCCCCCGCCCGACCGGCGTCGGCGGCTGACAACCTAGACGGATTGGCGCCGACGCTGGAAGAGCCGACTTCGCCTATCGCTGGTGGATCATCGCCAGGCCCGGCACGGGCGAGCGGGCCTTGAGCACATAGTCGGCGCGGATCGAGCCGATGTAGAGGTCGCGCAGGTCGTCCCCGCCCCAGGTGATGTTGGTCGGGTGGTTGATCAGGGCGCCGGAGGGGTCGTGGCAGACGGTCTCGACCTGGCCCGAGGGGCTGATGGCCACGACCTTGTTGGCGGCCGGCAGGCAGACCCAGAGGTTGCCCTCGGCGTCCAGGCCGACGCCGTCGGTGTAGCCGAGATCGTCGTGGTGCTGGGCCGCCGCCGCGGCCGCGACCACATCGTCTCCCGGCCCCATCAACCGCCCGAGGATGGGGCCATAACGCCGGCCGGGGCCAAGCTTGCCGCCGGGCAGGATGTCGAAGGCCAGGACGTCGGCGCCGCTGGTCTGGGCGCAGTAGAGGGTCTTGTCGTCCGCGCTCAGCGCCATGCCGTTGGGAAACTTCAGGCCCTCGGCGACGATCTCCGAACTGCCGTCCGGACGCAGCACGAAGATGAAGCCGTCGGTGCGGCCGTCCAGGGCCTGGGGCCAGGTCTCGGCGTGGGTGGAGTTGGCGCACCAGATGTTCCCGGCCCGGTCCATGACCGGATAGTTGCAGCTGGTCAGCCGCTTGCCGCCGACTTCGGCCAGCAGGGTCTCGTGGCTTCCGGTGGCCGGGTCGAAGCGCTGCAGGGGCCCCTCGACGCGGTCGTAGATGCCGAAATTGGCGATCAGGATGCGGCCCTGGGGGTCCATGTTGATGCCGTTGGGCGCGCCGCCGGCCGGACCCATGCGGGTGAAGCTGCCGTCCGGGTGGATCTCGGCCACCGCGCACTGGTGGTCGGAGGCAAAGACGCGCCCATCCTTGCCGACGACCACATCCTCAGGCCGGTCGATGCCCACCGCGATCTTCGAGAAGGCCGAGGTTGCGATCCAGGACATGGCGAGGCTCCCTGTATTGTTTTGCGGCCAGTAAGCCCGCCGGCGCGCGCAACATCAACTCTCCCCCCGCGAAAGTGGGGGGAGAGTTTGAATCCGCTGATTTCTCAGCCCTCACCACACCGGCGCCAACTCGGCGCTCAGAAGGGCCTCCTCGATCCGCCGTCGATGGCCCGGCCGCAGCGTGTCCGGCAGGGCGTCCAGGGCGAACCACCCCACCTGCGCGATCTCGCCCTTCGAGGTCGCCGGGCATGGCTCCCAGGCCGGGCACAGGTAGGTCAGCACATGGTCGTTCGGATGGTGCGCATGGTTGGAGTGGATCGAGACCAGCCTCGGCGGCCCGGTCAGCCGCACCCCCGCCTCCTCGACAAGTTCGCGGGCCAGGGCGGTCTCGGCCGTCTCGGCCTTCTCGACGCCGCCGCCGGGCAGGTGCCATCCCTCGACATAAGTGTGCTCGATGAGCAGGACGCGGCCCTCGCTGTCCAGCACGATGCCGCGCACCCCAAGCGTCAGGCCGCGCGCCAGCTTGAACCAGGCGAAGACGAAGGGACGGGCGAAGGGTTCGACGGCGCGGCGCCAGAGCATGAGGCCAGCTTGAGCCAGCCCGGCCCCGCGCGCAATCGCTTGCCCGCCCCGCCCGGCGGCGCTAGGACCGCCGCAACGAAATCGCGGAGCCAAAGCCATGACCGGCTATATCGCCATCGGCATCATCGTCCTGTTCGTGGTCGCCCTCGGCGCCCTGAACCTCTACGAGTTCGGCCGGCTCGACTGAGGACGGTCCAGGCCGTGAGGGGCGTCGCCCTCGTCACCGGCGCCGCGCGCCGCATCGGCCGCGGCCTGGCCCTCGCCGCGGCGGGCGCCGGATATGACCTGGCCATCCATCACCGCAGCCATCCCGAAGACGCCGACAGCCTGGCCCAGGAGGCGGCGGCGCTGGGCGTCAACTGTCTGACCCTGACCGGCGATCTGGCCGATCCCGTCACCGCCTCGGCCCTGCTCGACGCCGCCGGCCGGCTGGGACCCGTGACCCTGCTGATCAACAACGCCTCGCTGTTCGAGGACGACAGCCTGAACAGCCTCAACGCCAACGGGCTGAACGCCCATCTGGCGGTGAACCTTACGGCGCCGGTGCTGCTGTCGCAGGCCTTCGCCCTGCGGCTGCCACGCGGGACCAACGGCTTGATCGTCAACATCCTGGACCAGCGGGTGCTGCGGCCCAATCCGCAGTTCTTCAGCTATTCCCTCAGCAAGGCCGCCCTCTGGTCGGCGACCAGGACCATGGCCCAGGCCCTGGCCCCCCACATCCGGGTCAACGGCATCGGGCCGGGCCCGACCCTGCCGTCGGTGCATCAGGTCCCCGGCGAGTTCGAGGCGGAGGTCGCCGGAACCCTGCTCGGCAAGCCGGTCGATCCGGACGAGATCGCCGCCGCCCTGCGCTATCTGATTGACGCACCGTCAGTGACCGGCCAGATGATCGCCGTGGACGCGGGCCAGCATCTCGGCTGGCGCACGCCCGACATTGTCTCCGGCTAGAGGGGCCGTCATGGCCGTATTGCCCGCCACCTATTCAGACTCTCAACCGATGCTGACCGGCCCCCATCCTTCTGGCAAGGTCGTGGTCAGCAAGATCTTCGTCCACGGCATACAGATCGACGCCGAAGTCGGAGTCTATCCCCACGAGCGGGGCCGCACCCAGCCTCTGGTCGTCGATGTCGAGCTGGACGTCGCCTGGTCGGGGGCCGACCGGCTGGCCGACACCGTCAACTACGAGACCATCGTCGCCGCCGCCAAGGCCGTGGCCGACGAGGGCCATATCGAGCTGGTCGAGGTCTACGCCGAACATCTGGCCGGCCGCGTCATGGCCGATCCGCGCGTCACCCGCGCCCGCATTCGCGTCGACAAGCCGCAAGCCCTGGCCCCGCATGCGGCCGGCGCCGGCGTGGAAATCACCGTGGTGCGGGCCTGATCGCCCATTCGGCCAGGCTTGGTCCGATGCAGCCGCTGACCACCTGGCGGCTGGAGGACGGCGTCCTCATCGAACAGCGCGGCAAGCGCGAACGGCGGGTGGCGCTGAATACCGTGCGCCGCCTGCACCTGACCCCGGCCCGGGGACGGCTGGCGGCGGGGGCCATCCTCGGCCTGCCGCGCGGCCAGCTGGGCGTCTACTCCGGCCAGGCCCTCTCTCTGAAAGCCACCCCGGCCCCCGAGACCTTCGCCCCCTTCGTGGCCGCCCTGGCGAAGGCGACGGCGCAGGCCAGTCCGACGGCCCGGTTCACGGTTCCGGCCATGGCCACCATGGGCACGGTGATCGGCGCGGCCGTCCTTCTCGGCAGTGGGGCCCTGGCGGTCGGCGGCTTCGCGGCCCTGGCCGGGCAGATCGACATCGGCCTGGCCCTGGCCTCGCACATGGCCTTCGTCGCCATCCTCGCCCTGGCCCTGGTCCCCTGGCTGGATCGGCGGGCGGGACGCTTCGACCCGCTGGCTATTCCGCCGGGGCTGCTGGGGTGACAGCGTATTAATTTGCGGAACGGCCGCCGGGTCCCAACATTAAGCCCATGCGCCACTTCCGGCGCCAACGGAGCAAGAAACCCCACGATGACTGACACTGTCAGCGTTGCCCGATCGCACGAGGACCGCGTCATCCCCTCGGTGATCTACGGCCTCTATTTCATCGGGCCCTTCACCGGTTTCCTGACCACCCTGATCGGCCTGGTCATCGCCTACGCCCAGCGCGGCGGAGCCGGTCCGCGGATGGAGACCCACTACACCCTGCTGATCCGCACCTTCTGGCTCAGCATCGGCTGGGTGCTGGTCGGTCTGGGCCTGACCGTGGTCGGGTTCATCCTGTCGTTCGTGCTGGTCGGTATCCCGGCCTTGATCCTGGGCCTGGTCATCCTGGGCGTCTTCGGGCCCGCCCTGCTGGTCTGGAAGTACATCCGGCTGGTGCTGGGCGCGACCTACCTGGCGCGGGACGAAGCCTATCCCCGACCCATGAGCTGGCTGTTTTAAAGGCAGTTTGACCGCCCGGCGCCCGTCGGGCGGTCGCGCCCGTTAACGAACTTCCCCCCTCAGTTGTGGGGTTTTGACGCCGGCTTGAATGCAGACCCCTTTTCCCGTCACTGTAGGGGACGGGGAGTGTCGATCATGGCCGCAAGGCTCATCGGACTGGTGCTGGGGCTGCTGATCGCCGCCGCCGGCTGGATGGTGGTTCGGCCGCTGGTCGGCAATATCGGGCCGGCCGTGCCCGGCCTCGACCTGGCGGACTTCGAGTCCCTGCGGCCGCTGATCGGCTGGGGCGCCCTGGGCCTCGGCGGCCTTGCCGTGCTGGTCAACCTCTGGCCGAGCCGCAACAAGAGCCGGCGGTCGCTGCCGGTCGGCGTGGATCGGCCCATCACCTTCGCCGACGATCCGCCCGTCGGTCAGCCGGTGCTCAACCCGGACCCGCCGCCGGATCTGAAACTGAACCTGGCGCCGACCGCGCCCGGTCCCTCGCCCTTCCCGATCACCGCCGCGCCGCCGACCCCGGTGGCCGAGCCGGTGCGCGCTGGGCCGGTTGATGTGGCTGTTGCACCCGTGCGCCGCGACCTGCCGCCGGTGGCCCCCGGGCCCGATCCGCAGGGTCCGCCGCAGGAAACCTTCGGCCAGCTGCGCGCCTCGCTGAAGATCAAGGCCCGCGAAGAGAAGTGGGGCGAGGCGGGGGAGATGCTGAAGCGCCTGCCGAAGCTGGCCCTGACCCATCACGACCGCATGGTCGCCGCCCAGGACCTCGGCGATTTCGCCCGCGGCCAGGGGCGTATCGAGGACGCCGCCGAGGCCTATGGCCACGCCCTGTCCTACGCCCGGCTGCTGCATGAGATCGAGCCGGCCGATCCGGTGGCCGCCGCCGATCTGGCCGGGGCGCTGATCAACGTCGGCGACATGGCCACCGACGAGGGCCGCCTCGACGCCGCCCTCGGCGCCTATGAGGACGCCGTCGCCCTGCGCCGCAAGCTGATCGCCAACCACGGCGCCCGCCGTCTCGACCGCCGGGCCCTGAGCATCGCCCTCGAACGTCTGGCCGACGCCCGCGAGGACCGCGGCCACCGCGTGCGGGCCCTGGACCTCTACCGCGAGAGCGTCGAACTGGCCGGCGCCCTGGCGGCGGAGGACCCGCAACGCTACGGCGCCGAACTGCAGGGGTCGCGGACACGGCTGGCGGAGCTCGAAGCGCGGTTGATCAA
The DNA here is from genome assembly GCF_027912495.1 of Caulobacter sp. NIBR1757. Classification (GTDB taxonomy): domain Bacteria; phylum Pseudomonadota; class Alphaproteobacteria; order Caulobacterales; family Caulobacteraceae; genus Caulobacter. Next base: position 383,313 of record NZ_CP115463.1, on the reverse strand, counting down.
CTAGCCTCAAAGGAAAATGGCAGCCCGGTCGAAGCCGGCGCTGCCCTCATCCGACCCCTTCGGGGCCACCTTCTCCCGACAAGCGGGAGAAGGACCGTATCAGGCCATCGCCGGGACCTGCCCGCGAACCAGCCTGGCGTAGTCGTCCATCAGGGTCAGGGAGATGGTCCCCGGGGTGAAGCGGAACTCGCCGACCTCGGCGACCGGCGTCACTTCGGCGGCGGTGCCGGTGATGAACAACTCGCTGAACGTGCCCAGCTCCTCGAACGGGATGTGGCGCTCGATGATCTGGTAGCCGCGCTCTCCGGCCAGTTTCATCACCGTCTGGCGGGTAATGCCGTTCAGGAAGGCGTCCGGGGTCGGAGTATGGATCACGCCGTCGCGCACCAAGAAGACATTGGCGCCGGTCGCCTCGGCGATATAGCCCCGGTAGTCCCGCATCAGGGCGTCAGCGTAGCCGTCACGCTCAGCGGCATGCTTGGAGATGGTGCAGATCATGTAGAGGCCGGCCGCCTTGGCGTCGGTCGGGGCGGTCGCCGGGTCCGGGCGGCGGTAGAGGGCGTGGGCGAGGCGGATGCCGCGCTTCTTCTCTTCCGGGTCGAAGTAGCTGGGCCAGTCCCACACGGCGATGGCCACGTGGATCTTCGTCTGCTGGGCCGAGACGCCGATCATCTCGCTGCCGCGCCAGGCGATGGGGCGGATGTAGCAGTCGGTCAGGCCGTTCTTCTCGCAGGTCTGCTTGCAGGCCTCGTCGATCTCCTCCACCGTGAAGGGGATCCTGAAGTCCAGGATCTCGGCTGATTTGAACAGCCGCTCGGTGTGGGCGCGCAGTTCGAAAATCTCGCCGTTGTACATCCGCTCACCCTCGAAGACCGAGGAGGCGTAATGGAGACCATGGGTCAGTACGTGCACCTTCGCGTCGCGCCAGGGCACAAATTGCCCGTCCAGCCAAATCCAGCCGTCACGATCATCGAAGGGAACCAGGGACATCGGGATAATTTCTCCTATGCGTTTCAGTATGCCAGACCGGGCCCAACGGTCCAACGCAAACCGGCGTGCTCCATAGCATGAATACCTTTGCCGACACCCGCCTGATCCTCAGCGAATCGGAGCTGGATCTGGGGCTGGAGCTGGTCCTGCTGGCCGAAACCGCCATCTGGAACGCGGTGGACGCCGCCATGGAGGCCGAGCCACAGGGCCTCGGCCGCTCGCACTGGCGCGCCGCCTTCCTCATTCGAAGGAGACCCGGTGTCGGTGTGAAGGAGATCGCCCGCCTGACCGCCCTGACCAAACAGGCGGCCAGCCGCACCCTGTCCGACCTGGAAGCCCATGGCCTGGCCGAGAAAGTCCCGGGAGAGCTGGACGCGCGGCGTCGCCCGGCGCGGCTGACAGCGGCGGGCCTGGCTTTTGAATCCCGGGTATCCGACAACCTGCGCGGCCTGATCGCCATGGCCTATCGCGACGGAGGCCTTGACGGAGTGGCGGCGGGGCGGCGCATTCTCGCCTCCCTGGCGGGTCCCCGCCTGACGGCGAGGCGGGAGGAGCCATGAGCGACAGACATCTGCTGGTGGTCGATGACGACGACCGCATCCGCGATCTGCTTCGCCAGTTCCTGACCCGGGCCGGCTTCCGCGTCACCGTGGCCGCCGAGGCCGGGGCGGCCGGCCGTCTGCTTGACACCCTCGACTTCGACCTGGTCATTCTCGACGTCATGATGCCTGGCGAGGACGGCATGAGCTTCGCCAAGCGCTTGCGAAGCACGCCGGGGCCGGCCTCCAGGGCCCCGATCCTGATGCTGACCGCCCGGTCCGAGACCGCCGACCGGATCGAGGGGCTGACCGCCGGGGTCGATGACTATCTCGCCAAGCCGTTCGAACCGCAGGAACTGTTGCTGCGCATCGAGGCCATCCTGCGCCGGGCCGGACCGCGGCCCAGCGACGACCAGCCGGTGTCGCTCGGCCGCTGCCAGTTCGATCCGGTGCGCGGCGAGTTGACCCGCGACGGCGTGCTGGTGCGGCTGACCGAGGCCGAGATCGACCTGTTGCGCACGCTGGCCAAGGCGCCGCACGCGCCGATCGACCGCTACACCCTGGCCCGCGACGACGCCGACGCGGCCGGCCGGGCCGTGGACGTCCAGGTCACCCGCCTGCGCCGCAAGATCGAAGACGACCCCAAGACCCCGCGCTACCTGCAGACGGTGCGGGGGGTCGGGTATCTGCTGGCGCCGGATTGATGGAGGGCGATCAAAGCAAAGCCCTCCCCCTCGAGGGGGGAGGGTTGGGTTGGGGTGTGCGCACCGGCCCGGCCGGAGAGACGCACTTGGGCGCCGGCGCCCAAACGCGCTCATCCAGACACCCTGTGGACACACCCCCAACCCCGACCCTTCCCCCCTCGAGGGGGAAGGGAGAAATTTCTCGTGTCACTGGGGCGCCGAAGCCGGAAGGCGTCAGAGGAAGCGGAATCTATGAGCGCGTCACCTACACGCCACGCGCCGCCGGCCAGGCTAAACGCCTGCGCCGCGATATGAACGTCAGTGAGCGCCGCCTCTGGGAGGCGCTTCGAGCTCTCAAGCTGAACATCCGCCGACAAGCCCCCATCGGTCGCTTTATCCCCGACTTTGTCCACCTCGCGACCCGCCTCGTCATCGAGGTCGACGGCGCCTGGCACAGCCTGCCCGAAGCCGAACTGCGAGACCACGAACGCGACACTTGGCTGCGTTCTCAAGGATTCGAGGTCGTCCGCATCCGTGACCGCGACGCCTGCGAACAGCCCAGGGAAACCGCCGAGCGGATCGCCGCCCTGATCGAATGCCGCCGCCGATGAAGATCCGCGCCCTTCGCATCTTCATTCCGCGCGCCATCAAGCGGTGGCTGCCGCAGAGCCTGTTCGCGCGCACCCTGCTGATCATCGTCCTGCCGGTGGCGATCATGCAGGGGCTGATCACCTACCTGTTCTTCGACCTGCACTGGCAGGCGGTGAGTTCGGGCCTGACCGACAGCCTGGCCGGGGACGTGGTCTGGATCGTCGAGACCTACGAGCAGGACCCCGGCGGCCTGCCCCGGCTGGCCGACCGGGCCGAGCGGGCCCTGTCGCTGTCGGTGGCCTTCAAGCCCGGCGAGACCCTGCCGGCCACCCGCAAGCAGGCCTATTTCGCGCCGGAGGACCGGGCCCTGGAAGCGGCGCTGGAGCGAAAGCTCGACCGGCCCTTCTGGTTCAACAACCGCAGCTACAACAGCTGGGTCGGCATCGAAGTCCCTGTCGAGGGCGGGGTGATGCGGGTCTATGCGCCGCGCGAGCGGGCCTTCGCCGCCTCCGGCTGGATCTTCATCCTTTGGATGGGCAGCGCCACCCTGCTGCTGACGGCGATCGCCATCCTGTTCATCCGCAACCAGGTCCGCGCCATCGAGCGGCTGGCCGAGGCCGCCGAGGCGTTCGGCAAGGGCGTCGAAGGGCCGGAACCGTTCAAGCCCTACGGCGCCCGCGAGGTGCGCCAGGCAGCGCAGGCCTTCCTGTCGATGAAGGCCCGCATCCAGCGCCATCTGGAACAGCGCACGGTGCTGCTGGCCAGCGTCAGCCACGACCTGCGCACGCCGCTGACCCGGCTGAAGCTGGAGCTGGCGCTCGCCGAGCCCTGCGCGTCCAACGAGGCGATGAAACGCGATCTCTCCGAGATGGAGCACATGATCGACGAATACCTCGACTTCGCGCGCGGCGAAGGGGCCGAGGCGGTCGAGAGCACCGATCTGGCCGCCTTGCTGGGCCAGTACTGCGAGGACGCGCGAAGGACGGGCGCCAGCGTGGCGTTGAAGGTTCCGCCCGGACTGTCGGCAATGGTGCGGCCCAACGCCCTGAAGCGGGCGCTGGACAATCTGGTGTCCAATGCCGTCAGCCACGGCAAGACCGTGCAGGTCACGGCCGGTCCGACGGCGACGGGCGGGGTCGAGATCGTCGTCGAGGACGACGGGCCGGGAATCCCCGAGGACCGCTACGAGGAGGCGTTCAAGCCGTTCAGCCGGCTGGACGAAAGCCGCAACCAGAACCGCAAGGGCGTGGGGCTGGGGCTGGCCATCGCCCGGGACGTGGCGCGCAGCCACGGCGGGGACGTGACGCTGGCGAAGTCGGCGCTGGGCGGGTTGAAGGCGACGATCCGGCTGCCGGGGTAGCCCTCATCCTCACCCGTTTACGGGGGAGGGGGACCACGAAGTGGTGGAGGGGGCGAGGGCCGTGCGCCGGCTCGTCCAACTAAAGCTCTTCTTCGAAACCGCTGGCCAAGCGCCTTTCACTCGCCCCCTCCACCACGCTTCGCGCGGTCCCCCTCCCCCGCTTCGCGTGGGAGGATGGAGCGAACTCACTCCGGCCACAGCTCCGTCACGCCGCCCTTGCGGTTCAGCATGTGGGTGGCCCGCTTGATCACCGTCAGCAGGCGCTCGATCCGGGCGTCCTCGTCGTACGACAGGTCGGCGCGGGCCAAGCCCTCGAGCATGAACCGCGCCAGGTCGCGGCTGGCCTGGAACCGTGGGCCGGCCCCGGCGTGAAGCATCTTCAGGAAGTGGTCGCCGATCTGGGCGCGGTCGAATTCGGCCCGAGCCGGGGCGATCAGGGTGGCCACCACCGGGTCGGTCCTGGCGGCCGTTTCCAGCTCCATGAAGGCGGTGAAGGCCGGATGGCGCAGCAGGTCCCAGTAGCTGTCGATGGCGTGTTCGGTAACGTCGGCGCCGGGCGGCAGGTCCTCGGCCGCGCGGCGGAACAGCTCGGCGCGTTCCAGCTGCAGATAGCCGATCACCCCTTCCAGCAGGTCCTCGCGGGTCGGGAAATGGTACAGCATGGCGCCGCGGGTGATGCCCGCCGCCTCGGCCACGGCGGCATTGGTCGCCGCGGCATAGCCGCTCGACGCGATCACCTTCACCGCTTCGTCCAGGATGCGGGCGCGGGTCCGCCGCGACTTGGGCGTATCCCGATCCTTACGCTGTACTTCCATGGTCCCGATCTAGGTAACCGCTGATCATCTCGCAATGCACAAAGTTCCACCAGCAACCGGTTTCACGGCAGTGACATGAAATCAGCCTAGCGCCAGCGCATTTCAGGGGCATTGCGGTGGGTCAAAAATGAGCAGCCCGGAGGCGGTCCGACGCTACCGCAGCATTTTCATCAGCGACATCCATCTGGGCACCGCCGGTTGTCAGGCCGAGCTGCTGCTCGACTTCATTCGCCATGTCGAATGCGACCATCTCTATCTGGTCGGCGACATCGTCGATGGCTGGAAGCTCAAGGGCGGCTGGTTCTGGCCCCAGGCCCACAACGATGTGGTCCAGAAGATCCTGCGCATGGCCAGAAAGGGCACCATTGTCACCTATGTGCCGGGCAACCACGACGAGTTCGCCCGCGACTTCACCGGCGTCCATTTCGGCGGGGTGGTGGTGGCTCGCGACTGTCTGCACGAGACCGCCGACGGCCGCCGCTTCCTGGTCACGCACGGGGACGAGTTCGACGGGGTGGTCCAGCACGCCCGCTGGCTCGCCTTCCTCGGCGATTGGTCCTATAGGACGCTCCTGATGCTGAACACCCTGCTCAACCGCGCCCGGCGACGGATGGGGATGGGCTACTGGAGCCTCTCGGCTTTTCTGAAGGTCAAGGTGAAGAACGCTTTGCAGTTCATCGAGAAGTTCGAGGACGCCCTCGCCGAGGAGGCCCGCCGGCGCGGCGCCGACGGGGTGATCTGCGGCCATATCCACAAGGCGGAAATGCGCGACATTCAAGGCATTCTCTACATCAACGACGGCGACTGGGTGGAAAGCTGCACCGCTGTCGCCGAGGATTTCGACGGCTCGCTCCAAATCATCGATTGGGCCAAGGCGCGTTCCTGGTCCATGATCGCGCGGTCGATGTCCGATTCAGCAGAGCCCGCCGCCGCCTGATGCGTATTCTCTTGGCCACCGACGCCTGGGAGCCCCAGGTCAACGGCGTTGTCCGCACCCTGACGCGGGTCATCGCCGAACTGCGGGCCATGGGCCACGAGGTCGAGGTCATCAGCCCCGACCAGTTCAAGACCATTCCGCTGCCGACCTATTCGGAAATCCGCCTGGCCATCGGGGCCGACGAGGCGGTGCGCGAGCGGTTCAAGGCCTTCGAGCCGGAAGCCATCCACATCGCCACCGAGGGCACGCTGGGCCTGGCCGCCCGCCGCGTCTGCCTGGAGTGGAAGCTGCCGTTCACGACCAGCTACCACACCCGCTTCCCGGAATACGTCAGCGCCCGCCTGCCGCTGCCGCTGGCGGCCGGCTACGCCTACATGAAGTGGTTCCACAAGCCGTCGGGCCGGCTGATGGTCGCCACGCCCACCATGCGCGACGAGCTGGAGGCCCATGGCTTCCGCAACATCTCGCCCTGGTCGCGCGGCGTCGATACCGACACCTTCAACCCCGCTCGCCGCGAACCCGACATCTTCAAGGACCTCAAGCGGCCGATCTTCCTCAATGTCGGCCGGGTGGCCGTCGAGAAGAACATCGAGGCCTTCGCCTGCCTCGACCTGCCCGGAACCAAGGTGGTGGTCGGCGACGGGCCGCAGCGGGAGGAGCTGTCGCACAAGTATCCGGAAGTGGTCTTCGCGGGGGCCAAGTTCGGCGACGAGCTGGCCGCCTACTTCGCCTGCGCCGACGTCTTCGTCTTCCCGTCGCTGACCGACACCTTCGGCCTGGTGATTCTGGAAGCCATGGCCGCCGGCACGCCGGTGGCGGCGTTCAGCGCGCCGGGACCGATCGACATCATCCCGAACAGCAACGCCGGCGCGCTCGCGCCCGGCAAGGCCGAGGGGCTGAAGGAGGCCTGCCTCGCCTGCCTGGACCTGGACCGGGCGGTGGTGCGGACCTTCGCCGAGAAGTTCAGCTGGCGGTCCTGCGCCGAAGAGTTCCTCAAGAACCTGCAGCCCTATCCCGAACCGGAGAAGACCCGCTTCTGGCGGCGGCTGCGGAGGCTGGCGCGGTTGCGGCGGAAAGAGAAGCCGGCGGCGTAAGGCCTCCAAACCCCAACACTGTCATCCTCCGGCGCCCGCAGGGCGACCGGGGGACCCATCTGTCCGCGTGAAGACTCTTGGGAGTCAATCAAGAGCCGCCTTGGGTCCTCCGGTCCGCTGCGCGGCCGAAGGATGACAGATTGAGGTTGAGCTATCCGGGCGCCCTCACCCCCGCTCGTCCAGTTCCCCCAAAATCATGATCTTCTGCCAGACCTTGCGCCCGAGGTCGGTGCAGAGGTTCTCCACGTCGCTGGCCCCGGCGATGATCACATGGTCGCTGCTTTCGCCGGCCATCACCGCCGCCAGCTTGCCGGTCAGGGCCAGCATCTCGGCGCAGTATTCCAGGTAACGGGCCAGTTCGAAGCGGGTCATGGCCCGGTCGGGCGACGACGGCGTGCGCGGACCGGGGTTGAGGATGACGGTCGGATCCTTGGTCAGCTGGTGCATGTCGACGACATGGGCGAAGGCCCGCAGGCGATGCAGCCAGGCCTGGACACGCGAGCGCCGCAACCGCTCCTCCAGGGTCAGCAGGAACCAGGCGCCGGCCCCCATCAGCAGCAGCAGGTTGACCGCCGACTCGATCACCGGCGTCAGGGCCACCGGATCGCCGGCCGTCTTCAGCGCCGACCAGTCGACCAGCCGGGCCGCCCAGACCTGGGCCGCCACCCCGCCGACCACCACCAGCACGACCAGCGTCCGCAGCCCGTAGTAGGGCCGGGTCAGGCCGTGGGCCTCGCGGCCGGCCGTGCGGGCGTTGGCAGCCAGTTCGTCGGCGACGCCGGCCAGGCCGGAGGCCGGGAAGCGCTCGGCCACCCGGTCGGCCAGTTTTATCGCCGTCGTGGCGACCATCGCGCCGTCAAGCCGGCGGTAGGTCCGCGGTGCGCCCCTGCTCATCAAGCCCCCTCCTGACGCGTCGATAGGACGCCGATGCAGTCCGCAACGCCAGTAGAATCAGCAGACTCACACCGACCTGTTGCAGGGTTGTGACGGCCGCTTCTACATCTCTTCCTCGTCCTCATAGCCGACCAGGGCCAGGGCCCGCGCCGGCTGGCCGCGCAGTTCGCACCAGCGCAGCAAACCCTCCTCGCGTCCGTGGGTGATCCACACCTCGCCGGGGGCCAGCTCGGCCAGGGTGTCGGTCAGTTCGTCCCAGTCGGCGTGGTCGCTGATGACCAGCGGCAGTTCTACGGCCCGCTGACGGGCCCGGGCGCGAACACTCATCCAGCCCGAGCAGAAGGCGCTGACCGGATCGGCGAACCGGCGGCTCCAGCGGTCGGCCAGGGCCGAGGGCGGACAGACGATGATCTCGCCGGCGAAGTCGCGGCCCTTCTCGATGGTGGCCGGCTCCAGGGGGCCGAGATCGACGCCGTGCTCCTCGTAGAGCCGGTTGAGCCGCTCCATGGCCCCGTGGACATAGATGGTCCGGTCCCAGCCGCCCTCGCGCAGCAGCCGGATCACCCTCTGCGCCTTGCCGAGCGCGTAGGCCCCCAGCATGTGGGCCCGCTCCGGGAACTGCTGCACGCTGGCGATGACCTTGCCGACCTCGCCGGCGTCGTCCGGGTGCCGGAACACCGGCAGGCCGAAGGTGGCCTCGGTGATGAAGACGTCGCAGGGGACCGGCTCGAAGGCCGCACAGGTCGGATCGCGGCGGCGCTTGTAGTCGCCGCTGACCACCATGGTCATTCCTCTGTGGCGGATCACCGCCTGGGCCGAGCCCAGCACATGGCCGGCCGGGACCAGCGTGATCTCGACGCCGTTGTGCGCGGTCGTCTGGCCATAGGGCGCCGCCTGCCGCGTCCCGGCGAAGTCCTCGCCATAACGCGTGGCCATGATGTCGAGCGTGGCCGGCGTGGCCAGCACTGTGTCGTGGCCGGAGCGGGCGTGGTCGGCGTGGCCGTGGGTGACCACCGCCCGCGCCACCGGGACCACCGGATCGACGTAGAAGTCGCCCGGCGGGCAGTAGAGGCCCTTCGGCGTCGGGCAGAGCAGCTGTTCGGGTTTCAGCATGGTGAGAAGTACGCTCCGCGCAGCGGAAAGCTCCGCTCCCACTGGATATAGGGCCGCATGCGCCGTAAACCCGTTCCATGAGTGATCAGGACGCCATCCGGCACAACATGGCCCAGGGCATGAGCCAGGGCAGCCCCTACGCCCGCGAGATGGGCTTCGAGCTCGTCAGCATGACCGGCGGCGCGGCCGTGATGAAGGCCGAATACAAGGACATCATGGTCGGCGATCCCGACACCGGCGTCATCGCCGGCGGGGTGGTCACCGCCCTGCTCGATCACGCGTCCGGCTCTGCGGTGCATCTGGCGATGAAGGAGTTCAAGATCATCGCCACGCTGGACCTGCGCATCGACTACATGCGGGCCGCCAAGCCGCACCGGCCGATCTTCGCCCGAGCCGAGTGCTTCAAGGTCACCCGCTCGGTCGCCTTCGTGCGGGCCGTGGCCTACGACGAGTCGCCGGACGATCCGGTGGCGTCCGCCGCCGCCGCCTTCATGCTCGACTCGAGCAAGGGCCGTCATCGCCTGGCCAAGCCGGAGGTGAAGTCGTGAGCGAGGCCGCCGACCGCCTGAGCGCCATGCTCGAACGCATTCCCTACGCCCGCTTCCTGGGCGTGCGGGCTGAGCTGGCCGGGGACGAGATGACCATGATCCTGCCCTTCGGCACCCACATCGTCGGCAACCCGATGCTGCCGGCCATTCACGGCGGGGTGCTGGGCAGCTTCATGGAGATGACGGCGCTGGCCCAGCTGCAGGTCCGGGAAGGCCAGGCCAAGCAGCCGCGGGTCATCGACGTCTCGATCGAATACCTGCGCTCCGGCCGGCCGCTGACCACCTATGCCCGGGCCGAGATCAAGAAGGTCGGCCGCCGGATCGCCAACGTCCATGTCGAGGCCTGGCAGGAACAGCGCGCCCAGCCGATCGCCGCCCTGCGGGCGCACTTCCTGCTGGAGCAGGTGGAAGCTTAGTCGCTCCCTTCTCCCGCTTGCCGGGAGAAGGTGGCCCCCGAAGGGGGCGGATGAGGGCAGCATCCGGCCAGGAAGATTGGCGACAGCGCCGCTCGCGCCAGAACGTGACTGTGCAGGATAAGCCGGTGCTGCCCTTGTTTGTAGAACGCCTGCTACTGTCTGGCTGATCCGGGATGTCCGTCTGGCGCACCACCGCCAGACGGACCGCCATCGGAGGGGCCGATCTGCCCTGAGCCTTTTGGGCTGAGGATGAGCTGGGCCGCCGTTGGCCTTCAATGACCCGGATAGTTGCAGGGACGATAGGGTCCGGAGCCACAAGGAGGGGTCGTTGAAGAAGGATCAGGTTAGCACGAAGTGTGGTGGGGTCGATGTCTGCAAGCTTTGGCTGGACGCGGCGGAACACGGTCTTGAGGACAGTCTGCGGGCGCCCAACACGGCTGAAGGCATTGCCGAGCTGATCGGCTGGTTCAAGGCGCGTGGCGTTGTCCGCGTCGGGTTCGAGGCGACGGGAGGCTTTGAGCGCAAGCTGTTGCTGGCTCTGGAGGCCGAGGGGCTTGAGGTGGTGATGTTCCAGCCACTCCAGGTGCTGGCCTTTGGCCGGTTCAAAGGTCGCAAGGCCAAGAACGACGAGAAAGACGCCCGGCTGATCGCCGCGGCGACCGCCCAGTGCGACACGGTCAAGGCCGCCAGCGATCCGCTGCTGATGGAGCTGGCCGAGCGGTTCACGGTCTACGAGCGGATCAGCGAGACAGTCGCCCAGTTCAAGACCTTTGCTCAACAGCTGGACGGAGAACCCCACAAGGCCGAGGTGAAAGCCCAGATCCTCTCCCTGGTCGCCGCCAAGACGCGTCTGGCCAGGCAGATCATCGCGGCGATCAAGGCGGCGCCGCACCTGGCCCAGCGCTACGGACTGCTGATGTCCATCCCCGGCATCGGTCCGCTGATTGCCGCCAGCCTCGTGGTCCGCATGCCTGAGCTTGGCTCGATGGAATTTGGTCAGGCCGCCTCGATGCTTGGAACAGCGCCCTACGACCGGGACAGCGGCAGCTTCAAGGGCCGCCGCTTCATCGGTGGGGGGCGAGAGCGGCCCAGGCGGATGATGTACATGGCCGCCCTGACCGCCATCCGTCATGACGCCGGCTTCAAAGCCTTCGCCACAAGGCTTGTCTCCGCCGGCAAAGCCAAGAAGGTCGCCATCGTGGCGGTGATGCGTAAACTCATCGAGGCTGCAAACCTCGTCCTCAAGCGCAACACGCCATGGGTGACAAGAACCGCCAACTAAACATAGTTGCTCATCCGTCGGCCTGCGGCCGCCACCTTCTCCCGGCGAGCGGGAGAAGGAACCGTGAAGCACTCACCCCATGATTACATTCCCGTAACCTCATTACACCTGCGTTATTCTCTTACAACGGCGTCATGACGCAAGCTTAACAAGCCTTTTCAGACCTCATTCAGTATACCTCAAATCACAGCAGCGCAGGGACGCGCCGCCAACATCAACTGAGGGACTACTGACATGACCGCTCGCATTTCCAACCTCGCCAGCCTGATCCTGGCCTCCATCCCCGTCATCGCCATCCTGGGCATCGCCCAGCTGGAAATGGCTTCCCGCGCGTTCGGCGCCTGATGCGCCGCGCCTCGCTCCACCGGCTCTGACAACCTCCCCCCCTGCTCAGATCCGGTGGAGCCCCGCTCTCCATCAAACCGAGACAAAGGCGCCCCTTCCCGGGCGCCTTTTTCGTTGTAGAAATCGCACCATGATCGCACCCGGCCCCACCCTGACCACCGCCCGCCTGATCCTGCGCCCGACGGCGCGCGAGGACTTCGACGGCTGGGCCGAACTGATGGCCGACGAGGAGAACAGCGGCTTCATCGGCGGACCGCAGGAACGCCCGGCCGCCTGGCGCGGGATGATGAGCATGGCCGGCGCCTGGGCGCTGGAGGGCTATGCGATGTTCAGCGTGCTCGACAAGGACACCGGCGAGTGGCTGGGCCGGGTCGGGCCATGGGTTCCGGAAGGCTGGCCGGGCACCGAGGTGGGCTGGGCCCTGCTGAAGAAGGCCTGGGGCAAGGGCTATGCTGTCGAGGCCGCCGAGGCGACCATCGACTGGGCCTTCGACACGCTGGGCTGGACCGAGGTCATCCACACCATCGATCCGGCCAACACCGCGTCCCAGCTGGTGGCGAAGAAGCTGGGCTCGACCAACTGGGGGCCGAGCAAACTGCCGCCGCCGTTCGAGGACAAGCCGGTGGACGCTTGGGGTCAGACCCGCGAGCAGTGGCGCGCGCGGGTCCGCTAGGCGTTTAGGCCCAGGCCCCGTAGGGATCGACGAACGGCTTGCCGAGCGCCTCGGCCACGGCCGGGTGGGTCAGCTGGCCGCCGAGGACGTTGAGGCCCTTGGCCAGGTGCTTGTCCCGCTTCAGCGCGTCCAGGCCGTGATCGGCCAGGGCCAGGCCGAAGGGCAGGGTCGCGTGGACCAGCGCTTCTGACGACGTGCGCGGGGCGGCGCCCGGCATGTTGGCGACGCAGTAGTGGACGACGCCATCGACCGTGTAGGTCGGCTCGGCGTGGGTGGTCGGGTGGCTGGTCTCGAAACAGCCGCCCTGGTCGATGGAAACGTCGACCAGCACGCTGCCGGGCTTCATGCGGACGAGGTCCTCGCGCTTGATCAGCTTGGGCGCGGCGGCCCCGGCGGTCAGCACGGCTCCGATGACGACGTCGGCTTTGAGGATCTCTTCCTCGATGGCGTCGAGGGTCGAGTAGCGGGTCAGCACCCGGCCCATGAAGATGTCGTCCAGTTCCCGCATCCGGGGGATGGAGCGTTCCAGGACCACCACCTCGGCATTCAGCCCCATGGCCATGCGGGCGGCGTTCATGCCGACCACGCCGCCGCCGAGCACCGCCACCCGGGCCGGAGGCACGCCGGGGACGCCGCAGAGCAGCAGGCCCATGCCGCCGTTGTGCTTCAGCAGGGTTTCGGCGGCCGAGAAGACGGCGATGCGGCCGGCCACTTCACTCATCGGCGCCAGCAGCGGCAGGCCGCCCTTGGCGTCGGTGACGGTCTCATAGGCGATGGCGGCGCAGCCCGAGGCGATCAGACCTTCGGTCTGGGCCGGGTCGGGGGCCAGGTGCAGGTAGGTGAAGAGGATGTGGCGCGGCTCGAGGCGCTCCCATTCGACCTTCTGGGGTTCCTTGACCTTCACGATCATGTCCGACTGGGCGAAGACGGCCGCCGCGTCCGGGGCGATCGACGCGCCCGCCTTGACGTAGGCCTCGTCCGAATAGCCGGCGCCCGTGCCCGCGGTGGTTTCGACCAGGACCTGGTGACCCCGCGCGACATACTCGCGGACCGCCGTGGGCGGCAGGCCCACGCGATGTTCGCCAGGTTTGATCTCCTTGGGCACGCCTACGCGCATGGGCTTTCCTCCTTGGGGCCTCTTTGCGGGGCGTTTGGCCCCTTCATGCCGCTAGGTCAAGGATAAGCTTTCTTCCTACCCGGGGTTTGCGGCTTCGCACACCACCTGGCGGGACTCGGCGATGGCCTCGCGGTCGTATTTCAGCTCGGTGAGCAGGCCGAGCACGGTGGCTTCGTCCTGACCCTCCAGCGGAATGCCTTCGCAGACCGACAGGTTGCGCATGTCGTCCTGAAGGATGGCGTCATGCTTGGTCATCGCCGCGCAGTAGGCCTTGTAGTCGGCGCCGGGGCTGTCCATGCCCTCGCCGGCGGCCAGGGCGGCCTCGGCGTGGTCGGTGGCCGGTTCCAGCACGGTCATGCACTGCTTGAGCCGCTGGGCGGTCAGCTTCTCGATCTTCGAGGCGGCCTGGACGGGAGCCGGGCCGATCACCGATCCGCCCAGCCCCGCCAGCGCGATCCCCACAACGGCAAGCGCCGTCATCTTCGCCTTGATCATCAGCTTTCCCAACCTGAAGGGCCCAATCCGATGATCTGGCCGAACTAAACGTCCTTTTGGCGCCCGACCGCGCCCCTTGAAAAGGGGGCGGATCGAAGCGGTCCTATTATACCGCGACGCGGCCCGGCCCACAAAAAAAGCCGCGCGCTCGCCGGAGCGGGCCCTGGAGCGGCCAAACCCCGGTCCCTGTTGGCCTTGGCGTGGGCCGAGGCGCTGGGGGCGTAGGCCGCCGCGTAGGTCGAAGCGTGGCCTGCCGTCAGCGAATGTAGGGGGGATCGGGCCCACATCCGAGACGGCGGCGCGGGCGCCCCGGACGGCGCTCCGGGCCGACTGGAGGGGTTTTCGGAGGGGAAAGTTTCCAAGGGGCGAGCCGGGGGCCGGCAAGATGAATATGTCTATACATATTGCCGGCCGGGTCGGTCAGCGGGCCGGCGGGGCGAAGACGCGCAGGCGGTGGCCGTCGGGGTCGAGGGCGACGAAGGTGGGGCCGAAGCTCATCGTCGTCGGCGCCTGCAGGATGGTCAGGCCCCGGCCGCGCCAGTCGTCGTGCAGCGCCTGGACGGCGGCAGCGTCGGGGGCGGTGAAGGCGACCTCGCTGGCCCCCGCCTGGCCCGAACTGGCCGGCTCGACCGTGGCCCGGGCCCAGAGGCCGAGCATGACGCCGCCCTGCAGCGGCAGCATGGCGAAATCGTCCTTCTGCTCGATGATCGGCAGGCCGAGCAGGCGGTTGTAGAAGGCGGCGCTGGCCGCATGGTCGGCCACGTGAAGCAGCAGGAAGCTGAAGTCGGGCAAGGCAAGTCTCCTCTGGAGCGCGGCGTCCGGGATCGGCGCCGGCCCGAAGACCTCTAGGACCGCCTGCTGTCAGTTTCTGTCAGTAGTCACTGTTCCGGAATGTCGCGCTGAGCCCGCCATTCGGCCAGCAGGGCCGCCCGGCGGCGGGGATAGCGCTGCGCCGTCACCTCGAGCACGGTGATGCGGTCGGTGCGGAAATGGCGATAGCCCTCCCGCAACTCGCACCAGGCGGCCACCACCCGCACCCGGTCGTAGAAGGCCAGCACGAAGGGCCAGATGGTGCGGCTGCTGACCCGTCCCGCCTCGTCGGCGTAGGCGATGCGCAGCCGCCGCTCGGCGCGGATGGCCTGGCGCAGGCCGGCCAGCTCGCCGCCGCCGCCGGCGACCACCGCGCCCGGCCCGATCAGCAGGCCGGACGCCTCGATCCCGGCCTTCAGCTCCGGCGGCAGCACCGCCCCCACCTTGGCCAGCACATTGCGCGCCGCCAGCCCCAGCGACCCGTCCGCCCGCTGCGACACCCAGCGCGAGCCCAGCACCAGCGCCTCGATCTCTTCTTCGGAGAACATCAGCGGCGGCAGCATGAACCCGGACCGCAGCACATACCCGACCCCGGCCTCCCCCTCGATGTGCGCGCCCTGGGCCTTGAGGGTCTCGATGTCGCGGTAGAGGGTGCGCAGGGACACCCCCAGCTCCCCGGCCAGCACGGCGCCGGCCACCGCGCGGCGGTGGCGGCGGAGGAGCTGGATCAGGTCGAGGAGACGTTGGGCGCGGGACAATGGGCATTCTCGACGGGCGGGTGCGCCATCCTGACATGAAATGTCAGCAGGATATCGCCCTTTGGCCAAGACCAAGACGCGTCCAGGTTCGCTGCGGCCAAAAGTAATCCCGTCCCGGCGAGCAAGCCTGCCGGCGCCAGGGACGTGCAACCGATGGCGCCGCCCGTGACTTTAACAGGACACCGCTGACCCTCCAGCGACATCCATCGTGGTAACGGCATGACCCTGCACTTTGAGCGCACAGGCAGGGGGCCCCCTCTGCTTCTGGTCCATGGCCTGGGGGGAAGCCTGCGGTCATGGGACACGATTTCGGAGCCGCTCAGCCGCTCGCGGGAATTGATCGTCATCGACCTGCCCGGCCATGGCAGGTCGCAGCCGGTTTCGGGCCGCCAGACCATCGCTGCCTTCGCGGACGCTCTCACGGCATTCATCGAGGCCGAGCAGTTGGGCAGGGTCGACCTGGTCGGCAGCTCCGTGGGCGCCCGCCTGGTGCTGGAGCTTTCGCGTCGCGGCGTTGGTCGCCACTGCGTCGCCCTGGACCCGGGCGGCTTCTGGCGAGGCTGGGAGACGACGTTCTTCCAGGGCACGATCGCGGCGTCCATCCGGCTTGTCCGAGGTCTGCAGCCGGTGATGCCATTCCTGTCGCGCCACGCCGCCACACGGACGCTGCTGCTGGCCCAGTTGTCCGCCAGACCCTGGGCGCTTGCGCCGGAGACCTTGCTGACGGAAATGCGAAGCTTCGCCGCCACGGCGGTTTTCGACGACATGGTGCACGAGCTGGCCACCGGCCCCTTGCAGGCTGGAACCGCGTCCACGCCCGGACAGGTGACAATCGGCTGGGGCCGGAACGATCGCCTTCTGCTGCCCCGCCAGGCCCATCGGGCCCAGGCCGCCTTCCCCAACGCCCAGTTGCGCTGGTTCGACCGCTGCGGCCATTTCCCCCATTGGGACCAGCCCGAAGAGACGGTGCAGGCGATCCTTCAGACGACGGGCTGACCAGGCCTGGTCCCGACTCTCACAGGACGCCTCCAGCGGGCGCGCGGCGACCCGGCTTCTTTGTAGAAATCTATATAGTGTCCCCGAATTTCCCGGCCTTCAGGCCGGCGGCGGCGCCGCCCCGACCTTGGCCAGCACATTCCGCGCCGCCAGCCCCAAGGGCCCGTCCGCCCGTTGCGACACCGAGCGCAAGCCGCGCACCAGCGCCTCGATCTCTTCCTGCGAGAACATCAGCGGCGGCAGCATGAACCCGGAGCGGAGGATGTAGCCGACCCCGGCCTCGCCCTCGATGTGGGCGCCCTGACCCTTGAGGGTGTCGATGTCGCGGTAGAGGGTGCGCAGGAAGACGCCCAGCCCCTCGGCCAGCACCGCGCCGGCGACGGCGCGGCGGTGGCGGCGAAGGGCCTGGATCAGGTCTAGGAGGCGTTGGGCGCGGGAGATGGGGCTCTCTGGTTCGTTGGCACGCCGTCACGAGCTGGCGACCTGTTTGCCTCAATCTACGCCGTCGGACTGCCGCAGTCGTCAGCGGAATCCCGCAGCGGCCTTAGACGTTTTCAGGAATGACCGGATTGCAGTTGGGCTAGTCCTGACGGTCTCCCAGATGATCTTCCGGTTGGTAACCAAACTTTTGGAAATCCGCCCCTAGCCTTTCCCGACTTGGGGCAGGGAACGAATCATGACGGTGCGGTTCGATCCACTACCTAGTTGCAACCCCGACAAAGCGCTTCCGTTTCAAGCTACGTTGTGCGGCCCAACGCCCTGGACCTCAGGGAACGAACGTGCAATAGCGCCTTCATGAGGCCGACTTGCATCGATCTCTTCGCTGGCTGCGGGGGCCTTTCGCTCGGCCTAGGCGAAGCCGGGTTTTCGACCCTGTTTGGCATAGAAGGCCATTCCGATGCCTTCTCCACCTACCAGCAAAACCTTCTCAACGACGAAACCGGCCGACATGGCTGGCCGGCGTGGCTTGAACAGCGCCCTTGGCTTGCGCAAGACGTGCTTCGCGAACACGGCAAGGAGCTTTCGTCGCTTCAGGGCAAAGTCGACCTCGTTGCAGGCGGCCCCCCTTGCCAAGGCTTCAGCATGAATGGGCTGCGGCGGCCGGATGACCCCCGAAGCCAGATGGTTGATGTCTACTTGGACTACGTCGAAACGATTAAGCCACGCTTGGTTCTCCTCGAGAACGTGGTTGGCTTTCGCTCGATGCGACACAGGACCGGCGGAACGTACAGCGACTACGTCGTTCTCGCATTGAAGAAGCTTGGCTACGACACATGGTGCGACACGCTCCGCGCCGCCGATTGGGGCGTTCCGCAGCGTCGGCCGAGGTTCGTACTGATTGCAGCGCTTTCCGGCACCCTCCCAGGCATTGACCCCATCCAACGCTTGCGCGTTGCGAGACGATCATTCCTGGAAGGACGCGGCCTGGGCCCAACCTTCACCACGGCAAGGGCGGCGCTTTCTGATCTCGAAGAGAATGCAGAAAGCGAGCTTCAGCCAGACAAGGATTGGGGCCCCCAAGGCTTCAAGACGCTCCGCCGCACCCGCGCTCCGAAAACTCCCTATCAAAAGTTGATGAGAAAGGGTGGTTCCGGCCAGCCATCAGACATGCGCTTGCCTCGGCATAATGCCGTTTCCACCAAGCGGATGCAGGACATTCTCGACAATTGCGAGCGAGGCGTGTGCTTGCGGGCGGAAGACCGAGCCCGCCTGGGCATCAAGAAGCGGGCCACCACTCCACTCGACCCGGACGCCCCGTCACCAACAATCAGCACACTACCGGACGACTTCGTCCACTACTCGCGACCGAGATCGATGACGGTTCGCGAACATGCGCGCCTACAGTCCTTTCCCGACTGGTTCTCGTTTACAGGCCCATACACAACCGGCGGCAAACGCCGAAAAGACGCATGTCCGCGCTTCACTCAAGTTGGCAACGCTGTTCCGCCGCTATTCGCTGAAGCGATAGGGGAGGTACTGGCCGGACTGTTACTGGTCCAAAGAAACGACAAGCGCTCCGATTTCACGGAAAGCGTCGATGTGGGCGGCGAAGTTGCGTCGAAGTTCCGGGAAATCGGAAACGCTGATCTCGTTGCTTCCTTCTAATATCCAACCGTCAGGCCCCTGCACCTCGACGACATGGCCGAGGATGTTGCGCTTTCTCAGGACGCTTGCGTCGTATTGCGCGCTGCTAGCCCTCAGCTCACGAAGGCGCTCAACCTGATCGCCGGTCAAAGCAAACGCTGCGGGATTGGCAGCGACGGCCTTCGTCAGTCGCCTAAAGTGCTTGAAGAGCTTCGCGCTATCTACCGCCCTACTGTCGAGGCGAGCAGACAGGTCCCCAGTCATTGCTACCTCATACCCCGCTCCCAACTCGCGAACGAAGTTGATCACGTCCTCGTCTAGATCACCCACCCTAGAATCGCAGGCCGGATCACGCGCAGACATCGCCAGCAGCGCGTCGCGCATCAGTGTATCGCACTCTGCAACAACCCGCATTGCTAAGCCGCGCATCCCCGACAAGCGGTCGAGCGCCCGTGCGGTCTGGTCGATGAGGCTGCCAGCCCTTTCGATAAATCTTCCGCGAGCGCTGCAGTAGACT
Organism: Caulobacter sp. NIBR1757; assembly: GCF_027912495.1. GTDB lineage: Bacteria > Pseudomonadota > Alphaproteobacteria > Caulobacterales > Caulobacteraceae > Caulobacter. The sequence goes on along the minus strand of NZ_CP115463.1, from coordinate 364,255 downwards.
CCTTCAACCTGCTTCTCGGCAATCATTCGGCGCAGCTCGTTTTCGTCTGCGCTGCCGGAATAAAACAGGATCGTTGTTGAAGGAAACAGGTCCCGTATCCTCGGGGCCAGGTCGTTTCCATCCTCTCCCTTTAACTTATAGTCGAGAAGAATGATGTCGTACTGATGATACAGCCGATGGACGCGGGCCAATTCCTCGACCCTCGCTCCGTTCTCAATCGTTTCAATCCGTGCCAGAAAACCCGCCTCGCGGACCCGTCGCTTCAGATTTTCCTCTTCTTCCTGGCTAAATGAATCCTCGATCCAAAGTATTCCTAAGTCGAGATTCATGCCTTCTCCCCCGGAATTACGATTTCGAAGTCGGCCCTCGAGCCGTCACCGAATAGCTCGATCGACCCATTCATCTCTTGAACTATCTGGCGGACCGTATAGAGGCCGAGGCCCGTGCCACCTGGCGATCCAGAATATCCACGCTCAAATATTTTGGCAGAGTCTACTCTTCGTTCATCGATGCCAAGTCCATCGTCGGTCACCCTGATTGAGACGGCGTCCTGACCCTTTCGAGCGGCCTTGAAGTCGACGCGGGTTGCCTTTGCCTTTCTGGCGTTGTCTTGAAGATTGTCGATCAGAACCGCGATATCGACGGGTGAGAATTCCCTGTCCAGCATAAGCCCCCCGGCATCAAACGTGGCGACCGGCATGCCCGGCACTCCGGCCAAGCGCACCGTGAAATACTCCCCAAAGAACTTGAGCAAATCTCCGCGCACCTTGTCGGTCTGAAGGTCCACACGGATGTTCGGCGCAAAAGACAAGACAGTACGAAGACGCTCGCCGGAGAGGTTGGCGCCCGCAATTGACGCCAAGGCCCGCCTTCCCGATTGACGGATACTTGCCAAGAGGTCTTCAAAGTCGTCGAAATCGCCGTCCCGCGCCGGGGTTGAAGCCAACGCCAGCACGCTTCCCAGCTCGTGAGATACATTGGCGATTGCCGAGCGAACGTGACCAAGATGAATGGTGGCCTGGTGCATCAAGAGCTGCACCCGCTCGACATTCACATCCCGACTGCTGCCCAGAAACGCAGCTTGTTGCTCCAGCCGATCAATGCGCGCGTCGGCTCGTTGACGCTCCTCAATGGCGCGCTGGGCAACCTCGTGGGCTTCTTCGCGCGAAGCCCGAAGCTCCTCAATTCTCCGCCGAGCCTCCTCGATCTGCCCTAGCAGCGCCGTATCCCCGCTGCTTTCGGCAACCTCCTCAATTGCCTTGAGGGCGTTGTCCGTTATCTGGTCGGGATCGTCCGAAACCCTGACTATTTCGGGGTCATAGTAGACAATCTCGATGTCCCTTGACCGCGCGAGCCCTCCGACAATCGCCAATACTCGCTCACGAGCGCTCTCCGTTACGAGACTATCGGAAGTATCTCGGTCCTGATCTCGTTTGTCCTTCCAGTTGACTCCAACGACGTATCGCTCCAACCGGAAGATCATGTGTTTCCTGATTGCGTCGTAGAGAGCCCGGCTACGAGCGTCGTCAATCAAACCGGCATCACGACTCGAAACCTCTCTGAACATCTTCGGGCGCGCGCTCACATCAACACGACCCAAGATATCTCTTGTACCGAGGTATCGAGATTGCCCTTGTTGCTTTCTCCGGCTCAGACCAAGAGTGTCATCGAACTCCTCGCCGATGGGGAATATTCGAAAACCGTTGAGGAACAAAAATACACTGCCAAATTCTACAGGGCGAACCCCCATCCTCATGGTAAAATTGTGCTTTGCGGCCCGATTGAGGAAATATATTGTTCCCCTAACAGTACACCCCTCCAATTCTTCGTAGGGAGAAACCTCTTTGATCGTGTATATTTTTCTCCCACGGTCAAAAAGGGTCGTTCCGATATTTCCATCTTCGATCAGGACGTCGATACGGCTCGTTTTGTCTTGAAGCAGGTCGGCAATGTGATTCCCAACGGGCCCATCAACTCCTTCAATCTGTTCGGCGCCGCCGTCCGCTAGCCACGTGGACACCACAACGTTCGTTGTTGTGCCAAACGGATCAATGAGCTTCGCGAGATCCTTGCGGAGCTTTCCAATGCTATCTTCGTCCCATAGATGCCGAACGTTCTTGATTACAAGAACGGTGCCGTGCTCATTGGGCGATTTTGCATTGTGAATCTTCGGAAACGCTCGCGCCCTTGCGAGTTTTACAGTAACGGCCTGGAATTCCTCTTTGCTATCTTTTTCAAATTGAGTCCAATCCACCTCCAGCTTCGATATTGTGCTGGAACCGCTCACCATACTGTATAGAACAAGGTTAGCGCCAAGAGTATCGCAGGCGAAACGTCCAATACCTTTGCTGCCGGCAAACTGCCCAGCCGGCTTGATCCTGTCCCGATAGTTGTCGGCTTCGGGCACTTTCTCCGAGTACGCAACGAAGAGCCACTTGTCCCGTATGTCCTTCGGCGACATGCCCCGACCATCATCGACGATGGCAATAGTGTTCTCGTCAGGGTCAAACTCGATATCGACGCGTGTTGCTCCGGCATCGAACGAATTCTTGACCAACTCGAAGATGGCCACGAACTCGTTGGTCACGAGGTCGCGCCCAATGATGTCCTTGAGATGTGAGCTGACTCGGAACGTCTCGGTGGCCGCCATGTCCACGCCCTAACCTGTTTTCACGCTCGATGAAACGATTCCGGCCTAGTCGTCCATGACAGACGCGCGGGCCGAAACGAGAGCCTCGCTTCGAGAAGACCGTTCAAGAAGCAACGGAAGCGGCACGACAAGCCGCGTCTAGTTGAGCGCCCGCCACCCCCAATTTTCCCCTCCCGCACGAAGTTTGGACCCCCTCATTGACCGCTGTTCGCGGATAGCCTCATCCTCTCGAAAACACGCTCTTCTCAGGGGATGCGGCCATGGCGCCGAGCGACGAAACCACCGATGGCGCGGGCGCGGAGACGCCTGCCAAAGCGCCCCGGAAATCGCCCTTCGAGGGCATGAATTTCTCCATGCCCAAGGGCCTGTCCCCCACCGTCGCCATCGTCGCGGCGGCGATGCTCGCGGTCGGGTTCGGGGGCGGGTATGTGGCCGCCACGACGGGGGTGTTTACCGGTGGGGCCACGGGGCCCGGCGGGTCGGTGGCGACGGTGGACAAGAACGGGCGGACGCCGGGGGCGTTGGCCTGGAACCTGTTCGGCAAGCCGCGGGGGGCCAATGCGCCGCGGCGGGGGATTCCCAAGCCCGATGGCTTTGCGGTGTGGCGGACGCGGCTGGATACCAGCGCCAGCGAACCCAAGGCCTGTGTCGAGATGTCGAGGGAGCTCGACGAGGCCAAGAGCTATGGCGACTATGTGCTGGTCAGCCCGGACCTGGGCGGGACGCCGGCGGTCAGCGTCAATCCGAAGAAGAAGACCGAGCTGTGCATCGCCGGCATGGGCTTCGATGACCGGCGGGTGACGCTGCTGAAAGGCCTGCCCGGCAAGGGCAATGACAAGCTGGCCAGCAATGCCGATGTCGACTTCACCTTTGGCGAGAAGCCGCCCTATGTCGGGTTCGCCGGCAACGGGGTGATCCTGCCGCGCGAGGACAGCGACGGGGTGGGGATCGAGACGGTCAATGTCTCGCGGCTGGCCATCGAGGTGTGGCGGGTTTCGGATCGGAACCTGGTGCGCAAGTCGATCAGCGCGCCCGATCCGACCGGCGAGGGCGACTGGGCCGGGGACTATGGCGACGACAGCCCCGATGACGAGGGCCGGGTGGTCTGGAAGGGCGATGTGGCGGTGCGCGGCGGCCAGGGCGAGCGGGTGACCACGGTCTTCCCGCTGGGCGCGGTGCTGAAGGAGATGAAGGCCGGCGGCTATGTGATCAAGGCGCGGGACGCCTCGGCCGGGGTCAAGCAGGACGGCGAGGGCGAGGGGACCAATCCGGCCCAGGCGCGGCGCTGGATCATGTTCACCGACATGGCGCTGGCCGGATACGACGGGGCCGAGAGCCTGGACGTGGTGGTGCGGTCGCTGAAGAGCGCCAAGACCATGGCCGGGGTGCGGGTGGCGCTGGTGGCGCGCAACGGCGAGGACCTGGCCGAGGCGAAGACGGACGGCGTCGGGCGGGTGCGGTTCCTGCGGCCGCTGCTCAAAGGCGAGAATGCGCTGAAGCCCAAGATGGTCATGGCCTATGGGCCGCAGGGCGACCTGGCGGTGCTGGACCTGGACCGCTCGCCGGTCGATCTGTCGAAACAGGGCGTGGGCGGGCGCAGCGGGCCGGCGCCGGATGAGGACGAGACGGGCGGGCGGATCGCCGGCGCCGATGTCGACGGCTTCCTCTATGGCGACCGCGGCATCTATCGGCCGGGCGAGACGGTGCATTTGACCGCCATGATCCGCGATCTGCAGTCGAAGGCGGTGAAGAACCGCAAGGGCGTCATCACGGTGAAGCGGCCGAGCGGCGTCGAGTTCAAAAAGTTCGCCTTCGACGGGGCGCCCAAGGGGGCGGTGAGCTATGACGTGGCGTTGCCGAAAAGCGCGCCGCGCGGGCGCTGGACGGCGACCCTGACCATCGAGGGGCTGGATGGCGAGGCCGGGGCGCTGTCGTTCTCGGTCGAGGACTTCGCGCCGCAGCGGCTGGCCGTCGATACGGCCGGCAACGAGAAGGTTCCGGTGACGGCGGGCGAGACACGCAATGTCGCGGTCACCGCGCGGTTCCTCTACGGGGCCATCGGGGCTGGCCTGCAGACGCAGGGCGAGGCGCGGCTGGCGGCCGACCCCAACCCCTTCCCGGCCTACAAGGACTATCGCTGGGGCAACGAGAAAGACGGTTTCCAGGAGAAGTTCCTGGAGCTGGGCGGATCGGTGACCGACGGCGAGGGCAAGGCCATCCTGGCCATCAATTCGGCCGAGGCGGGGGATACCGCCGCGCCGCTGAAGGTGACGGTGACGGCGAGCGTCTTCGAGCCGGGCGGTCGACCGGTGCGCGAGAGCCTGTTCCTGAAGGTGCGGACCAAGCCGCTCTATTACGGGGTCAAGATCGACGAGGCCGAGGGTGGCGGGTCGAACCCGAGCGTCGGCATCGACGTGATCGCGGTCAACGCAGCCGGGGCAAGGATCGCCGCGCCGGGCACGACCTACACCCTGATCTCCGAGAACTGGGATTACGACTGGTTCCAGCAGGACGGCCGCTGGCAATGGCGGCGGACCAGCCGCGACGCGGTGATCAGCAAGCAGACGATCACGGTGGGCGCGGGAGCGCCGGCCAAGATCGGCCGGCATCTGGAATGGGGCGACTATCGCCTGGAGATCGAGGGGCCGGACGGCGCCAAGACCCTGATCCGCTTCTCCTCGGGCTGGGGCGGGGCGGCGCAGGACGGCGAAGCGCCGGACTTCGTGCGCATCGGGCTGAACAGCAAGACGCCGGGCCAGGGCGACACCATCGACCTGACCATCAAGTCGCCGTACGCCGGCGAAGCCCAGGTGGCGGTGGCCACCGACCGGGTGATCGACTTCAGGACGTTCATCGTCCCGGCCGGCGGCACGACCCTGCGGCTGAAGACCAGCGCCGCCTGGGGCGGCGGGGCCTATGTGCTGGTCAGCGTGGTGCAGCCGCGCGATCCGGTGGCGACGCCCAAGCCGCGCCGGGCCCTGGGCCTGCTCTATGTGCCGCTCGACCCGAAGGGGCGGAAGCTGACCGTCGAACTGGGCACGCCCGAGAAGCTGAACGCCAAGGCTGATGTCGTGGTGCCGGTGGAGGTGAAGGGTCTGGGGGTCGGCCAGCGGGCCAAGGTCACCGTCGCGGCGGTGGACGAGGGGATCCTGCGGCTGACCAAGTTCGCCAGTCCCGACCCGGCCAAGTGGTATTTCGGCAAGCGGGCCCTGACCATCGACTATATGGACGACTACGGCCGGCTGCTGGATCCCAACCTGGGGGCGCCGGCCAACGTCAACTTCGGCGCCGACCAGCTGGGCGGTGAGGGCCTCACGGTCACGCCGATCAAGTCGGTGGCGCTGTGGAGCGGCATCGTCGAGACCGACATCTTCGGCAAGGCGACGGTCAAGCTGCCGGCCGCCGACTTCAACGGTGAGCTCAGGGTCATGGCCGTGGCCTGGACCGACGAGGCGGTAGGGTCGGCGTCCAAGCCGATGACGGTGCGTGAGCCGGTGGTGGCCGACCTCAACCTGCCCCGGTTCCTCAGCCCCGGCGACAGGCCGGTGGCGACGCTGGAGCTGCACAATGTCGAGGGCAAGGCCGGCGACTACACCGTCGAGACCAGCGCCACCAACGGCATCGTCATGCAATTCAAGAAGGTGGTGCGGCTGATCCTCGGCCAGCGGATCGCCGAGAAGATCCCCTTCCTGGCGCCGGACCGCATCGGCGTCGGCGAGGTGTCGTTCAAGGTGGCCGGGCCGGACTTCAACACGGCCAAGACCTATCCGATCCAGAGCCGCCTGGGCTGGGGCGCCATCACCCGCGCCACCACCGAGCAACAGGCGGGCGGAACCAGCTGGACGCCGGACGCGGCCCTGCTGTCGGGCATGGCGGCCGGGGATGTGACGCTGCAGGTCAGCTACTCGCCGTTCAAGGGTTTCGACCCGGCGGCGATCGCGGCGGCGTTGTCGCGTTATCCTTACGGCTGCACCGAGCAGACGGTGTCGGTGGCCTATCCGCTGCTCTATGCGCGGCAGGTGGCGCCGGACCCGAAGGACAGGAAGTCGAGCGCGGCGCTCAACGAGGCGGTCGGCAAGCTGCTGGACCGGCAGACGCTGGATGGCGCTTTCGGCCTCTGGCGGGTGGGCGACGGCGAGGCGGACGCCTGGCTCGGCGCCTATGCCACCGACTTCCTGGTCGAGGCGAAATCGCGCGGCGCGCCGGTGCCGGACAGCGCCTTAGCGCGAGCGATGTCGGCCATGCGGGCGATCAGCCGGCCCGACGGCTGGGTCTCGGTGGGCTATCGCACCGAGTATCCGGTCTGGTGGGCGCGCAACGAGGCGGAGTCGAAACTGGCCACCGAGCGCATGCGGTCGCGGGCTTCGGCCTACGCCCTCTATGTGCTGGCCAAGGGCGGCCAGGGCGATCTGGCCCGGCTGCGCTGGTGGCACGACGTGCAGATGAAGAAGGACGACAACCCGGTGGCGCGGGCGCAGGTGGCGGCCGGCCTGGCCCTGATGGGCGACAAGGCGCGGGCGCGATCGGCGCTGAAGGCGGCGGTGGCCAAGCTCGGCTACCGTGACGAGCAGGACTGGTACCAGAGCCCCCTGCGCGATATCGCCGCCGTCATCGCCTACGGCTATGAGGCGGGCGAGCCCGGTATCGTGCGGTCGCTGGTCGATCGGCTGGACGGCGTGGTGCGCGATCCCGACAGCCTGAACACCCAGGAGCAGGCCCGCCTGCTGCAGGCCGCCGCGGCGATGATGAAGGCCAGCGGGCCGATCAATATTGAGGCGGTCGGAGCCACCAGCCTGGAACCGGCCGGCGGGGTTCCCCGCTGGGCGGTCGGCAAGCTGCAGGACGCGCGCTTCACCAACAAGGGCGGGACGCTGTGGCGGACCGTGACGGTGCGGGGTGTGCCGCTGGTGGCGCCGGGTCCCGGGGCCAGCGGGGTGAGCGTCGGCAAGCAGCTGTTCACCATGCAGGGCGGTGCCGTGAACCTTGGCAATGTCATCCAGGGCGACCGGATCATCGTGCTGCTGTCCGGCCGCTCGGCTCAGGGGCGGACCATGGCCCTGGTGGTGGATGATCCGCTGCCGGCCGGGTTCGAGATCGAGACCGTGCTGTCGCCGGAAGACGCCAAGGACGGCCCGTTCAAGTTCCTCGGCGACCTGACCGGGGCCGATGTGCAGGAATCCCGCGACGACCGCTACATCGCGGCCATGGACCTGGAGGGCAACAAGCCCTTCGCCCTGGCCTATGTGGCGCGGGCGGTGACGCCCGGCGACTTCTTCTACCCCGGCCCGCAGGCGCAGGACATGTACCGTCCGGTGATCAACGGGCGGGGCGGAGCGAGCCGGGTGACGATCGTCGGGCGGTAGGTGGCAGGTGTTGGTGTCGGAAGGTTGGTGTCTCCCTTCCCCCTCAAGGGGGGAAGGGTCGGGGTTGGGGGTGTTCGCACCGGCCCTTGGGGAAGCGCTCGCTAGGGCGCCGGCGCCCAAGTGAGCCCGCCCGTCAACAGCGGGGGCACACCCCCACCCAACCCTCCCCCCTCGAGGGGGAGGGCTTTCTCTCGGCGGCCCCCTGAACACTTTATCCCCCTGTTCGTCCGACTGCTCATCCTCCTCGTCGCCCTCCAGACCGTCGTCATCACCCTTGACCTCGCCTTCCCGCCGGACATGGGCCGCGCCGAACGCTCCTCGCCCGTCGCCCTCGACCGCAACGGCTCCTGGCTGCGAGCCCTCCCCGTCGAGAACGGCCGCTGGCGGATCCGGGCGGATCTGTCGCGCACCGACAAGACCTTCCAGCGGCGGGTGATCCGCATCGAGGACCAGCGGTTCTGGCTGCATCCCGGCGTCGATCCCATCTCGCTGGTGCGCGCCGTCGGCAGCGCAGCGATCCGGGGCCGCATTACCAGCGGCGCCTCGACCCTGACCATGCAGACGGCCCGGCTGCTGGAACCGCGGCCACGCAACATCGGCTCCAAGCTGATCGAGATGGTGCGGGCGATGCAGTTGGAGGCGCGGCTTTCCAAGCGGGAAATCCTCGCCCTCTACCTGACGCTCGCCCCCTATGGCGGCAACCTCGAGGGCGTGCGGGCCGCCTCGCTGAGCTATTTCGGCCATGAGCCCGAGAGCCTGACCAATGGCGAGCAGGCCCTGCTGATCGCCCTGCCCCAGGCGCCGGAAGGCCGCCGCCCCGACCGCTTCCCCGACACCGCCCGCCGGGCGCGGGACACGGTGCTGGGCCGGATGATCCGGGCGGGGATGATCACCGAAGCCGCCGGCCAAGAGGCCGAGACCGAGGCCTTGCCCCGCCGCAGCCCCTTCCCGTCCAACGCCTGGCACATCTCCGGACAGCTGGCTCGGGCGGCTGACCAGAAGACGGCGACCGTGCAATCGACCATCGACGCAGGCCTGCAGGCGCGGCTGGAGCCGCTGGCCGCGGCCTACGCGCGCGGTCAAGGGCCGGAGGCGACCGCCGCCATTCTGGTGGTCGAGATCGAGGGCCGGGCGGTGCGGGCCGTGGTCGGCTCGGCCGGGCTGGACCGGCCGGGCGGCTGGATCGACATGACCCGGGCGGTGCGCTCGCCCGGCTCGGCCCTGAAGCCCTTCATCTATGCGATGGCGTTCGATGACGGCAAGGCGGCGCCCGACACCCGCATCCAGGACGTCGCCACCCGGTTCAAGGACTATCAGCCGGAGAACTTCGACCGCGTCTTCCGGGGCGAGGTGACGGCGTCGGAGGCTCTGGCCCATTCGCTCAACGTCCCGGCCGTGGCGATGATGGAGAAGATCGGGCCGCGCAGTTTCCTGGGGCGGCTGGAGAATGTCGGCGTCGAGCTGGTGCGGCCCGACACCGGCCGACCGGACCCGGGCCTGGCCATCGCCCTGGGCGGCGAGGGCATCACCTTGCGCGACCTGGCGGTGCTCTACTGCGCGCTCGGCGACGAGGGACTGGCCAAGCCGCTGGCCTTCACGCAAGGCGACGCGGCGCGCAACAGCCGCTCCGGCGGGCGGCGTCTGGTCGGCGCCAAGGCGGCGGCGGACGTGCTCGACATCCTGCGCGACGCGCCTGGCCCCAAGGGCCGCATCCCCAGCGCCCTGACGCGCGGGGGGCCCGGCCTGGCCTTCAAGACCGGCACCTCCTACGGCTTCCGCGACGCCGTGGCGGCGGGGGTGGCCGGGGGCTATGTCATCATCGTCTGGACCGGCCGCGCCGATGGCGGGGCGCGGGGCGGGCTGACCGGACGGGAAGCCTCGCTGCCGCTGCTGTTCGACGTCGCAGATTTGGTAGGTGGAGAGCGCTCCGCCCCGCCGCCGATCGCGCCGAAGGCCGCGCCGGCAGGCCTGCAGAGACTGGAGAAGGCCGACGCCGGTCCGCGCCTGATCTTCCCGCCAGACAGGGCGACCGTGCAGGTCGAGGCCTTCGGGCCGGGCTCACGGGGCCTGGCCCTGGCGGCGGGCGGCGAGGGCCTGAGCTGGTACATCGACGGCGAGCCGATCCCGGTCGAACCGGTCACCGGCAAGCCGATCTGGCGCCCGGCCGCGCCGGGATTCTATGCCGTGAAGGTGATCGACAAGGCGGGCCGGGAGGCGAAGGCGCGGGTGCGAATCAAGGGGGGCTGAGCACTCAGTACTGCAGGCGGGTGGGTCTGTCGGTATAGAGGAGTTGGTGATCCTCGCTGGCCTCGGCCCAGCTTTGCGGCAATTTCGCTGGCGACCTCAACACCGTTTCGACGGCCGCCCTCATCTGACGGGCGCAGAGCTGCGACGGCACCCGGCCGACGCCGGTCCCCATACCCGGAAAGGCGAGCGACTTGATGCCATCGCCCACTCTCCCGTCCCGTGCCAGCAACAGCGCCGCTCGGGTGGCGAGATAGGGGTTCACAGTCTCTCGCCCCAGCGCCATGGGCACTCGCATGGTCGGGGCTGCGATCAGCCAAGGGTGGCGGTCGTTCTCCGTCGGGACCACAGCGGCCTGACCGATGAGCAGTTCGCCCGCATGCTGCTCAAGAATGGCGCGGCGAAGGCGGAGCTGAAGATCCCAGCCGAAGTGTTCCGAGTAGAGGGCGTCGATCCCGCCGTCCATGAAGCCGAAACTGTTGGCTGGACTGACCAGCGCATCGACCTCGACATCCAGAATCGAGCCGCGATGGACCTGAACTTCGTCGAATTCCGCGAACGCCGCTTCCCAGGCTGCGGCCAAGGCCTCGTCCATTGCCGCCAGCACGACCCGCACGCCCGTCCTCCCATCGTCCAACCCGAACCTAGCTTGGGTCGGACGCAAAGCAAAAGGGCCGCCCCGAAGGACGGCCCTTTCGAACTTACGCGGAAGCGTCGCGCCTACCGGCCCGGGGGCTTCTTCGGGGCGGCGATCAGGCCTTCACGCTGGGCGCGCTTGCGAGCCAGCTTGCGGGCGCGACGGACGGCTTCGGCCTTTTGGCGAGCGCGCTTTTCCGAAGGCTTTTCATAGTGGACGTGGCGCTTCATCTCGCGGAACGAGCCTTCGCGCTGCATCTTCTTCTTCAGGGCCTTAAGCGCCTGGTCGACATTGTTGTCGCGGACGAAAATCTGAACCAGGGGTATCTCTCCTTCGGCTGCCCGCCGCACGCCTGCGCGGCAGGGCGGTCGAAAACAAATATCTGCGGACCCCGACAGAGAAAACCCGGTCGGAGCAAGGCGCGCGGGATAGCAGAGGCTCGCGGCCTTGTCCACGGTTCGGCGACAATCAATGAGTCGGATCAACAGCTTGTCGCCAGCCCGCCACAGGCCGGTATAGAGTGAGGGTCATGACCGCCGCCGCTGAAACGACCGCCAACACCAAAGATTGGGCCTCCGAAACCGAGGCCCGCATCCTCGACGAGGCCCTGCCCCTGTGCGTCCACATGGGCTGGACGCGGCCGATGACCCTGGCTGCCGGGCGCAAGGCGGGCCTGACCGCCGGCGAGACCGATCTGTTGCTGCCGCACGGGCCGCGCGACCTGGCCGCCCTGCTGTCGCGGCGCCATGACGCCGTGGCCCTGGCCGCCCTGCCGGCCCCGGAAGGCCTGAAGATTCGCCAGCGCATCCGGGCCGCCGTCGAGGCGCGGCTGGAAGCGGCGGCCTCTGATCGCGAGGCGCTGCGCCGCTGGGCCGGCTACCTGGCCCTGCCGCTCAACCTGCCGCTGGCCTTGCGGCTGGTCTGGGAGAGCGCCGACGGACTGTGGCGCTGGGCCGGCGATACGGCGACGGACGAGAATCACTATTCCAAGCGGGCCATCCTGTCGGCCATCCTGGTTTCGACGACGGCCATCGACCTGGCGTCGGGGCGAGAGGCGGCCCTGGCCTATCTCGACGCCCGTATCCAGAACGTCATGGACTTCGAAAAGTGGAAGGCGGGGCTGAGCGCCGTCGATCTGGCCCGGGAAGTGGCCGGCGCCCTGGCCACGATGCGCTATGGGCGGTCGTGACGCCTAGAGCGGCCCGCGCATCCGGTTGACGTGGGCCATCTTCCTGCCGGGGACGGTTTCGCGCTTGCCGTAGAGGTGGAGGCGGGCGTCCGGGTCGGCGGCGAGTTTGGGCCAGGTATCGACCTCCTCACCCAGCAGGTTGAGCATTTCGACCCGGGCCAGGGCCGCCGTCGAGCCGAGCGGCCAGCCGGCGATGGCCCGGATGTGCTGTTCGAACTGGTCGACCGCGCAGCCGTCCTGAGTCCAGTGGCCGGTGTTGTGGACCCGGGGGGCGATCTCGTTGACCAGCAGCTGACCGTCGGCGAGCTGGAAGAGCTCGACGCCGATGACGCCGACGTAGTCCAGGCCATCCATGATCTGCAGGGCGATGCGTTCGGCCTGGTCGAACAGGGCCTGGTCGGCGGCGGCGGGCGCAACGGTGCGGCGCAGGACGCCGCCCTCGTGATGGTTCTCGCCGAGGGGGTAGATGGCGGTTTCGCCATCGCGGCCGCGGGCGGCGATGACCGAGAGTTCGCGGACGAAGTCGGCGCGGGCTTCGAGGATGGCGGGCTTGGCGCCGATGGTTTGATACGCGGCGGCCTCGTCGGCCAGCTTTTCGATCCAGGTCTGGCCCTTGCCGTCGTAGCCCTCGCGGCGGGTCTTCAGGAGGCAGGGGTGGCCCAGCGCCTGGGCGGCGGCGGGGATGTCGGCGGGCGCGTCGATGGCGGCGAAGGCGACGGTCGGAGCGCCGACGCTGTTCAGGTAGGTCTTTTCGCTGACCCGGTCCTGCGCCACCGCCAGCGCCTTCGGCCCGGGGGCGACGTCGGCGCCGAGCGCGATCAGGCTATCGACCGTGGCGGCGGGGACGTTCTCGAACTCATAGGTGACGACGTCGCAGAGGCGGGCGAAGGCGGCGAGGCTGACCGGCTCGTCATAGGGGGCGACGAGGGTTTCGCGCACCACGCGGGAGGCGGGGCTGTCCTCGTCCGGGGTATAGATGACGACGTCGAGGCCGAGCCGGGCGGCGGCCAGCGCCAGCATGCGGCCCAGCTGTCCCCCGCCGAGGATGCCGATGGTGGATCCGGGGGCGAGGGGGAAAGTCATCAGTCTTCCACGGTTTCGGCGACCGCGTCGGTCTGGCGGGCGCGGTAGTCGGCCAGGCGCTGGGCCAGGGCGGGGTCGGACAGGCCGAGAATCTGGGCGGCCAGCAGGCCGGCGTTCTTGGCCCCGGCCACGCCGACCGCCAGGGTGGCGACCGGGATGCCGCCGGGCATCTGGACGATGGACAGCAGGCTGTCCAAACCGTTCTGCAGCTTGCTCTCGACCGGCACGCCGAGGACAGGCAGATCGGTCATCGAGGCGGTCATGCCCGGCAGGTGGGCGGCGCCGCCGGCCCCCGCGATGATCACCTTGTGTCCCGCCGCCCGAGCCCCCTTGGCGAAGGCGTAGAGGCGATCCGGGGTGCGGTGGGCCGAGACGACCTTCGCCTCATAGGCCACGCCCAGCGCGTCGAGGCTGTCGGCCGCATGCTTCATGGTCGGCCAGTCGGACCGGCTGCCCATGATGATCGCCACCGGCGCTGCGCTCATGTCACATCCTCAGAAGGAAAGGGGCGGAGTATAGCAGGCCTTGTTGCGCCGCAACCGATGGATCAGAATCATCGTCGGGCGGGTAGATCAGGTGATTCTGACATGAAGATATCGGGCGCGAGAGCGGAGGCCTTTTCGGCGATCCGTCGGCGCGCCCTGACGGCGGCCGGGGCCCAGGTCACCGGCCAGGCGTCGGAGGCCGACAAGGCCGGCTTCCTGGGGCTCACCGAAGCCGAACTGACCCCCAGCGTGCAGGGGGCGTTGAAGACCCTGCTCGGTGAAATCGACGAGCTGCGCGGCGAGGTCGGCCGCCTCAAGGGGCAGTTGTCGGAGCTGGAAGGGCTGGCCGATCGCGACGTGCTGACCCCGGTGCTGAACCGGCGGGCCTTCATGCGGGAGCTCGGGCGGATTTCGACGTTTGCACAGCGGTACGGGGCGGACGCCTCCCTGGTCTATTTCGATCTCGACGGCTTCAAGAGCGTCAACGACCGCTTCGGCCACGCGGCCGGCGACGCGGCGTTGAAGGCGGTGGCCGAGCGCCTCGTCGCCAATGTGCGCGACAGCGACATCGTCGGTCGCCTGGGCGGCGACGAGTTCGCGGTCATCCTGGTGCAGGCCGACCTGGAAACGGCGAAGGCCAAAGCCGACAGTCTGGTCAAGGTGATCGAAAGGACGCCGGTCACCTTCGGCGACTGGTCGGCCCCGCTGCACATCACCGCCGGGGTGCGGCAGATCGAACCCGGCGCCGATCCGGAAACCGCCCTGGCCGAGGCCGACGCCACCATGTACGTGCGCAAGCGCGGGCGGACGGCGGACTAGCTTATCGAAGCGGCGATCCATTATACCGCCGCTCGCCCGACCTACGAAATAGTCCGGTCGCCTTCGGATAGCCGTCCAGAACGGGCGCGACCCCCGTGTCCGTGGGCTTTCGCGTGGTCCGGGCCCGCGAGACTGTAGCCCGGGGCGTGGGTCCTGCGTGGGTCGATTGGCCGGGTTTGTGGGTCGAAGTCGCGCCGCGCCGACCTACGCCCTCGGCCAGACTGGTCGCGGGGGCAGGAAAAGGCGATGAATATGTCTAGACATATTCGATACACCATTGATTTCGTGGTGATTTTTTGCCCTCAAGAACGCTCGTCCAGCACCACGATACGGTCCGACAGTTCGTTGGGGTTGTTGGCGCGGGGCGGCACGTGGGCTGCCAGGATGTCACCGGACTTTTCGATGGCCGCGATGTAGCCGGCGGCGAGGTCGCCCGACTTCAGGCCGGCGACCAGCAGGGCGACGACCTCTTCCCAGACGGCCGGGGGCGCGGCCAGGTAGATGGTCTCGTCGGCGATAACCTCGGCGCGGCGTTCCTCGAGCGAGGCGAAGATCAGCACGCCGGTGCGGTCCTTGGTCCGGTGCAGGCCGTGGCTGAGGAACTGGTCGAGGGCGGCGCGGCGCACCCGCGCGGTCTTCAGCGGAGCCGCCGTGGCGAAGCGGCGGACGGCCGGAATCATCATCAGCAGCAGGACGAGGATGAAGACGGCCAGCTGCAGGCCGATGTAGGCGGCCAGCGCCGCCAGCACCGTATGGCTGATGAGCAGGTCGTGTCCGACCGTCCAGCCGCCGAACAGGGCGTCGAGGGCGCGGGGGCGGAAGCCGGCGAACAGGGCGATCGGCGGCAGGGCCAGGGCCAGCAGCGACGCCCAGATGATGGGGACCTCGCGATACTCCGAGGCGCGGGGGGCGACGACGCAATAGATCTCGCCGGCCGTGCGGGTCTCGGCGGTCGCGACGGCGGCGGCGATGCGGGTCTGGTCGGCGGAAGTCAGCTGCATGTCACCACCGCCCCGTCGCGCCGCCGCCGCCGAACGAGCCGCCGCCGCCGGAGAAGCCGCCGCCACCGCCCGACCAGCCGCCGCCGTTGCCCCGGCTGTTCCAGCCGCCACTGCTGGTGGCGGCGTTGAGCAGGATCCAGGGCAGGGCCGCGCCGAGGCCGGACCGGCGACGGCCCCGGCCGCCGAGGCGGCTGAGGATGACGATGACGACGAAGAGGATGATCGGGAACAGCCAGACCGGGAAGCCGCCGCCGCGTTCCCGGGCCGGGGCTTCCGCCGCCTTGACCTGGGCGCGGGCCTCGCCGACCGGCAGGGTCAGCTGCTGGATCAGGCTGTCTGTCCCGGCGACGATGCCGCCCTGCATGTCGCCGGCCTTGAACTTCGGGACGATGGCGCTGTTGATGATGACGCTGGAGAGGGCGTCGGTCAGGAAGGGCTCGAGGCCGTAGCCGACCTCGATGCGCACCGCCCTCTGGTTGGGGGCGACGATCAGCAGGGCGCCGTTGTCAGCCTTGGCGTCGCCCAGGCCCCAGGCCCGGCCGAGCCGGTAGCCGTAGTCCTCGATCTCCAGCCCGCCGAGGTCCGGCAGGGTGACGACGACCAACTGGCGGCCGGTGGACTTTTCCAGGCCTTCCAGCTTGCCGGTCAGGTCCGCTTCGACGGCGGGCGAAAGCAGGTTGGCCTTGTCGACCACGCGGCCGCTCAGGGCCGGGAAGACCGGGGCCGCCGCCAGCGCTGGCATGGCGAACACCGCCAAGGCCAGACCGATCAGCCAGCCTTTGAGGGCGCGGGCCATCGGACCCTACTGGACCTTCGGCGGCGGCGGGGCGTCGAAGTTGACGCTCGGCGCCGTCTGAGCGGAGGCCGCGGCCTGGAACGGCAGGGCCGGCTTCTGGCCGCGGTAGAAGGTGCCGGCCCAGATCGAGGTCGGGAAGGTGCGCAGGCTGGTGTTATAGGCCTGGACCGCCTCGTTGTAATCGGTGCGGGCGACGCTGATGCGGTTCTCGGTGCCTTCCAGCTGGCTCTGCAGGGCCAGGAAGTTGGCGTTGGATTTCAGGTCCGGATACTGCTCCTGGATGACCATGAGGCGGCCGAGCACGCCCGTCAGGTTGTCCTGCGCCGCCTGGTATTCGGCGAACTTGGCCGGATCGGTGATGGTCGAGGCGTCGACCTTGACCTGGGTGGCGCTGGCCCGGGCCTGCGTCACCGCCACCAGCACGTCCTTCTCCTGGGCGGCGTAGCCCTTCACGGTGGCGACGAGGTTGGGGATCAGGTCGGCGCGGCGCTGGTACTGGTTCTGGACGTTGCCCCAGGCGGCCTTCACGGCCTCGTCCCGGGTCGGAATGGTGTTGATGCCGCAGCCGGCGAGCACGGCGCCCAGCAGCAGGACGGGCAGGACGCGGAACATCGAGGTCACACGGTTCATGGCGGTCTGGAGCCTCCCGGAAATGCATCGTCGGAGCGCGGCGCGCCCGCAATTGGCGCAGCCTAGCACCAACGCGCGCCGGGCGCTTGCGCTGCATCAATGCGGCCCCTTGGACGCGAGGCGACGCAGGCGGTATGAAGCGAGACATGGCCGACGGCGAAACCCCCAAAGCGAAAGCCCCCCCGACCCGGTTCGGGACCGGCTTCCTGCGCGACATCTGGTACTTCGCGGCCCTGAGCGGCGACGTGAAACCGGGCGCCATGGCGCGGCACGAGCTGCTGGGCGAACCGGTGCTGATCGGGCGGGATCGGAAGGGGGCGTTGTTCGCCCTGCGCGACGTCTGTCCGCACCGGGCCGCGCCGCTGTCGGCCGGGAAGATCACCACCGAGGCCGACGGCGAGACCAGCGTCGAATGCCCCTATCACGGCTGGCGGTTCAAGGGCTCCGGCGCCTGTGCGGCGGTGCCGTCGCTGACCGCCGACCAGGCCATGGATGTCAGCCGCATCCGGGTGAAGCGTTACCCCGTGGCCGAGAGCCAGGGCATGGTCTGGGTGTGGATGGCATCTGATCCGCGCTTCGACGGCGAGCCGGCCGAGCCGCCGCCGTCGTTTCCGGGCGTGGTCGGAGGTGGGCCGAAGATCGTCGATCGCATGGTGTTCGACAGCCATATCGACCATGCGGTCGTCGGGCTGATGGATCCGGCCCATGGCCCCTATGTGCATCAGCAATGGTGGTGGCGGTCCAAGGGCAGCCAGCACGACAAGGCCAAGAAGTTCGAGCCGCGCGAGGCGGGGTTCTCGATGATCCGGCATGAGCCGTCGAAGAATTCGCGCGCCTACGCCATCCTCGGCGGCGAGCCGCTGACCGAGATCACCTTCCGCCTGCCCGGGCTGCGCTGGGAGCACATCACCATCGGGCCGCGGCAGGTTCTGTCGCTGACCTGCCTGACGCCGATCCATGACACGGCGACGCGGATCACCCAGATCCTGTGGTCGGACCACCCGGCGTTCCTGTTCCTGAGGCCCTTCGTGGCGGCGGGGGCGCGGGCCTTCCTTCGGCAGGACGCGGCAATGGTGAACCTGCAGAACGAGGGGCTGAAGTATGACCCGTCCCTGCTGTGGGTCGATGACGCCGACACCCAGGCCAAGTGGTACCAGCAGCTGAAGAAGGAATGGACGGCGTCGCGGGCGGGCGAGCGGGCGTTCGAGAATCCGGTGCAGGCCGTGACGTTGAAGTGGCGGAGCTAGCCCCTTAGCTGTCATCCTCCGACCGTGCGGAGCACGGATCGGAGGACCCATTGTCCGCGTGAAAACTGCCGGGAGTCTGTCCAGAGCCAGCTTGGGTCCCCCGGTCCGCTGCGCGGCCGGAGGATGACAGGGTTTTTGGGGATCAGGCCGACTCCGCGCCCCGCGAGAGCGCGATCGTTTCCCACGCCCCCACGACAATCAGCACCCCCGTGGCGATGGCCGCGAGCGCCAGGGGCGGGAGCATCAGGCTGAACGGCGCGACCAGCCCCAGCAGCACAAGGCCGGCCAGGCGGCTGGGCGAGATCTTGCCGAAGACCGCCAGTTTGAACAGGCCGACGCCGAGCAGGTAGAGGGCCGGGCCGCCGAGGACGGCGAGCGCTGTCTTGGGGTCCGTATGGCCAAGGGGATGGTGCAGGACCCATTCGTCGCCGACCGCCGTGATGATGATGCCGGCGATCGGGATGACGTGGACGTAGGTGTAGGCCAGGCGGGCGATGCGGCCGGGGTCCCGGGCGCTGGCGATGGTCTCGGTGGCGGCGCCGGCCGAGGCGGAGAAGTAGATCCACCACATGGCGACACTGCCCAGGAAGGAGACCAGCAGGGCGGCGGCGTTGGCAAACGTCCAGTCGAGGCCGGCGGCGGTGGCCCCCATGACCAGGATGGATTCGCCCAGCGCGATGATGGTGAACAGGCTGAGCCGCTCGGACAGGTGATGGCCCTCGACCGTCCAGTCGCCGGTGTGGGAGCGGCCCAGGCCCGGGACGTAGAAGTTGAGGGCCGGGGCGATGCTGTCGAGGGCCAGGGCGGCAAGCCAGATCCCCAGGCGGGCGTCTTCGGGCGCCAGTCCCCCGGCGGCCCACAGCAGGGCGGCGGCGGCATGCCAGACGAGGATGCGCTGGAAATTCTCACGCAGGACCGGGTCGTTTCGCACGGCCCAGAGGACGAAGCCGGTGCGCAGGATCTGGAAGAAGGCAAAGGCGATGCCGAAGGCGGCGCCGTGCTCGTCGAAGGCCTCCGGCAGGGCGGCAGACATGACGACGCCGGCCCCCATCATCACGAACAGCAGACCCCGGACCAGCGGCCTGTCGACATCGAGCCAGTTAGTCGCCCAGGCGGTGTCGATCCAGCCCCACCAGACGGCGCCGAGCAGGATGGCGGTGTGGAGAAGGCCTGTCGGGGTCGGGTGTTCGATGAGGCCGTGGCTGAGCTGGGTGACCGCGAAGACGAAGATCAGGTCGAAGAACAGCTCGACGTTGCCGACCTGGGCATGGTGGCCGGTGCGGGTGCGCAGCAGGGAGCGGGGGGCGGGGTTGTCCGGCATGGGGGGAGGCTAGCGTCAGAGTCAGCGGCGGCCAACCTCCCTCCCCGAATGGGGAGGGCAGGCCGACAGGCCGGGTGGGGAAGTGGGTCACCACGCCCGCCGGTGATGCGCCTCAGCCCATACCCTTGAAAGGCAGTGACCGACTGCCCCACCCGACGCGCGTAACCGCGCGTCTGCCCTCCCCATTCGGGGAGGGAGGTTATTGCGGCGTCGTGATCCGGCGGATCGCCGCCCGCAGCATCGGATCGTCGGGGGTGGCGACGATGGGGGAGGCGATCGGGATGTCGGGGGTGACGCCGCGCGGGCGCGGGTCGCCGCTGGGGCGGACGATGCGGGCCTTGGGGAAGCCGACGACGATGCCGGTGCGGGGCAGGGTGAATTGCTCCATGGCCCCGAAGGTGGTGGCCATGTCGGAGGTCGCCTCGCCCATCACCTTGCCGAAGCGGTAGTCCTGGACCAGGGCGGAGACGTTGACGGCGTTGGAATAGGACTGGCGGTCGATCAGCAGCCAGACGCGGCCGGTGAAGCGTCCGCCCGTGCGGGGCTGGGCCATCGGCATGGGGAAGTCCACGACCTCGCCCGGCCGGGCCCTGGCATAGAGGCGGGCGTAGATCTGGCTGACTTCGCCGGCGGTCACCGGGTCGTGGTCGATGCGGGCCTGGTTGGCGGCCATTGCCTCCGGACTGGCCTTGACCTTGAACCGCGAGAAGAAGCGGAAGGGACGGTCGGCGAACCAGGCGATCATCGGGTCGCTGAAGGCGTTGTCGCCGCCGGGGTTGCCGCGCAGGTCGATGATCAGGTCCGTGGCGCCGGCGGCGAGGAACTGCTCGAAGGCCTTGTCGATGAAGGCGGTGAAGGCGCGGCTGTCGTACATGTCCGCCTCACTGGCGGCCTCGGCATTGTAGAAAGGGCCGGGGCGCAGGTAGGCAACGCCGCCGGGCAGCACCCTGGCCTCGCGCAGCGGCGCGTCGAGATTGAGCAACGGCGGCTGGGCGGCCGCGAAGGCGGTCGCTTCGGCGCGGGTGACGCCCGGCAGGGTCACGGCAATGCGGCGGCCGTCCCGGCGCAGGACGACGGCGTAGGTGTCCCGGGGGCCGATCTCCTGCCAGAGCAGGCGGGGGAACCAGTATTCCAGCAGGGAGTCGCGCATGTAGGGCGTCTCGGCCGACACCGTGGCGCCGGTACGGACCAACCAGCGGGCCATCGGCTGGCCTTCGAGGGAGATGAGTTCATCGCCGCGCCGGGCGCCGGCAACGGCGGCGTCGGCGACCCACACGCGGCCGTTCGCGACCCGCAGGCTGAGCGGGAAGGCCTTGCCGCCGGCGGCGCGGTAGGCCTCCCAGGGCTGGCGGCTGACGTCGATGCGGATGTGGCCCATCTTCGCCAGCGCCAGGAAGCGCTGGAAGCGGACCTCGGCCTGCGACCGGGTCAGCGGCTCATCGAGGCCTTTGAGCGTGGCCGCGAAGGCGCGGTCGAGGTCGGCCCTGGGGGTGAAGGCGTAGAGGTCGATGTGGGCGGTGCGCAACCGGCTGTAGAGGTCGGTGAAGTCGGCGCGCAGGGCCTCGGGGGCGATGGCTTCGGCGACCGGCGGCGGCGCGGCCGGCTGGGCCGAGACGGCGGGGGCGAGGGCAAGGGCGGCGATCAGGGCCAGGATCGGAAGGCGGGACATTGCGGGCTCCGGCCGGGAGGCTCCGGCGACGCCTTGTTGCTAGCCGGTCGGCCGCTAGAGTTGAACGTCGGAAGCCTGCCGGTTTCCTGACCTTTTGCTGACCAGGAGACGACTGACCGCGATGGCCGCCGAAACCGACCTGATCATCGGCCCATGGCGCGCCTCGCGGATGACCGGGCGGCTGACCCGGGGCGGCGAGGTGCGGGAGGTCGAGCCGAAGGTGATAGACCTGCTCTACCTGCTGGCGGGGCGGCGGGGCGAGGTGCTGTCGCGGGACGAAATCCTGTCGGCGGTCTGGCCCGGGGTGACGGTGGGCGAGGACGCCCTGTCGCGCTGTGTGTTCAAGCTGCGCAAGGCGCTGGACGACGATCCCAGGGCGCCGGTGTTCGTCGAGACCATCCCCAAGCGCGGGTATCGGCTGATCGGCGAGACGGAGGCGGCTGGGCCGCCGCGGCGTCGGCCATGGCCGCTGATCTTGGCGGCGCTGGGCGGGCTGGCGGTGCTGGCCGTCGCGCTGCTGCTGATCCTGCGGCCCAGCGCCTCGCAGGTCGAGGCGGCGCGGCTGATCCGTCGCGGCGACGATCTCTATTTCCAGTTCAACCGGCGCGGCAATGAGGCGGCCATGACCCTGTATGAGCGGGCGTTGGCGTCCGACCCGGGGTCGGTGGCGGCGCGGTCGGGGCTGGCCAACGCCTTGGTCCAGCAGGCCATCCGCTATGGCGACCCGCCCCCGGACCGCACGACGCTGAGCCAGGCGCTGAAGGTCGGGGCGACCCGCACGGCGGAAGCGCGGGCGCGGCTGGACCGGGCGCGGGACCTGGCGACGGCGGCGGTGGCGGCGCGGCCCGACGATCCGGTGGCGTTGAAGGCGCTGGGCTTCACCCTGTCGGCGCGGGGCGACCTGGCCGGGGCGGAGGACGCCTATCGCAGGGCGCTGAAGGCCGATCCGGACGCCTGGGGGGTGCTGATCAACCTGGGCGAGGTGGCGGACCTGCGTGGCGACGGGGCGGCGGCGCTGGGGCATCTGGAGCGGGCCTATGGGGCGATGGGCCGGCTCTATGGCCAGGAGGCGCAGAAGATCGGGCCCTGGCAGGCGGAGCTTGGGGTGGATGTGGCGCGTCGGCATGCGGCGGCGGGACGGATGGCCGAGGCGGAGGCATGGTATCGCAAGGTGCTGGCCGAAACACCGCTGCATCCGGGGGCGACGGTGGGCCTGGCGGGGGCGCTGGCCGGGCGGGGCGATCGCGAGGGGGCGCGGCGGCTGTGCCGGGAACTGGTCGAGCGGACGGGGCCGAACGACGGGTGTGGGAAGTGGCTGTAACGTCGCTCCCCTTTATAGGGAGGGCAGGCCGAAGGCCGGGTGGGGAAGTGGGTAACCGTTGCCCGCCGGTGATGCTTCTCGGCGCATACCCATCAAAGCCAGTGACCGACTTCCCCACCCGGCGCGCGTAACCGCGCGCCTGCCCTCCCCAATTCGGGGAGGGAGTCAGGCCCGCTCGCTCCAGAGATCGGCGTCGGGTTCGGCGCCGATGAGGGCGAGGCCGGTGGCGATGGAGACCAGTTCGGCGCCGGATTCCAGTTTCGAAACGCCGAAGCGGCGGGCGAAGATGTTTCGCACGGCCGGGACGAAGGATGAGCCGCCGGTGAGGAAGACGCGGTCCACCCCCGACTCGCCCAGGCCGGCGCGGGCCAGGGCCTCGTCGACGGCGCCTTCGATGGCCTTCAGTTCGGGGGCGATCCAGCTGTCGAAGTCGCTGCGCCGGACGGTGGACTGCATGCGGATCGAGCCCTCCTCGAACAGGAACTCGGCCTCCTCGTTCGCAGACAGCGCCTCCTTCAGGCGGGAGACCGACTGGTAGAGGCGGTAGCCGTGGTTGTCGTCGAGCATCTCGACCAGCTTCTCGATCTTCTCCGGCTGCAGGGCGGTGCGGACGAGGCCCCGGATATCGCGCATGTCGCGGCTGGCGCGGAGGATGGCGAGCTGCTCCCAGCGGGCGAAGGCGGTGAAGTAGCGGTTGGGGATGGGCAGGACGTTGTCGAAGGCGCGGTAGCTGCTGCCCTTGCCGAGGCGGGGCGAGACCAGGTTGTCGATGATCCGGTAGTCGAAGGCGTCGCCCGCCACACCGACGCCGCTGTTGGCCAGGCCATGGCTGCGGATGCTGCCGCCCTGGCGCTCGAAGCGGACCAGGGAGAAGTCGGAGGTGCCGCCGCCAAAGTCGGCGACGAGGACGGTGGCGTCCTCCTTCAGCTGGCGGGCGAAGAAGAAGGCGGCGGCGACCGGCTCGTAGGCATAGCGGATGTCTTCGAAGCCCATCCAGCGGAAGGCGTCCTGGTAGCGGGTCAGGGCCAGCTGCGGGTCGGGGCGCAGGCCGGCGAAGTTGACCGGCCGGCCGACGATGACGCGTTTTGGCAGATCACGGAGTTCGGCTCCGGCGTGGTCGCGGACCTTGCCCAGGAAGGCCCCGAGCAGGTCCTGGAAGGCGAAGCGTTTGCGCAGGATCTCGGTGTCGGTGAACAGCGGGCTGGCGGCGTAGGACTTGAACGACTGGATGAAGCGGGTTTCCAGTGGCTCCTCCAGATAGGTCTCGATGGCCCAGGGGCCGGCCTCGACGATACGGCCATTGGGGTTTTCGTTCGGGGCGTGAAAGCTCAGCGCCGAGCGGAAGGCGACGATGTCGGCGTCGTCCTTGGGGAAGTGGATCAGCCGGGCGTCGCCGTCCGGGGTGGTGATCGAGACGACGGTGTTGGTCGTCCCGAAGTCGATGCCGAGAACCGGCTCGTGAGAGGTGGGCATGGTGGAACAGCCTTAAGCCCTCCCCCTCGAGGGGGGAGGGTTGGGTGGGGTGTATCCGCGAGGTGTCGGACTGGCCACTGATGGGCGCCGGCGCCTCACGCGCAATGCCGGAAGCGCCTGCGCGAACACCCCTACCCTGCCCTTCCCCCTCGAGGGGAAGGGTGGTGGTTTGTCCGGTCAGGTCCGGTGACGGGGTTCCGCAATCATGAAGCCATAACCCTCACCCTTCCTGCGCGGGCTGCTCGTAGGCCGCCATCATCGCCATGTTGAGGATGCGCGACACCGAGGCGCCGAGCGGACAGATCTGCACCGACTTCGACAGGCCCAGGAGGATCGGGCCGATCACCGTGGCGCCGCCGAGGCTCTGGACCAGCTTGGTCGAGATCGAGGCCGAGTGGATGGCCGGCATGACCAGCACATTGGCCGGGCCGGTCAGGCGCATGAACGGGTAGTTGACCCGCCGCTCCGGCTCCAGGGCCAGTTCGGGCGGCATCTCGCCTTCGTACTCGAAGTCGACGCCCTCCATGTGGTCGAGCATGGCGACGGCGTCGCGAACCTTCTCGCTGCGCTCGCCCATCGGGTTGCCGAAGGCCGAGTAGCTCATGAAGGCGACGCGGGGGGTGTAGCCCAGCCGCTTGACCGCCGAGGCGGCCTCGACGGCGATCTCGACCAGGTCCTCGGCGTCGGGCATCTCGGTGACGTTGGTGTCGGCGATGAAGATCGGCGAGCCCTTGGCCAGCAGGATGGACATGCCCATCACCCGGCCGCCCGGCGCTGGATCGATCACCCGGGTGACCTCTTCCAGCACCTGGTCAAAGCTGCGGGTGACGCCGGTGACCATGCCGTCGGCGTCGCCGGCCGCCAGCATCGAGGCGGCGAAGCTGTTGCGGTCCTGGTTGATCAGCCGCTGGACGTCGCGCTTCAGATAGCCGTCGCGCTGCAGCCGGGCGTAGAGGTAGTCCACATAGTCGGGATTGCGGTCCGACAGGCGGGCGTTGACGATTTCCAGCGTCACCTCGTCCGGATCGAGACCGGCGATGCGCATGTTCTCGCGGACCAGTTCCTCGCGGCCGCAAAGGATGGCCTTGCCGAGGCCCTGTTGCTCGAAGGCGTAGGCGGCGCGGATCACGCTCGGCTCCTCGCCCTCGGCGAAGACGATCCGTTTCTGGGCGCCCGATTGAACGCCGCCGGAAATCTTCTGCAGGAAGCCGGCGGTGGGATCGAGCCGGCGGGCGAGGCGGGCGCGGTAGGCGTCCATGTCGTCGATCGGCTTGCGGGCGACGCCGGTGTCCATCGCCGCCTGGGCGACGAAGGGCGGGATGTACCAGATCAGGCGCGGGTCGAAGGGCGTCGGGATGATGTAGTCGGGGCCGAATTTCAGGTGGCGGCCGTGATAGGCGGCGGCGACCTCGTCCGGCACGTCTTCCCGGGCCAGCATGGCCAGGGCGTTGGCGCAGGCGATCTTCATCTCCATGTTCACCCGCCGGGCGCGCACATCGAGGGCGCCGCGGAAGATGTAGGGGAAGCCCAGGACGTTGTTGACCTGGTTGACGTAGTCGGACCGGCCGGTGCCGACGATGGCGTCGGAGCGGACCTCGGCCACCTCTTCGGGCGTGATCTCCGGATCCGGGTTGGCCATGGCGAAGATCAGCGGATTGGGGGCCATGCTGGCCACCATCTCCTTGGTCAGGGCGCCCTTGGCCGACAGGCCGATGAAGACGTCGGCGCCGGCGATCGCCTCGCTAAGGGTACGGTGCGGGGTGTCGGTGGCGTGGGCGCTCTTCCACTGGTTCATGTCCTCGGTGCGGCCCCGGTAGAGGACGCCCTTGCGGTCGACGGCGATGACGTTGGAAGCGGTGACGCCCATCGCCTTCATCAGTTCCAGGGTGGCGATGCCGGCCGCGCCCGGGCCGTTGAGCACGACCTTGACGTCCTTCAGCTGGCGGCCGCTGATCTCGCAGGCGTTGATCAGGCCGGCGCAGGTGATGATGGCGGTGCCGTGCTGGTCATCGTGGAAGACCGGGATGTCGAGCAGCTCCTGCAGCTCGGTCTCGATGCGGAAGCACTCCGGGGACTTGATGTCCTCCAGATTGATGCCGCCGAAGGTGACGCCGATGTTCTTGACGACGGTGATGATCTCGTCGGGGTCCTCGGTGGAGACCTCGATGTCGATAGCGTCGACGTCGGCGAAGCGTTTGAAGAGAACGCCCTTGCCTTCCATGACCGGCTTGGAGGCGAGGGCCCCGAGGTTGCCGAGGCCGAGGATGGCCGTGCCGTTGGAGATCACCGCAACCAGGTTGCCCTTGGAGGTGTAGTCGTAGGCCAGCTCCGGGTTCTCAGCGATGGCGAGAACGGGGACGGCGACGCCGGGCGAATAGGCGAGGCTGAGGTCGCGCTGGGTGACCATCGGCTTGGTGGCGGCGATGGCGATCTTCCCCGGGGTCGGGAACTGGTGGAAGGCCAGCGCTTCCTCGTCGGTGAAGGTTTTCTTCTCGGACTCGTTCATGGGGGCCTGTTCAGCTCGCCGGGCGCGGCAGCGCGCCTCTTTGTAGGAAAGGCGCGCAACCTAACGACCGAGGGCGGCGGGAACAACCGCCCAACCGCGTTCCGCCTTCCCGCCTGTGCGAGAAGAGCGAATTAGCGGGTCGAACGGGCCGGTCGGCAGTTGGGGCGTGGTTTCCCGGCTGTCGGTCCGCCGTTCCGGGCGTCCTCGGCCATTCGACCCAGACAGCTTGCCGGGTCCGGCAGGGCGGCGTGACGGCTGATCGCGAAGACAACCGCCAGCGCCAGCAGCGCCGCCAGGGCGAGGAGCCCGAAATTCAGCCCCCGGCTCACGCCTCGGCCTTCGCCTTCGACGCCACCGCTTCGATAGCCTCGACGATCTGGCCCCAGAACACCGGCGGCACGTCATGGCCCATGCCGGGGATGATCAGCAGCTCAGCGCCGGGGATATTCTCGGCGGTGTCGTGAGCGCCGGCGACGTTGACCAGGGTGTCGGCGTCGCCGTGAATGACGACGGTCGGGGCCTTGACGCCCTTCAGCTTGGGACGCCGGTCCGGCGAGGCCAGGACGGCGGCGTACTGGCGCATGAAGCCGGCCGGGTAGTAGCTGCGCTGGACGTCGGCGGCCATGCGCTCGCGCAGGGCGGCCTCGTCGACGTGGCCCGGCGAGCCGACGATGTGGGCGGTCTTCAGGCCGGCGGCGAGGAAGCCTTCCATGTCGTCATGCGGACTGGGGGCCGGCGTGCTGAGCGCCGCCATCGCTTCCGGGGTGCCGGTGGGCAGGTCGCGGTTGCCGGTGGTCGACATGATCGAGGTCAGGCTGAGCGTGTGACCCGGGAAGTCGGCGGCGACCAGCTGGGCGATCATGCCGCCCATCGAGGCGCCGACGATGTGGGCCTTTTCGATGCCGAGCGCGTCCAGCACACCGACGGCGTCTTCGCTCATCTCCTGCAGGGTGTAGGCGACCGGAGCGGGCTGACCGCTGGCGAAGGCGGTGAAGACGGCGGCCATGTCGGGCAGGCCGGCTTCGTCCATCTTGGAGCTGAGGCCGATGTCGCGGTTGTCGAAGCGGATGACCCGGAAACCGCGCGCCGCCAGCTGATCACAGAAGCCCTCGGGCCAGCGGGTCATCTGCGCGCCCAGGCCCATGATCAGCAGCAGGGGGTCGCCCGATCCGCGCTCGTCGTACTCGATGGTGATGCCGTTGGCGGAGAGCTGGGGCATGGGGTTTCCTCTGATCTTGTTGGGGGCAGTTTCGGCTGGCCGGGGGACGACGGTCAATTCCTCACCGTCTCTGCATTGATTTCCCCCCTGCCTGTGCTTTGTTCCCCCTCCCCGCCGATCAGGAGCCCGCCCGTGACCGCACCCCCCGTCCGTCTCGCCATCGCCGGGGCGCTGGGCCGCATGGGACAGGCGGTGGAACGCTCGGCGCAGGGGCGCGAGGACGTGGCGGTGACCGCACGCTTCGATCGTCCGGGGGCGGAGGGTGAAGGGCTGGTCAGCCAGGCCCAGGCGCTGGCCGGCGCCGACGTGGTCATCGACTTCACCGTGCCGGAGGCCTCGGTGGCGCTGGCCGAGGCTGCGGCCGGGCGCGGCGGCTTGGCGCTGGTCATCGGTTCGACCGGCCTGTCGCCCGACCAGATCCGCCGCATCGACGCGGCGGCGAAGCGCATCCCGATCGTCCGCTCGGGCAACTACAGCCTGGGAGTCAACATGCTGCTGGGGCTGGTCGCCCAGGCGGCGCGGGCCCTGCCCGCCGATTTCGACATCGAGGTCTTCGAGGCCCACCACCGGCGCAAGGTCGACGCCCCCTCGGGCACGGCCCTGATGCTGGGCGAGGCGGCCGCGAAGGGTCGCGGCGTGGCCCTGGCCGACGCCAGGCTGGCGCCGCACGACGGCATCACCGGTCCGCGCCAGCCGGGCGGCATTGGGTTCAGCGTCGTGCGCGGCGGCGGCATCATCGGCGACCACAGCGTCATCTTCGCCGGCGAGGAGGAGGTCCTGACCCTCTCCCACCACGCTAGCGACCGGGGCCTGTTCGCACGCGGGGCCATCGCGGCGGCGACCTGGGTGGCCGGCAAGCCGCCCGGACTTTACGACATGCAGGATGTGTTGGGCCTGAAGGGCCCTGCTGGAGAGTAACGCCCATGAAGAAGTTGACCTTGCTGCTGGCCGCCTCGGCCTGCCTGATCGGCGCGCCGGTCGCCATGGCGCAGATTCCAGGCTCGCGCACCCTCACCGCCCAGGACCTGTTCAGCCTGGAGCAGGCCACCGACCCGCAGGTGCGGCCGGGCGGCAAGCAGGTGGTCTATGTGCGGGCCAGCAACGACATCAATGCCGACCGCGCCCGCCGCGCGATCTGGATCGTCGATAGCGCCACCGGCGCCCAGCAGCCGCTGGTGGCCGGCGCCGGCAATCACATGAGCCCGCGCTGGTCGCCGGACGGCAAGCGGCTGGCCTATGTCTCGACCTCCGAGGGCTCGGCCCAGCTCTATGTGCGCTGGATGGAGACGGGCGCAACGGCGAAGATCGCCACCCTGCCGGAGGGGCCCGACAGCATCGCGTGGTCGCCGGACGGCAGGTCCATCGCCTTCCTGATGTTCACCGGCGGCAGTGGCCTGACCCTGACCAGCGGCGCCCCGCCGTCCAGGCCCGAGGGCGCGACCTGGGCCGAACCCCTGAAGATCATCGAAGGCCTGCGCTACAAGACCGACAGCGAGGGCTTCCTCAAGCCCGGCGCCGGCCAGGTCTATGTCGTCTCGGCCGATGGCGGCGCCCCGCGCCAGCTGACCACCGGCGCCTTCGACAACCAGGGGCCCCTGAGCTGGAGCAAAGATGGCCAGAAGATCCTGTTCTCCAGCGCCCGCGAGGCCGGCTGGGAGCATGATCCGGCCCTGGTCGATCTCTATGAACTGACCCTCGCCACCGGCGCGGTGAAGCGGCTGACAACCCGGGTCGGGCCCGACTTCGCCCCGGCCCTGTCGCCGGACGGCAAGCTGATCGCCTACCTCGGCTTCGACGATCACCGGTGGGCCTATCACGACACCCACCTCTATGTGGCCGGCGCCGACGGCAGCAACCCGCGCCGGCTGGCGGCCGACCTCGACCGCTCGATCGACGACTTCCGCTGGGCGGCCGATGGCAAGAGCCTCACCGTCCAGTACGTCGATCAGGCCGTCACCCGGCTGGGCAAGGTCGATCTGGCCGGCAAGGTCTCGCCCATGGCCTTGAGCCTCGGCGGCGGCGGCCTCGACCGGCCCTACAGCGGCGGCGGGTTCGACATGAATTCGGGCGTCATCGCCTATACGCGCTCGACGACGTCGCGCCCGGCCGACCTCTACATCCAGACTGGCGGCGGCTCGGTGCAGGCCACGCGGCTGAACGAGGATCTGCTGGGGGCCAAGACCCTGGGCAAGGTCGAGGCGCTGGACGTCAAGTCGAGCATCGACGGCCGGCCCGTGGGCGCCTGGATGGTCTATCCGCCCAACTTCGACCCGGCCAAAAAGTACCCGCTGATCCTCGAAATCCACGGCGGGCCGAACACCTCATACGGCCCCTACTTCGCCACCGACATGCAGCTCTACGCGGCGGCCGGCTATATCGTGCTCTACACCAACCCGCGCGGCTCGACCTCCTACGGGGAAGAGTTCGCCAACCTGATCGACAAGAAGTACCCGGGCCCCGACTACGACGACCTGATCAGCGCCGTGGACGCCGCCATCGCCAAAGGCAACGTCGATGACCGCAACCTGTTCGTCACCGGCGGTTCGGGCGGCGGGGTGTTGACCGCCTGGATCATCGGCAAGACCGACCGTTTCCGCGCCGCCGCCACCCAGAAGCCGGTGATCAACTGGACGACCGAGGCCCTGACCTCGGACATCCCCCTGGTCACGGCCGGATACTGGTTCGCCAAGATGCCCTGGGAGGACCAGCAATCCTACTGGGACCGCTCGCCGCTCAGCCTGGTCGGCAACGTCAAGACCCCGACCCTGGTCGTCGTCGGCGAGAACGACTACCGCACCCCGGTCTCGGAAGCGGCCCAGTACTACCAGGCCCTGCAGCTGCGGAAGGTGCCGAGCGCCTTCGTCATCGTGCCGGGCGCCAGCCATGGCGGCATCGCGGCGCGGCCCTCGCAGTCGGGGGCCAAGGCCGGGGCGATCATCGCCTGGTTCGAGAAGTATCGGGTGAAATGACCTATCCGCCGCCGATCTTCCACGAAACCGACGAGGCCGTGCTGGCGGCGCGGACCGCGGCGGCGCCCTTCGCCCTGATCTGCGTCAGCGCCGATGGCCGACCGCTGGCCGTGCACGCCCCCGTGTTGCTGGAGGGACGGCGGCTGCGGTTCCACCTGTCGGAGCGGAATCCGGTGGCGCGGGCGATCACCGAGGGCGCGACGGTGCTGGCGGTCATCACCGGCCCGCACACCTACATCAGCCCTGACTGGTATGGCCAGGAGGGCCAGGTCGGGACCTGGAACTACCTGTCGGCCCAGCTGGAAGGACCGGCCCGGATTCTGGGTCCGGACGAGGCGGCCGGACTGCTGGACGATCTGTCCGACCGCTTCGAGCGCGACCTGCTGCCCAAACCGATGTGGACGCGGGACAAAATGCCCGAGGGCCGGTTCGACAGCCTGCTGAAGATGATCGTCGCCTATGAGGTGACCGTCGAGCGGTTCGAAGGCGTCACCAAGCTGGGCCAGAACAAGCGGCCTGAAGCCCGCGCGGCGGTGGCGGATGCGCTGGCAGCGCTGGGGGAGACCGAGGTTTCCAGGTTGATGCGCGATAGCTGACCCTGGCGCTGCCCTCATCCGACCGCTTCGCGGCCACCTTCTCCCGACAAGCGGGAGAAGGATTCGCTGAGCCGCCGGTCCACCCGCCAGGTGCGGAAGGGCTCGTACCGCGTCCCCTGCCAGGCCATGGCGGTGACGGTGATGCACTCGGCCTCGATCTCCAGGCTGTTGAAACTGGGCGCGACGCCGCGTTCGCGGATCGACAGGGTGCCGGCCCCGACCGCGTAGGTGCGCTGGTCCCCGAACGGGTAGGCGTGGACGAACGGGGTGTGGATGTGGCCGGTGAGGACCAGATCGGCCCCCGCCACGGTGAAGGCCTCGGCTGCCGTAGAGCCGCCCCAGACGTTACCGGTCATCGGGCCGCCGACCACCTCGACCAGCGGATGGTGGCAGGTGACCAGCTTCAAGTCGCCAGGCTGGCCGCCCCGGATGCGGCCGATGGCCTTGCGGACCTGGACCATGCTGATCTGGCCCTTGGACCAGTTGGCGCGGGGCTGGACGCCGCGGGCGGTGTTGATCCCCGCATAGCTGAGGCCCTCGAGCGGCGGCGGGGCCTTGAGGTCGCCCATCCAGCGGTCGAAGCGCTTCCAGGGCATCAGGGCGCGGTAAGGGATGTTGAAATAGGGGACGTCGTGGTTGCCCGCCGTGACCACGACCTTGCACGGCAGGGTGTCGATCCAGGCGCGGGCGGCCTCGAATTCCCCGGGCTGTCCTTCGCGGGTCAGGTCGCCCGACAGAATGGCCAGATCGACCGGGTTGTCGGCCAGCCATTGCGCCGCGCCGGCCACCGCCGCCTGGTTCTCGCCGCCGAAATGGATGTCGGAGGCGTGGAAGAGCCGCAGCTTGCTCAAGCGTCGGCCCCCTCACCTCGCGGCACAAGGGCGCGGAAGGCGTTGGGCTTGAAGCGGACCAGGGCGGTGCGGCCGACCCGCACGGACTCGCCGTCCAGAATGGCCGGGATCGGCCCGCCGGCCCAGGCGTAGGCCTGCCGCACCAGGGTGACATTGACCGACGGATCGGCTCGCCACTGACCGGCGGCGGCGGCCACCGCCAGGCGGAAGACATCGAGGGCGCCGGTCGGGTCGAGCGCGGCGGCTTCCAGGCCGTTGGCGTCATTGTCGAGCGCCTTGGAGACCAGGGGGCACATGAAGGTCAGGGCTTCGGATTTCTGGCGGGCGGCGCCGTCGAGGGAAAACCTCAGCCGGCCGCTGAACGCCTGCTCGGCGGCCCGGCGAGCCCGCTGGAAGGCCAGCCAGAACTTGCCGTGGCGCGCCGCCTCCCGGGCCCTGGCCCAGAGGGCGGGGGATCCGAGAATGGCGGCGACATAGAAACTGTGCTTGTCGACCGTGCCGCCGGAGATGCGTTTCTCGACGCCGTCGGCCAGGATTCCCTCCAGCGCCTCGGGCCATGTGGTCTGGCCGTAGATGGCGAAGGGCAGCATGTTCATGGTGCCGCCCGGCAGGGGGGCAACCAGCGGCCCATCCGGGCCCGCCGCCTCGGCCACGGCGCGGGCAGTGCCGTCGCCGGCGATGACGATGATCAGGTCCGGCTTGTTGGCCAGGGCGTTGGCGATGATCTCGGACAGCTTGCCGGCCTCGCAGCGCTGGACGTTCACCTCCAGGTCCCAGGCCTCCAGGATGGCCGTGGCCTCTTCGCAGGCGTTGGGACCGACGCTGCCCGACAACGGGTTGGCGATCACCTCCACCTTGCGGATGCCGTCGATGGCGCGGCGCCGGGCGGGCGCTTCAGCCTCGGGTTTTGGCGCCTCGGGCTTTGCCGCCTCTGGCGTCTTCTTCGTTGCAGGTTTGCGCCGGACCGGCGTCTTGCCCCCCTCCATCCGTCAGCCCGCCGGCTTGGTGTTGGCGGCCTCAGCGTCTCTGGACAGACGATCCTGGACCGCCTCGGCGCCCTTCTTGATCGTCGGCACGGCCTCGCGGGCGGCGGTGGTGACACCGGCGTCCATCAGCGCCCCACCGTCGCGGAACGAGCCCTCCTTGGCGGCCAGCACCAGCGAGGTCCCGCCGATCAGGGCGACGGCCACAAGGCCCATCACCAGGAAGGGCGACCGGCGATGACGGGCCCGCTCCTCCTTGCGACCGCGCTCGTAGGCAGCGCGCAGTTCGGCGTCGCTGTGGCCATGGGCTTCGCCATGGTCGTGATTGATGGCCGGCACGGCCTTGCTCTGGAACAGTCTCATGATGTCCTCCGCACGATGGGGGTTTCCGGAACAGAACGGAAGCCGCGGCGCGGAAGTTCCGGCGGGTTCCCGACATGGAACCCCTGACCCTGTAACGGCGTTGGGTGAAGAACGGGGTGCGCCATGGGGCGAACCCCGGCGCTTGCCCGAGAGGTTTCCTTGCGCCTGTCGTTGATCCTTGTCGTCGGTGTCAGCCTGCTGGGCCTGGCCGCCTGCGCCAGTGTTCCGCCGCCGCCCCCGCCGCCGGCCGGGGAGAGCATGGCCGCGCCGTCGCGGCCGCCCACTGGGGTCAACCGGCGCCAGTACTTCGATGAGAAGCGTGGCCGGTACTATTATTTCGATCAGAAACGCGGGGCCTATTTCTGGGAAGACGGCCAGCCGCGTTCCTAACGCCCCGTGGGGCATGGAGGGGTAAGAGATGCATCGCAACCTGTTGATCCTGGGCATCGCCGTCCTGGCGCTGACGGCCTGCAAGACGACACCGAAGACCGAGGTCGCCCGCTTCACACGCTGTGAGGAGGTCAATGTCGCCATCTATTTCGAGCCGGCCTCGGCGGTGATCGGCCGCGAGAGCAGGGCGGTGCTGCGCGGCGCCGCCGCCCGGGCCAGGGGCTGCGACATTGATCGGGTCGATGTCACCGGCCTGGCTGACTCGGTCGGCACGCCCGAAGCCAACATGAAGCTGTCCGAGCAGCGGGCCGCCGCCGTGACCAAGACGCTGATGGGCTTTGGCATGAAGGACGTGCGGGTGATGGCCGTCGGCGACAGTGGTGCCTTGACCCCGGCCGGGGCGGCGATGCCGCTGCGCCGGCGGGCCGAAGTGATCCTGCGGCTGTCGCCACCGGGGACCTGAGCGGAGCGGACCGCCCTTCTCCCGCTTGCCGGGATTAGGGCGCCAGCGGCGCGCATGAAAAAAGAGGGCGGACCCTTCCGGATCCGCCCTCTTCGAGTTTTGCATCATCGAGAATAGGGGTGCGGAGACGGCTGGCTCACTGTGGTGAGCCTCAAGTCGGGGGGGGCGTCGCCGCCTCCGCAAAGAGAAAACACCGAAGCTGACGGAGCGTTCCCGGCTGAGGCGATTTTTTCGCCGGTTTTTTTGTCGGCCGCTCGGCCGATCGCGCCCGCATGCGGAACGTCGTTGTTTCGAAAACGTTTTCCCATCCGAGGGCGTCGAGTTTTCGGCGCAGATTTTTCTTCGGAAGGAGCCGAACATGGCCGAAGTAGTCCACGACGCCGAGGGCGATCACGTCCACATCCCCGCTACCGAGGTCCGCCAGGGCCGTTGGGGCCGGCATGTGTTCTGGGTGCTGATCGGCTCTACCCTGCTGGCGGCTCTGGCGCTGTTCGCGGCCTGGGGCATGCGGTCCGGCGATCTGAGCGAGGCCCAGAAGACCCAGGTCCCGCCAACCCGCGAGGCCGTGCAGGGTCAGGCGACGCCGCCCGCCGCCGATCCTGGCCCGAGCGCTCCGGCGTCCTAGAACGGCCAGACACGAAAAAGGGGCCGCCCGCGAGGACGGCCCCTTCTTCATGTCTGGGTTCCGATCAGGCGGCGATCTTCAGTCTCGGTTTGAAGATCGCCTAGGCGGCGATCTTCTGGCGGCCCGGATGGAAGAACAGAGCCTGGCCGATCGCCGCCTTCACCGTTTCCGGCTGGAAGGGCTTGGTGATCAGGAAGGTCGGTTCCGGACGCTCGCCGGTCAGCAGGCGTTCGGGGAAGGCGGTGATGAAGATCACCGGCACATTGATCATGCCGAGGATATCCTTGACCGCGTCGATGCCCGAAGAGCCGTCGGCCAGCTGAATGTCGGCCAGGACCAGGCCCGGCTGCTTCTTGGCGATGGCTTCCAGCGCTTCAGTGCGGGTGGCGGCGATGTCGATCACATTGTGACCCAGCTCGCGGACCAGCGCCTCGATGTCGGCGGCGATGACCGGTTCGTCCTCGATGATGAGCACGTCGGTGGCCAGCTCGGCGTCGATGTCAGCCTGGGCCTGGGCGATCAGCCGCTCGACGTCCGGATAACCGGTGTCGAGGATCTGGGCCGCCTCACTGGGGGTGAAACCCTCCAGCGCTGTCAGCAGGAAGGCCTGGCGCGAACGCGGGGCGATCCGCATCAGGCGGTCGGCGGGGGCGCCGCCACTCTCCTGGTCGGGATTGCGATCCTCCAGCTGGGCCCCGGAGGTGCCCCAGATGGCGTGGAACACATGATAGAGGGCGACGCGCGGCGACAGCTGCTCGGGCAGCGTCTGTTCACCGGCGGCCAGGGCCTCCAGCGCGACGCGGACGTACTGGTCGCCGGTCTGCTGGCTCCCGGTCAGGGCGCGCGCGTAGCGGCGAACATAGGGAAGATGCGGCGCCAGTCGGGCGAGAAGACTCATGACCCCTCCGTCTCATATTGGTCTTCGAAAAACATAGGGCGCACAGATGGAGGCGCCAGGACGCATCCACAGTGAACCTGGGCTGCTAACGGGCGGAACGCAACGATGGTTCCACGCGTTGGAACTTTACGTCATCATACCCGCAGGAAACTTCTCCGGCCGGGGACAATGGAACCTGAGGGGGTGGACTGCGTTGAAGCGGGACAGAACCAGCAAGTACGGGGAAGCTGCGTCTTCGGACGCCGATGGCATGATCGATCAGCAACAGAACCCGCCCGGTCGCCGGGCCGCCACCGAAGGGCTCGACGAAGCCCGCCTGCGTCAGCGCGCCATCGGCGTGAAACTGCGCCAGATGTTCGATGAGGTGGTCAACGAGCCGGTGCCCGACGAATTCCTGGACATCCTGCGCCGCGCTGACAGCGGCAACCCGTCCGGGGAGCGATAGCCTTGAGCGCCTCCGAAGAACTGGCCTCCCTGACCGGGGCCGCCCGCGACAATGTCTTCCAGAAAGACCTGGTGACATTGATTCCCCATCTGCGCGCCTTCGCCCGCACCCTGACCGGGGACGCGACCCAGGCCGACGACCTGGCCCAGGACGCCCTGATCAAGGCCTGGGACGCCCGCGCATCCTTCCAGCTGGGCACCAACATGAAGGCCTGGACCTTCATGATCCTGCGCAACCAGTTCTACAGCGACAAGCGCCGCTCCTGGCGTTCGACGCAACTGGACCAGGAAGCGGCCGAACGCACCCTGATGGCGGTCGACGATCCCGAATCCCCCGTCGCCCTGGACGAGCTGCGCCAGGCGATGAACATCCTGCCGCCGGAGCAGCGCGAGGCGCTGATCCTGGTCGGGGCCGGCGGCTTCGCCTACGAGGAAGCGGCCGAGATCTGCGGCTGCGCGGTCGGCACGGTCAAGAGCCGGGTCAGCCGGGCCCGCAAGGCCGTGCAGGGCATTCTCGAAGCCGGCGCCTACGGTCGCGACGGGCGCGCGGCTGGCGAGGCCATGGGGTCCATCCTGGGTGAAGCCGAACGCCTGAGCGCCGCCTCACGGTGAAGCGGTTTCTTCGCGGACGGCTCGGGCCGGATGAGCCCGAGGACGCGGTCGCCCCCGCTCCCATACAGAAAGGAGCCGGGGACGCCCGCACCATCCGCGCGCGCCTGGCCGGGGCCCTGGCCCTGGCGCTGATTCCCGTGCTGCTGCTCGGCGCCGTGCAGTCGGCCCTCTCCTTTCGCCGTGAGGCGTCCGAACAGCGCGGCGAGCTTCAGAGGGCGGCGCAGCGCAGCGTCGCCCGCGCCACGGCCCGCATGCAGGCCAGCCAGGTGCTGCTGGAAACCCTGGCCCCCGGCGTGGTCGGCTTCGACTGCGCCAACCGGCTGCACGACATCACCCGGCGGCTGCCGGGCTACGCCAACCTGATCCGCTTCGACGCCACCGGTCGGGTGTCCTGTTCCGCCGCCGGCGTGCCGGCCGATCCGCGGCGCCGCGACCAACCCTGGTTCAGCGACTTGTTCAAGGGCAAGTCCGAAACCACCGTTGTCGATACCAGCCGCACCCTGGCGCCGGAGCCGGTGCTGCTGGCCTCGGTGCGCGGAAGCTCGCCCGACGGCGTGCTGACCGCCGTCATTCCCCTGAGCAGCCTACGGCCGGAAACCGCGGGCCGGGCCCTGCCCAAGGGGGCCGAGGTGGCCCTGGTCAATTCCAGCGGCGCTATCCTCTCGTCCTCGCAGCCCAAGGCCTTCCCGCTCATTCCCAAGGCCTGGGTCGACCAGGCCAAGGCCCCTGAAGGGGCGCTGATCACGGCCCCGGGGGCGGCCGACGGCGAGCGGGTCTATTCCATCGCCCCGCTCTACGGCGATCTCTATGTGGTGCTGTCGGCGCCGTCGAAGGGGATTTTCTCCAGCTCCTGGCTGGACCCTCTGTCGGGGCTGGTCTTCCCCCTGCTGGCGTTCAGCGTCGCCCTGCTGGCGGTGTTCTGGGCGGCGGACCAGGCGGTGGTGCGCTGGATCGTCTATCTGCAGCGGATCGCCGACATCTACGCCCGCGGCCGCTTCACCGTCCGCCCGCTGCAGGCCGAGGCCGCGCCGCCGGAGATCCGCCAGCTGGCCGAGACCCTCGACGAGATGGCCGCCGCCATCGTCGCCCGCGACACCACCCTGCAGGAAAACCTGACCCAGAAGGACGACCTGCTGCGCGAGATTCACCACCGGGTGAAGAACAACCTGCAGGTCATCTCCTCCCTGCTGTCGATGCAGGAACGGGCCCTGACCGACCCCGGCGCCCGCCAGGCGATCAACGACACCCGCCAGCGGATCACGGCGCTAGCCCTCATCTACCGCGCCCTCTACCAGGGCAGCGACCTGCGCCATGCCGACCTGCGGCCCTTCCTCGAGGAACTGACCGCCCAGTTGATGATGACCGAGACCGCCAACGGCACCGTGCGGCTGGAGGTGCGGGCCGATAGGCTGATCATCGATCCGGACAAGCTGGCGCCGATCGCCCTGTTCGCCGTCGAGGCCATCACCAACGCCCAGAAACACGGCCTGGCCGATCACGGCGGGACGCTGACGGTGGATTTCAAGGTCGATGGTCCGGAGGCGATGCTGAACATCTCCGACGACGGCGGCGGCCTGCGTCCGCCGATGGAAACCCTCGAAGCCAAGGGTGTCGGCCGCACCCTGATGACGGCGTTTTCGCGCCAGTTGCGGGGCCGCACCGAGATGGCGATCAATCCGGCCGGCGGCCTGACTGTGACATTGGTGTTCCCGACGCCAGAATCTGTCGCCTGACCGACGATGGGCGGGAACCCGCCCAAGCTCCTGACGTTCTTCTCCCGCAAGTTATCCAGCCCTGCGTTTTGGGGGCGACCAACAGGAGAATTCCGTATGCGTAAGCTGATCGTTCTGGCCGCCATGGCCGCCTGCCTGACCACCGCCGCCTGCAACACCGTCAAGGGCGCCGGCGAAGACGTTTCGGCCGCCGGCGACGCCGTCTCGGACACCGCTGAAGCCGCGAAGCCGAACTAAAGTTCGGCGGTCAGCCTTCAAGACGGCCCCGGAGCAATCCGGGGCCGTTTTTCGTTGGGGCAAACCCCACCGAGATAAGGGGACACTATACCTATCTCGTCACCGGCGGTGCGGCGGTCGTGCAGCGAAATGAGATAGGTATAGTGTCCCCGTATCTCTCTGCCGGCGTCAGGCCATCTCGTACTTGATCGGCAGCGTCTTGGGACCGCCGACGAAGTTCGCCTGCGCCAGTTTCGGTTCGCCGTTCAGCGACAGGCTCTTCAGCCGTGGCAGCATTTCCTCGAACAGGATGCGCATTTCCATCTTGGCCAGATGCTGGCCCAGGCACAGGTGGGCGCCGTAGCCGAAGGCCAGGTGCTTGCCGTCCTTGCGATCGACGCGGAAGGCGTCGGGGTCGTTGAACACCTCTTCGTCGCGGTTGCCTGACGGATAGGCCAGCCACAGCCAGTCACCCTTGGCGATCTTCCGGCCGGCGACCTCGGTGTCCTCGGTGGCTGAGCGCATGAAGTGCTTCACCGGCGTCATCCAGCGGATCGCCTCATCGACCAGGCCGGGGATCAGCGAGGGGTCGGCCTTGACCTTGGCGAACTCCTCGGGATTAGCCGCCAAGCCCCAGATCGCCGCCGCCGTCGAGGACGAGGTGGTGTCGTGGCCGGCGGTGGCGACGATGACGTA
This sequence comes from Caulobacter sp. NIBR1757, assembly GCF_027912495.1. Lineage (GTDB taxonomy): Bacteria > Pseudomonadota > Alphaproteobacteria > Caulobacterales > Caulobacteraceae > Caulobacter. Next base: position 324,763 of record NZ_CP115463.1, on the reverse strand, counting down.
GTAACTCATCGCCTCAAAGTCGTTGATCGGCACGCCGTCGATCTGGGCGTTGGCGATGACGCTGGCCACGTCGCCCTTGGGCTCGGCCTTGCGGTCGTCGGTGATGCCTTTGAAATACATGAAGAAGTCGGCGATGATCCCCTGCATCATTTCCATGCCGGCGGCGACATCCATGGCCTCCTTGCGGTCCCGGTTCAGTTCCGGGTCCTGGGCCCCGAACAGCTCCTGGGTCAGGCGCAGCATGCGGGGCTCGTCTTCCGGCGGCACGCCGAGGATCTCCATGATCACCCGCAGCGGATAGAACAGCGCGATTTCGTTGACGAAGTCGCATTCCCCGCCCAGCGCCGCCATGTGGTCGACGTGCTCGCGGGCGATCTGGCGGATGCGGTCCTCCAGCTTGCGGATGTTCTGCGGCAGGAACCAGGACTGGGTCATCACCCGGTACTTGGGGTGATCGGGGGCGTCCATCTGCACCAGGGTGCGCACCAGGTGCGGGCTGCCGCCGGTCATCTGGCGCACGGCGGCTTCTGCCTCCTTGGTGGTGAAGGTGGTCGGCCGGTCGCCGGAATGGAACAGGTCGTTCTGGCGGCTGATCTCCAGAATGTCGGCATGTTTGGTCACCAGCCAGAAGGGCTCCACCCCCTCCAGCTCGGCCCGGCCGAGCGGCTGGTTTTCCCGCAGCCAGCGGAAGGCCTCATGCACGGATCCGTCGGCGTAGGCCTTGGGGTCGATGGCCTTGAAGGCGATCTCGTCCGGAATTCGAAGGGTGTCGGTCATGGTTCTCGTTTCTCCCGCGCGGGCAACATGACTCTTTGACGGAGGGGAAGGAAAGGGCCGGATGGAACTCCCGCCTCGCCAGAAACTTGATGCCGACATGAGCCCGGCCTGAAAGGTTGGCCGCCGGGGGACGGAGGGGTTATGTCCGACGAGACGCAAACCGGCGCGATGAGCCGCAGAAGCCTGCTGGGCGGGGCCGGCCTGGCGCTGGCCGCCACGGCGATGGCGCAGGCGCAGGAGGCCCCCGGTCCGGGCGATCCGCCCGACAGCGATCCCGACTTCGGCGGGCCCGAGCACCATGACGCGCCACCGCCGATGGAGCCGCCGCCAGCCACCGTCGACTGGAACTGGGTGCGCGGCCAGTGGGCCCTGGACTGGAGCTGGGTGAACCTGTCGGCGATGCTGTTCGCCAGCCATCCCCGCATCGTGCGCAACGCCATCGCCCGTCACAGAGACGCCCTGGACGCCAACCCGGTCACCTATCTGGAGGCCAACAACCGCCCCCTGCAGAACGCCGCGCGGCGGGCGGCCGGGCTCTATTTCGGCGCTGACCCCGACGCCATCGCCCTGACCGAAAGCACCACCAGCGGCATCGGGCTTGTCTACAACGGCCTGCTCGTCGGCTACGGCGAGGAGATCCTGACCACCACCCACGACTACTATGTCACCCACGAGAGCCTGCGGCTGGCGGCGCGGCGCAGCGGGGCGACGGTGAAGAAGATCAGCCTGTTCGACCAGGCCGCCACGACCAGCAAGGCCCAGATCGTCGGCCGGCTGATGGCCGCCATCACCGAGCGCACGCGGGTGCTGGCGCTGACCTGGGTGCACAGCTCGACCGGGCTGAAGATGCCGATCCCGGAGATCGCCCAGGCCCTGAAGAGCGTCAACGCCGGCCGCGATCCCGGCCGCAAGGTGCTGCTGATCGTCGACGGGGTGCATGGCTTCGGGGTCGAGGACATCACCTTCGACCAGTTGGGCGCCGACGTGCTGGCCGCCGGCTGTCACAAGTGGCTGTTCGGACCGCGCGGCACCGGCGTGGTCTACTTTCGCCCCGACAGCCTGGCCCGCTTCGAGCCGACCATCCCCAGCTTCCTGGCCCCCAACGCCTACGGCGCCTGGCTGGGCGGCTACGATCCGGGCGCGACCACCGGAGCGCGGATGACCCCGGGCGGCTTCAAGGCCTTCGAGCATGTCTGGGCTCTGAGCGAGGCCTTCGCCTTCCACGGCATGGTCGGCAAGGCGGCGATCGCGGCGCGGACCCGCAGTCTGGCCAGCCGGCTGAAGCTGGCGCTCAGCCAGATGCCGCATGTGGTGCTGCGCACCCCGATGGACCCGGCCTTGAGCGCTGGCATCGTCAGCTTCGACCTGCCGGGCCTGTCGGCGGACGCGGTGGTGCGGCGCCTACGCAGTTCGAAGGTGATCGGCTCGGCGGCGCCCTATGCGACGCGGCATGTGCGGCTGACGCCCAGTTTCCGCAACACCGAGGCGGACGTGGACTTCGCGGCGCAGATTATCGCCAACATCCGGCGGTAGTCAGGCAGGCGACCCTCGGGCTAGGATTCGCCTCAAGGAGACCGCCATGATCCGCCGCACCGTCCTGACCGGCCTCGCCGCCGCCGCCGCCACACCGGTCCTGGCCCAGACCGCGACCCCCGGCGTGGTTCGGGTGACCATAACCACAGGCGAAGGCCCGCTGGTGCTGGACCTCCTCGCCGACAAGGCCCCGCTGACGGTGGCCAACTTCCTGAAATACGTCGACGCCGGTCGCTACAACGGCGGCGAGATCTATCGCGGCATGGCGGTGTCGACCAATCCGCTGATGGGCCTGGTCCAGGGCGGGGCCAAGCCCGGCAAGCCGATCCCGCCGGTGGCCCACGAGCCGACCACCCAGACCGGGCTGAAGCACGTCGATGGCACGGTCAGCCTGGCCCGATATGCGCCGGGCACCGGGACCAGCGACTTCTTTATCTGCGTCGGGGACGCCGGCTATCTGGACGCCAACCCGGCCGCGACCGGCGACAACGCGGGCTTCGCCGCCTTCGGCCAGGTGGTCGAAGGCATGGACATCGTCAAACGCATCCTGGTCATGCCCAAGTCGCAGAAGGCCGACAATCCGGCCATGGTCGGCCAGATGCTGGCGACCTACGTGAAGATTCTGTCCGTCAAACGGGCCTGACAAAAACTTCGAACAAAAAATGTCGGCCTGGCTGAGGGCCGTTCGTCCTGCGGGCGAACCGGCCGCCAGGCGGCCTCCAACCGGAGTGAAGACCATGCGTGTTCTGATGATCGTCAAGGCCACCGCCGAAACCGAAGCCGGCGTCATGCCGACCACCGAGCAGGTGGAGGAAATGGGCGTCTTCAATAACGAACTGATCGCCGCCGGGGTGCTGGTCGACGGGGCGGGCCTGCATCCGTCATCCAAAGGGGCGCGGTTGGGCTTCAAGAACGGCAAGCGGGTGATCACCGACGGGCCGTTCGCCGAGACCAAGGAGCTGATCGGCGGCTACTGGGTGCTCAACGTCAAGGACTGGGACGAGGCCCTGATGTGGCTCTCCAAGGTCCCGCGCCCCGACTTCAAGGACGGCGACGTCGACTGCGCCATCGAACTGCGCCGCTTCTTCGAGCCCGAGGACTTCGCCGGCATCGCCTCCGAAGAGATCATCGAGCAGGAAATCGGCTGGCGCGAAGACCAGCTGGCCAAGGCCCCGAAGGCCTAGGCGAGCCGCAGGCTGCGCCAGCAGGCGACCGCCGCCGCCCCGAAGATGACCAGGCCCAGCGCCCGGACGAACCATCCGACGGTGTCGGCGGTCGCAGCGCCCGCCAGCTGCAAAACCACCAGCGCCACCTCGACCAGGACGACCCCGAGCAGGATGACGGCCCAGCGCCGGTCAGCCGGCCAGAGGGTGAGGACGGCCAGGGGCGGGACCAGCGCGCCGGCCAGCACGATGTTGAAGGCCAGGTGATGCGGGCTGGGCAGCGGAAACGCCGCCGCCACGATCAACGACAGGGCCGGCAGGGCCAGGCACAGGCCGAGCAGCGCCGCCGCCGGGCTGCGCCGCGCCAGCCAGAGGCCGGCCGCCCCGGCGATCCCCAGCACCCCGCTCGCCGCCAGACCAGCGTTGAACACCCCGGCCAACGGCGAGGCCGCCATTCCCAGCTCGCTGGGCAGGGTCGCCCCATGCTCGAACCCCGGCCAGGCCAGGGCAGTCCCGAACAGATTGGCGAAATAGACGAAGGGCAGGGCCACGCCCGCCCACAGCAGCACCCGATGGATCATGCCCGCTCCCCCCGACCGGGCATGGTGCACCGGCTATTGGGGCGCGAGGATGGCGATCATTTCGAAGTCGCGCCCGTGACCTCAAAGGCGCGCAGCAGGGTAGCGGGGGGCGAGCCACAGTCGAAAGCGTAGCCATTCCGCCACTCGGCGGCTCGCAGACGGCCGGCAAGGGCCGGCGGCAGAGCAGCGGCGGCCGGCTCCACGGCCATCTTCGGCTGCAGGTCGCCAACGACCTCCGAGCTGAACGTCCCCGCGAACACCGCCTCGCCTGCCTTCACCTCGAAGCCCGGCGCGCCCAGGCAGAAGGTGCTGATGGTGTCGCCCAGGAGCAGCCAGCGGCCGGGCGGAACCTCAAACACATAGATATCCTGCATGGGTGTGCCGGCCTTCCAGAACATCTTTGTCGGACTGGACGCCTGGAACACCTGCAGGGCGGGGCTGTCGCTCGCCCGCTCTTCGATCCGCATGAAGCGCAGGTTGATCTGCTGGCCGGGTCGCGTGCCGTGGGTTCGGACGATTAGCAGCGTCGTAGCCGGTCCAAGCGCGGCGGGCGCCTTGACGCGATTGAGGAACTGCCATTCCTCCGGCCATTCGGCCGCTTTGGGTAGGGCGAAGACCGGCGGCTCGGTTCCGAACACGGCGCGGTAGCTCAAGGATTCCTGAGGCTTCGACGCGTAGCCGGGCATCGTGTAGACGATGGCCAGGGTCGGATCGTATCGCCGAATCTCAGCGCCCTGTGGCGTGGCCGCGCCGACCCGGGCGGAGAGGTAGCTCACCAGCGACGCCTGGTGGGCGCCAAGCAGGCTCTGTTCGTCGGCGGCCGGCGGCCGCACGACCGACCAGCCCCGGATCAGCATGCAGGTCTCGATATTGGCCTGCACCTGATTGCGGTCGAACTGAAGCTGGACGGCATTCAGCAGCGCCGTGTTGAAGAGGCCCGGCCTCGGCTTGTCGTAGTGGCCGGCCTCGACGTATTGCGCCACCGTCTTGCGAGCCTCGCCTTCGCAGAAGCGGATGTCCGCCTCGTGGACCTCCAGCGTGGCCCCGGCGCGATGGAAGTAGTTGAAGCCCGGGCTCGCCGTTCCAGTCTGCGCCATCGCTGGCAGGGCCGGCAGCAGCAGCGCCAGGGAAAGCAGGCGTCCAATCAGGTGCATGCGCCTAGCCACCCCGCGCCACAAACCAGCCGTTGCGGAACTGCTCGTCGGCCTTGCCATAGAGGAAGGGGGCGCCCTCGGGCGTCAGCACCGTGCCGCCGGCGGCTTCCAGCACGGCCTGGGCGGCGGCGATGTCCCATTCGCTGGTCGGGCCGTGGCGGGGATAGATATCCGCCGAACCCTCGGCGATGCGGCAGAGCTTCACCGAGGAGTCGATCGCCAGCGTGGTGTCGAACCGATAGGTCTCGGCCAGCTTGCGGGTGGTCTCTTCCTTCATGGTGTGGCTGATCAGGGCGATCGCCTGCCCCTGCGGCCAGGGGCGGACCCGGCAGCCTTGCGCAGGCGCGCCGTTCACCCGTTTCAAGGCGCCGCTCTCGGAGGTGTACCAGGTCTCGCCGCTGGCCGGCATGCAGACCGCGCCGGCGATCGGATGGCGGTCCTGGATCAGGCCGATGTTGACCGTCCAGCTCGGATCGCCGCGCACGAAGGCCTTGGTGCCATCGACCGGATCGACGAGGAAGAAGCGCGGGCCGATTTCGTCGGGCGTGCCGTACTCGGAGGCATGCTCCTCGCCGATGACCGGGATATCGGGAAACCGTTCGGCCAGCAGACGGGTGATGAGGATTTCGCCCTGGCGGTCGGCTTCGGTGACCGGGCTGTCGTCGGCCTTGGCGTCGACGGTCAGGGCCGTGCGCCACAGGGGCAGGATCAGCCGGCCGGCCTCCTCGACGATGTCGGCCAGGACGGCGCCGATGTTCTGGGGGTCAGCGCTCACTCGAACTCTCCATCGTCCACCACATCCAGCCGCACCGCCCGCGCATCGAGCGCCTGCTTGCCGGCCTGCTCGAAATCCACCGTCACCCGATGGCCGATGCAGGATTGCACCTGGCCAAGGCCCCAGTCCGGCCGATCCGGAAGGCGCACCAAGGCGCCGGGCTCGAGGAAGGGGAGGGCCATGGGAAGAGGCCTTAGCGGGTCGAAGCCGCTTTGTCAGGCTTCGCGGCAGTAGGCGGTCATCCCCTCCACCAGGGCGTCGAACACCAGCCGCATCCGGCGCAGGCCCTTGAGGTCCTCGTGCATGACCACCCAGGTCTCCAGCGGATAGCGGAACTGGTCGGCCAGCAAGGGAACGAGATCGGGGCAGCGGCGGCCGAGCTGGATCTGGCAGGCGCCGGCGCCGACACCCGCTCGGAGGGCGGCCAGCTGGGCCAGGTCGCTGTCCGACCGGAAGCTGAAATCGGCCATGGCGAACCGGAAGCCGGTCGCCACCATCCGCTCCAGATAGGCCGGCGGATGCTCGAAGCCGACGGCGGGCCAGCCGCGCAGGTCGTCCATCGTCTCCGGAACCCCGAACCGCACGGTCAGACGGCGGTGAGCGAAAAGGCCCAGCGGAATCTCGCCGATCCGGCGGACCAGCAAGGCGTCCTGGCGCGGCGGCGACATGCGCACGGCGATGTCGGCCTCGCGGCGCAGCAGGTCCTCGTTGCGGTTGCTGGCGCCCAGCTCGATGGCCAGGGCCGGATGCCGCGCCTGCAGCTCGGCCAGGATGGCGGGCAGCACCTCGACGGCGACGATCTCGCTGGCGGTGATCCGCACCGTGCCGGACTCGGCCTGGGCCTCGGCGCTGGCGGTGCGGGTGAAGGCCTCGGCGGCGGCGGCCATGGCCCGCACATGCTCGCCCAGCGGCTCGGCGGCGGGGGTGGCGGCCAGGCCCGTGGGCGTGCGGGTGAAGAGGGCGGCGCCGACCTGGGCCTCCAGCGCCTCGATACGGCGGCGCACGGTGGGCTGGGCCAGGCCCAGGCGCCGGGCCGCGGCCGACAGGCTGCCGGTCTCCAGCACGGCGAGGAAGGCGCGCTGGCCCTCCCAGTCGGGGTCAGTGGTGTTCATATATTTTAGACTATCAGCTAGGCACTCTTGGACAATTCTTTTCCAGGCCATCCTGGGCCACCTTCCCTCTCGAAGGAGACCGGACATGACCCACACCCCCCGCAAGACCGCCCTCATCCTCGGCGCCACCGGCGGCATCGGCGGCGAGACCGCCGACGCCCTGGCCCGCCACGGCTGGAGCATTCGCGCCCTGGCCCGCAACCCCGCCGCCGGCGCCCAGGGCCGGCCGGAATTCGACTGGCGGCGCGGCGACGCCCTAGACGCCAAAGCGGTCGGCGAGGCGGCGCGGGGGGCGGACCTGATCGTCCACGCCGTCAACCCGCCCGGATACAGGGGCTGGAAGCGCCTGGTCCTGCCGATGCTGGAAAGCAGCCTGGCCGCCGCCCGCGCCAGCGGGGCCCGGCTGCTGCTGCCCGGGACCATCTACAACTATGGCCCGGACGCCTTTCCCCTGTTGCATGAGGAAGCGCCGCAGACCCCCGACACCCGCAAGGGCGCCATCCGCAAGGCGATGGAGGCGCGGCTGGAGGCGGCGGCGCTCGACGGCGTGCGCTCGCTGATCCTGCGGGCCGGCGACTACTTCGGTCCCCGGCCTGGCAACGGCTGGTTCAGCCAGGGCCTGGTGACGCCCGGCAAGCCGGTGACCGCCATCATGACGCCCGGCCGGGCCGGCGTCGGCCATGCCTGGGCCTATCTGCCGGACGTCGCCGAGACCTTCGCCCGGCTGGCCGACCGGGAGGGTGAACTGGGCCCCTTCGCCCGCTTCCACTTCGCCGGCCACTGGGACGCCACGGGAACAGAGGTCACCGACGCCATCCGCCGCGTCGTCGGCAACCCGGCCATTCCGGTGCGCCCTCTGCCCTGGTCGGTGCTGCCCCTGGCCGCGCCGTTCAACGAGACGATGCGCGAGCTGCTCGAGATGCGCGGCTTCTGGACCGCCCCGGTGCAGCTCGACAACGCCCGTCTGACCCATTTCCTCGGCGCCGAGCCGCACACCCCGCTCGACGCGGCGGTGCGCGAGACGCTGATCGGTCTGGAATGCCTGCCGCAAGCCTCGACAGCCCAACCCTCCACAAGGAAGGCGGCCTGATCCCCCGAAGGGGCCGGCGGGCCGTTGGCTCGCCGGCCAAATCACCGCTAGACTCCAGGGATGACCGACGCCGCCGAAACCCTGCCCCAAGACGACGCCACCCCGATCGCCGACCCGGTCGATCTGGCCGCCCAGCTGGCGGCGCGCCTCTGTCACGACTTCATCAGCCCGGCCAGCGCCATCGTCTCCGGCCTCGACCTGCTCGACGACCCGACCGCCCAGGACATGCGCGAAGACGCCATGGCGCTCATTGCCCAGAGCGCCCGCAAGCTGGCCGACCTGCTGGCCTTCTGCCGCGCCGCCTTCGGCTCGGCCTCGACGGTCGAGGTGTTCGACGCCCGCGACCTGGAGGCCCTGGCCCAGAGCGTCTTCGGCCACATGAAATCGACCCTGGTCTGGGAGGTCGCCCCGGCCAGCCTCAACAAGCCGGCCGCCCGCACGCTGCTCAACCTCTGCCAGATCGCCGGAACCGCCCTGCCGACCGGCGGCCAGGTCACCGCCCGCGTGGTCGAGGCCGGCGGCCGCATCGCCCTCAGCGTCGAGGGAACCGGCCCCCGTATCCGCCTGAAACCTGAGGTCGCCGGCGGCCTGCTCGGCAAGCCCAAGGGCGAGGCCATGGGCGGCGCCTGGATCCAGGCCTTCTACGTTCACAGCCTGGTCGCCCAGGCCGGCGGTCAGGTGGCGGTGGAAGCGGGGGATGAGAAGCTGACGCTGGCGGCGTGGGTGCCGGCGTAATTTTCCCTTCTCCCGCTTGTCGGGAGAAGGTGGCCCCCGAAGGGGGTCGGATGAGGGCAACACCGGCCAAGCAAGAGTAGCGACAGCGCCAAACCGCGCCAGAACGCGTGCAATCGGATGAGCCGGCGCTGCCCTCATCCGGCGGCTTCGCCGCCACCTTCTCCCGACAAGCGGGAGAAGGGCGCGCTCCGCGCTTAAATTCTTAACGGCCTCCATCCTCTCTTAACCGACACCCCCCACAACAGAGCGTTCAAGATGGAGCGTTCCGCAGCCGTGAAGACCTGTCTCGTCGTCGATGACAGCCGGGTGATCCGCAAGGTGGCCCGCCGCATCCTGGAGGACCTCGGCTTTGAAATCGCCGAGGCCGCCGACGGGATGGAGGCGCTCGCCTGGTGTCGCGCGGCCATGCCCGACGCCATCCTGCTGGACTGGAACATGCCGGTGATGAACGGCATCGACTTCCTGCGGCTGCTGCGGGCCGAGCCCGGCGGAGATGCCCCGCGCGTCGTCTTCTGCAGCGTCGAGACCGAACCCGACCGCATCCGCGAGGCGCTGGACGCCGGGGCCGCCGAGTACATCATGAAACCCTTCGACGGCGACATCATCGAGGCGAAGTTCGCCGAGGCGGGTCTGGTATGAGCCCGCAGGACATCGAGCTGTTCGTCGCCCTGGCCCGCGCCCGCGCCGGCCTGAAGATCGACCCCTCCAAGACCTATCTGATCGAGAGCCGCCTGGGCCCGCTGGCCCGGCGCGAGAACTTCCCCGGCATTCCGGAAATGGCCGCCGCCCTGCGCTCGCTGCGCGAGGAAAAGCTGATCTGGGCCGTGGTCGAGGCCCTGGCCCAGGGCGAGACCGGCTTCTTCCGGGACCGCGCGCCCTATGCGACGTTCAGCAAGGAACTGCTGCCGACCCTGGCCCGCCTGCGCGGCGCCGAGCCGATCCGGGTGTGGAGCTGCGCCTGCGGTTCTGGCCAGGAGGCCTACAGTCTGGCGATGATCGCCGAGGAGGGCGAGGGCCTGCCGCCGGGGACCAAGGTCGAGATCTATGGGTCGGACCTGTCGGAACGCTCGCTGGAAAAGGCCCAGTCGGGCCTCTACACCCAGTTCGAGGTCCAGCGCGGCCTGCCGATCCGCAAGCTGCTGCAGCATTTCGAGAAGGTCGAGGACAACTGGCGCCTGACGCCGCGCATCCGCCAGCGGGTCCGCTGGCGCCGCGTCAACCTGATCGCCGACCTAACCGTCATGGGCCGCTTCGACGTCATCTTCTGCCGCAACGTGCTGAGCATGATGGACGGCCCCTATCGCCGCCGGGTGCTGGAAAGCCTGGCCGCCCTGCTGCCGCCCGACGGCCTGCTGATCCTCGGCGACGGGGAAGCGGCCGAGGGCAGCACCGAGGCCTTCCGGCCGGTGACCGGCCGGCCCGGCCTCTATGTGCGCAATCCCGCCTATCGGGCCGCCGCCGCCTGATTTCCAATATGGGGTATGTCTGCTAGCGGTCGTTCCGTGAGCGAAGACGCCCTCATCCACTGCGTGCGCGTGCCCAAGAGCGGGTCCAAGAGCCTGCTGCTGATGCTCGGCGAGGCCTTCGCCGGCCGCCGCGTCTTCTACCTGCCCGACACCCTGCGCCCGGAAGCGGCCCTGTCCCGCTGGCAGGCTTTTCGCCTGTGGCGCTCGCAGCGCCAGAACCTGATGCAGAAGCTGGGGACGGCCAGCCTGTCGGCCGCGTTCGCCCGGATCGAGGCGGAGGCGCGGCCGGGCGACCTGATCGCCGGCGGCCACAGCGACCACGGCCTCGTTCGCCGGCGCCTCAGCCGGCCGGTCCGCTTCGTCACCCTGCTGCGCGACCCGGCGGCGCGGGCGCTCAGCGACTACCACTACGCCCGCGCCGGCTACCTGAAGAAGAAGCCCTGGCAGCGGTTCGACGCCCACCGGCTGGCGCGCGTCGCGGCGGAACGCGATTTCGCCGGCTTCCTCGATTTTCAGCTCGACCATGCCGAGGTGTTCAGCGATCCGGCGGCAGCCTTCCTCGGCTGGCGCCAGGATCAGCCGCTCGAGCCCTGGCTGGCCGACAACCTCTGGGACTGGGCCACCCTCGAGACGGCGGAAAACCTGGCTAAACGCATAGCCGAACGGCTGGACCGCCCCACCCTTTTCGGCCGCCACAACAGCACCGAGGCTGGCCGCCTGGAGATCACGGCCGACGAGCGGCGGCGGATCGACCGGCTCTGCGCCCGCGACCAGACGCTCTATGAGCGCTGCCGGGCGGACAACCGCGCTTGACGGACGCTCCCCGATAAGGCGCCCACGTCTGTCGCATCGGGCGACCGATGTCCAAGACTGCGTCAGCCGCCGTGAGTGTCCCTTCTCCCCTTGTGGGAGAAGGTGGCGCGAAGCGCCGGATGAGGGGTCGATAGGTCTGCAAGCCGCGATGAAGTGGTTAGACATGACTGCGTCGGAGGCCGGTGAGCCCCCTCATCCGTCGGCTTCGCCGACACCTTCTCCCCCGAGGGGAGAAGGGCGCCCAGAGGCGAACTCACAATCGCCGGCACGCCCGTTGCCGGGATGAGCGGCTTATTTGGGTGGGCCGAACACCTTCCCCAGGAACAGCGTCTCGGCCTCGCGCTGGGCATCGACGTTCTGCTTCTTGCGGAAGCCGTGGCCCTCGTCGGCGGCGATCATGTACCAGACATCGCCGCCCTGGCCGCGCACCTTGGAGACGATCTGTTCGGCCTCCGTCCAGGGCACCCGCGGGTCATTGCGGCCCTGGATGACGAACAGCGGCTTCTTCATCTTCGCCGTCAGGTTCAGCGGCGAGATCTGGTCGAAGACGGCGGCCATCTTCGGGTCGCGCTCATCGCCGTATTCGGCCCGGCGCAGGTCGCGGCGATAGCCCTCGGTGTTGGTCAGGAAGGTCTTGAAGTTGGAGATGCCGACGATGTCGACGGCCCCGGCCAGCCGGTCGGAATAGGCGGCCAGGGAGGCCAGCACCATGAAGCCGCCATAGCTGCCGCCATAGACCACCACCCGGTCCTTATCGAGGTCCGGCTGGGTGGCGATCCAGTCGAGCAGGGCGCCGATGTCCTTGACGCTGTCCTGGCGCAGGGGGCCGTTGTCGAGTTGGATGTAGCGCTTGCCGTAGCCGTCCGAGCCGCGGACGTTGGGGGCGATGGTCACCGCCCCCAGCTCGGCCGCCCAGTACTGCCGACGGGTGCTGAAGCCCGGCCGGTCCTGGCCCTCGGGCCCGCCGTGGATGTCGATGATGACAGGCGCGCGGCCGTTGATCTTTGCCGGCTTGTAGACCCAGGCCGGGACCTCAAGGCCGTCGAAGGACTTGAAGCTGACCAGTTCCGGCTCGCGCAGCGCCGTCAGGTCGAGGCCGCCGGCCTCGCTGAAGGTCCAGCGGGCCAGCGTGCCGTTGCCCGGATCGAAGACATAGACGTCGGCCGGCGAGGTGGCGGCGTTGAGGCCGATGGCCAGGCTCTTGCTGTCGGGCGAGAACTTCAGCGACCCCAGGACCCCGACCGGCAGGTTGGGCTGCGGCACGGCCTGTCTGGTGCGAAAGCCCTGCACCACGACGCGGCTGCGGCCGCCCTCGTTGACGCTGTAGGCCAGCAGACGGCCATCGGGCGAGAGGTCGAATTCCTCGACGTCCCATTCGAGATCCGGCGGCGAGATCGGAACCGACTTGCCGGTCGCAAGGTCGAGGCTGACCAGCCGCTTGAAGTCGCTGCCCTCGTCGCTGAGCACCAGCACCGACTTGCCGTCCGGCGCGAACTGGCCGCCGGCGTAGGCCACATCGCCCTTGGTCGCGCCCAGATCGCTGACCTTTCCGCTGGCCAGGTCCAGCAGGTAGAGCTTGCTCGACACCGCCGAGATGTAGCGGCCGAGCAGGACGCTCCGCCCGTCCGGCGAGACGGCGATCGGGGCGGTGGCGCCGCTGGCGTCCAGCACCTTCCGACGGCTGGCCGGATCGCCGACCGTCATGGTGACGATGTCATAGTCGGGGTCGCCCTTGCCGACCCGCGCCCAGACCAGGGTCTTGCCGTCCTTGCTGAACACCATCGACTGGTTGCGGGTGCCCGGCTCGGTGAAGGCGACCTCGGGGCCATCGAGCCCCATCAGATAGCCCTGGTAGTATTCGTCGCCGCCGGTGTCCTTGGCGAAGATGAAATGGTCCTTCGAGCCCGGCACGCCCTCGGCCCCGCCCACCGGCTCGTCGAAGAAGGTCAGCTGGGTGCGGTCGCCGCCGGGGCGGGCGACGCGGTGCAGCTGGGAGGTCTGGCCGAAGCGGGTGGCGATCAGCATCGAGCCGTCGTCCAGCCAGCTGGCGAAGCCGGCCGAGCGGGCGTTCTGGTAGCGGCGCAGGGCCTCGCGCACCGCAGGCGGCGTCGGCGGCACGTTCTCCAGGGTCAGGGTCCCGACCTGGCGCTTCTCGACGGCGGGAGCATCGGCGGCGACGACGGCCAGGGGGGCGGCCAGCGGCGCGGCGAAGGCGGCGACCGCCCCGGAAACGAGGAGAAGACATCGGATCATGTCGCGGACCTTTTGAAAACCATGACCGCCTCAGGCGGGATCGTACTCGCTGACCAGATGGCCAGGCTCGACCTCATTCAAGCGCGGAATGTAGATCGGCGCCAGCGGATCGACCGTCAGTTTCGACGGCAGGAAGCGCAGGGCCGAACGCGGATCCAGCGGCGACGGCGGCTCGCCGGTCAGCCGCACCCGCTTGCGGCTGCGCTCGATGGCCGGATCGGGGATCGGCGCGGCCGACAGCAGGGCCTTGGTGTAGGGATGCTGCGGATGGGCGTAGAGCCGCTCGCGCGTCGCCAGCTCCATCACTCGGCCGAGATAGAGCACCATCACCCGGTGGCTGATCTCGCGGACCACCGCCAGGTCGTGGCTGATGAACATCATCGCCATGCCCATCTCCTTCTGGAGATTGATCAGCAGGTCGATGATCTGGGCCCGGATCGAGACGTCGAGCGCGCTGACCGCCTCGTCGCAGATGACCAGTTTCGGTTTCAGGATCATCGCCCGGGCGATGCCGACCCGCTGGTTCTGGCCGCCGCTGAGCTCGTGCGGATAGCGGTTGATCAGGGTCGGCGACAGGCCGGCCCGTTCCATCATGGCGGCGGCCTCGAACTCCCGCTCACGCCGGTTCAGCTGCGGGCGGAAGACGCGCAGCGGCTCGGCGATGGAATCGCCGACCGTCGAGCGCGGATCGAGGCTGGCCAGGGGGTCCTGGAAGACGATCTGCAGGTCCTTTCGGGCCTTGCGCATGGTCTCTTCGTCGGCCCGGGTGATGTCGCGGCCCATGACGGTGATCGCCCCGCCCAGCTCGCCGCTGCCCTTGGGCAGCAGGCGCAGCACCGCCCGGCTGAGGGTCGACTTGCCGCAGCCGCTTTCGCCGACCACGCCGAGGGTCTCGCCCTGGCGGATGGAGAAGTCGACGCCATCGACGGCGCGCAGCATGACCTTCTTGCCGAGGAAGCCCTGGCGGACCGGGAACCAGACCTTCACGTCGTCGCCCTGGACGATGATCGGGGCCTCGGCCCCCACCGGATCGAGGGTCGGGCGGCCGCCGCGATCCTCGCGGTCGAGCCGCGGAATGGCGTCGAGCAGGCTGCGGGTGTAGGCGGTCCGGGGGTTGGCGAAGAGGTCGGCGGCCGGGCCCTCCTCGACATAGGCGCCGTCCTTCATCACGCAGACGCGGTCGGCCAGCCGGGCGATGACGCCCATGTCATGGGTGATGAGAACGAGCGCGGTGCGGGTCTCGCGCTGCAGCTCGGCCATCAGGTCGAGGATCTCCGCCTGCACGGTGACGTCCAGCGCCGTGGTCGGCTCGTCGGCGATCAGCAGGGCCGGATCGCAGGCCATCGCCCCGGCGATCATCACCCGCTGGCGCATGCCGCCCGACAGCTCGTGCGGATATTGGTTCATCCGCCGGGCGGCTTCCGGGATGCGCACATGGTCCAGCCACTGGCGGGCCCGGGCCTTGGCCTCCTTGTCGGAGACGCCCAGGTGCAGCCGCAGGGGCTCGGCGATCTGTTCGCCGATCTTCACATGCGGGGTCAGGGCGGTCAGCGGGTCCTGGAAGATCATCGTCATCTTCGAGCCGCGGATGCGGTTCAGCTGGGCGGGCTTCAACCCGAGCAGCTCCTGGCCCTCGAAGGTCGCCGAGCCGCTCGCCGTACCATTCTGGGCCAGCAGGCCCATGACGGTCATGAAGGTCTGGCTTTTCCCCGAGCCGCTTTCCCCGACCACGCCCAGGCATTCGCCCTGGCCGACATCGAGCGAGACGCCGCGCACCGCCTCGACGACGCCGTCCGGCGTCTCGAAAGCGACCTTCAGGTCACGGATGGAGAGGACGGAGGGGCGCGAACTGGACAAGCGGAACAACTCCTGGGCCGAGCAGGGACAGGGCCGGGCAGGCGGCACGATAGCGATCGGCGCCTGACGCGCAAATGAACGGCGCGTAACCCTTGTTCCCAGAAACGGCCAACCGCTCGCCCCGGGGCATGCGACATGTTCCCACAGCGCCCGCTTGCCGCATTCCGCGACAGAAATGAGAGCGTAAGGTTTGTCCTGTAGATTAGACGTTGTTCGGGGATCTCACGGCCATGCGGCTGTTCAATCTGTTCCGTCTCTCTCCCCTGGCCGCCGGCGAGCCGTCGTCGCCGGTCCAGCTGGCCATCGCCGCCGCCCCCTGGGCTCTGGTCGCGGTCATCGCGCTCGCCCTGCTGGTTCGCTAGGCGCCGCACCCTTCATCAAAGTTTCGCCGAACCGGATTCGCTCAACACCAATCCGGTATGGTAAAAGCCCTTGGCCTGGCTGTTGCAGGGGCCTGTCCTGGTACGCGCCTGGGCGTATCGAACGGGGACGGGGATGGGGATGGAAAAGCCGATCTGGTGGCGGGGCGCCCGCAACGACAATCAACGGGCCCTCGGGGCGCGGGTC
This sequence comes from Caulobacter sp. NIBR1757, assembly GCF_027912495.1. Classification (GTDB taxonomy): domain Bacteria; phylum Pseudomonadota; class Alphaproteobacteria; order Caulobacterales; family Caulobacteraceae; genus Caulobacter. Next base: position 308,887 of record NZ_CP115463.1, on the reverse strand, counting down.
ATCGTTGTCGGCAACGAAAAAGGCGGAGCCGGCAAGTCGACCCTGGCGGCGCTGATCGCCACCTCCATGCTCTATCGCGGCTCCCGCGTGGCGGTGATCGACGCCGACCTGCGTCAGCAGAGCTTCAGCCGCTTCCTGGCCAACCGCCGCAGCTGGCTGCCCGCCGCCGGGGTCGAGGCTCCGGTGCCGCTGGAATTCAAGCTGCACGATGACCCCGGCTACCTGGCCGCCGCCGACCCGGAGGAGGCCATCTCCCGCTTCGAGAGCGCCATCGGAATGGCCATGGCCGACGCCGACCTCGTGGTCATCGACACGCCCGGGTCCGACACCGCCGTGTCGCGTTGCGCCCACCTGCAGGCCGACCTGGTGGTCACCCCGATGAACGACAGCTTCGTCGACTTCGATGTTCTGGGCCAGGTCGACCCCCTGACCCTTAGACTCCTGCGGCCCAGCCTCTACACCCAGGTGGTGCAGGAGGCGCGGGCGACGCGCGAGCGTCACGGCCGGCGGCTGGACTGGGTGGTCATGCGCAACCGCATGGCCGCCAACGACGGCCGCAACCGCGAACGCCTGACCCACGGCCTGGAGGCCCTGGCCGACGAGGTCGGCTTCCGCATGGGTCCGCCGCTGCGCGAGCGGGTGGCCTATCGCGAGATGTTCCCCTTCGGCCTGACCATCGCCGACCTTGCCCCCGGCGTGCGGCCGGGCGGCGTCAGTTCACCCCGCCTCGCCGCCCGCGAGGAGCTGCGCGACCTGCTCATCGCCCTGCGGCTGATCAGCGAGACGGCCGAAGAGGCCGGCGCCCGGATGCCGGAGGAACGCGGCGCGGTGCTGCACCACATGGGGTGAACCGCCGTCCGGCCAGATGAATATGTCTAGACATATAGTTTTGGACCGGATTTCGGCTGTTCCCGCCGCCGTCCGGCGTGTTGACATGCTCCGGTCTCGACGGGCCTACATTCCCCGCCCCGGCGCCCACGTCCTGTCAACGCGGGCGCCGACAATCCCCGCTCCCGCCTCAACCAGAAAGTCACGTGAGATGAGCCGGTTAGGCGAATCGCCAGGATCGAGTCGACGAATCTCGCCTTCTGGGTGGATATCCGGCCGCCGGGTATAATGGTCTGCCGCTTCGACAAGGGCCGACCGCCGGAGCCTGGCCGCCTCCCGTAACGCCAAGACTGTGGCTATATAGCTCCCATGGCCAAGCGCACGCCCACCGACCTGCCCTTTCGTTCGCCCTACCGGCACGGCTTTGTCCGCGTCGCCGGCTGTGTGCCGCTGACCGCCGTCGCCGACCCGGCCCGCAACGCCGCCGAGACGCTTGCGCTGCTCGAGCGGGGTCATGCCGAGGGCGTGGCGCTGATGACCTTCCCCGAGCTGGGGCTGTCGGCCTATTCGATCGACGACCTGTTCCACCAGGAAGCCCTGCTCGACGCCGTCGAGGCCGGCCTCGCCACCCTGGTCGAAGCCAGCCGCAAGCTGCGCCCGGCCTTCGTGGTCGGCGCCCCGCTGCGCGGCGAGAGCCGGCTCTACAACTGCGCTGTCATCATCCAGGGCGGGACCATCCTCGGCGTCGTGCCCAAGACCTACCTGCCCAACTACCGCGAATACTATGAGCGCCGCTGGTTCGCCTCCGGCCTGGGCGTCGTCGGGCGCACCCTGACGGTGGCCGGCCAGGCCGCGCCGTTCGGCACCGACTTGCTCTTCGACATCGAGATGCTGGGCCGCGCGGCGGCGACCTTCGCGGTCGAGATCTGCGAGGATGTCTGGACGCCCGAGCCACCCTCGACCGCCGCGGCGATGGCCGGGGCCGAGATCCTGCTCAACCTGTCGGCCAGCAACATCGTCATCGGCAAGGCCAGGGAACGCCAGCTGCTCTGCGCCAGCCAGTCGCTGCGCTGCCAGGCGGCCTATGTCTATTCGGCCGCCGGGCCCGGGGAATCGACCACCGACAACGCCTGGGACGGCCAGGCGGCGGTGTTCGAACTGGGCGCCCAGCTGGTCGAGAGCCGGCGCTTCCCGACCGCCTCGACCCTTGCCATCGCCGACGTCGACGTTCTGCGCCTGCGCCAGGAGCGGCGGCGCACGGTGACCTTCGGCGACGCGGCCGTCAGCCGGACGCGCACCCCTTTCCGCCGCATCGCCCTCGAGATCGCCCCGCCCGAGGGCGTGCTCGAGCTGGCCCGGCCGCTGGAGCGCTTTCCCTTCGTGCCCAGCGACAGCGCCCGCCTGATCGAGGAATGCCACGAGGCCTACAACATCCAGGTCCAGGGTCTGGCCCAGCGGCTGAAATCCACCGGCCTGACGAAACTGATCATCGGCGTCTCCGGCGGCCTGGACTCCACCCAGGCCCTGCTGGTCGCCGCCAAGGTGATGGATGCGCTCGGTCTGCCACGCACCAACGTCCTGGCCTGGACGATGCCGGGGTTCGCCACCTCGGAAGGCACCAAGGCCAATGCCTGGCGGCTGATGACCGCCCTGGGCGTCACGGCCGCGGAACTCGATATCCGCCCAACCGCCATGACCATGTTCGAGACCATGGGCCACCCGTTCGCGGGCGGCGAGCCCGTGCACGACGTCACCTTCGAGAACGTCCAGGCCGGATTGCGGACCGACTATCTGTTCCGCCTGGCCAACCAGCATGGCGGGCTGGTGGTCGGCACCGGCGATCTGTCGGAGCTGGCGTTGGGCTGGTGCACCTATGGCGTCGGCGACCATATGAGCCACTACAATCCCAACGCATCGGTCTCCAAGACGCTCATCCAGCACCTGATCCGGTTCCTGGCCGACTCGAGCGAGGTCGATGATGAGACCACCGATGTGTTGCGCGACGTGCTCGCCTCGGAAATTTCTCCGGAACTGATACCGGCAAGCCACAGCGGCGAAACCCAGTCCACGGAGGCGTCCGTGGGCCCCTACGCGCTGCAGGATTTCAACCTCCATTACCTGGCGCGGTATGGTTTCCCGCCCTCGCGGATCGCCTACCTGTCCTTCGAGGCGTGGGGCCCGCACAGCACCCGGTCCTGGCCGGCCGAGATTCCGCAAAAAGACCGGAAAACCCATGATCTGCGAGCGATAAAGAGCTGGCTGAGGCTGTTCCTGACCCGGTTCTTCGCCAATCAGTTCAAGCGCTCCGCCGTCCCTAACGGCCCTAAGATCTCCTCCGGCGGCGCCCTGTCGCCGCGCGGCGACTGGCGGATGCCGTCCGACGCCCGCGTCGACGCCTGGATCGCCGAACTCGACGCCAACACCCCGGACGAAGGCTGACGCCCAAGTCGGTTTGCAGCGCAACAAGACTGGAAATTCCCGAACCCGTGGCGTAAGGTCGCGCCCATTGCGCATGATGTGCGCAGAGAGGTCGGCGACCCGACATTTTTTTGGGAACCTAGTGCTCCCGAGGGTGTTGAGCCATCGACCGCGGTCCGGAGGGGTTCCTTTCGTATGTCCGATCCTCGAGGGGACGGAGATACGGCAGATTCTGCGGGCCGTGCGGTACAGATCATGCCGAGCGATGGCGCGTTGGCAAAACGAATTGTGAGGGGCTCACCTTGAAGACGAAAACACTGTTGCTGAGCGGTGTGGGTGCGATCGCCGCCTTGGCGCTGGCTCCCCAGGCCATGGCTCAGGAAAGCGGCTGGTACGGGGCATTCGACCTCGGCTATCACGCTCCGGAATCGATCGACACCTCCTCGGAAGGCCTGGCCAACGACGGTCTCGCCTACCGCTACAAGATCCAGCAGGAAGACAACCTCGCCGGTTTCGCCCGCATCGGTTACCAGATCACGCCGCACTGGCGGGTGGAACTGGAAGGCGGCGTCCGCACCGGTGACATCGAGTCGATCTCGCAGTCGCCGACGGTTCCGGCCCGCCCGGCCACCATTCCGAACGAAATCTGCGGCGCGACCCTGCCGCTCTGCGATACCGGCGTCGATGGTTCCGTCGAAGCCTACACGCTGATGGCGAACGTCATCTATGACTTCTTCCCGAACTCCAGCTTCCGTCCGTTCATCGGCGCGGGCGTCGGCGTCAACTACGTCGACATGGAATTCGGTGGTCGGTTCAACACCAACCCGCTGTACGGCACCTTCGCGGTTCACGACAACGACACCGCCTTCGCCTGGCAGTTCCTCGGTGGTCTCGCCTTCGACATCACCGATCGCCTGACCGGTGACCTGACCTACCGTTACCTCGACGGCAACGACATGCGCTTCAGCACGTCGCAGTCGGCGACCTCCGTCCTGCTCCCGGCGGTTGGCGACATCGAAGGCCAGTACGAAGACCAGTCGCTGACCTTCGGTCTGCGCTACAGCTTCGCGCAAGCCGCCCCGCCGCCCCCGCCGCCGCCGGAACCGCCGGCCCCGCCGCCGCCCCCGCCGCCTGAGCCCACCCCTCCCCCGCCCCCGCCGCCGCCGGCGCCGGTTGCCAAGGAGTTCATCGTCTACTTCCCGTTCGATCAATCGATCCTGACGCCGGAAGCCCAGGCCGTGGTCTCGGAAGCCGCCCAGTACGCCTCTTCGGGCAACGCCACCCAGATCGTCGTCGTCGGTCACGCCGACACCTCCGGTTCGGCGAAGTACAACGTCGGCCTGTCGCAGCGCCGTTCGAAGGCCGTCGCTGACGCCCTCGTCGGCCTCGGTGTCGACAGCGGCAAGCTGGCCGTCGACTGGAAGGGCGAATCCGAGCCCGCCGTCGCCACCGGCGACGGGGTGAAGGAACCCCTGAACCGCCGCTCGACGATCCAGATCAACTTCTGATCTGAGCGGTAACGCTTAAGCGAAGGGCCCGAGGGAAACCTCGGGCCCTTTTGCTATGAGCGGTGAGGAAAGACGCGGACATCCCTCCCCGAATGGGGAGGGACGGAGCCCGCCGCCCCCCTATGCCGCCAAGCCTGCCGTGCGCAGCAGGTCTCGCACCTTCTCGGCCGCCTGCGGGCTGCGGGCGATTTCCTGGCGGAGCTCCGGCGCCCGGGTCAGCTTCAGCGCCTCGATCCGGGCCCGGTCGGCGGCCGGTCCCAGGGGGGCGGCCTCGCCGATGGCCAGGCGCAGCAGGAGGTTCAGCTTATGGACGATCGGCGCCTCGGCGCGGGTCAACAGCAGCACCAGCCGCGCATCCGCCTCGACATGGCCGCCGATCTCGCCAAGCCGGCCCTTCAGCAAGTCGCGATCCTCGTCGGGCAGGCCCAACCGGTCGATGCTACGCTGCAGGGTGGCCAGGGCCGCCAGCTTGGCCGGCGGCGTGTCGGGCCCGTAGCGCATTTCCTTCTCGAACTTCAAAGCCGAGATGTTGGCCCCCAGCCAGCGCGCGGCCTGGCGCTTGTTGGCCGCGCCGGTGACGTTCTCGGCCAGGTGGGCGAGGGTTTCGACCTCTTCGCGGGCGCCGCGCTGCTTGCCGAGCAGGGACTCGACAAAATCGCTGGCGACCAGGGTGGCCGAGCGGGTGGTGAAAGCCGTGTGGACGTCCTCGAGCTGCAGGATGCGGCCGTCGGCGGCGGTCAGGGCCATGGCCAGGGCTCGCAGGCAGGCGATCTCGGCCTCCGGATCGCCGGGCTTCAGACGCCGCGGACCGACCAGCTCGCGCAGCACCCGCTGGGCCAGGGCCGCGCGGACGCTGTCGAACTGTCCGCCGTCCAGCCAGGTGGCCAGGCGCGCGGCGGCGGGCGGCAGCTGCGGCATTACCTTGGCGACCGAGGGTTCCATCTGGATCAGGGCCTCGACGGCGCGGGCCCCGGCCAGGCGGGTGATGGCGGCGAGCGTGTCGCCCAGATCGAGATCGGCGCCGAGGAGGTCACCGAGGCCTGCCTTGCCGCCCACGATCTCGGCCAGGGGCTGTTCGAGCGCGCTCAGGGCGGCGACACGGCCGCCGTTCTCCATCGGGGCCTTCTCGGCCAGGTCCAGCAGCCGGCCGATCTTCTCGTTCCAGCTGGTCGATCCGGCCAGATAGGCGGCGACGCCGGCCCCGAGCAGGTAGCCGCGCTCCGGCTCGTTCCACAGCCGCTCGACCGCCGAGGCGAAGTTTTCCTTGTGGAAGTCGGGGAAGGCGCCGCGCCGCTGGTCCTTGATCAACCGCGAGATGGCCCGCTCGATCAGGGTCTGGAAGGTGCGGATGATCTCGTGAACCCCGACGCCGCGCGCCTGGGCCTCGGGCACGGCCACCTTCTGCACCGCGTGCTGCAGTTCGACGCCAGAGGCGTCCAGCTTCTCGACCAGGTCGGCCCGGTGCAGCAGCTCGAACGGCGTCGCCCGCTGGCGCAGCAGCCAGTTGTCGAGCAGCCGGCCGATCCGCTCGCGGGCGTGGACGGTGTAGAGGTCCTGCGGACTGACGCACAGCGGCTCGCGGTTCTCGACCGCCTTCTTCTGCTTGCCGCGTTCCGGCGCGCCCTTGTTGAGGATGGTGACGGACCGGAACTCGCGGGTCTCCGGATCGAGCACCTCCTTGCAGACCCGCACGGCGGCGACATGACCCGCTTCCAGCAGGGCCTCGGCAGTCTCGACGGCGCGCGAGCGGTCCTCGGTGGCGAGGTCGAGCACCCAGCCCGACGTCGGGTTCCGACGCACGAAGAGCTCGTAGTGAATCTGGCCGCGGTCCATCCAGGTCCCCATTTCCCGGATTCAGCCTAATACCCAACGCCTTAAGGCGACGTTTAGCGTATCATCACCGAAATGCCGCGCCGACTTCTCGCCCTATTGCGGCGCCTATTGCGGCCATGTAGCCCGTCCATGCGTTGCACTGGGCGTTGCGGGCGTTAGTTTCTCTACAATTCATCACGCCCCTCGAAGGCAAAAGGACACCATGGCGAACATCACCCTCGTGGACGACGACGAGAACATCGTTGCTTCCGTCTCCCTGGCGCTGGAAAGCCACGGCCACAGTGTGAAGGCCTACTACGACGGCGCGTCGGGCCTGGAGGCCCTGCAGAACGATCCGCCGGACCTGGCCATCCTCGACGTGAAGATGCCGCGCATGGACGGCATGGAGCTGCTGCGCCGGCTGCGCCAGACCAGCGAGGTGCCGGTCATCATGTTGACCAGCAAGGACGACGAGATCGACGAGATCCTCGGCTTCAACCTCGGCGCCGACGACTACATGCACAAGCCGTTCAGCCAGCGACTGTTGCTGGAGCGGGTGAAGGCCGTGCTGCGCCGCGCCGCGCCGGAGGACAGCGGTGTTTCCGCCGAGGCCAAGGAGGCGGCCAGCGCCAAGATGATGCGCCGCGGCAAGCTGACCCTCGATCCGGAACGCCATGAGAGCCTTTGGGAGGGCAAGCCGGTGCGCTTGACCGTCACCGAGTTCCTGCTGCTGCAGTCCCTGGCCCAGCGGCCCGGCTTCGTGAAGAGCCGCGACAACCTGATGGACGCGGCCTACGACGATCAGGTCTATGTCGATGACCGCACCATCGACAGCCACATCAAGCGGATGCGCAAGAAGTTCCGCCAGGTGGACAACGAGTTCGACGCGATCGAGACCCTGTATGGCGTCGGCTACCGCTACCGCGAGTCCTGACCCCCGGGACTCTGAAGCCACCAGAGCGGATGCGCCCCACCCTGAACCGGGAAGGCGCGTCTCGCGCTGGCGCTTCTGGTCGCGTGGATCCAAGCTCGGCCGGCTGATCGTGGGCCTGAATCTGATCGGGCTGGCGGTGCTGATCTCGGGGGCCCTGGTGCTCAACGAGATCCGCCGCGGCCTGGTCGAGGCCCGCATCGACAGCCTGTCGGTGCAGGGCGACCTGATCGTCCAGCTGATGGCCGAGGCCGCCACCCAGGGCGAGCCGATTCCCTTCCTGCAGGCCGACCGCGCCGCCCAGCTGCTGCAGCTGCTGCACCTATCGCCCTCGCAGCGGGTGCGCCTCTACGACACGCAAGGAAGGCTGTTGGCCGACAGCTATGTCGTCGATGACCGCGTCGAATGGCGTGCCCTGCCACCCGCCCGCCGACGGGGCGAAACCGCCCCCAGCTTCCGCCTGCAGGACGCCGACGCCGACCCCAAGCTGATCGACAAGGCCCGCCGCGACCTGGCCGACGAGTGGCGCGAGGCCATGCTGGGCGAGCGGGTGCGCAACACCCGCATCGCCGAGAACGGCCACACCGTGGTCAGCGTCTCCATCCCCGTGCAGCGGGTGAAGGCGGTGCTGGGCGTGCTGACCCTGGAGGCCAGCGACGTCGACGAGATCATCGCCGCCGAGCGCCGGGCGCTGATTCCCTTTGCCCTGATCGCCATCGCCGTCACCCTGCTCTCCTCGGTGCTGCTCTATGCCCTGGTGGCGCGGCCGATGCTGCGGCTGGCCGAGGCCGCCGACCGGGTGCGGCTGAACCGGGCCCGCGCCATCAGCCTGCCCGACCTCGCCCGCCGCCAGGACGAGATCGGCGACCTGTCGCGCTCCCTGGAGGAGATGACCGACACCCTGTCGACGCGCATGGACGCCATCGAACGCTTCGCCGCCGACGTGGCCCATGAGATCCGCAATCCGCTGACCTCCATCCGCTCGGCGGTCGAGACCCTGGAGATCGTCCCCGACGGTCCGGGTCGCGAGAAGCTGTTGAACATCCTCAAGCAGGATGTCGGCCGGCTCGACCGGCTGATCGGCGATATCTCCAACGCCTCGCGCCTCGACGCAGAGCTCAGCCGCGAATCCTTCCGCCGCTTCGATGTCACCCGCCTGCTGACCGACATCCTGTCGATCTACGACGCCGCCCGGAAACCCGGCGAGGCCCGCGTCACCCTGATCGCCCCCGAGGGCGAAACCGTCATTCCCGGCCAGGAAGGGCCGCTGGGCCAGGTGTTCCGCAACCTCATCGACAACGCCCGCTCCTTCAGCCCGAAGGACGGCGAGGTGCGGGTCAACGTCATTCCCGAGAAGGGCCGGGTGCTGGTCGTGGTCGAGGACGACGGCCCCGGCATCCCGCCAGACAACCTCGAAACGGTCTTCGAGCGCTTCTACACCAGCCGGCCCAAGGGCGCGGCGTTCGGCGGCAACTCGGGCCTTGGCCTCTCCATCGCCCGCCAGATCACCCTGGCCCATGGCGGCTCGGTGCAGGCCCACAACCGCACCGACGAGACCGGCAAGGTGGTCGGGGCCAGGTTCGAGGTCAGCCTGCCCCTCACCAGCACCTCCGGATCCCGCGGATGATCCTGCATGCCGGCCTGGTGGCTCTGCGCCAGCGCGGCCGCTGGCGCGGTGTGCTGATCGAGGGACCGTCCGGGGCGGGCAAGAGCGATCTGGCCCTGCGAACCCTCAATCTCGGCGGCCGTCTGGTGGCCGACGACCGGGTGCTGGCCTGGACCAGTGAGGGCCGACTGTTCGGCCGCGCCCCCGACACCCTTTCCGGCCTGCTGGAAATGCGGGGCCTCGGCATCGCCCCGGTCGAGGCCCTGCCCTACGCCGGCATCGACCTCATCGTCGCCTGCGAACCGGACCCCGCCGCTATCGAACGCCTGCCGGAACCGGAGACGGAGGAGCGGCTTGGCGTCACCCTTCCCTTGCGTCGCCTGTGGCCATTCGAACCCGCCGCACCCCTGAAACTGATCGCCGCGCTCGAACGGGTTGGGTTTCGCTGAGGAGGAGCGTATCAAGGCCTCCCGCGCGGCCGAAAGCTCCGGGTATGGGGATGATTTTGTGAGAATGCGGGCATGATCGGCCTGGTGATCGTCACGCACGGACGGCTGGCCGAAGAGTTTGTCTTCGCCATGGAGCATGTGGTGGGCCCGCAGGAGCAGGTCGTGCCCATCTGCATCGGCCCCGAGGACGACATGGAAAAGCGCCGCAAGGATATCCTGGCGGCCTGCGGGCGCGTGGACACCGGCGAGGGCGTCATCCTGCTGACCGACATGTTCGGCGGCACGCCCTCGAACCTGGCCATCAGCGTCATGGAACAGACCCGCGCCGAGGTCATCGCCGGCCTCAATTTGCCGATGCTGATCAAGCTGGCCTCGCTGCGCACCCGCGAGACCCTGGAGGCCTGCGTCCACCACGCCCAGGACGCCGGCCGCAAGTACATCGCCGTCGCCTCCTACATGCTGGCGGCCGACAAGTGAGCCAACGCCGGATTGTCGAGATTGTGAATGAGCGGGGCCTGCACGCCCGCGCCTCGGCCAAGTTCGTCAAGCTGGCCGGCAGTTTCGACGCGGAAATCCAGGTCAGCCGGGAGGGGCAGTCGGTCGATGCCCGCTCGATCATGGGGCTGATGATGCTGGCGGCGGGGATCGGCTCCAGTGTCGAGATCAGCGCCGAAGGGCCGGAGGCGACGGCGGCGCTGGACGCCCTGTGCGACCTGGTCGCCCACAAGTTCGACGAAGAGCGCTAGGCCCCACGGGGCGGGCGAACTTCGCCCTCGGCCCTTGGGGCGGAGAGTTGAGGCGCCGGCGCGCTCGCCGTTCTAGACCCTGATATCGACCAGCGAGCCCGGCCGCAGAATCTTCTTCGGCGGCTCTTCTGTCATGGCCGACGCCTGCAACGGCCGCTGCACCGGCGCCGCCACCGGTTCAGGCGCGGCGACCGGCGCTGCCGGGGCGGCGGTGCGGCCCATGGCGGCGTCGAAGAAGGCGCGCTGGGCCGCCGTGCGGGTGGGCGCTGTCGTTGGGGCGGCGGCGGGCTGCCAACTGGTCGGACGGATATCGGCCATGCCAACAGGCTTCGGCGGTTATGGTTAGCGAAACCTTAACGCGCCTGGCTGAGCAGGGTTCGGATCGACCTGTCGTCCAGTTCGCCGATGTGCTTGGCCAGGATGATGCCGTCAGAGGACACCAGATAGGTCTCCGGCGGACCCGTGACCCCGAACTCCATCCCGGCCCGGCCGTCGCGGTCGACCAGCACCGTGGCGAAGGGGTCGCCGCGCTCGGCCAGGAAAGCTCGTGAGTTGGCCGGATCATCCTTGTAGGCGACGCCGACGATGGTCACGCCCTCGGCCTCAAGGGCCATCAGCGCCGGATGCTCGACGATGCAGGGCGGGCACCAGCTGGCGAAGAAGTTGACCAGATAGGGTCCCTTGCCGACCTTCACCGCCCGAGGCGCGGCGCCGTCCAGGCCCGGCAGCATCACCGCCGGCAGCGGCTTGCCGACCATGGCGTGGGTTTCGACCTGGGTGTCCCGCCACAGCGACTTGGCCGCGAACACGGCCGCCAGCAGGACCAGGGCGATGAGCGGCAGGAGCGCGGCAAGGCGTTTCACGCCCAGTCGTCCTCAAGGCCCTTGGCCCGGGCCTCAGCCGCGGCGCGGCGGGCGGCCAGCAGGCTGTCGGCGATCATCCAGCAGAGCACCACGGCCGTGATGGCGAAGGCGCTCCAGATGTAGGGGGCGTAGGCGCCATAGTCGAAATCGAACATCGTCAGTCCTCCGCCGCGCGCAGGGCGGCGGCGCGCAGCCGGCGCAGGCGCACCTCGGTGCGGATCCGCGTCAGCCAGAGCGCGCCGAACAGGCCCAGATAGGCCAGGCCCATGATGCCGAGCGTCGCGCCATAGACCGGCGGCAGACCATCGCCCTTGTCGGCGCCGAGGGTCGAGGAGCCTTGGTGCAGGCTGTTCCACCAGTAGACCGAGAAGTGGATGATCGGCAGGTTGATCACGCCCACCAGCGCCAGGATGGCCCCGGCCCGGGCGGCGCGGGCCTCGTCGTCAATAGCGGCGCGCAGGGCGATATAGGCCAGCCACAGCAGGAAGAGGACCAGCACCGAGGTCATCCGCCCATCCCAGGCCCAATAGGTCCCCCAGGTCGGCCGGCCCCAGAGCGCGCCGGTGACCAGGGCGAGAGCCGTGAAGGCGGCGCCGAGCGGGGCGCAGGTCCGGGCCGCCAGGTCCGCGAGGGCTTGCTTGAACACAAGGTTCAGCAGGCTGGCGACGCCCAGGCAGGCATAGGTGAACATGGCCAGCCAGGCGGCCGGCACATGGATGAACATCATCCGCACGGTGTCGCCGTGCAGGGCGTCTTCCGGAACCGTGAAGGTGCGGTAGAGGCCGAGCGCGAAGGCGCAGGCGGTCGCCACGCCCAGCACGGGCGCGGCGATCCGCGAGAAGGCCATGAAGGACCTGGGATTGGTCAGGAAAGAGACCATACCCGCCGTCTAAAGGGGTGGGAGACGGCGGGCAAGGTTCGGTCTTCCCTTAGTCTTCGTCGCCGCCGTCGATCTCTTCGCCGTCGATGAAGACCTGGATGTCCATGTCCTCACCCTCCAGCATGGCGAAGTCCTCGCCGTCCTCGCTGTTCCAGGCCATGCCGCCGGGAGCCGGCGGGCCGCCTTCGGGGCCACCGCGCATGATCATCCGGTGATCGCCCGGGCCACCCATCGGCCCGCCAGCGCCGCCGCGACGGATGATCTTCATGTGGCGGCCGCCGCCGTGGTGGGCGTGCAGGGTGTCGAACACCTTCTGCTGGCTGGGGCTGAGCTGGCCGTAGAAGGCGCGGGTGGCCGCGGCGCGTTTCTGGAAGGCGGCCTGGTGCTCGGCCATCCGCTTGGCCTGCATGTCGAGGCGCTCGGGCGTGGTCAGCATCTTGCGCTCGGGCGGCTTGCCGTCGGCGTCGTGCTTCATTTGCATCTTGTGAGGTTCGGGCCCGGTCGCCGCCAGGAAGGCCTGGAAGGCGGCTTCCTGTTCCGGACGCAGCTGCAGAAGGGTGCGCATGTGGTCGGCGTGGGCGGCCGGGTCCATGTGCCGGCGCATCGGCATCGGCCGGCCGCCATCGGCGCCGCTGACAACCACCTGTTCGCCGTCTTTCATGATGACCACCTTGCGCTCGACCTTGGGCGCGCCGTCCTTTTTGGCGGGCTCGCCGGCGAGGGCGGAACCCCCGGCGGTCAGGACGAAGGCGGCGGTGGCCAGCAGGCCGGCGTGACGAAGAATCTTTTTCATTTTGTTCGGTCTCCCCGATTTGGATGGCCGCAGATTGAATGGACGGTGTGGCAGGCGAATGTCTGGTTTCGACAGATTTGTTGCCGGCCTGTAGCTTTCACTGAACGGCGTTCCGGCAGGCCGCCGCCATGGCCAACGGTGACAGGGCGACCGCCCCGGCCGTCCAGCCGAGCAGCAAGAGCAGGCCGCCGCCGGCCCCGGATCCCAGCTGGTCGGCATAGAGGGCGGCGCCGCCGAAGATCACCGGCGGGCTGAACAGCGGCAGGACGATCGCCGCCACCAGCAGTCCGCCGCGCCGGGCGCCGAGCGCCAGGGCCGCGCCGATGCCGCCGACGAAGACGAAGGCCAGGCCGCCGGCCAGGGCGCAGGCGAGGATCATCGGCGCCGCGCTCAAGGGCGCGCCCAGCATCACCGCCGCCACCGGCGCGGCCAGGGCCAGGGGTCCGGCGGTGGTGATCCACTGGGCCAGGCATTTGACGCCGCAGACCAGCTCCAGGGCCAGGGGCCCGGTCATGAGGAGATCGAGGCCGCCGTCCTCGAAGTCGCGCTCGAACAGGCGCTCCAGCGAGAGAAGGCTGGCCAGCGCCAGGGCCATCCAGGCCACCCCGGTGGCGACCGGCCCCAGGCGACTGGTGTCCGGCCCGGCCGCCAGCGGCAACAGCACGGTGATGGCGGCGTAGAAGGCCAGGGCCGGCAGGGGGCCGCCGCCCCGGCCCCAGCCGAGCGCCAGCTCGCGGACCAGCAGGGTGACAAGCGGCCTCATGCGCCGATCTCCAGCACCCGGGCCGGGATCGGCAGGGGGTCGTGCACCGCCGCCAGAATCAGGCCGCCGCCGGCCAGGTGCGCCTGCATCATCCCAGCGAGCAGGCCGCGACGGGCGGTGTCCAGTGGAGCCATCGGCTCGTCGAGCAGCCACAGGGGCCGGGGGGCCGCGATCAGCCGGGCCATGGCCAGCCGGCGCCGCTGTCCGGCCGAGAGCCGGCGGACCTCGAGGTCGAGCAGCGGCGTCAGGGCCAGCTGCTCGATGGCCCGCGCCACGCCCTCGTCGTCACCGCCCAGCCAGCCGGCCTGGAAGCTCAATTCCTCCAGCGCGGTGCGTCCGCCCTTGAGGCCGTCGGCATGACCGAGCAGATGCACCGACTCATGCCGGGCGACGTCGGCCTCGGCCGCGCCTTCGAAGACGATGTCACCGGCCGCCGGCCGCAGCAGGCCGGCAATGACGCGCAGCAGGCTGGTCTTGCCCGAGCCATTGGCGCCGGTCAGGGCGATGGCCTCTCCGGCCGGCAGGCTGAAAGCGAGGTCGCGGAACAGGACCCGCTCGCCGCGCTGCACCGACAGGCCCTTGACGCTGAGCCCGCTAATCACGCGCGCACCCGCGCGGAGAAGTCCTTGGCGGCGGCATGGACGTTTGGCCGAACCGGGAGTAGACAGCCCCCGACCGACCTCCCGCGCGCACGCGGGAGTGTACGCGGCGCCGTTTGGGACCCTGTGCGTCCCTTACGAGGTGCGCGCGATCCCGGGAGCGGTTTTCGGGCGGTCCGGAACAGGAAAGGTACTCCCACCAATGGCGTCCATCGACAGCCTGCAAGTTCGCCGCACTCTGAGCGTCGGCGGCAAGACCTACGTCTACTACAGCCTCCCCGTCGCGGAGGAAGCCGGTCTTTCCGGTATTTCGCGTCTGCCCGTTTCGCTGAAGGTGCTCCTCGAGAACCTGCTGCGCAATGAAGACGGCGCCGAGACCGACAGCGCCGACTTCCAGGCCATGGCCGCCTGGGTGCAGAACAAGGGCGCCGTGCAGCACGAGATCGCCTTCCGCCCGGCCCGGGTGCTGATGCAGGACTTCACCGGCGTGCCGGCCGTCGTCGACCTGGCCGCCATGCGCGACGCCATGACGGCGCTGGGCGGCGACCCGACCAAGATCAACCCGCTGATCCCCGTCGACCTGGTCATCGACCACTCGGTGATGGTCGATCACTTCGGCAACGCCAGGGCCTTCGGCGACAACGTCGCCATCGAGTACCAGCGCAACCTCGAGCGCTACAACTTCCTGCGCTGGGGCAGCTCGGCCTTCAACAACTTCCGCGTTGTGCCGCCCGGCACCGGCATCTGCCACCAGGTGAACCTGGAATACCTGGCCCAGACCGTCTGGACCGCCAAGGACGCCGGCCACGACGATGAGGTCGCCTATCCCGACACCGTCGTCGGCACCGACAGCCACACCACCATGGTCAACGGCTTGGCCGTCCTGGGCTGGGGCGTGGGCGGCATCGAGGCCGAGGCCGCCATGCTCGGCCAGGCCATCCCGATGCTGATCCCGGAAGTGATCGGCTTCCGCCTCACCGGCGCCCTGCCGGAAGGCGCCACCGCCACCGACCTGGTGCTGACCGTCACCCAGATGCTGCGCAAGAAGGGCGTGGTCGGCAAGTTCGTCGAGTTCTTCGGCAACGGCCTGGCCAACCTGACTATCGAGGACCAGGCGACCATCGCCAACATGGCCCCCGAATACGGCGCCACCTGCGGCTTCTTCCCGGTGTCGCAAGCCACCGTCGACTATTTGAAGGCCACCGGCCGCGACCCGGCCCGCGTCAACCTGGTCGAGGCCTACGCCAAGGCCCAGGGCATGTGGTTCGATCCCGAAGCGCCGGAGCCCGAGTTCACCGACATCCTCGAACTGGCGCTGGACGACGTGCTGCCCTCGCTGGCCGGCCCCAAGCGTCCGCAGGACAAGGTGCTGCTCTCCAACGCCGCCTCGGCCTTCGCCGAAGCCCTGGCCGGTGAGTTCGGCAAGAAGGAAGGCGCCGATGTGCGCGTTCCGGTGAAGGGCGAGAAGTTCGACGTCGGCCACGGCGACGTGGTCATCGCCGCCATCACCAGCTGCACCAACACCTCCAACCCCTCGGTGCTGATCGCCGCCGGCCTGCTGGCCAAGAACGCCATCGCCAAGGGCCTGTCGGTCAAGCCTTGGGTGAAGACCTCGCTGGCCCCCGGCTCGCAGGTGGTCACCGACTACTTGGCCAAGGCCGGCCTGCAGAAGCACCTCGACGCGCTGGGCTTCAACCTTGTCGGCTACGGCTGCACCACCTGCATCGGCAACTCGGGCCCGCTGCCGGAAGCGGTCTCGGCCGCCATCGCCGAGGGCGACCTGGTCGCCGCCAGCGTGCTGTCGGGCAACCGGAACTTCGAAGGCCGGGTGAACCCCGACGTGCGGGCCAACTACCTGGCCAGCCCGCCGCTGGTCGTCGCCTACGCCCTGGCCGGTTCGATGAACATCGACCTGACCACCCAGCCGATCGGCCAGGACAAGAAGGGCAAGGACGTCTTCCTGAAGGACATCTGGCCGACCAACGCCGACATCGCCGCCCTGCAGAAGAAGTCGGTGACCAGCAAGATGTTCGCCGAACGCTACAGCGACGTCTTCACCGGCGACAAGAACTGGCAGGCCATCAAGGTCACCGGCGGCCAGACCTACGCCTGGGACATGGGTTCGACCTATGTGCAGAACCCGCCCTACTTCGTGGGCATGGAAATGCAGCCGACCCCGGTCACCGACATTGTCGAGGCCCGGATCCTCGGCGTGTTCGGCGACTCGATCACCACCGACCACATCAGCCCGGCCGGTTCGATCAAGAAGGCCAGCCCGGCCGGTGAGTACCTGCTGAACCACCAGGTCCGCTTCGAGGACTTTAACGGCTACGGCAGCCGCCGCGGCAACCACGAAGTGATGATGCGCGGCACCTTCGCCAACATCCGCATCCGCAACAAGATCACCCCCGAGATCGAAGGCGGCGTGACCAAGCACTTCCCGTCCGGCCAGACCATGCCGATCTACGACGCGGCCATGCGCTACCAGGAAGAAGGCCGCCCGGCGGTCGTCTTCGCCGGCAAGGAATACGGCACCGGCTCCAGCCGCGACTGGGCGGCCAAGGGCGCCAAGCTGCTCGGCGTTCGCGCGGTGATCGCCGAGACCTTCGAGCGCATCCACCGCTCCAACCTGGTCGGCATGGGCGTTCTGCCCCTGCAGTTCCTCAACGACGGCTGGCAGCGCCTTGGTCTTACGGGTGAAGAGATCGTCTCGATCCGCGGCCTGCAGGACCTCGCGCCCCGCAAGCAGTTGATCGTCGAGCTGTACCGCCCGTCGGACGGCCGCATCGCCCGCTTCCCGGTCCGCTGCCGCATCGATACCCCGACCGAGCTCGACTACTTCAAGAACGGCGGCGTCCTGAACTACGTCCTGCGCAACCTGGCCAAGCCGGCGGCGTAGCGACTTTCCCTTCTCCCGCTTGCCGGGAGAAGGTGGCCCTGCGGAGCAGGGTCGGATGAGGGCAGCACCGGCTTCGGCCGGGCTGCCCTTTTTCGTATGTGGAAGACGACGGCGCTGATCCGCGCCAGAACGCGGCCTCACCGACAGGCTGGCGCTGCCCTCATCCGGCCCTTCGGGCCACCTTCTCCCGGCAAGCGGGAGAAGGATGGGAGTCTCACGGCCTCGTGAAGCCAACTTGGCCTCCGCTTCCGGTTAAGTGCCAGCCATGAGGCGTTTCCTCCCCCTCCTCGCCCCAGTCCTTGCAGTGCTGGCGTTCGCCCCCCTGTCGGCCATGGCCGCCCAGGCGCCGAAGCCGCCCGTTGTGGTCGAGCTGTTCACGGCGCAGGGCTGTTCGTCCTGCCGCGCCGCCAACACCCATCTGGCCGAGCTGGCCGATGATCCGGGCGTGCTCGCCCTGACCTTCGCTGTCGATTACTGGGACTATCTGGGCTGGCGCGACACCTTCGCCCAGCCGGTCTTCGCCGAGCGCCAGAAGGCCTATGCCCGCAAGCTGGCGGTGCGCGAGGTCTATACGCCGCAGGTGGTGATCGATGGCCGCTACCAGACCGGCGGCGTCCGCGCCGACAAGGTCGACGCCCTGGTCGCCGAGGCGGCCAAGGCGCCGCGCAATGCGCCCGACATGCTGTTCATGCTGAACGGCCGGATCGCTGTCGGCTCCGGGCCCGTCCCGCGTGGCGGGGCTGACGTCTGGCTGATCCGCTACGATCCCCGCGCCGTCGAGATCACGCCGAAGAAGGGCGACAACCGCGGCGAGGCGGTGGTCCACAAGAACGTCGTCCGCCAGGTCGCGCGGCTGGGAAGCTGGTACGGCCGGCCCAGCGCCTACAAGCCTCCCAAGGCGATCGAGGACGGGCTGAAGACCGTGGTCATCGTGCAGGGCGCCAAGGGCGGCCGCATCCTCGGCGTACTGGCCGAGAAGGCCTCCTAGACCCGCAGCATCAGGCCGCCGTCGACCCCCAGCGCCTGGCCCGTTACGAAACCACCGTCGTCGCTGGCCAGGAAGAGGGCCACTCGGGCGATGTCGATGGGTTGGCCGAGGCGCTTCAACGCCGCCTTCTTGGCCCAGATGGCGGTGACGTCCTCGCGCTGGAAGCTGGCGGCGGTCATGCCGGTGGCGATGGCGCCGGGCAGGATGGCGTTGGAAGTGACAGCGTGGCGGCCGAGTTCCAGGGCGAAGGTGCGCATCATCCCGACGACCCCGGCCTTGGAGGCCGAATAGGCGACCAGACCGTTGTCGGTGTGGCGGGCCATGATCGAGGCGGTGAAGATCAGCCGCCCATTGCCGCTGGCCACCAGATGCGGGGTGGCGGCGCGGGACAGGCGGAAGCCGGCCCTTAAGTTTATGGCCACCAACCGGTCGAAGGCCTCGTCGGTGGTGTCTGCGACCGGGGCGCCGTGGCTGATGCCGGCATTGTTGTAGAGGATGTCGAGACCGCCGAAGTCGGCGACGGCCTTGCCGACGATGGCGTCCGGCGCACCGTCCTCGCCGATGTCCTGGCCCATGGGAACGATGGCGGCGTGCTTGAAGACGAGGTTGGCGTCCGGCCGGTCGACGGCCAGAACCTGGGCGCCCTCGGCGGCGAAGAGCTCGGCGGTGGCGCGGCCAATGCCGCTGGCGGCGCCGGTGACGATGGCGCGGCGGCCTGCAAGTCTGCCCATGGTCTTCTCCCTTTTTGCTGAGAGAAGCAGACCGCCCTAGCGGCAGGCAAAGAAAAAGCCCGCGTCGCCAGGGGGGGGAGGGGTGCGACGCGGGCTCTCTTTAAAGTCGTCGGCTGACCGCAGGTTACGATCACGACCCCGGTGGGGGCTGGGGGGGCTGTTCAGGTACCGAAGCCGTGGGCGCTTCGATCAGCCGACAATGAGGTTATCGCCCCCGAAGCGGGCGGCGGTTGGCCGTAAATGAGGTCATTGCGCGGCCTGATATTTCAGCGATCGCATAAATCGGCGCCCCTCGCCAAACGCCAAAAAGGGTCTAGGCTGATCAAGTCGATGAGCCTTGATCCGACATACCCGTCCCCGTCCGGCGCCCAGGTCTTCTTCGAGCGCCGGGAACTGGACCTCATCATGCGCCTGTACGGGCGGATGGTGGCCGCCGGCGAGTGGCGCGACTACGCCATCGCCGGCCTGTCCGACCGCGCCGTCTTCTGCATCTTCCGGCGAGCCTCGGAGCAGCCGCTCTATCGCATCGAGAAACAGCCCGAACTGGCGCGCAAGCAGGGCGCCTGGTCGGTGATCGGCCAGGGCGGCATGACCCTGAGACGCGGCCAGGAACTGGCCCAGGTGCTGCGGCTGTTCGATTCCCGCAAGTTCCAGGTGGTGGAGTAAGAAAAAGGCCCCGGCGTTTCCGCCAGGGCCTTGATCACTTTCCGCCGCCGAACCCGCTATTCGCGGCGGCCGCCCAGCAGGGCGAGCAGGAACTGGAACAGGTTGATGAAGTCCAGGTACAGGTGGAGGGCCCCGATATTGGTGGCCACCGCCATGCGCTGACGGTCACCACCCAGCTCGTAGTAGGTCATCTTGAGGCGCTGCGTATCGTAGGCGGTAAGCCCCGCGAAGATCAGCACCCCGGCCACCGCGATGATCATGTAGAGCATCGGCGAGCGGAAGAACCAGGTGGCGATGCTGGCGGCGATCAGCCCCCAGACACCCATGATCAGGAAGGTGCCCCAACCGGACAGGTCCTTCTTGGTCGTGTAGCCGAACAGGCTGAGCGCGCCGAAGGCGGTCGCCGTGATCAGGAAGGTCGAGGCCAGGGAGGCGCCGGTGTAACGCAGCACCCAGACCGCGCCCGAAGCGCCGATCACCGAGACCACGGTCCAGTAAAGCGCCCCCGAACTGGCCGGCGTGACGTTCTTCATCATGAAGCCGGCGGCGAGGAGCAGGACCAGCGGCGCGAACGCCAGGACCACTCCGAGGATCTGGTAGCCGGCGAAGGCGCCGGTCACCGGATTGACGACGTAGAGCAGGTCGCGCACCGGCGCGAAATTGGCCACCGCGTAGGCCAGGGCGGCCGAGACCACCAGGCCGATAGCCATCTTGTTGTAGACGCCCAACATGAAGGCGCGCAGACCAGCGTCCACCGACATGTCGGCGGTGTGCGGGATCGAGCGCGCCGTACCGCGTTCGAAGTCGCTCATGAAAAACTACCCTTTACACGCGGCTCCGGAATGGAGCCGTTCACGGAAATATCGTGGCTGTGGCGGTTTGACGCAAGGCCCCCGGCAAACCAGCTGCAATTTCGGGGTTTTTCTTACTCTGTCCTCAAAACCGGAGCAGGCCGCCGCGACAGGGCCTGGGCCGCCGCCAGCAGGCCGCCAACCGCCGCCAGGCCCGCCGCGCCGCCGACCAGGGCGGCCACCCCGCTCCAGTCGACGCTCCAGGTCGCTTCGAAGATCAGCACGACCACCGGCCAGGCGGCGGCATAGCCAAGGGCCACCCCGAACACCCCGGCGATCAGGCCGACGGCGCCGTACTCGACCCCGTAGGCCAGCAGGATCTGGCCGCGCGAGCCGCCGAGCACCTTGAGCGTCGCCGCCTCGCGGGCCCGGGCCCGCGCCCCGGCCGCGATGGCCCCGGCCAGGACCAGCAGGCCGGCCAGGGCGGCGACCGCCGCGGCGCCGCGCACCGCCAGGCTGAGGCGGTCGAACATCTCCACCGCCTGGGCCAGGCCTTCACGGACGCTGATGACGTTGACCTCGGCGAAGCCGGCGCCGAGTGCGCGGGTGGCGGCCTCTTCCTGGGCGGCGCTGGCCTTGGCGATGGCGATCCAGCGCAGGCCGGCCCCTTCCAGCGCCTTGGGATTGAGGATGACGGTGAAGGCCGGGTTGAAGCCGCCCCACTCGACCTTGCGCAACACGGCGATGCGGGCGTCGATGTCGCGGCCCAGGACATTGACGGCGATCATGTCGCCGACGGCCAGGCCCGCGCCCCTGGCGGCGTCGATCTCCATGGCCACCTGCGGGGCCGGATCGTCAGGCTTCCACCAGCGGCCTTCCTGCACGCCGGCGTCGTCCGGTTCGGTGGCGAAAGTGCTCATCTGCAGATCGTTGTCGTAGGCCCAGCGCTCGCTGTCCTTGACCCTGGAGAGGTCGACCGGCCGGCCCTTCACCCCGACAATGCGGCCGGTGACGAAGGGAAACCGCAGGAAGTTCTGCTTGGTCAGGGGAACACCGAAGGCCTTCTCCACCGTGGCGTCGAAGGCCTCGATGCGCTCGCCCGGCACGTCGAGGAAGACCATCGAGGGGGCGGTCTTCGGGGCCACCTCGCTGACCTGGGCCAGCAGGCTGGACTGGATCAGCACCACCGAAGCCAGCAGGGCGACGCCCAGGCCGATGGCGGGCGAGGCGGTGCGGGCGGCCGAGCGCGGACCGGAGAGGTTGGCCAGCCCGATGCGCCAGGGGCCGCTGGCGAACCGGCGCAGCCTGCCGGCCAGCCAGGCGGCGCCGCGGCCGAGCAGGGCCAGCAGGCCGAAGGCGACGGCGACACCGACGATCATGACGATGGCGGACATCGGGGTCGGGGCGGTGATGACAGCGAGGCCGGCGAGGCCAAGGCCGGCCAGAACCGTGACCCACAGCTCCAGGCCCCAGCCGACCCGGCCGGCCAGATCGCGGCGGAACAGGGCCGACGGCGGCGTCGAGCGGGCGCGGGCCAGCGGCACGAGGCTGAAGGCGGCGGCGGCCAGCAGGCCGAAGGCGGCGGCCTTCAGCAGCGGCATCGGATAGACGGCGAACAGGGCCGGGATCGGCAGCTTGTCCTTCGCCAGTTCGCCGAGGATCAGCGGGGCGCTGGCCCCGATGGCCAGGCCGATGCCGACGCCCAGCAGGGCCAGGACGGCGACCTGGATCAGGTACAGGTTGCGGATCAGCACCCCCTCGGCGCCGAGCGCCTTGAGGGTGGCGATCGAAGGTTTGCGGGCCTCGAGATAGGCGCCGACCGCCCCGGCCACGCCGAGACCGCCGGCCACCAGCGAGGCCAGGCCGATGAAGCCCAGGAAATACTCCAGCTGGTCGATCAGCCGCTTGACGCCGTTCGCCGCCTCGTCTCGCGTGCGGACTTCCAGGCCGCCGCCCTCGCGGGGCGGACCCGCCTGGCGCTCACCGCGTCGCCGCTCGCCCAGGCCTTCCTTGGGTCGCTGGGGATCGAGCAGCCGGGCGGCGGCGTTGGCGTCGGCGCCCTTGGGCAGGGCGATGCGGGCCGTCTCGCCCCGGTCGGGCAGGCCCTCGGCCAGGAAGCCGCCGTCCTCGACGGCTTTCAGGCTGGTCAGGACGCGGGGGGCGAGCGAGAAGCCGCGACCCAGCCGGTCCGGTTCGGAAACCAGCACCGCGCGGGCGACGAACTTCGCCTCGCCGATCAGGAAGCGGTCGCCGAGCTTCAGGCCCAGCCGGTCGAACAGGGCCTGCTCGATGGCCGCGCCGGTGGCGTCGCCATCGGGCGCGAAGGCGGCGTCGAGATTGGGGGCGCCGGTCAGCTCGACCTTGCCGACCAGCGGATAGCCGGGCGTGACGCCGCGCAGCTCGACCAGCCGCCGCTCGCCGTTCGGCGATTCGGCCATGGCGGCCTGGCCGGCGGCGAAGACCGTCTTGCCCATGGCCTGGAAACGGGCGCGTTCCTCAGCCGTGAAGCGGCGGTCCTCGACGCTGACCCGCAGGTCGCCGCCGAGGATCTCGCGGCCCTGGGTGGCCAGGCCCTGGCGGAAGGCCTCGGCCGTCGAGCCGGCGGCGGCGATGGCGGCGACGCCGAGCGCCAGGCAGGCCAGGAAGATGCGGAACCCGGCGACGCCGGAGCGCAGTTCACGGGCGGCGAAGCGGAAGGAGAGCGGCAGGGTCATTGAGACATCTCATCCTCACCCGTAGGCCGAAGGCCGTACGGGGGAGGGGGACCGCCCGCGAAGCGGGTGGTGGAGGGGGCGAGGGACGGAGTGAGGCCGATCGGGAACGGGATCGGAGCAAAATCGGAGAGGGCGGCGCACGGCCCTCGCCCCCTCCACCGCTTCGCGGTCCCCCTCCCCCGTACGCGCTGCGCGCTACGGGTGAGGATAGAGGCGGCGTCGCTCATGCCACGATCCGCCCATCGCCCATGGTGACGGTGCGGTCGGCCCGGGCGGCCAGCTCGACATCGTGGGTGACCAGCACCAGGGCCGCCCCGGTCTGGGCCACCAGATCGAACATCATGTCGGCGACGGTGTGGGCGTTGACCCCGTCGAGGTTGCCGGTCGGCTCGTCGGCGAACAGCAGCTTGGGCTCGACGGCCAGCGCTCGCGCCAGAGCGACGCGCTGTTGCTCGCCGCCGCTGAGCTGGTGCGGATAGTGGGTCAGTCGCTCGCCGAGGCCGACCTTGGCCAGCCAGGCGCGGGCGGTGTCGTCGGCCCCCTTGCGGCCGGCGATCTCCAGCGGGGCGGCGACGTTCTCGAGTGCGGTCATGTTGGGCAGCAGGTGGAAGCTCTGGAACACTAGGCTGACTTGCGCCCGCCGCAGTTTCGCCCGCCCGTCCTCCGAAAGTTTGCCCATGTCCTGTCCGAACAAGGCCACCGACCCCGATGTCGGCCGCTCCAGACCCGCCGCCACGGCGATCAGCGACGACTTGCCCGAGCCGGAGGGGCCGACGACGGCCACCCGTTCGCCGGGCGCCACCTCGAGATCGACGCCCTTGAGGATTTCCACCGGCCCGGCCGCCGAGGGCAGGGTCAGGGTGACCGCTTCAAGACGAAGCGGCGAGGTGGTGGTCTGGGCGTCGAACATATTGCGGGGCGGCCTGTTGAAACGGGGAGGAAGCGTTGGGCAAAGCGATGACCTCACCTACATAGGGCGCTGAGATGGCGAACACACCTGAACGATCTTTCACGCGTCGCGCGGCGCTGGCCGGCCTGGTCCTGCTGCCGGCCGCCCCGGCCCTGGCGCAGGGCAAACCCCGCATCGTTACCGTGCTGGGCGACAGCATCACGGCCGGCCTGGGCCTGCCGCGCAACCTCGCCCTGCCGTCGGTGCTGGAAGCCGAGCTCAACCGGATGGGCAAGGGCGTCAGGGTGCGCGGGGCCGGCGTCTCCGGCGACACCTCGGCGGCCGGTCTGGCGCGGGTCGATTTCAGCGTCCAGAGCGACACCAATGTCTGCGTGGTAGCCTTCGGCGGCAACGATCTTCTGCAGGGCATCGACCCGAAGAAGACCAGCGCCAACATCGACCGCATCGTCGGCAAGCTGAAGGCGCGCGGCATCAAGGTGGTGCTGGCCGGCATGGCCCCGCCGCCGGCGCTCGGCCGCAGCTATGCGCGGGACTTCGCGGCGATCTTTCCGACCCTGGCGAAGAAGCACGGCGCGGCGCTGTATCCCAACCTGCTGGCCGGGGTCGGCGGTATTCCGCGCCTCAACCAGCGGGACGGCATCCATCCGACCGCCGAGGGCGTGCGAATCATCGTCCGGGGCCTGGCGCCGGTGGTGGCGCGGACGCTGGGCTAGAGATTTTCCTTCCGCGCGCGACGGGCCCCTGACTTCCGTCAGGGCAGGCCGCGTAGGCTTTCGAAAAACAGGGGATAAGGGGCAGATGCAGTACTCACAACTCGGCCGCACGGGCATTTCGGTGTCGCGCTGCTGCCTGGGCACCATGACCTGGGGCTCGCAGAACAGCGAGGCCGAGGCCCACGAACAGATGGACTACGCCCTCGAGCGCGGGGTCACCTTCTGGGACACGGCCGAGATGTACGCCTCGCCGCCGACGCCGGAGACGCAAGGCTCGACCGAGCGCCATATCGGGACCTGGTTCGCCAGATCGGGCAAACGCGACAAGGTGGTTCTCGCCAGCAAGGTGGCCGGGCGCTCGCCGATGAGCTGGCTGCGGGCCGACGGCTCGCCGACGCGGCAGACGAAGGCGCAGATCGACGAGGCGGTCGAGGCCTCGCTGAAGCGGCTGCAGACCGACTACATCGACCTCTACCAGCTGCACTGGCCGGACCGGGCCGTGCGCATCTTCGGCGGCATGACCTTCCAGGCCTATGGCCCTGACCATGAAGGGTTCGAGGCCATCCTCACGGCGCTCGACGCCCATGTGAAGGCCGGGCGGATCCGCGCCATCGGGGTCAGCAACGAGACGCCCTACGGGGTGATGAAGTTCCTCGAGGTCTCCGACCGCCTCGGCCTGCCGCGCGTGGCCTCGATCCAGAACGCCTACAGCCTGGTCAACCGGGTCTATGAGTACGGCCTGGCCGAGATCGGCGTGCAGGAAGACGTCGGCCTGCTGCCCTATTCGCCCCTGGCCCAGGGGGCGCTGACCGGCAAGTACCTGGACGGCGCCCTGCCGGCCGGGGCCCGCAAGACCTTGTACAACCGCATGCAGCGCTATGACGGACCCGGCTCGCAGGAGGCCATTCGCAGCTATGTGGACCTGGCGGCGCAACACGGCATCGACCCGGCCACCCTGGCCCTGAAGTTCTGCGACAGCCGCCCCTTCGTGACCTCGACCATCATCGGCGCGACCTCGATGGCGCAGCTGACCACGGACATCGACGCGTTTGATTATGTGTGGACGCCGGAGCTCGAGAAGGCCGTCGACGCCCTGCACGTCGAGCGGCCCAATCCCTGTCCGTAAAGCGCACCATCCTTCCCCGCTTGCGGGGAAGGGGGACCGCCCGCGAAGCGGGTGGTGGAAGGGGCGAGTGACAGAGCGCCGTCTTCACCTCTATGTTGGCCATTCCTGAGAGCCGTCGCCGCACGGCCCTCGCCCCCACACCGCTTCGCGGTCCCCCTCCCCCGTAAACGGGGGAGGATTTGCAAATCCCATGCTCAGACTCTTCGCCGCCATCGCCATTCCCTGGGACATCGCCCAGGGCCTGGCCGCGCATCAGACCGGCTTCAACGGCGCCCGCTGGCGCACGGCCGAGCAGCTGCACATCACCCTGCGCTTCGTCGGCGACACGCCGGAGACGCGGGCCGACGACCTCGACGCCGAACTGTCGGCCATCGCCATCGAGCCCTTCGACCTGCAGCTGGCCGGCGTCGGGCATTTCGGCGAGCCGCAGGACATCCACGCCATCTGGGCCGGCGTGGCGGAGAACGCCGCCCTGACCCGGCTGCAGAAACGCTGCGAGAGCGCGGCGCGGCGGGCCGGGATCGCGGCCGACACCCGGCTTTACCGGCCGCATGTGACCCTGGCCTACCTCAAACGCCCCGACCCCGGCGCGGTCATGGACTGGGAGGCGGCCAACAACCTGCTGCGCAGCCCGGCCTTCACCGTCAAGCGGTTCGGCCTCTATTCGACCCACCAGACCCGCGACGGCTCGGCCTATCGGCTGGAGGGGGACTATCCCCTGCGATGACCGCCCGCCTCGTCGCCTGCTGGGTCCTCGGCCCGGTCTACGCCGCCTTCGGCCTGTTCCACCTGGTGGCGGCGCCAAGCTTCCTGCCGATCATGCCGCCTTGGATCCCGGAGCCGGCCCTGGTCATCCAGCTGACCGGCCTGGCGGAGATCGCCGGCGGCCTCGGCCTGCTGATCCCGCGCCTGCGCCGCTGGGCGGGGCTCGGCCTGGCGCTCTACGCCATCGGCGTGTTTCCGGCCAACCTCCACCATGCCTTCGGCGGGGTGCATGTGCCGGGCCTGCCGGACAGCTGGTGGTACCACGGGCCCCGGCTGGCGATGCAGCCGGTGCTGGTGGCCCTGGCCCTGTGGGCCGGCGGCTGGTTCGCGCCTAGAGCGGGTTGATCCCGGCCTCGGCCAGGTTGGGGTGCCGGAACAGGGTCTCGTAGGCGCCGATCAGGTCGGCGGGGGCCAGTTCCAGCATGACGCTGTTCTCGATCCAGAATTCGATGACCTCGAACATCGGCGGCTCGCCGGGGGCGCCGCGGCCATAGCGGCGGGCGTGCCAGCCCTCGCGGGCGGCGATGGCGAGGATTTCCTGCTCTTCGGCGGCGACCGACAGCAGCAGGTGGAAGGGCCAATGGGCCGGCGGCTGGGCGTTGAGGCCGGGCTCGACCGGGCCGCCGTCCGGACCGGGCAGGGCCTGGGTGGCGTAGGGATAGACCTCGATCATGGTGCCGTGGTCGTCGCCGGAAACCGCCATGAAGGCCCCGGGGATATTGCCGGGGAAGGGATAGGCGGCGCCGTGCATGACCTCGGCCAGGACGCGGGTGACATGTTCGGGATCGTGGGCGGGGATGGAGGCGTGGTGGATCATTCTCTTCAGACCTTGGAGGGGGGAGGATTTTCGCAGCCCATAAACGAACGCCGGTCTGCGGGGCGGGCTGAATGTCACCGAACGCCGGTCCGGACCATTTAATTCGCCGTCATGTTCGGCGCCGTGACGTCGGGTCATCATTGCGCAGGGGGTCGATATGGTCCCACCTTCCCGCCAACGATAAGACCAAGGGGAAGCGCGTGAACACTGCGGAAGCCGTTGTCGTCCCGGCGTTCAAGCCGCCCATTCACGTCAAGTTTGCCTATGGCCTGGGTCAGGCGGTCCAGAGCGGCGGCTTCGATGTCGCCCTGCCGTTCACGTTTTTCTACTACACCCAGGTGCTTGGGCTGTCCGGCATCCTGACCGGCATCGCCGTCGGCCTGAGCCTCTGCGCCGACGCCATCATGGACCCGCTGGTCGGCTCGATTTCCGACAACATCAAGTCGAAGCTGGGCCGGCGGTTGCCGCTCATGCTGCTCAGCATTCCGCTGGTGGCGCTGGGCTTTGGACTGATCTTCGCCCCGCCCAAGGGTCTTTCGGAGGTCATGCTGTTCGCCTGGCTGCTGGGCGCCTCGATGCTTGCCCGCGGGGCCACCTCGCTGTTCAACGTCCCCCTCATCGCCCTGGGGGCCGAGCTGTCGGACGGCTACCTTGAGCGCTCGCGGATCGTGGTCTGGCGCACGGTGATCGGCCTGCTGTCGGCGGTGGTCGTCATCATCCTGGCCTACAGCGTCTACCTGACGCCGCCCGAAGGCCTGTTCAAGGTCGCCGCCTATCCGGCCTTCGGCTGGGCGGTGGCGGGCTTGCTGACCGTCTGCATGATCCTCTGCTGCGCCGGCATCGCCCGCTACGCCATCGGCCTGCCGCAGCCCGAAACGACCAGCCATTCCATGCTTCGCCGCCTGCCCGGCGAGGTGATGGAGATCTTCTCCAACCGCTCTTTCCGCATCCTGTTCTTCTCCTGCCTGCTGATCATGGTGGCCATCGGGGTCAACGGCACCACCGGGGCGCACCAGAACACCTATGTCTGGAAGATCGGCACCGACGAGATCCAGAAGCTGACCTTCGTGCTGCTGATCGGCACCCTGATCGGCGTGCCCTCGGCCCCGGCCCTGGCCCGCTGGTTCGAGAAGCGGTCAGTGGTGATGATCGGGGTGACCATGCTGAACCTGGTCTGGCTGGTCGCGCCGCTGCTGTGGATCGCCGGCCTCTACCGGCCGTCGGGCCAGGCGGCGGTCGCGCCCCTGATGGTGATGATGATCGTCGCCGGCATCGGCATCGGTCTGGTCCTCGTCGCCTTCCCGGCGATGATGGCCGACGCCGCCGACGAGCATGAGCTGCGCTTTGGCCGCCGGCGCGAGGGGCTGTATTTCTCGGGCATCACCTTCGCGGCCAAGGCGGCCAGCGGCGTCGGGGTGCTGCTGGCCGGCATCGGCCTGGACATCATGGGCATGCCGCGCAAGGCCGATCCGCTGCTGGCGGTCGATCCCGACGCCCTGATCCGGCTGGTTGTCGTCCACGGCCCGCTGGCCGCCGTGATCAGCTGCGTCGGCGTGGCCCTGCTCTGGCCCTACGGCATCAGCCGCCAGGTCCACGACGAGATTTCGCTGAAGCTGCGTGGGCGGTAGGCCCCACCCCCAGCAATGTCATCCTCCGGCCGCGAAGCGGACCGGGGGACCCAACCGTCCGCGTGAAAACGGCTGGGAGTCTTTCCAGAGCCGCCCTGGGCCCCCCGGTTCCCGCTTCGCGGGCCGGAGGGTGACAGGCCAGGGGTGAGTCCGGCGTGGGTCAGACCGTTTCCACCGTCAGCGACCCGTTGGTGTAGACACAGATGTCGGCGGCGATGCCCATGGCCTTGCGGGCGATGGTTTCGGCGTCGAGGTCGCCGTCGATCAGGGCGCGGGCGGCGGCCAGGGCATATGACCCGCCCGAGCCGATGGCGGCGACGCCCTGGTCGGGCTCCAGCACATCGCCGACGCCGGTGACGGTGTAGATGCTGCTCTTGTCGGCGACGATCAGCATGGCCTCCAGCCGGCGCAGGTAGCGGTCCGTCCGCCAGTCCTTGGCCAGGTCGACACAGGCCCGGGCCAGCTGGTCGGGGTATTGCTCCAGCTTGGCCTCAAGCCGCTCCAGCAGGGTGAAGGCGTCGGCCGTGGCCCCGGCAAAGCCGGCGATAACCTTGCCGCCGGCCAGCCGCCGGACCTTCCTGGCCGAACCCTTGACGACGGTGGCGCCCATCGACACCTGACCATCGCCGGCGATGACGGTCTTGCCGTCCTTGGCGACCGCGAGGATGGTGGTGCCGTGCCAGTCGGGGAAGCTGTTGCTGTTTTGCATGGCTCCGATGTGGTCGCGGGCGGAAGCGAGGTCAAGGTGGCGTTCAGCGAGGGCGAGGTCGAACGGTACGCCCGCCATCTGGTGCTGCGGGAGGTCGGCGGGCCGGGGCAGCAACGGCTGAAGGCGACGCGGGTGCTGATCGTCGGGGCCGGCGGCCTGGGCTCGCCGGCGGCCCTCTACCTGGCCGCGGCCGGGGTCGGCGCCATCACCCTCAGCGACGACGACGTGGTCAGCCTGTCGAACCTGCAGCGGCAGATCCTGTTCGCCACCGCCGATGTCGGCCGGGCCAAGACGGCGGCCGGGGCCGAGCATCTGGCGGCGCTCAATCCGCATGTGACGGTGACGGCGGCCCCGGCGGTGACGGCCGCCAATGTCGCCGGCCTCGTCGCCGGCCACGACCTGGTGCTCGACGGCACGGACAATTTCGAGACCCGGCTGATGGTCAGCGACGCCTGCGTGGCGGCCGGGGTTCCCCTGGTCAGCGGCGCCATCGGCCGCTGGACCGGGCAGGTCGGGGTGTTTGGCCGTGCGCCCTGCTATCGCTGCCTGGTGCCGGATGTCCCGCCGGACGCCGAGACCTGCGTGGCGGTCGGCGTCGTCGGCGCCCTGGCCGGGGTGATCGGCTCGATGATGGCGCTGGAGGCGGTGAAGGTGATCGCCGGCGCCGGCCAGACGCTGGGCGGCCGGCTGCTGATCTATGACGGCCTGCATGGCGAGAGCCGGACCGTGCGGGTCGGCGCCGACCCCGGCTGCGCGGCCTGCGCGCGATAAGGCAAGCTTTGTTGACGCCAAGCCCCTATATCGAAAGGGCTGGGGGTTGCGGCGCGCCGCGCCAATCTCCCGGCCTGAAAGGACGTCATGTCCGGCACTCCCCCCAAGCCCCGCCATTTCCTCACCGACAGCCGCTCAAGCGGCGCGGTGCGGATTCCCAAGCCGATGAACGGCTCGGGCCTCAGCGATCCGCGCTCGACGCGCGGCCCCAAGTGAGCGGCTTCTGGGGCTATCTCAACTCGGTCGGCGAAGGCAGCGTCGGCGCCGCCGAGATCCGGGCCGAGGCCTGGGCGCTTGGCGGCCGGCATCGCGGCGAGGTGCTGGAAGGCGCCCGCGCCGAACTGGCCGGCGGCGGCCACAGCCCGCACCGCACCGCCCTCCTGAAGGCGGTGGTCAGGAACCAGCTGGCGTTGGCGGCCAAGGCCCCGTGAGCGAGGAACTGGCCCGCCTGCAGCGCGAGAACGCCTATCTGAAGAGCCGCGTCGCGCAGCTGGAGGACGACGTCACCGACCTGAACGCCGAGGCCACCCGGCTACGGCAGGTGCTCGACACCACCCTGGCCCGCCGCGCCGCGGCCCGGCCCAATCCCCTGTCCGGAGGCCAGTGATGGCGTTGAGCGAGACGCAGCTGACGGCGCTGCGCAACCTGGCGGCCAAGAAGGCCGGCCGGCCGGTCGATTTCATCAATATCGCCGACGCCCGGGCCCTGACCGAGTTCGGCCTGGCGGCCCGCAGCCGCGAGGGCTGGGAGATCACCGCCGCCGGGCAAGCGGCGCTGGCGGCCCTGCCAGACGGCAGTTGAGCAGTTCAAACCCTCGACGCTTGGCGCTAGGGTGCCCGGCATGATCCGCCACCTCCCCCTCATCGCCCTTCTCGCCCTCGCCGCCTGCGGCAAGCCCGCCGAACAGAAGCCGACGGCGCCCGTGGCGGAAGCGACCGAGGCGACGGTCCCGGAAGACGCGAAGCGGGCGGCCGAGGCCTGGACCGCCAGCAATGACGGCGTCGGCCCGGTCGGGGCCGGGACGGCCTTCAAGCGCGAGGCGATCGCCGCCCTGTTCCCGGACTCCGCGGTCGAGACCGCCTTCCTCGCCGAAGAGGGCGTCCAGACCCCGATCATCACCGTCTCCGGCCCGCGCGAGCTGGTGCTGGAACTCAAGGGGCCGGACAGGGTCGGCGCCATCCTCGCCCAGGGCGGACCGGTGATCGGTCCCCGGGGCGAAATGCTGATGGCGCCCTTTCCCTCGCTGACCTTCAAGGCCGGCGACTGTGTGATCGGCGCCGACCGGTTCAGCGGCGCGGCCCTCTGCCGCCGCGCGCCCGGCGACGCCCTGGCCTATGTCATCGGCCGGCGCGGCGAACTGTCAGGTAACCCGGGCGATGCGCCCGACAGCGCCCAGCTGGCCGAAGGCTTCCTGCGCGAGTTCCTATGGCAGTCGCCGCTGAAATAGGGATGAATATGTCTAGACATATTCATTTTGAGCCCTTTTGACCGGCGTCGCGGCCCGCGACGTCGAAACCCGGAAATGTAGCCCGCTCGCCCCCCATCAGCCCCCACATTCGCTGACAATCGGCCCCGCATCGCCCTACGCGCCGACCTGCAAGTCCAGCGCCCCGGCCCCCAGGGCGAAGACGGTTTCGCCAAGGATTTCAACGCCGCCGCCGTCCGCTCCGCCCCTTGCCCGCCGGCGGCGGGATATAATGGTAGGTCCGCTTCGATAAGCCGGTCCGCCCGCATGGTTCCCCCGCCCCGCGTCTACGGCTAGGAACGCCCCATCATGCGCCTGCTCGCCGTCGATACCTGCCTGGACGCCTGCTCCGCCGCCCTGCTGGACGGGGAGACAGTGCTGGCCGCTGTCTCCGAGCCGATGAGCCGCGGGCATCAGGAACGCCTGGCCCCGATGGTGGCGGAGATGATGGCGCCGTTCGGGTTCGCCGGTCTGGACCGCATCGCCTCGACCGTCGGACCGGGATCCTTCACCGGTCTGCGGGTCGGGCTGGCCTTCGCCAAGGGTTTGAGTTCGGCCCTGTCGCTGCCGCTGGTCGGGGTCGGGTCGTTGCCGGCCCTGGCGGCGGGACGCGGCGGCTTCGTCTGCGCGGCCGTCGATGCGCGGCGCGGCCAGATCTACCTTCAGGCCTTCCGCGACGGGGCGCCGCTGATGGCCCCCGACGCCCTGGCCGCAGAGACCGCCAGCGCCCGGCTGGCCGAACTGGCCGGGGACGGGCCGGTGACCCTGGTCGGGTCGGGCGCGCCGCTGCTGGCCGGGCTGATCCCCGGCGCGCGGGTCGAGACCCCGGGCGGGCCCGATCCCGCCTGGGTGGCCAGGCTGGCGGCGGCGGTGCGCGAACCGATCCCGGTGGTCCGGCCGCTCTACCTGCGCACGCCCGACGCCAAGCTGCCCGGCGGCATCGATCCCTATGCCTAGCCCTCCCCCCGTTCCGCTCATCCCGGCGAATGCCGGGACCCAGCCGCCAGAACTCCGGCGATTCCGGATTGCCGCCTGCCGGCTGTCAGACAACTTTATTAGCGCCCGTTCCGCTGACTTCGAGATCACGCGGCTGGGTCCCGGCATTCGCCGGGATGAGCGGTAGAAGGTGGGGACTCCCGATCTCCAGATTCTGGCCGCGGTCCACGCCCAGGCCTTCGACCACGGCTGGTCCGCCGCCGAGATCGCCTCCCTGCTCGAAACCCCCGGGACCTTCGTGGTCGCCGAACCTGAAGGCTTCATCCTCGCCCGCGCCCTGGCCGGCGAGGCGGAGATCATCACCCTGGCCGTGGCTCCGGCCGCCCGGCGCCGGGGGATGGCGCGCCGTCTCGTCGAGGCGGCGGCGGTGCGGGCCATGGCGCTGCAGGCCGAGGCGCTGTTCCTGGAGGTGGCCGACGACAACGTCGCGGCGCTCGGCCTCTACCGGGGCCTGGGCTTCGAGGTCGTGGGCCGGCGGCGCGGCTATTATGCCCGCGGAAACGGCGAACCGGCGGTCGACGCCCTCGTGATGCGGCTCGCCCTTAACAGCTAGCCCCCACGTGACTATCTTGCCCCCGACTCGCTGGAGGCCCCATGGACCGTCTTGAAAAGCTCTGCGTCGAAAAAGGCATGCGCATGACGGACCAGCGCCGGGTCATCGCCCGCGTGCTGTCGGGGGCGCAGGACCATCCCGACGTGGAAGAACTGTACCGCCGCGCCCACGACGTCGACCCGCACATCTCGATCGCCACCGTCTATCGCACGGTGCGTCTGTTCGAGGAGGCCGGCATCATCGAGCGCCACGACTTCCGCGACGGCCGCAGCCGCTACGAGGAAGCGCCCGACCATCACCACGACCACCTGATCGACATGAAGACCGGCCAGGTCGTCGAGTTCGTCGACGAGGAAATCGAGCGTCTGCAGCAGGCCATCGCCCGCAAGCTCGGCTATCGCCTGGTCGATCACCGGCTGGAACTCTACGGCATGCCGCTGGAAGACTCGGAAAAGGTCACGCAGTAGCCCCGGCGGCGGGAGGAACTTGCGACTTCGGTCCCTGACCCCCATAACCCCGGCATGACGACCTCCGCGCCCATGAAGCGCCTCTACATCAAGACCTACGGCTGTCAGATGAATGTCTACGACAGCGAGCGCATGGCCGATGTCCTGCGCCCGCTGGGCTATGGCATGACCGACGATCCGGAAGGCGCCGATCTGGTCGTCCTCAACACCTGCCACATCCGCGAGAAGGCCACCGAGAAGGTCTATTCGGAGCTGGGCCAGATCAAGCGGATGAAGGCTCGCAAGGCCGAGGCCGGCGACGGCGTCATGACCATCGCCGTGGCCGGCTGCGTCGCCCAGGCCGAGGGCGCCGAGATCATGAAGCGCCAGCCGGCCGTCGATCTGGTGGTCGGGCCGCAGGCCTATCACCAGCTGCCCGAACTGATCGCCCGCGCCCACCGCGCCAAGGGCGAAGGCCTGGCCGCCGAATTTTCCCCGGAGGAAAAGTTCGACGCCCTGCCCGAGACCCGCCACGTCAGCGGCGTCACGGCCTTTCTCACCGTGCAGGAGGGCTGTGACAAGTTCTGCACCTTCTGCGTGGTGCCCTATACGCGCGGCGCCGAATGGTCCCGGCCGGCCGAGGCCATCCTGACCGAGGCCCGAAACCTGGCCGAAAAGGGCGTCCGCGAAGTCACCCTGCTGGGCCAGAACGTCAACGCCTACGACGGCGCCCCGGGCGGCCTTGCGGCGCTGGTTCGCCAGCTGGCCAAGGTCGATGGCCTCGACCGCATCCGCTACACCACCAGCCATCCGCGCGACATGGACGAGGCGCTGATCGCCGCCCATGGCGACCTGCCGGAACTGATGCCCTATCTGCACCTGCCGGTGCAGGCCGGGTCGGACAAGATCCTGAAAGCCATGAACCGCGACCACACGGCCGAAAGCTATCTTCGGCTGGTCGAACGCATCCGCGCCGCCCGGCCGGACATCGCCATGAGCTGCGACTTCATCGTCGGCTTCCCCGGCGAGCGGGAAAAGGACTTCCAGGCCACCCTCGATCTGGTGACCGAGGTGAACTACGCCTCCGCCTTCTCGTTCAAATACAGCCGCCGTCCCGGCACCCCGGCCTCGGCCATGCCCGGCCAGATCGCCGAAGAGGTGATGGACGAACGCCTGCAGCGGCTCAACGCCCTGCTCGGCCAGCAGCAGCAGGCCTTCAACGAAGCCCAGGCCGGCAAGGTCCTGCCGGTGCTGATCGAAAAGCCCGGTCGCCGCGAGGGCCAGCTGGGCGGCCGCAGCCCCTATCTGCAGCCGGTCCATCTCGACGGGCCGGATCATCTTGTCGGCCAGATCGTTCCGGTCAGGATCGTCACCGGCCACAAGGGAAGTCTCACCGGTGAGCTTGTGCAAGCGCTGGAGCCCGCGTGAGTCGTCCGCCTGAATTCCTGCCCCTGTCCGACGATGCCGCCCGCGCGGTCGCCGGTCCTGGCAGCCGCCACGCCGCCCTGATCGAGGACGCCTTCAAGGTGCTCGTCGAGACCCCCGGCGGCGGCGTCTCCGTGGACGGCGACGCCCGCGCCCGCGGCCTGGCCAAGCGGGCCATCGCCGCCCTCGCGGCCCAGGCCGATTCCGGCGCCGTGGTGACCGAGGCCGACGTCCGCGTCGCCGTCGGCCAGGCCCGCTCCGGCGAGACCGGCCCCGTCGCCCCTGGCGGCGCCCGCCGCGGCCCGGTGTCGCCGAAGACGGCGACCCAGGCGCAGTACATGGACATGCTGGGCCGCCACGACCTGGTCTTTGGCCTGGGTCCCGCCGGCACCGGCAAGACCTTCCTGGCCGTGGCCCACGGCGCCGGCATGCTGATGCGCGGCGAGATCGACCGGCTGATCGTCACCCGTCCGGCCGTCGAGGCGGGCGAGAAACTCGGCTTCCTGCCCGGCGACCTGACCGAGAAGGTCGATCCCTACATGGCGCCGGTCTGGGAAAGCCTGATCCAGATCATGGGGGCCGAACAGCTGCGCAAGCGCCGCGAGAAGGGCGAGATCGAGGTCGCCCCGATCGCCTTCATGCGTGGCCGCACCCTCAGCCACGCCTTCATCATCGTCGATGAGGCCCAGAACACCTCACGCCTGCAGATGAAGATGGTGCTGACCCGGATGGGCGAAGGCAGCCGCATGGCGGTGACCGGCGATCCCAGCCAGATCGACCTGGTCAACCCGCGCGATTCCGGCCTGGCCCATGCCGTGGCTATCCTGGAGGGCGTCGAAGGCGTCGCCCTGACCCGCTTCACGGCCGCCGACGTGGTCCGCCACCCGATGGTGGCCCGCATCGTCAAGGCCTACGACGAAGACGCGGCCAAGCGCGGCTGATGAGCGATCCCGAGATAGAGGTTGAGGTCGAGGATCCTGCGTGGAACGCGGTTGCGGACGTCGAGGCGGTCGTGACGCGAGCGGCGACGGCCACGCTGCAAATCCTCCTTCGGCCGCGAAGCGGACGGGGGAGGGGGACCGCCGCCGAAGGCGGTGGTGGAGGGGGCAGCGCCGGCCCTTCCGAAGAATCCCTGAATGCCGCCGCCGACCGTGATCTGAGTGAACCCTCGTCCGCCGGCGCTGCCCCCTCCACCACCGGCCCTGAGTCGGGCCGGCGGTCCCCCTCCCCCGTGCTTCGCCCGGAGGAGGAATTCGGCTCCGTGGTCGTCCTGCTGACCAATGACGCCTCGGTCGCCGAACTCAACCTCTCCTTCCGCCACAAGGCCGGCCCGACCAATGTGCTGTCCTTCCCGGCCCCGGAAAATCCAGAGAACCTGCTGGGCGACATCGCCCTGGCCTTCGGGGTCTGCGCCCGCGAGGCGGCCGAGCAGGGCAAGACCCTCAGCGACCATCTCGCCCATCTGACGGTGCATGGCGTGCTGCATCTTGCGGGATACGACCACCAGACCGATGATGAGGCGGAGGCGATGGAGAATCTGGAGCGCCGGGTGCTGGCCACCTTAAGCGTTTCCGACCCCTACGCGGCTGAACAGAGCTAGATGACCGACAACGATCAAGACCCCCCGTCCGAACCTCCCCAGCGAAGTCGCGGGGGGCTGGGTGGCATGTTGCGCCAGATCCTGCGGGCTTTCGGCGAAAGCGACGAGCCCGGCTCCCCGGACGCACCGGGCGCCGACGAACTGGCCCAGCACGCCCGCGAGTTCGCCCAGCTCGACGTCGGCGACGTGATGACGCCCCGGGCCGACATCCAGGCCATCGAGATCGACACCGCCTTCGAGGACGTCGTCGCCCGCTTCATCGAGACCGAGCACAGCCGCCTGCCGGTCTACCGCGAGACGCTCGACGATCCGGTCGGCGTCATCCACATCAAGGACATCTTCCGCCTGCTGGCCGACGGCCGCAAAGCCAAGACCGGGGTCCTGCTGCGCAAGCTCAAGCGCGAGGTGCTGTACGTGCCGGAGGCCATGCCGGCCACGGCGCTGCTGGAAAAGATGCAGGCCAGCCGGGTGCACCTGGCGCTGGTCGTCGACGAACACGGCGGGGTCAGCGGCCTGGCCACCCTGGAAGACCTGCTGGAGGCCGTGGTCGGCGAGATCGACGACGAGCATGACGAGGCCCAGGTCAGCGGCGTCGTCGCCCGACCGGGCGGCGTCTTCGACGTCGACGCCCGCGCCGACCTGGAGGACCTGGAGGCGGCCCTCGAGGTCAGCCGGCTGGCCCCCGAGGAGCTGGAAGAGGACATCGACACCGTCGCCGGCCTGGTCACCGCCCTGGCCGGCCGGGTGCCGCAGACCGGCGAGACCATCACCCATCCGGACGGCTGGTGTTTCGAGATCGTCGACGCCGACATCCGCCGGGTGAAGCGGGTGCGGGTGCGCCGCGCCGAGCGGCATCAGGAAGCCGTGTGAAGATCTCCGCCGCCTGGAAGGCCCGGCTGATCGCGTTGGCGGCCGGCGCGGCGGCGGCGCTGGCCCATCCGCCGTTCGGCCTGCTGCCCGGCCTGCTGGGCTATGGCGTCATCATGCTGCTGGTCGATGACGCCAGCGAGACCCGGCCCCTGCGCTCGGCCTTCCTGCGCGGCTGGCTGGCCGGGGTCGCCTATTTCGCCATCGGCACCTGGTGGGTGGCCGAGGCCTTCCTGGTCGATATCGCCGCCCACGGCTGGATGGCCCCCTTCGCGGTCACCTTCATGGCCGCCGGCATCGCCCTGTTCTGGGGTCTGGCGGCGCTGCTCTATCGTCTGGCGAGGGTCACGGGGGCTTGGAGGGTCATCGTCTTCGCCGCCGCCTTCGGGGCGGCCGAGTGGTTGCGAGGCCATGTCCTGACGGGTTTCCCGTGGAACCTGCCGGGGGAAAGCTGGCGGGCGGGGTCGCTGGTTTCACAGTCGGCGTCGGTGGTCGGGGCTTACGGTCTGACAGTGCTGACCGTCGGCATGGCGGCCGCCCCGGCCCTGTTCTGGCGAGCGCCACGCCGGCCCGCCCTGATTGCCTCAGGCGTCGCCGCCGCCCTGGTGGTGGCCATGATCGGATACGGAGCGATCCGGTTCTATCTGGCTCCCTATGACGGAATAAATTCGGAGGGCGGACCGCTCGTCCGCATCGTTCAGCCGGACATACCGCAGGAGGCCAAGTACGACCCGCAGTCCTTCGCCCGCATTGTGGGCAAGTATCTGAGCCTGACGCGGCAGCCGGGCGCGGATGGCGTCCCCGACATCGTCATCTGGCCGGAAGGGGCGATTCCGGCCCTGGCCGAGGACTATCTGGCCGAGGGAACCTGGACGCGGGCCGCCATCGTCGATGCGTTGCGGCCCGGCCAGGTGCTGCTCGTCGGCGTCGCTAGGGTCGAACAGGCCCCCGAGGGCCCGCGCTACTTCAACAGCCTGCTGGTCCTGCGCCGCGACGGCGGCGACCTCGTCCAGCTGGGCCGCTACGACAAGCACCGGCTGGTGCCGTTCGGGGAGTACCTGCCGCTGGATTCCCTGCTCTCGCCGCTGGGGATCAAGAACCTGGTGCAGATCGGCGATGGCTTCGCGGCCGGCCCCAGGCCCGCGCCGCTGGCCATCCCGGGCCTGCCGGTGATGCAGCCGCTGATCTGCTACGAAAGCCTCTATCCCGGCTTCACGCGGGAGGGCGCGCGGGCGTCGGGCAAGGCGCCGGACCTGATCGTCAACGTCTCCAACGACGCCTGGTTCGGGGCCACCAGCGGCCCCCTGCAGCACCTCAACCTGGCCAGCTATCGGGCCATCGAAGAGGGGGTTCCGATGGCCCGCGCCACCCCGACCGGGGTGTCGGCGATGGTTGACGCTTACGGTCGGGTGATTCCCTCCAGCCGGATCAAGCAAGGCGGCCAAGCTGTGGTCGACGTTGTCTTGCCACCTAGAGTAGTTGAAACCCCCTACCGCAGGTTGGGTGATCTCCCGTTTTCAATATTCCTAATTGCAGGTTCGACGGTAACAGCGGTCTTTCACTGGCGACGTCTGAAAAAGCCCATCAGAATGCGCCGCGCCGCTTAGGCGCGCATGTGTGTTTCTTATCGGGGCGACTTCTGAATGACTGACGACGCGAGCCGTTCGCCCAACCCGATCGACGTCCATGTCGGCCGGAGGGTCCGTCAACGGCGCAAGGCCATGGGGGTGACGCAGGAGCGCCTGGCCGATGATCTGGGCCTGACCTTCCAGCAGGTGCAGAAGTATGAGCGGGGCGCCAACCGGGTGTCGGCCTCCAAGCTCTACGAGATCGCCGTCGCCCTGCAGACCGGCACCGAGTACTTCTTCGAGGGCCTGGCCGATCCCTCGTCCCTGAAGACCGGCGGCGGCGAGGCCGAGCCGGCCTCGGAGAAATTCGTCAACGCCTTCCTGATGAGCACCGAAGGCCTGGAGCTGGCCGAACTGTTCTCGCAGCTGAAGAGCCCGCGCCTGCGCAAGCGGATCGTCGAGCTGGTCCGCAGCATGGTCGAGGACACCGACGAGGAAGCTTAGGCGCTCCCCACCACCACCCAGGGCTATCGCATATGGCGTGAAACTGCTCACCAACTCCTCTCCCTAAGGGAGAGGAAGGGGCCCGCGCTGCGCCAGCAGCGTGGGAAGGAGAGGGTTTACGAACGCCGGAAGTTAATCCCCACGGTCCTTAAACCCTCTTCCTCCCACCGCTTCGCGGCGGGCCCCTCCTTCTCCCTTAGGGAGAAGGAAAAGAAAGGCGGCCATTTCCATATGCGATAGCCCTGCACCACCACCGGGGTTGGAGGTGATGACGGGGAAGAAGAAGTGCGCTTGCGGATATAAAGATACCTTTATATGGTCGCCCCGCGTTTAGCCGGGAGTCCTCTGTGAGCCGTCAGAACTACATCTTCACCAGCGAGAGCGTGTCCGAGGGGCACCCCGACAAGGTCGCCGACCGCATCAGCGACACCGTCGTCGACGCCTTCCTGGCCGAGGAGCCCGAGGCCCGGGTGGCCTGCGAGACCCTGGTGACCACCAACCGCATCGTGCTGGCCGGCGAAATCCGCGCCGCCAAGCCCGGCGCCTCCAAGTCCGAGAACAAGGAGCGCAACAAGGCGCTGATCGCCAGCCTCGAGCCCAAGGTTCGCGCCGCGATCAAGGACATCGGCTACGCCCAGAAGGGCTTCCACTGGGAAAAGGCCAAGTACCAGTGCTTCCTGCACGCCCAGTCCGACCATATCGCGCAAGGCGTCGACGCCGGCGAGAACAAGGACGAGGGAGCCGGCGACCAGGGCATCATGTTCGGTTACGCCACCGACGATACGCCGGAGTTCATGCCGGCCACCCTGCAGTACAGCCACAACATCCTGCGCCGCCTGGCCGAGCTGCGCCATTCGGGCGAGCTCGACTTCCTCGAGCCCGACGCCAAGAGCCAGGTCACCCTGCGCTACGAGAACGACCGCCCGGTGCATGTCGAGGAGATCGTCGTCTCCCACCAGCACGGCAAGAAGATGGAGGGCGGCGCCCCGACCTCCAAGCGAATGCTGGCCGCCCTGCGCCCCTACATCCTGCCGCTGTTCGCCGATGGCCTGATCAGCAAGAAGACCAAGTGGCACATCAACCCGACCGGCAAGTTCCTGATCGGCGGGCCGGACGGCGACTGCGGTCTGACCGGGCGCAAGATCATCGTCGACACCTACGGCGGCGCCTCGCCGCACGGCGGCGGCGCCTTCAGCGGCAAGGACCCGACCAAGGTCGATCGCTCGGCCGCCTACGCCTGCCGATACCTCGCCAAGAACGTCGTCGCGGCGGGCCTGGCCAAGAAGTGCACCATCCAGATCTCTTACGCGATCGGCGTCGCCCGGCCGCTGAGCTTCTACGTCGACACCCACGGCACCGGCGAGGTCGATCCGGCCCAGCTGGAAAACCTGCTGCTGGACTTCATCGGCGGCGGCACCCCGGCCGGCATCCGCAAGACCCTGCAGCTCAACAAGCCGATCTACGCCCGCACCGCCGCCTACGGCCACTTCGGCCGCCAGCCGGACAACGAAGGCGGCTTCAGCTGGGAGAAGACCGACCTGGTCCCGGAGCTGCAAAAGGCGTTCTAGATCTCATCCTTCCCCGTTCACGGGGAAGGGGGACCGCCCCCGCAGCGGGTGGTGGAAGGGGCGAGGGCCGTGCGCCGTCGCCCTTTTTGCTGTCTGCGCCCTGCACTCGCCCCCTCCACCACGCTTCGCGCGGTCCCCCTCCCCCGCAAACGGGGGAGGATGGGGTTCCGCCGGCCGCCGTCAGCGTTTACTCAGCCCCATGGCCAACCCCCAGCAACCCCACGGACCCCTGCGCTCTTTCGGGCGCATCAAGTCGCGCCCGATCAAGGCGCGGCAGGCGGCGCTGTTCGACAGCCTGCTGCCGTCGATCGCCGTTCCGGAGACCGCCTTCGATCCGCTGAGCCTGAAGCCCGACGCCACGGCGGTGTGGGTGGAGATCGGTTTCGGCGGCGGCGAGCATCTGGCCGGGCAGGCGGCGAACAACCCGGACGTGCTGATCCTCGGGGCCGAGCCGTTCCAGAACGGCGTGGCCAGCGCCCTGCGCCATCTGGAAGAAGCCGGGGCGAGCAACGCTCGCATCCATCCCGGCGACGGCCGCGAGGTCCTCAGCCATCTGCCGGACGCCAGCGTCGATCGTCTGTTCGTCCTGTTCCCGGACCCCTGGCAGAAGGCGCGGCACAACAAGCGCCGGCTGGTGAACCCGGAATTCCTTAGCCAGGCGCACCGGGTGCTGAAACCCGGCGGCAAGTTCCGCTTCGCCACCGACTGGGCCGACTACGCTGACTGGACCCTCGAACGCGTCCTGGCCAGCGGCCTGTTCGCCTGGCCCGCCGACAAGGCCGACGACTGGCGCGTGCCGCCCGCCGACCACCTGACGACGCGCTATGAAGAGAAAAAGCTCGGCGACATCCCGCCGGTCTGGCTGGATTTCGTATCGATTTAGCCGAGGCGCGTGCATCTGGCTCTCCGCCCCCTGGGCGGAGGACCGCTTTCGAGCCTTCAAGCGAGAAAGCAGGAGGCGGGCCCACCGGCGTTGGAAGGTTGGCGGACGCCCGCGCCCGCCGCCGGCGGGGTTAAGCGCACGTCCGCCGGTGGACGTCCCGCCTCCTGGTTTGTCGCTTGCGCTCCAAACCTGTCCTCCGCCCCAAGGCGGAGAGTTTGGAAGCCGGCGCCCGGCCCTAAGGCGTCAGCACCATCTTCAGCGCCCCGTCCTCGCGGGCGTCGAACATGCGGTAGGCCTCCACCCCGTCGCTGAGCGGCAGGCGGTGGCTGATCACCCGTTCGGGCTTCAGCCGGCCGGCCTGGACCAGCGGGATCAGTTCGGGCCAGGTCTCCTGCACGCTGCAGGTGCCGATCCGGAAGGTCAGGCCCATGGCGAAGGCGCGCGCCATCGGGAAGTCGAAGCGCCGATCCTGGTTGACCCCGATCACCGACACCGTCCCCCGCCGCCCGGCCAGCCGCAGGGCGAGATCGATGGTGCGGGCATGACCGACCGCCTCGACGATGCTGTCGGCCATCAGCCCCTTGGTCAGTTCGGCCATCTGGGCCGGCGCCTCGTCGGGATGCAGCGCCACCGCCCCCATCGCCTCGGCCATCGCCCGCCGCTCGGCCACCGGATCGACGGCGAACACCCGGGCGGCGCCGAGCACGAAGGCCTGCTCGACCGCCATCAGGCCGATGGGACCCAGGCCCACCACGGCCACCGTCTTGCCCGAGCTGATGTCGGCGTTGCGCGCGCCGTACCAGGCGGTGGCCATGCCGTCGGTCATCAGCAGGGCCTGCTCGTCGCTGACCCCGTCCGGAATGCGGGCGGCGTTGAAGTCGCCGGCCGGCACCCGCACCGCCTCGGCCTGCGATCCCTGCAGCCGGGAGGAGAGGCCGTAGCAGCTGCCCTGGCCCGTCTCGCAGCGGACGATGTCGCCGCGCAGACAGCTGGGACAGGACCCGCAGCCGACGGCGGCGCTGATCATCACCCTGTCGCCGCTCTTCAGGCGCCGAACGCCGCGGCCGATCTCGACCACCTCACCGACCGCCTCATGGCCGACGCAGAAGCCGAGGTCCTCGCTGAACCCCTCGCCGTGGTAGATGTGCAGGTCGCTGCCGCAGATCGAACAGCCGGTGACCTTGACCAGCACGTCGCGGTCGTCGTGCAGGACCGGGTCGTCCATGCTCTCGTAGCGGACGTCGCGGGGACCGTAATAGCGCAGGGCCTTCATGGGGCGGCTCCGTCGATCCAGCGCAGGGCGCGCTGGAAAAGGTTGAGGGTCGAGGCGTGCAGGCGGTCGCCGATGGCCTTTGGCGCGAGACCGGCGCCGGCCCGGGCATGGCTGCCTTCGAGGATGATGCCCAGCTTGTAGCAGGCGAGAACCCCGTACCAGCGGATGTGGGTCAGATCGCGGTCGCTGTTTCGGCCATAGTGGTCGATGACCTCGCCGATGGTGGGGAAGCCCTCCCATGGGGTGACCGGGGTGAGCGCCGCCTGCCCGGGCTCGGGCCACATGGCCATCAACCAGCCGAGATCGAGCAGCGGATCGCCGGTGCTGGCCAGCTCCCAGTCGACGATGGCGGCCAGCTCGCCGCTGTCATGGCGGTACATGACATTGGCCAGGTGATAGTCGCCATGGATCAGCCCCGGCCGAAAGCCCGGCGGCCGATGCGCATCAAGCCAGGCGCCGACCGTATCGACTCCCGGG
This sequence comes from Caulobacter sp. NIBR1757, assembly GCF_027912495.1. Lineage (GTDB taxonomy): Bacteria > Pseudomonadota > Alphaproteobacteria > Caulobacterales > Caulobacteraceae > Caulobacter. Next base: position 264,838 of record NZ_CP115463.1, on the reverse strand, counting down.
ATCTCATCGCTCCAGGTCGGAAACTCGCGATAGCTCTCGAACTGCGCCCGCCAGCGGGGAACCTGGCGCTCCAGCCATCCCTCGGTCTTGCCCAGGGTCTCCAGCCCGACCCTGGCGATGTCGATGCGTCCGAGCGCGATGATTCCATCGGCCAGGGCGAAGCCCATGCGGTTGCGCACCGTCGGATCGCCCGCGTGCAACGGCGGCAGGCCCATCGTCGGGTTGAAGCCGTCGATCGGCTCCATCAGGTAGAAGGCCGCCCCGTCCATGGTCTCTTGGGGACTGGCGGCGATCAGGCCCGGATGCGGTACGTCCGATCCCGCCAGCGCCGCCAGCACCCGCGCTTCCCGGCGCATGGTCTCGTTGGAATTTCCCCGCAGCTTCGGCGGCGGCCGGCGCAGCACATAGTCGCGGCCCGAGCGGCTGAATTTCAGCAGGATGTTCTGGGTGCCGCCGGTCAGGACGGTGAGGTCCGTCAGCGAGCCAGCGCCGAGGCCCTTGGCGTCCATGAAGGCCGTCAGCACGGCGAGATCGACGCCTTCGGGCGCCATCGACTCACTGGACATGTCTGCTCCCGGGCCGTCGTCTCGCGGCCTTTCGATCAGACTAGGCGGTTGTCGCGAGGGCAAGCAAACCCTCCCCTGTCATCCTCCGACCGCGCAGCGGATCGGGGGACCCAACTGTCCGCGTGAAATCCGCCGGGAGTTTTTCCGGACCGCCCATGGGTCCCCCGGTTCCCGCTTCGCGGGCCCGGAGGATGACAGGAAAAAGGGTGGCTCGACGTGGCGTCAGCCACGCACAATGGCGCCGAACAAGGAGTAAGACATGGCCAAAGTCATTCGGATCGGCGGCGCGGGCGGCTTCCTCGGCGACTCGTCCGTCGCCGCGCCGCAGCTGCTGAAGGGCGGCGACCTCGACTACATGATCCTCGACTATCTGGCCGAAGCGACCATGTCGATCCTCGGCCAGATCAAGCGCGAACGCCCCGGCGAAGGCTTCGCCCGCGACTTCACCGAATGGGTCTGGAAGGACAACCTCGCCGAATTCAAGGCCCAGGGCGTCAAGGTCATCACCAACGCCGGCGGCCTCAACCCCCACGCCTGCCGCGCCCGCATGGAGGAACTGGCCGCCGCCGCCGGCCTCAGCTTCAGGATCGCCGTCATCGAGGGCGACGACCTGATGGATCGCATCGACGACCTGTCGGGCATGACCGAGCTCTACACCGGCGCCGCCTTCCCGCCCAAAGACAAGCTGTTCACCGCCAACGCCTACTTCGGCGGCCGGCCGATCGCCGCCGCCCTGGCCGCCGGGGCCGACATGGTCATCACCGGCCGGGTGGTCGACAGCGCCCTGGCGCTCGGTCCGCTGATGCACGAGTTCGGCTGGAGCGACGACGACCACGACCTGCTGTCGGCCGGCTCCCTCGCCGGCCATGTCATCGAATGCGGAGCGCAGGCGACCGGCGGCCTGTTCACCGACTGGCGCGAGGTGCCCGACTGGGGCCACATCGGCTATCCGATCATCGAATGCCATGCCGACGGGTCGTTCATCGTCACCAAGCCTGCCGGCACCGGCGGCCTCGTCTCGCCCGCCGCCGTGGCCGAACAGATCCTCTATGAGGTCGGCGATCCGCAAGGCTATGCCCTGCCGGACGTGGTCTGTGATTTTACCCAGGTTAAAGTCGAGCAGGTCGGCGAGCACCGGGTGAAGGTGACCGGCGCCAGGGGCTATCCGCCTTCCGGATCTTACAAGGCCTGCATCACCTGGGCCGACGGCTGGCGTTTCATCGGCGCCATGCCTGTCGTCGGCCGCGAGGCGGCGGCCAAGGCCCGGCGTCAGGCCGAGGCGGTTCTGGAACGGGTCGGCGACATGCTGCGCGAGCGCAATTTCGCCCCCCTTCGCGAGACCCGCATCGAAATCCTCGGGGCCGAGGCCAGCTACGGCGCCAACGCCAGCGCCGCCGCGCAAGGGGTGCGCGAGGTCGTCAGCCGCGTCGGGGCCGAGCATGAGGACGAGCGGGCCCTGCGCCTGCTGACCCGCGAATGGCAGTCGCCGACCACCTCGATGAGCGTCGGCACGACGGGGTGGTTCGGCGGCGCGCCGAGCATCAGCCCGGTGTCGCGGGTGTTCTCGGTGCTCATTCCCCGAGAGCAGGTCCCGGCCAAGGTCGATCTCGGCGGCGTGGTGACCGTGGTCGAGGCCCCCGCCCCGGCGACGCCCTTCTCACCGGCCATGGTCGAGCGGCCGACGCCGCCGCCCGAGCCGCAGGCCTCCAGCGACCTCATCGACGTCCCGCTGATCGACCTCGCCTGGGCCCGCTCGGGGGACAAGGGGGACGCCTTCAACGTCGGGGTCATCGCCCGCAAGCCGGCCTACCTGCCCTGGATCCGCGCCGGCCTGTCGGAGGCGGCGGTGAAGACCTGGTTCGCCCATGAGTTCGAGGGCGCCGTCGCTCCGCAGGTCCTCCGCTACGACCTGCCCGGCATGGACGCCCTCAACCTTCACTGCATCCAGGCCCTCGGCGGCGGCCAGTTCGCCAGCCTGCGCCTCGACGCCCTGGCCAAGGGCAAGGCCCAGCAGCTGCTCGACATGCCGATCCAGGTTCCGGCGGGGCTGGTCCAGCCATGAGCGAACTGCGGGAGGTCAGCGCGAGCGCAAGACCTTCTGACGCCGCGTCTCGAAGTCCAGCGCCTTGCGCTTGGCTGCCGATACCTCCACCCATGGCGCCGACTGGCCGCAGTTGTAGTTGATGAAGCGCGGCCTCGGCAGGGACTGCACCTTGGCGACCTCGGCTGGCTCATAGCCCTTTGACCAGTCGGCCCGCACTGGCGGATCGAGGAACAGAAGGTACTGCACCCCGGCATCGACATAGAAGCCGCCACTGTTTCGTTCCGAGATCAGGAACACCTCCTGCCCGGCCTGGCCCTTGAACACCTCGTCGACCCGGATGCGGGCCACGGCGTAGCTGTCCAGCTCGCTGTGGTCGACATCGACAGGCGGGATGTCATGGGTTTCGATCACCGTGCCCTTGATGACCAGGGAGGATTCCCGAAACTCGCCGGTGATCGTGCTCCTGCCATGGAATTCGCCGCGATAGAGACAGAGCGCCTGCGCCTGGCTCGCCCCGCCGACGGCCGCCAGGATTGTCACGCACAGGGCCAGGGCCCGCCGCCCGTTCATCGTCCGCCTCCCGGAAGGTGCGCCACTCTGCGGGCGGGCGACCCGGCGCTCCAATCAACTCCGCGAGACTACAACCGCAACACCGCGTGAGCGTCACGGGAAACAGGCTCGCCCGCCGCGTGTCTCTGCATTGACCGTGCCGGAAACCCGGGCATGCTGGCCAAAATCGCCCCGCAAAGTGGGCGAGGGAGGACATGCGATGGTTCGGGGTGTGCGGATGGCGCTGGGGTGGATCCTCGGCGGCTTGGTCTGGGCGTTGCTGATTTCCCTGGTGCTGGTGCTGTGGGAAGGCCGAAGCGACCTGAGCGGCGGCAATATCGCCGCCATGCTGCAAGCGGCGGTGATGGGCGTGCCGGCGGCCGCCCCGGGAGCCCTGGTCTTTCTCGGCCTCGGCCTGCTGCTGTTCGCCCTGATGGGCCGGCAAGGCTCGCCTGTCGGGGCCGGTGGTTTCGGCGGCCTCCTCTTCCTGCTGGCCAGCGGCCTGGCCTGGAAGTTCGGCGGCGCATCGCCGCTGGTCGCCGCCCTGTTCGGCCTGTTTCCCATCGAGGCCTACTGGGCCCAGCTGATGGATATCGCCAAGGCCGACGGCGCCGCCTACGCCTGGCTGGCGGTCCACACCCTCGCCCCCCTGATCGCCGGCATGATCGGCGGCGCGCTTTATGACGCCGTCGCCGGGGCGGCCAGGGCGGCGCGGCGCAGGGGCCGCCTGCCGCCGGTGAACTTCGGCTGACGCCACACCCGCCTGTCATCCTTCGGGCCCGCGAAGCGGGAGCCGGAGGACCCACGGGAGGGCCGGAACCGCCTGGAGTCGGCAAGCCGTCATCGACGGCCCCGCCTGGCCCGCAGACGCCATGCGGCTGGCCCGGCCATGGGTCCTCCGGATCGCTACGCGACCGAAGGATGACAGCGGAGGAGGTGGGGGGCTGACAACCCGCGAGGGAGGGTCTATATGAGCCTCCACATCGTTTGAACGCGCTGGATAGCGCATTCGAGCGGCGTCCTCCGGGGCGCCGCTTTTGTTTTGGGTTATTAGTTTTCTTTCGGAGAGGCGCTCGTTGCGCGCACGCACTAACGAAGACCGCAGCCTTCTGGAGCTGCTCGACCCCGTGGCCGAAGCCGCCGGGTACGAGATCGTGCGCCTGCGCCTGATGGGCGGTCAGACCCGCCGCCTGCAGATCATGGCCGAAACGCCGGCCGGCGACATGGTCGTCGAGGACTGCGCCCGCCTGTCGCGCGCCATCTCCGAAGTCATGGACGCCGCCGACCCGGTCAGCGGCGAATACACCCTGGAAGTCTCCAGCCCCGGCATCGATCGGCCGCTGACCCGCTTGAAGGACTTCGAGACCTGGGAAGGCTACGAGGCCCGCATCGAGCTCGACCGCATCGCCGAGGGCCGCAAGCGCTTCAAGGGCGAACTGGCCGGCGTCGAAGACGGTCAGGTCGGCATCAACGTCGAAGGCGACTCCGAGACCACCCTCTACATCCCGTTCGACTGGATCCTCGAGGCCAAGCTGGTCCTCAACGACCAGCTGATGAAGGTGGGTGCCGAACAGCGCGCCGCCCGCATCGCCCAGGACGACATCAACTCCGTCGGCAACGACAACGACTGACACCTTAGAGATTTAAGGACACGACCATGGCCACCGGCATTTCCGCCAACCGCCTCGAACTGCTGCAGATCGCCGACGCGGTCGCCCGTGAAAAGGGGATCGACAAGGAGATCGTCATCGCCTCCATCGAGGAAGCGATCCAGAAGGCCGCCCGCAGCCGCTACGGCGCCGAGCACGACATCCGCGTGGCCATCGATCCGAAGACCGGCGAAACCTCGATCAAGCGCTACGTGACCGTGGTGCCGGACGACGTCGGCGAATTCGAGGAAGGCGACGTCGGCAAGATGCGCCTGGCCGATGCGAAAGCCTTCTACGGCAAGGACACGCAAGTCGGTCAGGTCTTCGACGAAGAGCTGCCGCCGTTCGAATTTGGCCGGGTGCAGACCCAGATGGCCCGCCAGGTGGTGTTCGGGAAGGTCCGCGAGGCCGAGCGCGAGCGCCAGTTCGAAGAGTACAAGGATCGCGTCGGCGAGATCGTCAACGGCGTCGTCAAGCGCGTCGAATACGGCAACGTCATCGTCGATCTCGGCCGTGGCGAAGGCGTCATGCGCCGCGACCAGTCGATCCCGCGCGAGAACTTCAACCTCGGCGACCGCATCCGCTGCTACATCTACGACGTCCGCAGCGAGACCAAGGGCCCGCAGATCATGCTGTCCCGCGCCCACGGCGGCTTCATGGCCAAGCTGTTCGCGCAGGAAGTGCCGGAAGTCTATGACGGCGTCATCGAGATCCGCGCCGTCGCCCGGGATCCTGGCAGCCGCGCAAAGATGGGCGTCGTCTCCAACGATTCCAGCATCGACCCGGTCGGCGCCTGCGTCGGTATGCGCGGTTCGCGCGTCCAGGCCGTCGTCGCCGAGCTGCAGGGCGAAAAGATCGACATCATCCAGTGGAGCCCGGACGAGGCGACCTTCATCGTCAACGCCCTGGCCCCGGCCGAGGTCTCCAAGGTGGTCATGGACGAGGACGACGAGCGCGTCGAAGTCGTGGTCCCGGACGAACAACTGAGCCTGGCCATCGGCCGCCGCGGCCAGAACGTCCGCCTGGCCAGCCAGCTGACCGGCTGGCAGATCGACATCCTGACCGAGTCCCAGGAGTCGGAGCGCCGTCAGAAGCAGTTCGCCGAGACCACCCAGCTGTTCCAGGACGCCCTGGACGTCGACGAGGTCATCGCCCAGCTGCTGGCCACCGAAGGCTTCGTGTCCGTCGAGGACGTCGCCTTCGTCGAGCCGCATGAAATCGCCGAGATTGAAGGCTTCGACGAGGACACCGCCGAGGAACTGCAGGCCCGGGCCCGCGAATTCCTCGACAAGGCCGCCGCCGAGCTGGACGCCAAGCGCACCGAACTGGGCGTCGAGGACGGCGTTCTGGAAATCGAGGGCATCACCCTGCCGATGGCCGTGGCGCTCGGCGAGGCCGACATCAAGACGGTGGAAGACCTGGCCGGCCTGGTCCCCGACGACCTGCGCGGTTGGTACGAAGCCAAGGACGGCGAACGGGTGCGCCAGGCCGGCGCCCTGGAATCCTTCAACCTGACCCCGGAAGACGCCGAGACCCTGATCATGCGCGCCCGGGTGGTGATGGGCTGGGTCGAGGCTCCGCCGGAGCCGGAATACGAAGAAGAGTACTACGAAGAGGGCGGCGAAGGCGTTGAGTACGCCGAAGCCGCCGAGGGCGCGGAAGGGGCGGAAGGCGAACAGCCGGAAGTCTCGGAAGAGGTCGCCCTGGCCGAGGCCGAAGGCGAGGCTCGGGACGCGTGAGCGTCCCTGGCCAAACCCTCGGACTGACGTCTTCGATGAATTGATCGGCCCAGCCCGGGCCGGTCGTGGACAAGGAACGCGACCAGCCCATGCAGGCTGAGACCGACATAGCTGCGAAACGGACCCTGGCGGAAGCCGCCAGGGAACGGCGCGACATCGTCTCGGGAGAGGTGATGGCGGAGCAGAAGCTTGTCCGCTTCGTCGCCAGCCCCGACGGCGTGGTCACCCCCGACATCGCCCGCAAGCTGCCCGGCCGGGGCATCTGGGTCGCCGCCGACCGCGCCAGCATCGAGGCCGCGGCCAAGAAGAACGCCTTCGCCCGCTCGGCCAAGGCCAAGCTGACCGTCCCTGAGGGCCTGGCCGATCTGGTCGAAAAACTGCTGACCAAACGGGTTCTCGACAGCCTGGGCCTTGCACGGCGGTCGGGAGACCTTACTTCGGGTTTTGAAAAGGTCATGTCCGCCGTTCGCGGGGGCAAGGCGGCCTGGCTGATCGAGGCCAGCGACGGCGCGGCCGACGGTCGTTCGAAGATTCTCAACCTGGCCCGACATATGACCCCGCAGCCTCGGGTCATCGGCGTTTTCACTTCCGCCGAATTGGGTTTGGCCTTGGGGGCCGAGAATGTGATACACACCGCCTTCCTCGGCGGTCGATCGGCCAAGAGTTGGACGCAGGACGTCGAACGTCTGGCCGGTTTTCGCCCGCTTCTCCCTGAGGACTGGCGCGAGGAACGATAGAAGAAGGGCCCGCGGGAAACCGCGACCGGGCCCTTTGTGAGTTTGGAATTTCAGGTAGTGCGGTCGGATATTCCGGCCGCGAGTTAAGCGAGACGCATGAGCGACGAGAACGACAACCGCCCGGGCCGCCCGCCCATGACGCTGAAGCCCCGCACGGGGTCTGTCAGCGCCGGCGTGGTGAAGCAAAGCTTCAGCCACGGGCGGACGAAGACGGTGGTGGTGGAAACCAAGCGGCAGCGGACCCACTCCGCGCCGGCGGCGAATCTCGCCGGTCCCTCGGCCGCCGAGCGCCGCCCCGCACCGGGCGCGCCGCAACAGCGTCCCGCTCAGGGCGGCCAGGGAGGCCTGTCCGCCGACGAGATGCGCGCCCGTCAGGCCGCCATCGAAAGCGCCCGCCAGGCCCAGATCCAGGCCGCCGCCCGCGCCGAGGAGGCCCGCAAGGCCGCCGCCGCCGCTGCGGCGGCTGAGGCCGCCAAGGCGGCCGCTGCGGCTTCGCCTCCGGCTCCGGCGCCCGCCGCTGAAGCTCCCGCCGCCCCGGCTCCGGCCGCCCCCGTGGCGGCCGCGCCTGTCGCTCCCGCCCCGGTCGCCGAAGCGCCGGCAGCGCCTGTCGCCGCCCCGACCCCGGCTCCGGCCGCGCCGACCGCCCCGGTCGCCGCCGCTCCGGCTGCGCCGCGTCCGGCCGCTCCCGCGCCCCAGGCTCCCCGCCCGGCCGCGCCCGCCGCGCCGCCCTCGGCCGGCCAGACCCGCACCTACGAGCCCTCTCGCGACCGTCGCGACGACCGCTCCAGCACCACCACCTACCGTCCGCCGGCGTCGACCAGCAATTTCAACCAGCGCACGCCGCGCCCGGACGCCACCACCTTCAACCAGCGCACTCCGCGACCCGACTCCGACCGTCCGCGCAACGACGCCCCGCGCGTCGACAACCGCGATCCGCGCGGCGGCGACAACCGTGGCGGCGACCGTCCGCAACAGACCGTCCGCTATTCGGCCCTGGCCCCGCGTCCGGCCCCGCCGCGTCCCGGCGCGCCCCGGGGTCCGCGCCCCGGCGCCGGCCTGGCCGAAGCCCCGGCGACGCCCGAGGTCACCCGCGCCACCCGTTCCGCGCCCCGTCCCGGCGGCGCCCTGCCCGACCGTCGTCCGGAAGAGGATGACGATCGTCGTCGCGGCCCCGGTGGCCCCGGCGCCGGTCCGGGCAAGGCTGTCAGCCGCACCAAGGGCGAGCCCAAGCGCCGTGAAGGTCGCCTGACCATCCAGGCCGTGGCCGGTGACGACGAGGGCGCCGTCGAGCGCATGCGCTCGCTGGCTTCGGTTCGCAGGGCTCGCGAACGGGAAAAGGAAAAGCGCCGAGGCGGCGCCACCGAGCAGGCCCGCGCGGCCCGCGAGGTCATCATCCCGGACGTCATCACCGTTCAGGAGCTGTCCAACCGGATGGCCGTGCGCGGCGTCGACATCATCAAGATGCTGATGCGCCAGGGCGTGATGCTGAAGATCAACGACGTCATCGACAGCGACACCGCTGAACTGGTGGCGACCGAGTTCGGCAACACCGTCCGCCGCGTCTCCGAAGCCGACGTCGAGGAAGGCTTCCTGGACGCCGAGGACCACGACGAGAACCAGCAGGTCCGCCCGCCGGTCGTCACCATCATGGGCCACGTCGACCACGGCAAGACCAGCCTGCTCGACGCCCTGCGCACCACCGACGTGGCGGCGGGCGAAGCCGGCGGCATCACCCAGCACATCGGGGCCTACCAGGTCCGCCTGGCCGACGGCCAGCGCGTCACCTTCCTCGACACCCCTGGCCACGCGGCGTTCAGCGCCATGCGGGCTCGCGGCGCCAACATCACCGACATCGTCGTGCTGGTGGTGGCCGCCGACGACGGCGTCATGCCGCAGACGATCGAGGCCATCCAGCACGCGAAAGCGGCCGGCGTCCCGATCATCGTGGCCGTCAACAAGATGGACAAGGACGGGGCCAACCCGACCCGCGTCGTCAACGAGCTGCTGCAGCACGAGATCGTCGTCGAAAGCCTGGGTGGCGACACCCAGATCGTCGAGGTCTCGGCCAAGACCCGCACCGGTCTCGACAATCTGATCGAGAACATCCTGGTCCAGGCCGAACTGCTCGACCTGAAGGCCAACCCCGAGCGCACCGCCGAAGGCGTTGTCATCGAGGCCAAGCTGGACAAGGGCCGCGGCGCCGTCTCCACCGTGCTGGTCAAGCGCGGCACCCTGAAACGCGGCGACATCGTCGTCGCCGGCGCCTCCTACGGCCGGGTTCGCGCCCTGCTGAACGAGCGCAACGAGCAGCTGACCGAAGCTGGTCCCTCGACCCCGGTGGAGATCCTCGGCCTCGACTCGACGCCGTCTCCGGGTGAAGCCTTCGCCGTGGTGGAAAACGAAGCCCGCGCCCGCGAGCTGACCGAATACCGCAACCGCGTGAAGCGCGAGAAGTCGGCCGTCGGCGGCGTCGCCGGGGCCAGCCTCGCCGACATGATGGCCAAGCTCACCGCCAAGAAGGTCAGCGAACTGCCGCTGGTCATCAAGGGCGACGTGCAGGGCTCGGTCGAAGCCATCGTCGGCTCTCTGGAGAAGCTGGGGACGGACGAAGTGCGCGCCCGGATCATCCTGCAAGGGGCCGGCGCGATCAGCGAAAGCGATGTGCAGCTGGCCAAGGGCGCCGGCGCGCCGATCATCGGCTTCAACGTCCGGGCCTCGGCCCAGGCGCGGGCCCTGGCCGAGCGCGAAGGCGTGGAAATCCGTTACTACGCGATCATCTACGACCTGATCGACGACATCAAAGGCGTCATGTCGGGGATGCTCTCGCCGATCCAGCGGGAAACCTTCCTGGGCAACGCCAAGGTGCTGCAGGCCTTCGACATCACCAAGGTCGGCAAGGTCGCCGGCTGCCGGGTCACCGAGGGCGTGGTTCGCCGCGGCGCCAAGGTCCGGATCGTTCGCGACAACATCGTGGTTCTCGAACTGGGCACCCTGCAGACCCTCAAGCGCTTCAAGGACGAGGTGGCGGAAGTCACCAACGGCATGGAGTGCGGCATGGCCTTCGCCGGCTTCCAGGACATCCGCGAAGGCGACGAGATCGAATGCTTCACGGTCGAGGATGTGGCGCGCTCGCTGTAGCGGTCAGCTCCACTTTCTGGGAAAGTCGAAAGGCGCGGATCGCAGGGTCCGCGCCTTTTGCTTTGGGGGATGTCCGGTGCAGGTTCGAGGGATGGTTCGGCAGGACGAGGGTCTGACCATGGGCGGCGCGGTATTCGGCCGGACCACCGGCCTGCTGGGCAAGGTCCTTCAGTACGTCCCTGTCCTCGCGTTCGCGGCCATGGCGGCGGTGGGAACTCATCTGATCCAAGGTGGCGCCGCCAACCCGACGCCGAAGAACATGATCTGGTCGGGCGCGGTGCTGGCGACGGTGCTGGTCTACTTCATGAACCAGCGACTGATCCGATGGCTCTATCTGCGCAAAGCCCGCGAAGTCGGCGAGGCCCCGGCCAACGAATGCGACTATCAACTGACGGACAAAGGGCTGCGCATCACCTGGCCCGGCTACCTGTACGAAATCGCCTGGGACCGCATTTCTCAGATCGCGCTCTACCAGAACGCCTGGCTCTTCATCGCCTCGCAAAGCTATTTCCTGCCGCGCCGACTGTTTGCCGACAACGATGCGGAGCGAACCTTTCTGGCCTTCGCCTTGCAGCGTCTTTCGGAAGAGGCTCGCGACCGCAGCCGGGAGGCCGTGGAGGTCCGCGAAGGCATGGTCGTTGCCTGGACTGGCTACGGTAAGGGCTGACAAGCAAGCAAGCCGTTGACCCTGGCCCCCATGTCGCGGAAAAGCCTGAAGTCTGTTCGACGCTTCCCGGCCGGAGACGACCGCATGCGCCCGTTTCGCGTAATCATCCTGATCGGCCTGATGGCCACCCTGAGCGCCTGCGCCACCGCCACGCGGCTGGACGCGGCCGGCGACGTGCACGCCCTGCTGATCGCCATCCGCGACAACGACAAGGCCGCCTTCAACGCCCATGTCGATCGCCAGGCCCTGAAGGCCTCGATCGAGGCCCACCTGGTCGGCGAGGCGACCAAGCGCACCAAGGACGAGAACCTGCGGGCGCTCGGCGCCCTGGCCGCCCCCTACCTGGCCGAGGCCGCTGAAAAGTCGCTGATCCAGCCCTCGACCTTCCGCAGCGTGGCCTATCAATACGGCTACAAGCCCGGCCAGCCGATCCCCGGACAGGTTTCCATCGCCGGCGCGCTGAAAGCCCTGCCCGATGGCCGTGTTTGCGCCACAAAATCGAAGGATGGCCCGTGCGTGCTGATCTTCACGCGCACGGACGGGGTCTGGAAGCTCTCGGGGTTCGAGGGCGACGTCGCCGACCTGCGCGGCAAACGCCGATAGGGACCTCATGCTGCGTTCGCTTCTCCTCGCTGGCCTCGCGGCCACTTCCCTCGCCGCCATCGCCGCCCCGGCCCAGGCCGCCGACAAGCGGATGGTGACCTTCGACAGCGCCTCCTCCGAGGCCCGCCGGCTGACCGGCGCCGGCCTGACCTTCGTCTTCACCCGTCAGTATTTCCAGACCAACATCCTGGCCGTGCGGGCCACCGCCGTGCCGGTCGGCGTGGTGCCCAAGGCCGCCCGGGACGGGGCGATCAACCGCCAGCTCGACGCCCTGATGGGCCCTGACGCCGGCCGCGGCGAGTTTTACGAGATCGATCCGGAGAAGGCCGAGGGCAAGGTGATGATCACCGCCTTCTGCCCCGGCTCGACCAAGGGCTGGCTGGCGGTCGGACCGGTCTACACGCGCAAGCCCCTGCGGGTGCACGCCTTCGGCGACGACGGCGCCGGCGGCATCAAGCTCTGCGCCGCCATGGACTTCACCTGGAAGGGCGAATGGCAAATGCCCAAGCCCAAGGGCGGCAACACCCGCGCGGCGGTGACCAAGCCCACTTATGGGCGGCCGGACGGCAGCTGATTTCAATAGCGTCGGAGCGTCCGCTTCGCCTACCGTGGTTCAACGGAGGGGCGCGACATGGCTGACAAGGACATCCTGAAGAGCTGGGAGGAATTCCGCTTCAACGATGGGCGCTGGACGCGCACCTGTTTCCGCAAGGGCTCCGGCCCGGCGGTGATCATCATGCACGAGATCCCCGGCCTGCACCCCGGCGTCGTCGCCTATGCCGAGAAGGTCGTGGCCTCCGGCTTCACCGTCTTCCTGCCCAGCCTGTTCGGCCAGCCCGGCAAGCCGATCAGCACCGGCTATGGCCTGACCGAGATGGTCCTCAACATCTGCGTTCGGCGCGAGTTCAACGCCTGGAACAGCGGCCGCTCCAGCCCCATCGTCGACTGGCTGCGGGCCCTGTCGCGAAAGGCCCACGCCGAATGCGGCGGTAAGGGCGTGGGCGCGCTGGGCATGTGCTTCACCGGCGGCTTCGCCCTGGCGATGATGACCGAACCCAGCGTGGTCGCCCCGGTGCTCAGCCAGCCCTCGATGCCGATCGGCAAGAAGAACCGCGACCAGATCGACTGCTCGGCCGCCGAGTTCGCCTGCGCCAAGCGCCGCCTGGTGGACGAAGACCTGTCGATGATCGGCCTGGCCTTCAACGGCGACCCCTTCGTGCCGGCCGAGCGTATGGACATGCTGGAACGCGAGTTCGGCGACCGCTTCGAGTCCCACCGCATCGCCCCGGAGGACGGCCTGCAGGGTACGGGACGGCCGCCGCACTCGGTGCTGACGGTGCATCTGGCCAGCAGCGGCCCGACGGCGGCGGCCGAGGCGCGGACCCTCGCGTTCTTCCACCAAAGGCTGGACGGGTAGACTCGCCGGCCCGCGAAGACTAGAAGCCCCCCTCCCCGCCGCACCGGGTTCGATCCCCGGCCGGGCGCAAGGATGGATGAGATGAGCCGCCACAGTCATGCCAAGGGTCGCGAGACCGGTCCCAGCCAACGCCAGCTGCGCGCTGGCGAACTGATCCGTCATGCCCTGGTCGAGGTGCTGCGTGAGGAGGCCCTGGCCGAGCCCGTGCTGCACGAGGTCTCCCTGACCGTCTCCGAAGTGCGGATGAGCCCCGACCTCAAGCACGCCATCTGCTTTGTCGAGCCGCTGGGCGCCGGCGTCACCGGCCAGAGCACGAGCGAGATCGTCGCCGCCCTCAACCGCGCCTCGAAGTTCCTGCGCGGCCGGCTGGCCAGGACCATCGACATGAAGTTCACGCCGGACCTGAAGTTCTTCCACGACGACAGCTTCAACTCGGCCGCCGCCATGGACCGCCTGTTCACCAACCCGCGCGTCCAGGCCGACCTGCACAGGGACGACGAGGGCGAGGAAGACTAGTGGCCCGCCGCAAGAAGGGCCTGCCGGTCAGCGGCTGGGTCAATCTCGACAAGCCCTACGACTTCGGCTCGACGCAGGCGGTCGGCAAGGTCCGCTGGCTCTACACCGCCCAGAAGGCGGGCCACGCCGGCACGCTCGATCCCCTGGCCACCGGCATCCTGCCGATCGCGCTGGGCGAGGCGACCAAGACCGTCAGCTTCCTGGTCGATGCCGACAAGACCTACCGCTTCACACTCGAATGGGGCCGCACCACCGCCACCTTCGACCGCGAGGGCGCGACCACCGCCGAGTCCGACGTCCGCCCGACCCGCGACGAGGTCCAGGCCCAGCTATCGCAGTTCATCGGCGAGGTCACCCAGATCCCGCCCAACTACTCGGCCATCAAGGTCGATGGCGAGCGGGCCTACGATCTGGCCCGGGCTGGAGAGGACTTCGAACTCGCCGGCCGGCAGGTGACCATCCACGATCTGCGCATCGTCGATGTCCCCGATGCGGACCACATCACCCTGGAAATGGACTGCGGCAAGGGCACCTACGTCCGCGCCGTGGCCCGCGATCTGGCCGTCGCGCTCGGGGCCTGCGCCCATGTCAGCGCGCTTCGCCGCACGCGGGTTGGCCCGTTTGGGGAAGAAACCGCGATAACACTGGAAATGTTGGAAAATTTAGGCCATAAGGCCGCGCTTCCGGAGGCTCTCCTTCCGGTCTCGACCGCGCTGGACGACATCCCGGCGCTGGCCGTTACCGCCGAAGACGCATTCCGGTTGGCTCAGGGACGATCCATCGTCCTCCTTCCGCGACAGGTGGAAGCCTTGCGTGACCAGCTTACGGGCGGGTCGCGGACGGTTTGCGCGATGGACGGAGAGAGGCTCGTGGCCCTGGCCGAGATGCGTGCGGGATCGCTCAATCCGGTGCGTGTTTTTCAACTCACCTGAGCTGGAGAAATCCGATGTCGATCACGCCCGAGCGCAAAGCCGCTCTGATCACCGAACATGCCCGCACCCCGGGCGACACCGGCAGCGCCGAAGTCCAGGTCGCGATCCTGTCCGAACGGATCGCCAACCTGACCGAGCACTTCAAGGGTCACAAGAAGGACAACCACAGCCGTCGTGGCCTTCTGCAGATGGTTTCGCAGCGTCGTTCGCTGTTGGGCCACCTGAAGAAGTCGAATGAGGATCGCTACGAAGCCCTCATCGCCAAGCTCGGCCTGCGTCGTCAGCACTAGTACCGATTACAGGGGCGGGGTCCTTCACAAGAGGGCCCCGCCTCTTCGCATATCCGCCCATCCTCCTCAGGTCCTGAGGGTCGGCGGCGGGGGTTCACCCCACCTGATCCGCTAGAGGCCATGAGGCCTCACCGGACCTGACACCGGAGAGGAAATCGCCCGCTGGGCTCCATCCCTGTCCACCCCCGTCCGGAATACGCCGCACGGGATTGAGAGAAGAAAGACTCCTCAAAATGTTCGAGATTCGACGCAAAACCATCGAGTGGGGCGGCAAGTCCATCACCCTCGAAACCGGCCGCATCGCCCGTCAGGCTGATGGCGCCGTTCTGGCCACCATGGGCGAAACCGTCGTCCTGGCCACCGCCGTCTTCGCCAAGACGCAAAAGCCCGGCCAGGACTTCTTCCCCCTGACCGTCAACTATCAGGAAAAGACCTTCGCGGCCGGCAAGATCCCCGGCGGCTTCTTCAAGCGCGAAGGCCGTCCGTCGGAAAAGGAGACGCTCGTCTCCCGCCTGATCGACCGTCCGATCCGCCCGCTGTTCGTCAAGGGCTTCAAGAACGAAGTCCAGGTCGTCTGCACCGTGCTGCAGCATGACCTCGAGAACGATCCCGACATCATCGCCATGGTCGCCGCCTCGGCCGCCCTGGTGATCTCCGGCGCCCCCTTCATGGGCCCGATCGCCGCCGCCCGCGTCGCCTATGTCGATGGTGCCTACATCCTGAACCCGACCGCCGACGAGCTGAAGGGCTCGAAGATGGACCTCGTCGTGGCCGGCACCGCCGACGCCGTGATGATGGTCGAGTCGGAAATCCAGGAACTGGACGAAGCCACCGTTCTGGGCGGCATCCAGTTCGCGCACGACGGCATGCAGCCGGTCATCCAGGGCATCATCGACCTGGCCGAGCACGCCGCCAAGGACGCCTTCGATTTTGAGCCGGAAGACACCGACGCCATCAAGGCGGCGATGAAGCCGCTGGTCGGCGAAGACATCATCGCCGGCTACAAGATCCAGAAGAAGCAGGACCGCTACGAAGCGATCGGCGCCGCCAAGAAGAAGGCCATCGCCGCCCTCGCCAAGAGCGAAGCCAATCCGGACGGCCATGACCCGCTGAAGCTGGCCGGCGTGTTCAAGGAACTGGAAGCCGACGTCGTGCGGCGCGCCATCCTCGACACCGGCATCCGCATCGACGGCCGTGACGTGAAGACCGTGCGTCCGATCCTCGGTGAAGTCGGCATCCTGCCGCGCACCCACGGCTCGGCCCTGTTCACCCGCGGCGAGACGCAGGCCCTGGTGGTCGCGACCCTCGGCACCGGCGACGACGAGCAGTTCATCGACGCCCTGGAAGGCACCTACAAGGAAAGCTTCCTGCTGCACTACAACTTCCCTCCCTACTCGGTCGGTGAGACCGGTCGGATGGGCAGCCCCGGCCGCCGCGAAATCGGCCACGGCAAGCTGGCCTGGCGCGCCCTGCGCCCGATGCTGCCGGCCAAGGAAGACTTCCCCTACACCATCCGCCTGGTCTCCGAGATCACCGAGTCGAACGGCTCGTCCTCGATGGCCACCGTCTGTGGTTCCTCGCTGGCCATGATGGACGCGGGCGTTCCGCTGATCCGTCCGGTCTCGGGCATCGCCATGGGCCTGATCCTGGAAAGCGACGGCTTCGCCGTTCTGTCCGACATCCTGGGCGACGAAGATCACCTCGGCGACATGGACTTCAAGGTGGCCGGCACCAGCGATGGCATCACCTCGCTGCAGATGGACATCAAGATCTCCGGGATCACCATCGAGATCATGAAGCAGGCCCTCGCCCAGGCGAAGGAAGGCCGTGATCACATCCTCGGCGAAATGAACAAGGCCATGGACGCGCCCCGCGAAGAGCTGGGCGAGTACGCGCCGAAGATCGAGACTATGAAGATCGCCGCGGACAAGATCCGTGAAGTGATCGGCACCGGCGGCAAGGTGATCCGCGAGATCGTCGCCACCACCGGCGCCAAGGTCGACATCGGGGACGACGGCACGATCAAGATCGCTGCTTCCGAGCAGTCCAAGATCGACGCCGCCCGCGACTGGATCAAGTCGATCGCTTCCGAACCGGAAGTCGGCGCGATCTACAACGGCAAGGTCGTCAAGGTCGTCGACTTCGGCGCCTTCGTGAACTTCTTCGGCGCCAAGGACGGCCTCGTCCACGTCAGCCAGATCAGCAACGAACGCGTGGCTCGCCCGCAGGACGTGCTGACCGAAGGCCAGATGGTCAAGGTCAAGCTCATCGGCTTCGACGATCGCGGCAAGACCAAGCTGTCGATGAAGATCGTCGACCAGGAAACCGGCGAAGACCTGTCGGCCAAGCAGGAAGCCGCCGACGCGTAAGCGCCACGGCTACCGCTGAGATACGGAAAGGGCGGCTCAGCTGAGCCGCCCTTTTTCGTTGCGTGAGGCCCTCTCGCGTCCGCTCTCCGCCCCTGGGGCGGAGTGGCTTTGGCGAGCGCTGCAAGCGAGCCAAACCGAGGCGGGACTTCCACCGGCGGATGTGAGGTGCGACCGCTGCCGCTTGCGGACAAGGAAACACGCAAACCTTCGAACGCCGGTGGGCCCGCCTCCTGGTCCGTCGCTCACGCTCCGAACCGTCCTCCGCCCAGAGGGCGGAGAGCGAAACCGCCCCAACTCCGTCGAAGCCTCACTTGCTTACAAACAGGCAGGCTGTATCTTACCAACCATGCCCGAACGCCGCCCCAACGCCCAGCGCAGCCGCGAGACCCGCGGCAAGATCCTGTGGGCCGCCCGCCAGCTGTTCGCCGAGAAGGGCTACGCCGCCGCCTCGACCCCGGCCATCGTCACCGCCGCCAAGGTGACGCGCGGGGCGATGTATCACCACTTCCCGGACAAGGCCGCTGTCTTCGCCGGCGTCGTCAATGCCGAACTGGCCGACGTCGGCCAGCGGATGGGCAAGGCCTCCCAGACCAACCCTGACCCGGTCGAGCAGCTGATCCTCGGCGGCGAGGCCTATGTGCTGGCCATGGCCGAGCCCGGCCGGCGCCGCATCCTGCTGGTGGAGGGAGCCAGCGTGCTGGGCACCGAACGCATCGAGGCGCTTCGCGGCCAGCACCTGAAGGCCAAGCTTGAAGCCGGCCTGCGCCAGATCGTGGCGGCCGGCATCGTGCCGGAGCTGCCCGTCGCGCCGCTGGCCGACCTGCTCGCCGCCCTGTTCGATCGGGTAGCCCTGACCGCCGACCGTGAGAGCTTCCCCGGCTACCGCCTGGCGCTGCGGGCCTTGATCGGAGGCTTGAAGCTGCCGCCGCCGGCGGCGGGAGACTTTGTGCTCGGCTAATCCGGCCAGGTTTCGCGGCTGAGGGCGAGAACCTCGCCGGCCAGGTACAGCGAGCCGCAGATCATCACCCGGGGCGCCAGGCCCTCGACCGCCAGCGCCTGGTCCAGCGCCGCCTCGACAGACTCCGCCGCGCTGGCCCGCAGGCCGGCGGCGCTGGCGGCCGAAACCAGCCGCTCCGGCGGACTGGCCGCATCGGCGCTGAAGGCGGTGGCGATGATCCGGGGGTTCAGGGTCCGGAAGGCGTCGAAGAAGGCCTCGGCGTCCTTGTTGGTCAGCAGGCCGCAAATCAGCACCGCCTCGCGGCCATCGCGGGCCTGAAGGTCGCGCAGGGCGTCCGCCAGGGCGCGGGCGGCGTGGGCGTTGTGGCCGCCATCCAGCCACAGGTCGGTGTTGGCGGCGCGGGCCCTGGCCGCCAGGGGGCCGGCGGTCAGGCGCTGCATCCGCGCCGGCCACCGGGCGGTCTCGACGCCCCTGGCGATGGCTTCCTCGGGGAGGTGCAGGGCCAGAGCGGCGATGGCGGCGACGCCGGCGTTGGCGATCTGGTGCGGGCCCGGCAGGGAGGGCATCGGCAGATCGAGCAACCGGTCCTCGGCCTGGACGGTCAGGCGGCCGGCCGTGACATAGGCATCGACGTCGCGGCCCATGGCGGTGAGCGGCGCGCCCAGGGCCCTGGCCCGGGCCTCGATCACTTCGAAGGCCTCCTCGCCCTGCCAGCCGGTGACGACCGGCCGGCCGCGCTTGATAATCCCGGCCTTCTCGCCGGCGATGGCGGTGATGGAGTCGCCGAGGAACTCGCGGTGGTCGTGATCGACCGGGCAGATGACGCTCACCGCCGGGGCCTCGATGACGTTGGTGGCGTCGAGTGAGCCGCCGAGCCCCACCTCCAGCAGGATCAGATCGGCGGGCACCTCGCTGAAGGCCTGGAAGGCGGCGGCCGTGGTGATCTCGAAGAAGGTGATCGGTTCGCCGGCGTTGGCCGCTTCGACCGTCTCCAGGACGCGGGCGAGGTGCTCGTCGGCAATTAGGGTCCCGGCCAGACGGATGCGCTCGGCGAAGCGGACAAGGTGCGGCGAGGTGAAGACATGCACCCGCAGGCCCGCCGCCTCGGCCATGGCCCTCAGGAAGGCCACCGTCGAGCCCTTGCCGTTGGTGCCGGCCACATGGACCACCGGCGGGAAATTGCGCTGAGGATCGCCCAGGGCCGCGCACAGCCGCCGCATGCGGCCGAGCGACAGGTCGATCAGCTTGGGATGCAGCAGGCGCAGGCGCTCCAGCGCCGCGTCATGGGGGAGCAGGTGGTCGGTCAAGGCTTGGCCTCCCGGCGGGAGGAAGGGTCAGGCGGCCTTGCGGGCGCGCCCCATCATCAGGGTGCCCATCAGGCTGCCGAGGATGGCCGGCAGGTCGCCGCGGGGCACGACGCGATCGACCATGCCCTTCTCGACGAGGTATTCCGACCGCTGGAAGCCCGGCGGCAGGGTCTCGCGGATGGTCTGTTCGATGACGCGCGGACCGGCGAAGCCGATGAGGGCGCCGGGTTCGGCCAGATGGATGTCGCCCAGCATGGCGTAGCTGGCGGTCACCCCGCCCGTGGTCGGGTCGGTGAGCACCACGATGTAGGGCAGTTTCGCCGCCTTGAGTTCCTGGATGGCCAGGGTCGTGCGGGCCATCTGCATCAAGCTGAGGGTGCCTTCCTGCATCCGCGCGCCGCCGGCGGCGGTGAAGGCGACCATCGGGCACTGGCGTTTGACGGCTTCGCGGGCGGCGGCGATGAAGGCCTCGCCGGCGGCCATGCCGAGCGACCCGCCCATGAAGGCGAAGTCCTGGACCAGCACCACCGCCGGCACGTCCCGGATCTTGCCGGCGGCGATAGCCACGGCGTCGGGGGCGCCGGTCGCCTTGCGGGCGGCGGCCAGGCGTTCGGGATAGGGCTTGCCGTCGAAGAACTTCAGCGGATCTTCCGGCACCTCGGGGGTCGGCAGGGCTTCATAGGTCCCGCCATCGAAGGTGTATTCGAACCGCTGCTTCGAGCCGATCCGCATGTGCCGGCCGGCCGGCGTCACCCACAGGGCGGCCTCCAGGTCCGGGCGATAGATCATCTCGCCGGTGTCGGGGCATTTGACCCACAGGTTCTCGGGCGTCTCGCGCTTGGCGAAGGCCCCGCGCACCCCGGGGGCGATCCGGCTCAGCCAGCCGCCGCCACGTTCCTTGCCGGTCGTGGGAGGACGGGTGGGCTTGTCGCCCTTGGATTCTGCCATAGCCATCGTCTTTGAAGCCTCAAGCCTGACCGACTCTCGCCGAACGCACAGCTTTCGCCAATGCCTTCGCTTTGGAAAGAACGCTCGCGGTCACGTTTTCGTTCGTTTTGCCTTCAAGGGCGTCCTGCACGGCGTCCACAAACGCCGAGCCGACCACCACGCCATCGGCGATTTTCGCCACGGCGGCGGCCTGTTCCGGCGTGCGGATGCCGAACCCGACGGCCACCGGCAGGCCCGACGCCGCCTTGACCCGCGCCACGGCCGGCGCAACGGCAGTGGCGTCCGCCGCCTTCACCCCGGTCACGCCGGCGACGGAGACATAGTAGACGAAGCCCGAGGTGCGCTTGACCAGGGTGACCAGGCGCTTGTCGTCGCTGGTCGGCGTCGCCAGGCGGATCAGCGACAGGCCGTTAGCCTCGAGGGCGTCGGTCAGCTCGTCTGCCTCTTCCGGCGGACAGTCGACGCAGATCAGGCCATCGACCCCGGCCTCGGCGGCGCGGGCGGCGAACTTGTCATAGCCGGCGCTGAACAGCGGGTTGAGGTAGCCCATCAGCACGATGGGGGTGTCGTTGTCGCCCTTGCGGAACTCGGCCACCAGGTCGAGCGTCCGGTTGAGCGTCATGCCTGCCTTCAGCGCCCGCAGGGCGGCGCGCTGGATCGACGGCCCCTCGGCCATCGGATCGGAGAAGGCGAAGCCCAGCTCGATGATGTCGACGCCGGCGGCGGGCAGGCCGCGCACGATCTCCAGCGACTGGTCGAAATCCGGATCGCCGCCCATCACATAGGCGACGAAAGCGGCGCGGCCCTCGGCGGCGAGAGCCGCGAAGCGCCTGTCGATACGGGTGTTGCTCAAATCGTCCGCCCCAGGGCTTCGGCGACGGTGAAGATGTCCTTGTCGCCGCGGCCGCACATGTTCATCACGATGACGCCGTCCTTGCCGAGCTCCAGCGCCAGCTCGCCGACGCGGGCCAGGGCGTGGGCCGGTTCGAGGGCGGGAATGATGCCCTCCTGCTCGGCGCACAGCTGGAAGGCGGCCAGCGCCTCCTTGTCGGTCGCCGAGACGTATTCGGCCCGGCCCGTCTCGTGCAGGAAGCTGTGTTCCGGACCGATGCCCGGATAGTCGAGGCCGGCGCTGATCGAGTGGGCGTCGATGATCTGGCCGTCGTCGTCCTGCAGCAGGTAGGTCTTGTTGCCGTGCAGGACGCCGGGGCGACCGCCGGTCAGGGAGGCCGCGTGGGCGCCGGTCTCGATGCCGTGGCCGGCCGCCTCGACGCCGATCAGCCGCACGCCCTCGTCGGCCAGGAAGGGGTGGAACAGGCCGATGGCGTTGGAGCCGCCGCCGATGCAGGCGACCACGGCGTCGGGCAGGCGGCCTTCCTGCTCGAGGATCTGGGCGCGGGCCTCGATGCCGATGATCGACTGGAAGTCGCGGACCATGGCCGGATAGGGGTGCGGGCCGGCGGCGGTGCCGATCAGATAGTAGGTGTCCTCGACGTTGGTCACCCAGTCGCGCATCGCCTCGTTCATGGCGTCCTTGAGGGTGCCGGTGCCGGAGGTGACGGGGCGCACTTCGGCGCCCAGCAGGTTCATGCGGAAGACGTTGGGCTTCTGCCGCTCCACATCGGTGGCGCCCATGTAGACGACGCAGGGCAGGCCGAAGCGGGCGCAGACGGTGGCGGTGGCGACGCCGTGCTGGCCGGCCCCGGTCTCGGCGATGATCCGGGTCTTGCCCATGCGGCGGGCCAGCAGGATCTGGCCGAGCGCATTGTTGATCTTGTGGCTGCCGGTGTGATTGAGCTCGTCGCGCTTGAAGTAGATTTTCGCGCCGCCGTAGTAGGCGGTCAGCCGTTCGGCGAAATACAGCGGGCTCGGGCGGCCGGTGTAGTGTTTGTGGAACCAGGCCAGCTCGGCCTGATACTCGGGGTCGGCCTTGGCGGCGGCGTAGGCCTCGCCCAGGCCCAGCACCAGCGGCATCAGGGTCTCGGCGACATAGAGGCCGCCGAACTCGCCGAACTTGCCGCGCGCGTCGGGCAGACTGTTCCAATCGTTCGGTTTACTGGCGGCGTTCAAAGGGTGCTCACAGACTGCGGACGGCGTCGAGGAAGGCCTTGATCAAGGCGCTGTCCTTTATCCCCCGACCCCGCTCCACGCCAGAGGAAACGTCCGCGATCGGGGCGTTCGACAGAGTCAAAGCCTCTTTCACATTCCACGGATCGAGCCCGCCGGCCAGGAAGTGCGGCCGGGCGTAACGCTTGCCGGCCAGCAAGGTCCAGTCGAAGCGGGCGCCCATGCCGCCGGGCAGGTCGCTGCCGGCCGGCGGCCGGGCGTCGAACATCAGGTGGTCGGCGAGGCCGTCCCATTTGTCGGCGCGGGCGATGTCGGCTGCGTCGGAGACGGACAGCACCTTGATGATGCCGACGCCGGTGCGGGTGCGGATGGCCTGGGCCCGGGCCTGCGTTTCCTTGCCGTGAAGCTGGATGAAGTCGGGTCGCATGGCCTGGACGATGTCGTCGATCAGGGCGTCGGACGGATCGACGGTCACGGCCACCAGGGCCGGCGGGCGTCGCGGGCCATCGCGGCGGGCCTGCAGGGCCAGGCGGCCGGCGGCTTCGGGCGAGACATAGCGGGGGCTGGGCTCGAAGAAGTTGAGGCCCAGCCACTCGGCGCCGTTGGCGATGGCCGCCTCGACGGTATCAGCGGTGCTTAACCCGCAGATCTTGGCGCCGGCCATGATTATCCTTCTCCCGCTTGCCGGGAGAAGGTGGCCGCGAAGCGGTCGGATGAGGGCAGCACCGGCGGGCGCTGAGGACTCGCGTTGTGGCGCTGCAAGGTCGGCCTGCTCTCTTGGAACCATTGAGGGCCGGTGCTGCCCTCATCCGACCCCCTTCGGGGGCCACCTTCTCCCGGCAAGCGGGAGAAGGATCAAGCTTTCTTTGGCGCGGCCGGCTTCTTCACCGCCGGCTTGCGCACGACGGCCGGTACAGCCTCGGCCTTCACCGGAACCACCTTCGCCACCGGCGGAGCAGCCCGCTGCGCCGCCAGCAGGTCGCGGATCTCGGTCAGCAGCTCCTCGCTGGGCGTCGGGGCCGGCGGGGCGCTCGGCGCGGGCCCTTCGGCTTCCTTGCGCCGAGCAGCGTTGACCAGCTTGACCAGCAGGAAGACGGCGAAAGCCACGATGAGGAATTGGATGATGGTGTTGATGAACGACCCGTAGGCGATGGCCACCTCGGCCGTCTTGGTCGCCGCGTCCTCGGGGGCCAGCACGATCTTCAGGTCTGAGAAATCGACCTTGCCGAGCAGCAGCCCGATCGGCGGCATGATGACGCCATCGACCAGCACGGTGACGATCTTGCCGAAGGCCGCGCCGATGATGACCCCGACCGCCAGGTCGATGACGTTGCCGCGCGAGATGAATTGCCGAAATTCGCTGACCACACTCATGACCGATCTCCGCTAGTGGCGGGTCAGTCGGCGTTCAGCCGGGCCCGCAGTTCCTTGCCGCTCTTGAAGAAGGGCACATGTTTGGCCCGCACGTCCACCGTTTCGCCGGTGCGCGGATTGCGGCCCGAACGGGCGGGACGCGAGCGGACCGAAAAAGCCCCGAAGCCGCGCAGCTCGACCCGGCCGCCGCCTTCCAGCGCCGCGATCATCCTTTCAAGGATGACGCCGACGACGCGTTCCACATCGCGCTGGGTCAGGTGCGGGTTTTCCGCCGCCAGACTGGCGATCAGCTCGGACTTGATCATGCTATCCCCGGTATCCCCGCCTGTCGGCGAACGGACCTTTGCCCAACTCACCCTGAGTCTTCAAGGGGTTGCGTGATATTTGCGGCCGTTAAAACGGGAGCAAGGCTGCCAATCTATACTCAGGACGAGTATAGGCGCTTAAACATGCAGCATTCCCCCCAGGCGCGATCGTCGCCGACCCCCGCCACGGGTCTGGAGGCCATGCGAGGTCCCCGCGTGCGCGCCCGGCTGGCCT
This sequence comes from Caulobacter sp. NIBR1757, assembly GCF_027912495.1. Taxonomy (GTDB): domain Bacteria; phylum Pseudomonadota; class Alphaproteobacteria; order Caulobacterales; family Caulobacteraceae; genus Caulobacter. The sequence continues at coordinate 240,428 of NZ_CP115463.1, read as the reverse complement.
CGTCGGTCGGCGTCGACCTGATCATCGACGGGCGACTGCGGCCGGCCATCGGGCTGAAGGAGGGCAGCCTGCGCGGCCGGGCCCTCTCCTACCGCCTCATCGAGGCCGACGGCGCCAAGCGGCGGCTCAGCCTCGCCAGCCTCAACACCGTCGATGCCGAGCGGGTCGACCTGGCCGTCCTCGACGCCGCCTTCGCCGCTCTCGAGCCGCCGGTCCCCGGCGAGCGGCCGCCGCTGATGATGATTCCGCTCAGCTGGAGCACACTGCGGGCCGAAAAATCGCGCCGCCGGCTGCTGCGCCGCGTCGCCACCGGCCAGATCGACCATGGCGTGCTGGCCCTCTGCGAGGTGGTCGGCCTGGAGCCCGGCGTGCCGCCGGCGGCGCTGCGCGAGGCGGTCGGCGCCCTGAAGCCCATCTTCCGCGGCGTGCTGGCCCGAACCCCGTCGCAGGCATCGGTGCTCGGGCATCTGGCCGATTGCGGATTCACCGGCGCCGCCGTCGAGGCCGACCGGATCGACAACGCCGAGGATGAGGCCGCCATGCTGCGCCGGGTGCTGCTGCTGCAGACCATCGGCCCGGGCGTGCTGATTCACGGGGTGCGGTCGGTCGCCGGCCTGGCCGCCGCCCGCGGCGCCGGGGCCAGCTGGGCCAGCCTCGATATCCAGCCGGGCGGCGAGCCCCTGATGGCGGAAACGAAAACGGCGGCCGGGTCGCCCCGGCCGCCGCAATACGTAGATGCCGATTAGGCTGCGAAGGGTTTAGTCCTTCGAGGCCTTCTCGCGCAGGGCCGCGCCGAGGATGTCGCCCAGCGAAGCGCCCGAGTCCGAAGACCCGTACTGCTCGATGGCGGCCTTCTCGTCCATCATCTCCAGGGCCTTGATCGAGACGGACACCCGACGGGCGGCCTTGTCGATGGCGGTGACCTGGGCGTCGACGCGGTCGCCGACGGCGAAGCGTTCCGGACGCTGCTCCTGACGATCGCGCGACAGGTCCGACTTACGGATGAAGGCGGTCATCGGGGCGTCTTCTTCACCGAACTTCACTTCGATACCACCCGAGGTGATTTCGGTGACGGTGCAGGTGACGGTCTGGCCCTTGCGGAAGCTGTCGCCGGCCAGCGGGTCGCCGGCCAGTTGCTTGACGCCCAGGCTGATGCGTTCCTTCTCGACGTCGACGTCGAGAACGCGCGCCTTGACCATGTCGCCCTTCTTGTACTTGGCCAGGGCTTCTTCGCCCGACACGGCCCAGTCCAGATCGGACAGGTGGACCATGCCGTCGATTTCCCCGTCCAGGCCGATGAACAGGCCGAACTCGGTGGCGTTCTTGACTTCGCCTTCGACGGTCGAACCGATCGGGTGATCGGCCAGGAACTTCTCCCACGGGTTGGCCGCGGCCTGCTTGAGGCCCAGGCTGACCCGGCGCTTGGAGCTGTCGACGTCGAGCACGATGACGTCCACTTCCTGCGAGGTGGAGACGATCTTGCCGGGGTGGACGTTCTTCTTGGTCCAGGACATTTCCGAGACGTGCACCAGACCTTCAACGCCGGCTTCCAGCTCAACAAACGCGCCGTAGTCGGTGATGTTGGTGATGCGGCCGGTGAACTTGGCGCCGACCGGGTACTTGGCTTCGACGCCGTCCCACGGGTCCGACTGCAGCTGCTTCATGCCGAGGCTGATGCGCTGGGTGTCGGGGTTGATCTTGACGATCTGGACTTTCACCGTGTCGCCGACCGCGAGCACCTGGCTCGGGTGGTTGACGCGCTTCCAGCTCATGTCGGTGACGTGCAGCAGGCCGTCGATGCCGCCGAGGTCCACGAACGCGCCGTAGTCGGTGATGTTCTTGACGACGCCTTCGCGGATTTCACCCTCTTGCAGCTGGCTGACCAGCTCGGTGCGCTGTTCGGCGCGGGCTTCTTCCAGGATGGCGCGACGCGAGACGACGATGTTGCCGCGCGGACGGTCCATTTTCAGGATGGCGAAGGGCTGTTCCTTGCCCATCAGCGGGCCGACGTCGCGCACGGGGCGGATGTCGACTTGGCTGCCGGGCAGGAAGGCGCTGGCGCCGCCCAGGTCGACGGTGAAGCCGCCCTTGACGCGGCCGACGATGGCGCCGTTGACCGGCTCGTTGCGGGCGAAGACTTCTTCCAGACGGGTCCAGGCTTCTTCGCGCTTGGCTTTTTCGCGGCTGATGACGGCTTCACCGAGGGCGTTCTCGACGCGCTCGAGGAAGACCTCGACGGTGTCGCCGACCTTCAGGGTGGCCTTGCCGTCGGCGTCGACGCCGAATTCCTTGACGCTGATCCGGCCCTCGGTCTTCAGACCGATGTCGATGATCGCGACGTCCTTTTCGATCCCGACAACCTTGCCCTTGATCACGGTGCCTTCAGCGAAATCGCTGGCGCCGCCAAGGCTTTCGTTGAGGAGCGCCTCGAAGTCGGCGGTGGTCGGGTTGAAGTTCATATCATCAGCCATGTGGCTACTTACGTCTCTGTTGGGGAACGACGGATGGCGCGAGGCCTTGGAGTCCGGGCGTTCGGTTGAGTCAGGTGGGGTACTGAAGGGCCCGCGGTTTCAGAGGTGCGGCGCGGTTGGATTAGGCCTTTTGGCCACGCGCCGTCTCGACAATGCGGCGGGCCGCATCGAAGGCGCGGTCTATATCCATTTCGGTGGTGTCTAGCAACACCGCGTCATCGGCGATGACCATCGGGCTGTCGCTGCGGGCCGAGTCCCGCTCATCGCGGATGCGGATATCGGCGAGGATGTCCTCATAGGTCACCTGTTCGCCCTGGCCGGTCAGCTGTTTCCAGCGGCGGGTGGCGCGCACCTCCGGCGAGGCGGTGACGAACAGCTTTGCATCTGCTTGTGGGGCAATGACGGTGCCGATATCGCGGCCATCGATGACCACGCCCGGCTCCTGGGTCGCGAAGGTCCGCTGGAAGGCCCGCAGGGCCTCGCGGACCGGCGTATAGGCGGCCACCCGGCTGGCGGCCTCGCCGGCGGCCCGGGTGCGGACCTCGGGGTTCTCCAGGGTGGCGGGATCGAGCGTCTTTGCGACGCGGGTGGCGTGGTCCATGTCGGACAGGTCCCCGCCCTCGGCCAGCAGGCGAACCCCGACGGCGCGATAGAGCAGGCCCGAGTCGAGAACCGGATAGCCGTAGAGGGCCGCCAGTCTGGTGGCGATGGTGCCCTTGCCGGAGGCGGCGGGGCCATCGACGGCGATCACGAAGCCCATCGGAAGGCCCTCCCTCTCGAGGCGAGGCTATCGCAGATGACAACCGGCGCCCAAGACAGGGTCAGTTGCCGTGAGAGGTCCCTTCTCCCCTTGCGGGAGAAGGTGGCGCGAAGCGCCGGATGAGGGGTCGATAGGTCTTTCAGCCGCGCAGGGGTGTTGGCGAAGGGCCGTGTCGGCGCCCGGGGAGCCCCCTCATCCGACGCCTTCGGCGCCACCTTCTCCCGCGAGGGGAGAAGGAAGCCCAGAGGTGAACTCACGATCGAACGGGAATTCATCCGACGTCAGCCCCCAGGCCGCTCATCAGGTCCACGAACCCCGGGAAGCTGGTGGCGATCATGCCGGGCTCATCGACCTCGATGTCGCCCTGGGCGGCCAGGCCCAGCACCAGGTGGCTCATGGCGATCCGGTGATCACCGTGGGTGACGACCCTCGCCCCGCCGCGGACCGGGTGATTGGCCCCCTTCGTGCCGACCACGGTGAAGCCCTCCGGCTCCTCCTCGACACCGATGCCGCAGGCGGCCAGGCCATTGGCCATGAGCGCGATCCGGTCGCTTTCCTTGACCCGCATCTCGCCGACGCCGCGCATCACCGTCGCGCCGGAGGCGAAGGCGGCCGCGACGGCCAGGATGGGATACTCGTCGATCATCGCCGGCGCCCGCTCGGGCGGCACGACCACGCCCCTCAGGTCCGAGGACCGGGCGGTGATGTCGCCGACCGCCTCGCCGCCGGCATCGCGGCGGTTGGCGATGGTCAGGTCGGCGCCCATCTCGATCAGGGTGTCGAACAGGCCGGTGCGCAGGCTGTTGAGCATGACGCCCTCGACCGTCACCTCGGAGCCGGGGGTGATCAGCGCCGCGACCAGCGGGAAGGCGGCCGAGGACGGATCACCGGGCACATCGACGTGGCAGCCTGTCAGCCTCTGGCCGCCCGCCAGCCTGATCAGCCGGCCTTCCGCTTCGTCCGACACCTCGACCACCGCCCCGAAGGCCCGCAGCATCCGTTCGGTGTGATCGCGGGTGGCTTCCGGCTCCAGCACCAGGGTTTCGCCGGCCGCGTTCAGTCCGGCCAGCAGCACCGCCGACTTCACCTGGGCCGAGGCCATCGGCAGTACATAGCGGATGCCGGTCAGCCCGCCGCCGCCGAGGGTCAGGGGCAGACGCCCGCCCTCCCGGCACAGCCAGTTGGCGCCCATCAGGCCGAGGGGGGTCAGCACCCGCCCCATCGGCCGCTTCTTCAGCGAGGCGTCGCCGGTGAAGGTCGCCCGCAGGTCGAACCCGGCCGCGGCCCCCATGATCAGCCGCACCCCGGTGCCGGCGTTGCCGCAGTCGATGATGTCGGCCGGTTCGGCGAAGCCGCCCTGGCCCTCGACCGTCCAGGCCTTTTCGCCGGTGCGTGTGACCTTTGCGCCGAAGGCCTGCATGGCCCGGCCCGTGGCCAGCACATCGTCGCCTTCGAGCAGGCCGGTGATGGTGGTCGTCCCGCTCGCCAAGGCCCCCAGGATCAATGCCCGGTGGGAAATCGACTTGTCGCCGGGCACGCGGATCGTTCCGCGCAGGGCCGCGCCGGGGCGGGCTCGGAGGGCGGCGTTGGTCATGCCGAGGCTTCGGCTCCCGTCGTTGCAGGCTGGAATTGGGGGAAAGCCTTTTGACAGCGCCCCTGTCGCGTGGCAAGGGAGCCGCCGCTTTTCCAACACCCCACATAGAGAGGCCGCCCGCTTTGGCCAGCCCAGAACTCGGCGTCAAGCAGCTCTGCCCGACCTGCTCGGCGAAATTCTATGACCTGAACCGCCGCCCGGCGGTTTGCCCCAAGTGCGGCGACTCGTTCGATCCGGAAGAAGCGGTGCGTAACCGCCGCGTGCGCGCCCGCGCCACGCCCGTCGATTACGAGGACGAGGTCGAAAAAGACGAAGACGCCGCCGAAACCAAGAAGAAGGTCGCCCCCGAAGACGAGGACGGCTTCGAGGAAGAACCCGACACCACGCCGGAAATCGACGACGAGGCCGCCGCCGAGCCGCTCGAAACGGACGATGAGGAAGGCGACGCCGCCGCCAAGCCGGCCGACGACATCGGCGTCGATTTCGCCGACGACGAGGAAACCCTCGACGAGGAAGAAGCCGACGACGTGCCGTTCCTCGAGGACGAAGACGACGACGACTTCCCGGAAGACGAGATCGACGGCCTGCCCGGCGAGGGCGACGACGACGTCTGACAATTTTCCAATGCGGCCGGGACGTTTCGACACGTCCCGGCCCGCAGCGGAAAAAAACTGGCGGGGAAGGCTTGATCGGCGAAAGCTGACAGACTAAGACCCCGCCTCTCGCCGCCGGGCCACCGACGACGAGCCCGAACTTTCGGGGCTATAGCTCAGCTGGTAGAGCGCTTGAATGGCATTCAAGAGGTCAGCGGTTCGACTCCGCTTAGCTCCACCATAAGGGCCGCATCCGACGAGGATGCGGCCCTTTCCATTTTTCCCCTCTTCAACCGGAACCGTCGGGTAGCTGACGTATTCTGACTTGCGGGCAGTTGCGTCGCCCCGGGGGCGGATCATGTCGGGGCCGATTTCGTGACAGTTGAGGGCGACCAGGGCGGCGCCACGCCGTGGTTTCTCGCCGGCGGCGGCGAGATGGGCCGGCGCATGCGCGCCTTCGACTGGGCCGCCACGCCGATCAGCGGGCCGGAAACCTGGCCCGAGGGGCTGCGCACCCTCGTCGCCCTGATGCTGGACTCCCGGCACGGCATGTTCATCGCCTGGGGCCCGTCGCTGATCTGGATGTGCAACGACGCCTTCATGCCCATCCTGGCCGACAAGGGCCCGGGCGCCCTGGGCGCTCCGACCGCGCAGGTCTGGGCCGACGCCTGGCCCACCGTCGGGCCGCTGTTCGATCAGGTCCTGCGGGGCGAGGCCCAGCGGTTCGAGGACCTGCCGGTGCCCCTGGTCCGGGACGGCGAGACCGTCGAAGCCTTTTTCAACTTCTCCTACAATCCGGTGCGCGACGGCAGCGGAACCGTCGGCGGCGTCTATGGGGTGGTCACCGAGACCACCGACAAGGTTCGCGCCATCTCCGCCCTGGGGTCGCAACGGGAGCAGTTCGCCCGTCTGTTCGACCAGGCTCCCAGCTTCATGGCCATGCTGAGCGGTCCCGAGCACCGCATCGACCTCGCCAACCCCGCCTACATGAAGCTGGTCGGTCACCGGCCGGTGCTGGGGCTGACGGTGGAGCAGGCCCTGCCGGAGGCCGTCGCCCAGGGATTTGTCGGCCTGCTTGACCGGGTCTACCAGACCGGAGAAGCCTTCGTCGCCAGCAACGCCGAGATCGGGCTGCAGCACGAGCCGGGGGGCCCGATCGATCAGCGCAGGCTCGATTTCGTCTATCAGCCGATCCGCGACGCCGACGGCCAGGTCAGCGGCATCTTCCTCGAAGGGGTCGATGTCACCGAGCGGGCCGTTCTCGAACAGCGCCGCCTGGCGCTCGTCGAACTGGGCGACCGCATCCGCGACTTCGAAGACCCCGACGAGCTCGCCTTCGCCGCCGCCGAGATCCTCGGCCGCACCCTGAATGTCAGCCGCGCCGGCTATGGGGTCATCGATAAGCAGGCCGAGACCATCACCATCGCCCGCGACTGGAACGCGCCGGGCATCCAGAGCCTGGCCGGTGTGCTGCAGTTCCGGGACTACGGCACTTACATCGAGGACCTCAAGGCCGGCCGCACAGTGGTGATCGAGGACGCGCACCTCGATCCGCGATCGGCCGACACCGCCGCCGCCCTCAAGGCGATCAGCGCCCAGGCCTTCGTCAACATGCCGGTGACGGAAGCAGGGGATTTCGTCGCCCTGCTCTACCTCAACCACGCGGAGGCCCGGCCCTGGAGCGAAGAAGAGCTGGCCCTGGTCCGCGAGGTCGCCGACCGCACCCGCGCCGCCACCGAACGGCGCCGGGTCGAGACCGAGCTTCGCAACCTGGCCGCCACCCTGGAGGAGCAGGTCGAGGCCCGCACGGCCGAACTGCGCCAGAACGAGGAGGCCCTGCGCCAGGCCCAGAAGATGGAGGCCGTCGGCCAGCTGACCGGGGGCCTGGCCCACGACTTCAACAACCTGCTGGCCGCCGTCAGCGGCAACCTCGAACTTCTGGAGATGCGGCTGCGCGATGGCCGCCTGAACGGGCTGGGCCGCTACATCGACAACGCCCAGGGCGCCGCCCGCCGCGCCGCCGCCCTGACCCAGCGGCTGCTGGCCTTCTCGCGACGCCAGACGCTCGACCCGCGTCCCACCGACGTCAACCGGCTGATCGGCGGGATGGAAGACCTGATCCGGCGCAGCGTCGGTCCCGATATCGAGGTCGAGATCGTCGGCGCTGCCGGCCTGTGGGCGGCGCGGATCGATCCCTCTCAGCTGGAAAACTCCCTGCTCAACCTCTGCATCAACGCCCGTGACGCCATGGCCCCGGACGGGGGCCGGATCACCATCGAGACGGCCAACACATGGCTGGACCAGCGGGCCGCCGCCGAACGCGACCTGCTCCCCGGCCAGTACCTGTCGATCTGCATCACCGACACCGGCTCCGGCATGACTCCCGAGGTCATCGCCCGCGCCTTCGACCCCTTCTTCACCACCAAGCCCTTGGGCGAGGGGACGGGGCTGGGCCTCTCCATGGTCTACGGCTTCGCCCGCCAGTCGGGGGGCCAGGTGCGGATCTATTCGGAGGTCGGCCAAGGGACGACCATGTGCCTCTACCTGCCGCGCTTCCATGGCGAGGCCGAGGTGGTGCGCGGCCCCGAGATGGAGGCGCCCGGCCACGGCGACGGCGAGACGGTGCTGGTCATCGACGACGAGCCGGCCATCCGGGCCCTGATCGTCGAGGTGCTGCGGGACAGCGGCTATCGCCCCCTCGAGGCCGCCGACGGCCCCGAGGGCCTGAAGATTCTGGCCACCGGCGCGAGGGTCGACCTGCTGATCACCGACGTCGGCCTGCCCGGCGGCATGAACGGCCGCCAGGTCGCCGACGCCGCCCGCGTCGATCGCCCCGACCTCAAGGTGCTGTTCATCACCGGCTACGCCGAGAACGCCGCCGTCGGCAACGGCCACCTGGCGCCGGGGATGGAGGTGATGACCAAGCCGTTCGCGATGGCCGCGCTGGGCAACAGGATACGGGATCTGATCGAGCGCCAGCGCGGTTGACTCAACCACTGGTCGATGATGTCGTCCGTTCAAATTTCGAGGTGGCGGATGATCGTCGTTCCGACCTGGCTCTACATCCTGTTCGGCGTCGTCGCTGTCGCCGCCTATCCCGTCGCGGTGGTCTATGCGATCGCCACCAACAACAGGCCGCTGCAACGCAAGCTCTGGGGCTATCTCAAGCCGGTGCTGATCTGGGGCGGCCTGTTCGCCGTGTTGATCGCGATCCTGCTGCTCACGCGCTAGCGGGGATCTCCGTACTTGCGCTTCCAGGCGATCTTGATCTCCTCGGCCTTGCGGCGGTCCTCCACGGACAGGTCCTTCCCCATCTGCTCCAGCAACACCCCGGCATTCTTGTCGCCGCCCTCGCGGGCCATTTCGGCGTAGGCCTGGCCGGTCACGGCATCGACCGGGCCGCCCTCGCCGGTCATCATCATCAGGCCCAGGCCGCGCAGGGCGTGGGCCGAGCCGCGTTCGGCGGCCTTGCGGTACCAGTCTCGGGCCTGGGCGTCGTCTTCCCGCACGCCCTGGCCGACGGCCAGCATCACCGCCGTGCTGATCTGGCCCTCGATATAGCCGCCCTCCCCGGACTTGCGCACCCAGGTCCAGGCCTCGGGGGCATCCATCCGCACGCCGTCGCCGTTGAGCAGGGCCATGCCGTAGTACCACTGGGCCCGCTCGTCGCCGAGTTCGGCCGCATGGCGGAAGTATTTCGCCGACCGGGCGGCGTCCCGCTTCCGTTCGCCCCAGCCGGCCTGATAGCCGCGAGCCAGCAGGTAGAAGAGATCGGCATTGTTCGGCTCGCGGTTCTCGGCCATCTCGAGCAGGTCCATGCCGCCCTTGAGGAACGGGTTGGTCCCGCCCTGGCCGAACAGCATGGCCCGGCCGATCGGATAGAGCACGGTGGAGGCCAGCACCTCGTCCTGGGCCAGGGGCTTGAGCATGGCGATGGCGCGGGCGTCGTTGGCCTCATCGTCGTCGAGCAACAGCCGGCGACCGAGGTTGGAGGCGGCCACCTTCGAGCCCTTGGCGATCGCCTGTTCGTAGAGGGCGGTCGCCTCGACCGTATCGGCCGGCGCCCCGACGCCCATCCAGAGGAAGCCGGCCAGACCGTTGATCGCCTCGGCGTCGCCGGTGGCCGCCGCCTTGCGCATCAGCGCCAGGGCCGTGACCTGGTCGGTCTCGGCCAGTTTGCTGGCCTGCATCATCATGTCTTCGCCGGGCGCCGTCTTTTCCGCCGCCATCACCGGCGCCGCCACCAACGCCGCCACCAACACCAGACCGGCAAAACCCCGCATCGCCCCCTCCGTCTTGCGAACTCCGCCGACAATCGCCACCTATCGTTCAAGCCGCAAGGGCTGGCGCCGATCTCGGGCCGACCCAGGGCGGGAGTCGCTTGAACAGGACTCGAGGACGAAGACGATGACGACCCGAACCGTGTTGTTCGACAGCCCCTTCCTGCTGGGCTTCGACCACACCCGCGGCCTGATCGAACGGGCCCAGCGGGCGGCCACCGAAGGCTATCCCCCCTATAACGTCGAGGCCCGCGAAGGCGGCGGACTTCGCATCACCCTGGCCGTGGCCGGCTTCTCGCCGGACCAGCTGGAGGTGACCATCGAGGGCGAGATGCTGACCGTGGCCGGCAAGCGCGGCGACGGCGCCGAGAGCCAGGACCGGGCCTTCCTGCACCGCGGCATCGCGGCCCGGGGGTTCCTGCGAACCTTCATCCTGGCGGACGGCATGATCGTGGGCGAGGCCACCCTCGAACACGGCCTGCTGCACGTCGATCTGGACCGGCCCAAGGCCGAGCGTGTGATCCAGAAGATTCCCATCCGGACCGGTGGCTGAACCATACGCACCTGTCCCGCGTTGCTTTTGTGAAGGAGGTGGTCTCAATGACACCCGTTAGATTGACCAACGAAGCCTTTGCCGCCCTCGGCGGCCCGAGCCTGGTCTATGTGCGCCCCGTGACCGGCGCCGAGATCATCGCCTCATCGCCGGCCGCGGCCCTGGCCCATGTCGAGCTCGAACCCAACCAGACCCTCTACGCCGTGCACCGTGCCGATGGGGAGCGCCTGGCCGTAATGAGCGACAAGGACAGCGCCATTTCGGCCGCCCTGGCCCACGAACTCGCCCCCGTTTCGGTCCACTAGCGACCGCGAACCTGAGGGTCGCGCCGGCCTGGCGCGACCCGAAAGGTTGCTTTTCAGACACCAACCCCGTACTAGGCCGCCCTCATCTCGCCAGATTGACCGGGCTTATGCGCCGCTCGATCTGCTCCCAGGCGAGCTCCCTTGTCGCGTCCGATCATCCAACCTCGTTGATCGAACCTTTGGCGCGGCCCAGTACGAGGTTGACCAGTGAACACCAGCGTATCGGCTCAGAAGAGCCCCTACAGCGCCGCTATCCCGGTCGTCGCCGGCATCGTCGGCGGCGCCTTCGCGATGACCGCCGCCTTCGCCATGGGCAGCGTCGCGCGCCCCGACCGTCCCTCCGATGTCATGGTCGTCGCCAAACAGGCCCCCAAATCGGCCGGCAAGGCCAACCCCCACCTCGTCTCCGCCTCGCGCGACCCGATGCTGAAGGTTCTGGCCTTCAACGCCCCGGTTTCCGGCTTCTCGATCAACTCCCCGTTCGGCATGCGCCGCATGCCCTGGGAAGAGGGCGGCCGGCTGCATGAAGGCGTCGATATCGCTGCTCCAGCCGGAACCCAGGTGACCGCCACCCTGCCCGGCGTCGTCACCCGCACCGGCATGAGCCTGTCCTACGGCCGCTTCATCGAGGTGAAGCATGAGGACGGCCTCGTCTCCTTCTACGCCCATCTGTCGGGCACGGCGAAGGGCCTGAAGGCCGGCTCGCCGGTGACCGCCGGCCAGACCATCGCCTATGTCGGCGGTAGCGGCCGCTCGACCGGCTCGCACCTGCATTTCGAAATCCGCCAGAACGGCCGGCCGATGAATCCGGCCCTGTTCATCGGCCGCAGCTTCGCCTCGGCCGAGCTGCTGCCGGTCAAGGACGCCCTCAAGGTCGGCCGCACCCGCGTCGCCGTGGTCTCCAACTGGCCGGCCAGCGTCCGCGCCGCGGCCAACAACACCGCCGGCCAGGGCGGTCCCGCCATCGTCCAGCTGGCGTCGAACGACGATGGCCGCGTCCGTGCGGTGATCACCAACACCGGCCCGATCCAGATGGTCGCCCGCGACCCGGCCAAGGCCGCCGAGGCCCGCGCCAAACTGCGGGTCCTGCAGGAGGCCGGCGGTCCCAGGCTGATGGTCGAGGAGGTCAACAAGCCGGCCCCCAAGGCAGCCGTGAAGGCCCCGCCGGCCGACGACGAACCGATCCCGACCTCATAGGGCCTTACGGCGGGCCCCGGACGTCCCTAGATTGACCCCATGCTCAGAACCGCCGTTCGCCGGACTGTCTGGGGGGTCAGTCGCGGCGTCGCCGTGCTGGCGCTCGCCCTGCTCCTCGCCATCGCCCTCGGAGGCCTCGTGTCCGCATTCGCCGCCGCCAACCCGCCCGGCCGCCTGGTCGATATCGGCGGGCGCAATCTGAACCTTGTCTGCGCCGGGCCGGCAACGGCGGACGGTCCGCTGGTCGTCTTCGAGGCCGGCGCTTTCGGCCTGTCGGCCGACTTCGGGGCCGTGCAGGAAGGCCTCGCCGCCAGGGGCGTGCGCAGTTGCGCCTACGACCGCGCCGGGCTTGGCCGCTCCGATCCGGGGCCCAGCCCGCGGGACTCCACAGCCATCGTCGGCGACCTCGAAAAGCTGCTCGCCGCCTCCGGCGAAAAGGGACCCTACCTGCTGGTCGGTCATTCCATGGCCGGGCTGCACCTGCGGCTGTTCACGGCCCGCAACCGCGCCGATGTCGCCGGCCTGGTGCTGCTCGACGCGGCGCCGCCGGAGGCCGCCGACCTGCCGGTGGCCAGGACCTGGATCGGCCGTTTCGGGACGGCCTCGCATGTCGCCGGGGCGGCGGCGAGCCTGGGGCTGTTCAAGCCGCTCGCACCCTTCATGGGCGATGGCATCGGCCTGCCGCCGACGGCCGCCGCCGAGAAGAAGCGGGCCTTCGCGTCGGGGCGGCATAACCGCTGGTCTGCGCGGGAGGTGAGCCTGTGGCTGGCCAGTTCGGCCCAGGGCAAGGTGATGGCGCCGTACGATCCCGCCCTGCCGGTCGGGGTGGTCACCGCCGGACCTCAGCGCCAGGGGGCGCTGTCGGACTGGAAGCGCTTCCAGTCAGAGCCGGCGCGGGTCAGCAAGACGGGCTTCCACATCAACATCGACGACGCCAGCCATGCGGGCATGCTGGGGCTGGGGCATCGGGATGTGGTCGTCGATGCGATCCTGCGGGTTCGGGCGGCGGCACTTCCCTGATCTGTCATCCTCCGGCCGCGAAGCGGACCGGGGGACCCATCTTTCGGCGTGAAGACTCGCGGGAATCTTTCCCGAGCCGCCCTGGGTCCCCCGATCGCCCTGCGGGCGTCGGAGGATGACAGAGTAAGTTAACTGTGACCGCCGCACTCTGCCCGCAATACGGGAGACCCCATGGACGCCGCGCTTTCCCTGACCCACGTGACCAAGCGCTACGGCGCGTTCACGGCGGTCGATGATCTCAGCTTCACCGCCCAGCGGGGCCGCATCCTCGGCTTCCTGGGACCGAACGGGGCCGGCAAGACCAGCACCCTGCGCATGGTGCTGGGCCTCAGCGAGCCGACCAGCGGGTCTCTCAATGTCCTCGGCGCCCCCGACGGGCGCAGCGTGCGCGACCGGATCGGCTTCCTGCCCGAGGAGCGCGGCCTCTACCGCCGCATGACCCCGATCGAGGCCATCGTCTTCCTGGCCGGCCTCAAGGGCGTGCCGGCTCCCCTCGCCCGCAAGCGGGCGATCGCCATGCTGGAAGAGCAGGGACTGGGCGAGGCCCAGAACCGCCAGATTCGCCAGCTGTCCAAGGGCATGGCCCAGAAGGTGCAGCTGATCGCCGCCGTCGCCCACGAACCCGAGCTGGTCATCCTCGACGAGCCATTCAGCGGCCTCGACCCGGTCAACCAGCAGACCCTGGAAGCCACCATCCGGGGGCTCGCCCAGCGCGGCGCCACGGTGGTCTTCTCCACCCACGTGATGCAGCACGCCGAACGCCTGTGCGAGCACGTCGTCCTGCTGGCCAAGGGCCGCAAGGCCTTCGACGGCAGCGTCGCCGAGGCCAAGGCCCGCGCGCCCCGCGCCCTGGTGCTGGAGGGCCAGCTGGACGCCGCCGCCGCCGGCGCCCTGCCCGGCATCGCCGGCGTCACCGCCACGCCCCTGGAGGCTGGCGGACAACGGCTGGTTTGCGCGCTGGAAGCCAACGCCTCGGGACAGGAGGGGCTGAAGAAGGCTTTCGCGCTCGGCCTCGACATCCAGCGCTTCGAACTGCGCGAACCCAGCCTGCACGACGCCTTCATCGTCCTCACCGGCGAACAGCTCGATCATCCGGAGATGGCCGCATGAGACGCCTGCTCCGCATCGCCCAGCGCGAATACGTCGCCTATGTCCGCACCGTCGGCTTCTGGCTTTCGATGCTGGCCCTGCCGCTGGGCATGGCTCTGGTCATGGGGGCCAGCGGCTGGATGGAGGCGTCCGCCCCGCCGCCGGCCCTGGTGCTGATCGACCAGACGCCCGGCCAGGCCTACCTGGCCCCGGTGACCGAGGTGCTGACCGCGAAAAACGGCATCGGCCGGCCGCGCAACGAGGTCGTCGCCCCGCCCATCACCCTGCCCGCCGACCCGGCCGCCATCGGCCCGGCCCTGCAACCCTGGCTGGCCGGTGACAGCCGCCTGCCGGGCAAGCGCAAGCTGGCCGGCGCCTTCGTCATCCATGGCTCGGGCGAAGCGGTGGCCGTCGACGTCTGGACCGACAACCCGCTGCTCGGCGCCACAGAATCGATCCGCCAGGCCATCGCCGGCCGCATGACCCAGGCCAAGCTCGAGGCCGCCGGGGTCAGCCCCAGACTGCTGGCCGACGCCCAGGCGCTGGAGCCGAAGATCACCGACTTCTCGCCCAAGGCGGCCGGCAAGGCCTCACTGCTGACCCGCCTGCCGGGGCTGATCGGCTTCGGGGCGGCCATGCTGCTGTGGAGCGTCATCTTCACCGGGGCCGGCATCCTGCTGAACGGCGTCATCGAGGAGAAGTCGTCGAAGGTGCTGGAGGTGCTGCTGTCATCGGCCACGGTGCCGGAGATCCTGTTCGGCAAGATCCTCGGCGTCGCCGGGGTGACCTTCACGGTTCTCGGCGTCTGGGGCGCGGTTGGGGCCGTGCTGATGAACATCTTCGCCCCGGACCAGGCGGCCGGCATCGGCCAGGTGCTGTTCAGCAATGGGCTGCTGTTCTATTTCGCCTTCTATCTGATCTGCGGCTACCTGATGTATGCCTCGGTGTTCACCGCCATCGGCAGCTTCTGCGAGACCACTCGCGAGGCCCAGACGCTGCTCGGCCCGATCATGATCCTGCTGACCGTGCCGGTGATCTTCCTCAGCCAGGCCCTGCGGCGGCCCGATACGCCGGCCCTGGAAATCCTCTCCTGGGTCCCGCCCTTCACGCCGTTCATGATGACCGCCCGCGCCGCGTCAGGCCCGCCGATCTGGCAGGTGATCGCCACCGGCATCCTGATGCTGGCCACGGTCGCCCTGGTCATGTGGATCGCCGGCCGGGCCTTCCGGGCCGGAGCGCTGTCGACCGGCAAGGTCGACCTGAAGATCCTGATCGCGAAGCTGCGGGGCGGGGAATAGCCTAAAAGTCGTACAGCCGGTCCGACACTTCGTCGAAGTTGCTGACCGTGACGCCCAGGTCGTTCACCAGGCCGTTATGCAGGCTGTAGACCCAGCCGTGCACATTCAGCGTCTGGCCCCGGGCCCAGGCGTCCTGGACGAAGATGTCCGAGGCGACGTTCTTGACCTGGCGGATGACGTTCAGCTCGACGAGCCGATCCCACTTGGCGCGGTCGCCGTCGATGGCCTCGAGGTCGTGGCGGTGGTGTTCGTGCACCTCGCGGATCGGGTGCAGCCAATGATCGACCAGGCCGCGCCGCTTGCCGTCCACCGCCGCCGCCACGCCGCCGCAGCCGTAGTGGCCGACGACCAGGATGTGCTCGACCTTCAGCACATCGACCGCGAACTGCAGGACACTGAGGTAGTTGGCGTCCTGCGGCGGAGCCAGGTTGGCGACGTTGCGGTGGACGAAGAGCTCGCCCGGGTCGAGATCGACGATTTCGTTGGCTGGAACCCGGCTGTCGGAACAGCCGATCCACAGGTACTTCGGGCTCTGCTGGTTCTCCAGCCGCTTGAAGAAGTTGGGATCGACCTGGGTCTTTTTCAGCGACCAGGCGCGGTTGTTGGCTTTGAGGTCCTCGAGCATGGATCAGACCTTTGCGTCAGGTTGCAGGTTGGGGTGTGCCCCGGCTATGGCCGGGTGTTTCAGGGCGTACTCGCCGGCCGCGACCAGGGCGGGATAGGGCGACAGGTCCACGCCAAATCGGTTGGCGTTATAGATCTGCGGGACCAGCAGGCAGTCGGCCATGGTCGGCGTCTCTCCGAACGCATAGCCGGCCCCGTGCCGGGCGATCATCGGCTCCAATGCCGCAAACCCCTCGTCGATCCAGCGGGCGACCCAGCTGTTGCGGCCGTCCTCGGCGATGCCCATGGCGCTCAGCGCCTTGAGGACGCGCAGGTTGTTGAGCGGGTGGATGTCGCAGGCGACGATGTCGCACATGGCCCGCACCCGTTGCCGATCGAGCGGGTCCTTCGGCAGCAGCGCCGGTTCGGGATGGGTCTCTTCCAGCCATTCGAGGATGGACAGGGTCTGGGTCATCACCTCGCCGTCCACGTCAAGCGCGGGGACCAGGTGCTGGGCGTTGATGGCGCCGTAGGCCTCGCCCCGCTGTTCGCCGGCTGCCAGATCGACGGGGATGTAGTCGTAGCTGAGGCCCTTGAGGGCCAGGGCGATGCGCAACCGATAGGGCCCGGAGGCGCGCCAGGCGCTGTAGAGCTTCATCAGACGATCTCGAAGCTGAGCGAACCGACCCCTTCGACGGAGCCTTCGACGAGGTCGCCCTTGCTGACCGCCGCCACGCCTTCGGGCGTGCCGGTGAAGATCAGGTCGCCGGCCTGCAGGTCCCACAGCTTGCCGGCTTCCTCGACGATCTCGGGCACCGACCAGATCATGTCGCCGATGCGGGCCTTCTGGCGCACCTCGCCGTTGACCGACAGGCCGATGGCGGCGTCGCCAAGCGTCGCCAGCTTGCGGATGGCGCTGATCGGCGCGGAGTGGTCGAAACCCTTGGCGGCGTCCCAGGGCTGGCCCTTGGCTTTTGCCTGAGCTTGCAGGTCGCGCCGGGTCAGGTCGACGCCGACCGCATAGCCGAAGATGCCGTCCGGCCCGATGGCCACGACCAGTTCGATCTCGTGGTGCAGATCGGACGTCGCCGACGGATAGGGCACGTCCTGGCCGGGCGGCACGATGGCGTCGGCCGGCTTGGCGAAGAAGAAGGGCGGGTCACGGTCATCGCCGCCCATCTCGGCCCGGTGGGCGGCATAGTTGCGGCCGACGCAGAGGATGCGCCGCACCGGAAACGGCGCGTCGCCCTCGACCGGAACGGTGGGGCGGGGGCGGAGGGTGAAGGCGTGCTCGGGCATGTTGCTCAGTTAGCGCCGCGCGTGGTCGGGCGCTACCCCCGGACACGCAACGGCCCTCCCCCCGGATCGGGAGAAGGGCCGCTTCGTCGCCTGGATGGCGCTTAAGCCAACGACGGCTCGATGGTCTTGCAGGCTTCGATCAGGCCCTGCACCGAGGCGACCGACTTCTCGAACATCGCCTTCTCCTCGTCGTTGGTCGAGAACTCGATGATGCGCTCGACGCCGCCGGCCCCGATGATCACCGGCACGCCGACATAGAGGTCCTTCAGGCCATACTGGCCGTTCAGGTAGGCGGCGCAGGGCAGGCAGCGCTTCTTGTCCTTCAGGTAGCTGGTGGCCATGGCGATGGCGCTTTCGGCCGGGGCGTAGAAGGCGCTGCCGGTCTTCAGAAGCTTGACGATCTCGCCGCCGCCGCCGCGGGTGCGCTTGACGATGCCGTCGAGCTCTTCCTGGGTCATCCAGCCTTGGGCAACCAGTTCGGGCAGCGGCAGGCCGGCCACCGTCGAGTGACGGACCATCGGCACCATGTCGTCGCCGTGGCCGCCGAGCGTCCAGGCGTGGATGTCCTCGACCGAGACGCCGGTCTTTTCGGCCAGGAAGTAGGCGAAGCGGGCGCTGTCCAGCACGCCGGCCATGCCGACCACCTTCTCGTGCGGCAGGCCGCTGAACTCGCGCAGGGCCCAGACCATGGCGTCAAGCGGGTTGGTGATGCAGATGACGAAGGCGTTGGGGGCATGGGCCTTGATGCCTTCGCCGACGGCCTTCATGACCTTCAGGTTGATGTTCAGCAGGTCGTCGCGGCTCATGCCGTCCTTGCGCGGCACGCCCGCGGTGACGATGCAGACGTCGGCCCCGGCGATGTCCTCGTAGGAGTTGGCGCCCTTCAGGGCCACGTCCTTGCCGAACACGCTGGTGGCTTCGGCGATGTCCAGAGCCTTGCCCTGCGGCGTGCCTTCGGCGATGTCGAACAGGATGACGTCGCCCAGCTCTTCGCGCGCGGCGATATGGGCCAGGGTGCCGCCGATCATGCCGGCGCCGATGAGGGCGATCTTGGCTCGAGCCATGGAGCAGGTCTCTCTGAAGTGAAGAAAAAGGGTCGCGGGCGGTCTAGACCCGCAGCCGTGCGCCCTCAAGCCCCCTTTCGCGGATGCGAAGGGCGCGGCATTAGACATCGGGCTAAAGCGGAGACCCCCGATCCATGTCGAAGACCGATCCCGGCAACTACTTCGAGGACTTCCGCCTCGGCCAGATCATCCGCCACGCCACCCCGCGCACGGTGACAGCCGGAGACGTGGCGCTCTACACGGCGCTGTACGGGCCCCGCTTTGCGCTGTTCTCGTCCGACGAATTCGCCCGCTCCTGCGGCCTGCGGGCCGCGCCGGTCGATCCGCTGATCGCCTTCCACATCGTCTTCGGCAAGACGGTGCCGGACATCAGCCTCAACGCCGTCGCCAACCTCGGTTACGCCGAAGGCCTATTCCTGGCGCCCGTGTTCCCGGGCGATACCCTGACCGCGACCAGCGAGGTCATCGGCCTGAAGGAGAACTCCAACCGCAAGACCGGCGTCGTCTACGTCCGCACCACGGGCGAGAACCAGGACGGCGAGCCGGTGCTCTCTTACGTCCGCTGGGTGATGGTCAGGAAGCGCGACGAGGCGGCGCAGATCGCCGGGCAGAAGGTCCCCGAGTTGAGGGCGGCCGTGCCGGCCTCCGACCTCATGATCCCCAAGACGCTCGATTTCGGCAGGTACGACTTCGCCCTGGCGGGCGCGCCGCACGCCTTCGAAGACTATGCGATCGGCGAGAAGATCGACCACGTCGATGGCATGGCCATCGAGGAGGCCGAGCACCAGCTGGCGACGCGGCTCTACCAGAACACCGCCAAGGTCCACTTCAACCAGTTCGAGCGCGCCAAGGACCCGTCCGGCCGACGGCTGGTCTATGGCGGGGTGGTGATCTCGACGGCCAAGGCCCTCAGCTTCAATGGGCTGCAGAACGCCGGGCTGATCCTCGGCATCAACGGCGGGCGGCACGTGAACCCCTATTTCGCCGGGGCTACGGTGTTCGCCTGGAGCGAGGTGCTCGACAAGGCGCTGCTGGAGCCGGGGATCGGGGCCCTGCGCCTGCGTCTGGTGGCGACCAAGGACCGGCCCTGCACCGACCTGCCCGACAAGGACGCCTCCGGCGCCTATCCGGCCGAGGTCATCCTCGATTTCGACTACTGGGCGGCGGTTCCTGCGCGGGGGTGATCCCCCCTCGCCCTTCCCCCCACTCGTCATCCTCGGGCTTGTCCCGAGGACCCATCGGTGGGCTGCCGCAAGCTCGTGGGATTGGCCCGTCGTTGCGACGCCTCTAGGGTTCGTGCGACCGACAAATGGGTCCGCGGGCCAAGCCCGAGGATGACGCGGGGCGAGCCCGAGGATGACGAAAGAGGGTGTGATGCCGGAATTCCAACTCGACCCAGCCTTCATCGCCACCAGCCACGCGGTCGGCGACCTGCCCCTCTGCCACGTCCGCCTGCAGGACGACGCCCGCTACCCCTGGCTGGTGCTGATCCCGCGCCTGGCGGGGCTGCGGGAGATCGAGGAGCTGACGGCTGCCGACCGGACGGCGCTGATCGAAGAGGCCGTGGCGGCGGGCAAGGCGGTCCGGGTGCTGGGCGGCCTGTCCGGCTTCGAGGTCGAAAAACTGAACGTCGGAGCGCTGGGCAATGTCACGGCGCAGCTGCATGTGCATGTGGTCGGCCGGCGGGCCGGCGACCCCGCCTGGCCGGGGCCGGTGTGGGGGCATAGCGCGGCCGAGGCCTATGACGACGCGTCGGATGCGGTGCTGGTGGCCGGCAAGGCCCTGGGTCTTTAGCGAGGCGACCGTCTATTGACGGCGGAGAGTCACCGACCGGGTGTTCCCCGCTTCCCACAGGGTGCCGTTCCAGCCGCCGCCGGCCGGATCCAGCTGCAAAATTGAGGGGTCCTGCGCGCCGCGCGGCAGGAAGCGGATGTAGACGCCGCCCGCAGCCGTGCGTTCGATGACATCGACCAGGCCGACCTGGCCGGCCGGCTGGCCCTGTTTCAGGGAGCGCCAGGCGCCTTCCAGGGTGACCGCGCCCGTCCCCTTGTCGACCAGCTGCAGGCCGTACAGCGTTCGGCCGTCGGTCCCGCGCACCACCCAGCCGCCGTCGAGCGGCCCTTGCAGGCCCTGGGCGGCGTTCAGGCCGCCCCGGACCCGGCTCTCATAGGCCTGTTCGACCTGAGTCGGCGGGGCCTCGGGCGTGCGGGAAAGCTCGTCGATCATCACCGGCCGGTCGAGTTGCGGCAGTCGGGAGGTCGGGGCAATCGGTGTGTAGGGGGCGGGAGGCGAATAGGCGGACGGCGGGGCGGGCGCGGGCAGGGCGGCGCCCGCCCCGGGGTCCTCGGCGTCCCCGTCGGCGCTTTCGCTATTGGCCTGGGAGGCGGCGGCGGCGTCCGGGGCGGTAGCCGTCGGCGATTCGGCCGCGTCGTCGTCCATGCCCTCGGCAGCGGCCAGGCCGGACAGCACATCGCCGATCGGATCGGACGAGGCCGGCTGTTGCTGGGCCAGGACGGGCCCGGCCAGCAGGGCCATCACGGCGGCAAGGACGAAGGCCTGCCTCATGCGGCGTCCGCTTCGGCGATGGCCTCGGCCACGGCCACCAGGCGTTCGGCCTGGGACAGGTGCAGCAGCTCGGCCATGCGGCCCTCGACGCGGATGGCGCCCTTGCCGGCATTTTCCGGCAGGGCGAAGGCGGCGATGACGCTGCGCGCCCAATCGACCTCGCCGGGGGCCGGCGAGAAGACCAGGTTGCAGGGCTCGATCTGTTTGGGATGGATCAGGGTCTTGCCGTCGAAGCCGAACTGCACGCCCTGCTGGCAGACGTCGATCAGACCTTCGATGCTCTCGATGTCGTTGTAGACGCCATCGAGGATGGTCAGGCCGTGGGCCCGGGCGGCCGCCACCGACAGGCTCAAGGGGCCCCAGAAGGGCGCCCGGTCGGCCGTCTGATGGCAGCGCATCTCCTTTGCCAGGTCGTTGGTGCCCATCACCCACGCACTCAGCCGCGTGTCTTGCGCTGTGGCGGCGATCTCGTTGAGGGCGAACAGGGCGGCGCAGGTTTCGATCATCGCCCACAGCTTCGTGCCGGCCGGCGCCTTTTCGATGGCGGCGTCGTAAGCCTTCACATCGGCGGCGCTGCTGACCTTGGGAACCAGGATGGCGTCGGCGCCGGCCCCGGCCGCGATGGCCAGGTCATCGGCGCCCCAGGGGGTGTCGAGGCCATTGGTGCGGATGACCACCTCACGGCGACCGAAACCACCCGCCTTCACGGCTTCCACCGCCTGCAAGCGGGCCATCAGCTTGGCCTCGGGGGCCACGGCGTCTTCCAGATCGAGGATGACCACGTCGCACGGCAGCGAGCGGGCCTTCTCGATGGCCTTGGCGTTCGAGGCGGGCATGTACAGGGCGCTGCGGCGGGGACGAGGGGTGTCGGTCATGGATCGTTTCGGTGCGCGGAGGGTCCCGCTTCCTTAGCGTTGCAGGGCCCGTGCCGCCAGACCGCAACGGCCTCTCTGGCGGCGATGCCCGGTTGCGGGCAGGATGGGGCCATGACGCGTTACGATCCCCAAGCCCTCAACGTCCTCGGCAGCGAGCTGATCCCCTGTTCGCTGGACCCGGTGACCGGGTTCTTCCGCAATGGCTGCTGCGAGACCGGGCCACAGGACACCGGACTACACACCGTCTGCGCGGTGATGACCGCCGAGTTCCTGGCCTATAGCGCCCGGCGCGGCAACGACCTCTCCACCCCGCGCCCGGAGTACGGCTTCGCGGGCCTCAAGCCCGGCGACCGCTGGTGCCTCTGCGCCCCGCGATGGAAGGAGGCGCTGGACGACGGCTGCGCCCCGCAGCTGGTGCTGGAGTCCACCCATGAGGAAACCCTGGCCATCGTGCCGCTGGGGATTCTCAAGGACTATGCCGTCGTCGCGTAGGGCCCGTCAGGCGGAAGTGTTTGCGGTTCCGCCGCCCGGACGGGCCCTACAGCTCAAGGCCTACTTCATCGTCGGGATGATGAAGCTCGAGTCAGCCATCTCGCCCTCCGGCCAGCGCGCCGTAACCGTCTTCACCTTGGTCCAGAACTTCAGACCTTCCATGCCGTGCTGGTTGGTGTCGCCGAAGGCCGAGCGCTTCCAGCCGCCGAAGGTGTGGTAGGCGACCGGCACCGGGATCGGCACATTGATGCCGACCATGCCGACATTGACCCGGGCCGCGAACTCGCGGGCCACACGGCCGTTGCGGGTGAAGATCGCCACACCGTTGCCGTACTGGTGCTTGCTGGGCAGTTCGAGGGCCTCCTCGAAGCTGTCGGCGCGGACCATCTGCAGCACCGGGCCGAAGATCTCCTCGTGGTAGGTCTTCATGCCGGGCTTGACCCCATCGAACAGGCTGGGGCCGATGAAGAAGCCCTTCTCGTAGCCCTGCAGCTTGAAGTCGCGGCCATCGACGACCAGCTCGGCGCCCTCGTCCTTACCGATCTGGATGTACTCGGCGATCTTGGCGCGGTGGGCGGCCGAAACGACGGGGCCGTACTGGGCCTCGGCGTCGTTGGAGACACCGACCTTCAGGGTCTCGATCTCGGCGATCATGCGTTCGCGCAGTTCGTCGGCGGTCTTCTTGCCGACCGGGACAACGACGGGAAGCGCCATGCAGCGTTCGCCGGCCGAGCCGAAGGCGGCGCCCGACAGATCCTTCACCACCTGGTCCATGTCGGCGTCGGGCATGACGATGCCGTGGTTCTTGGCCCCGCCCATGGCCTGGACGCGCTTGCCCGCCAGCGTGCCCTGCGAATAGACGTAGTGGGCGATATCCGAGGAGCCGACGAAGCTGACGGCCTTGATGTCGGGGTGCTGCAGAATGGCGTCGACGCTGACCTTGTCGCCATGGACAACGTTCAGCACGCCGGCCGGCCCGCCAGCCTCCATCATCAGTTCGGCCAGACGCACCGGCACTGACGGGTCCTTTTCCGAGGGCTTGAGGATGAAGGTGTTGCCGACCGCGATCGCCACCCCGAACATCCACATCGGGATCATGGCCGGGAAGTTGAACGGGGTGATGCCGGCCACCACGCCCAGGCTCTGGCGCATGGAATAGACATCGATGCCGGGCCCGGCGCCCTCGGTGTATTCGCCCTTCAGGGCGTGCGGGATGCCGCAGGCGAACTCTATCACTTCCAGGCCACGCTGGATGTCGCCCTTGGAGTCGGCGATGACCTTGCCGTGCTCGCTGGACAGCAGCTCGGCCAGGTCCTGCATGTTGGCCTCGACCAGCCGCTTGAACTCGAACATCACCCGCGCCCGGCGCTGGGGATTGGTCGCCGACCAGCCCTGGTGGGCTTGCAGCGCCACCTGAACAGCGGCGTCCAGTTCACCGGCTGTGGCCAGGGCGACGCGGGCCTGGACCTCGCCGGTGTTGGGATTGAAGACGTCGCCGAAGCGGCCCGAGGTCCCGACCAGGGTCTGGCCGTTCACGAAGTGCTGGATGTCGCGCATGGGGCGCTCCCTGGCGGATGTCGGAAAAGGATGGGGGGCCAATAGCACTCCCGCGCCGAACCGCGTATTGCAGACTTGCATGTGACAATCCGCAGAAATGCATAGCCATGTTTGACTGGGACGACCTGCGCATCTTCCTCGCCGCCGCCCGGGCCCGTTCCCTGTCGGCCGCCGCCCCGCGCCTGGGCGTCGACGCGGCCACGGTGGGGCGTCGCATCGCCCGTCTCGAGACCTCGCTGAAGTCCACCCTGCTGATCCGCTCGGCCGGCGGACTGCAGTTGACCTCGGCCGGCCAGCGCCTGTTCGAGATCGGGTTGGAGGCGGAGGCGGCCATGGATTTGGCCAGCCGCAGCGCCGATCCGGACGCCGCCGGCGGCACCGTGCGGATCACCGCCGCCGAGGGTTTCGGCACGACGGTCATCGCCCCGGCCCTGCCCACCCTGCGGCTGGCCCGGCCCGACATCCGCATCGAGCTGGCCGCCAGCACCGGCTTTCTGTCGCTGACGAGGCGCGAGGTGGACATGGCCATCACCCTCAGCCCGCCGGTCTCGACCCGGCTGGCGGTGCAGCCGCTGACCGACTACCGGCTCGGCCTCTACGCCTCGGCTGGCTATCTCGACCGCATGGGTCGGCCAGCCTCGGTCGAGACCCTGAAACGCTACGAGATCGTCGGCTATGTTGATGACCTGATCTTCGCGCCTGAACTGCGCTACCTTGACGAGGTCGCGCCCGGCCTGCGGCCGTCCCTCTCCAGTTCCTCGATCCGCGCCCAGCGCGAGATCATCGCCGCCGACGGCGGCATCGGCGTGCTGCCCTGCTTCATGGCCGCCGGGCTGGAGCGGGTTCTGCCCCGGGAGGTGGACCTCAAGCGCGGCCTGTGGCTCAGCACCCATCGCGACGTCGCCGACATCGCCCGCATCCGGTTGGTCAGGTCCTGGCTGATCGACCTGGCCGCAGCGCAGTCAGAAAACCTCAACCCGGCTGTCTGACAAACCCGCTTCACCGCCATTCAAACGAACGTTAGACTTCCCGCCATGTCCGACGACCTCACAGAAGCCCAGACCGCCGACATCCCCGAGGGCTACAAGATCCTCAACTGGACCCGCGGTTTCGGGCGCCAGATCGGCCCGCTGTACGAACAGCACGACCCCAACGGCGCCACCCTCGCCTTCCGGGTCGAGGAGCACCACACCAACGGCATGGCCAACTGCCACGGCGGCATGCTGATGAGCTTCGCCGACATGGCCTGGGGCCGGGTGATCAGCGTGGCGCGCAGCCACTACTGGGTTACCGTCCGGCTGACCTGCGATTTCCTGTCCGGCGGCAAGCTGGGCGACTGGATCGAGGGCCGGGCAGAGCTGGTCTCGGAAGAGGACGACGTCTTCACCGTGCGCGGCCGGATGTGGGTCGGCGACCGGCTGATCATGACCGGCATGGGGGTGTTCAAGGCCATCGGCCCGCGCCCGCCGCGCCCCGGCGAAAAGGCCTACGTCGAACCGAAGGAAGAACTGCTGCATGGCTGACGGTCCCCCGCGCTGGCCGGACCATCCGCCGCCGCTTGCCCCCTACAACGGCGAAAAACCGCCGGCCCCGGCCTGGTTCGAGGCCGCCCTGGCCCAGGAACCGGAGCGCTCGACCTTCGAGGTCCAGGGCGCGGCCATCGAGCTGTTGACCTGGGGCGAGGTCGGCAAGCCCGGCGTGCTTCTGCTTCACGGCAACGGCGCCCACGCCGACTGGTGGAGCTTCATCGCCCCCCTGCTGGCCGGCGACTACCGGGTCGCGGCGATCAGCTGGTCGGGCATGGGCGACAGCGACTGGCGGCCGAAATACAGCGCCGAGATCTTCACCGCAGAGATCTTCGGGGCCATCGAGGCGGCCCATCTGGAAGCCGACGGCGGCAAGGCCCGCATCGTCGGCCACAGCTTCGGCGGCTTTCCGACCCTCTACGCCGCCGTCCATCACGGCGATCGCCTGCGCGGCATCGTCATGCTGGATTCGACCATCCATCCGCCCGAGCACCAGTGGAACGGCCCGCCGCGCCGCACCGGCCCCAACAAGGTCTACGCCACCCTGCCCGAAGCGCTGGCCCGTTTCCGGCTGGCTCCGCCGCAGGGTTGCGAGAACGACTATGTGGCCGACTGGATCGCCCGCAAGGCCCTGCGCCAGGCGCCCATGGCCGACGGCTCCGGCGTCGGCTGGACCTGGAAGTTCGACCCCGAGCTCTGGCACAATTTCGAAATGCCGCCCCTGGGCCAGCTGCTCAGCCAGGTGAGGTGCCCGGTGGCCATGGTCTGGGGCGAGCGCTCGAAGCTGATGTTCCCGGGGACGATGGACTTCATGCTGCGCGAACTGCCCGACGACATCGTCAAGTTCTCGATCCCCGACGCCGACCACCATGTGATGATCGACCAGCCCCTGGCGACGACAGCGGCGCTGCGGGCCCTGCTGGCGGCCTGGCCGTAGATCGCTCTCCGCCCTCTGGGCGGAGGACCGCTTTCGAGCCTCCAAGCGAGAAAGCAGGAGGCGGGCTCACCGGCGTTTGAAGGTTTAGCGCGTTCCCTTGCACGCCGGCGTCCGCGGACGCAGCGCACATCCGCCGGTGGAGGTCCCGCCTCCTGGTTTGTCGCTCACGCTCCAAACCTGTCCTCCGCCCCAGGGGCGGAGAGCGACCACTCAGAACTTGAAGGTGGTTTCCAGGCGCACGCGGGGCGCCTCATCCTTTTCGCCATTGCGGCGAACCGGGTTATCGCGTTCGGAGGCCAGGCCCACGGCGCCGCCAACGCGGAGCGACGGGGTCACCCGGAAATAGGCGCCGGCTTCCAGGTCCTTGGCGTCGGCTTCACGGCCGACCGGCGACTGCAGGCCGAGCTTGACGCCCCACTTGCCGGTCTTGGCGTCGAACTGGACGCTGCGCTCCGACCGGCCGGGGCCGAGACGGCTGTCCTGCAGGTTGAAATCGCCACGCACCCGGAAGTCCTCGGCCGGCTTCGGCTTGGCGACCGATTGCGCATGGGCCATCGACGCCGATCCGATCAGGACCAGAGCCGTCGCCGCAGCAATGTAGCGCGCCTTGCTCATAACCGCCTTTTGAGACCTTCCGCCCCGAGCCGACCGAACGTCGCCCGGGATCGGGCTGTCAGCTCAATTCCGATTATATAAGCGATCACGGCGAGATTGGGTCAACGGACTCCACGGGCCCACGGTCGATTCCCACCTCGCCTGTGGCGGGAAGGCCACTTGATTTCAGCGTTGGACCTTCTCTTGCCATGATGTAGACGCACCGGAGAGAATATCTGCGACGCTAGAACGCAGGATTTGGAGCGATAGAGCATGCGGTTTGCGCGCGGGGCGTTCAGGTTGGGCGCGGTGGTGATGTTGGCGGGCGCTCTGGCGGCCTGCGGGTCCAGCGGTCCGAAGACCGTCAAGGACGGCAACGGCGGCTTCCTGGGCATCGGCGGCAAGAAGGCGCCGAAGGGCACGGAGATCGGCGTCAACGGCTATCTGTGGCGCGCCGCCACCGACGTCATCAAGTTCATGCCCCTGGCCTCGGCCGACCCCTACGGCGGCGTGATCATCACCGACTGGTACACCGATCCCCAGACGCCGAACGAGCGCTTCAAGGTCACGGTCTACATCCTCGACACCCGACTGCGCGCCGACGCCCTGAACGTCAGCGTCTTCAAGCAGGTCAACGACAACGGCAACTGGATCGACGCGCCGACGGCCGCCCAGACCGAAGCCGACATGGAAAACGCCATCCTCGACCGGGCCCGCAAGCTGCGGCTCGCGAACCTCGGCGACGAATAGGAAAGGGAGTGCGGCGCGCTCCCGCGCCGCACCTCTTGTTGCAGCGCGGGCCGCGCCCTAAACACCGGCCATGGCACGCTACAATCCCAAGGAAACCGAGCCCCGCTGGCGCAAAGCCTGGGCCGACGCCGACGTCTTCCGGACGCGGGACGATGATCCACGCCCGAAGTACTACATCCTCGAGATGTTCCCCTACCCGTCGGGGCGGATGCACATGGGCCATGTGCGCAACTACACGATGGGCGACGTGGTGGCCCGCTACAAGCGGGCGCAAGGCCACGCGGTGCTGCACCCGATGGGCTGGGACGCCTTCGGCATGCCGGCCGAGAACGCGGCCATGGAGCGCGGCGTCCACCCCAAGGGCTGGACCTATGACAACATCGCGGCCATGCGCGAACCCTTCAAGGTTCTGGGCACCAGCATCGACTGGTCGCGCGAATTCGCCACCTGCGACCCGGAATATTACGGCCAGCAACAGCGCTGGTTCCTGAAGCTGCTGCAGCGCGGCCTGGTCTATCGCCGGGAAGCCACGGTCAACTGGGACCCGGTCGATATGACCGTGCTGGCCAACGAGCAGGTCATCGACGGCCGCGGCTGGCGCTCCGACGCCATCGTCGAGAAGCGCAAGCTGACCCAGTGGTTCCTGCGCATCACCGACTATGCCGACGACCTGATCGAGGGCCTGAAGACCCTGGACCGCTGGCCGGAAAAGGTCCGCATCATGCAGGAGAACTGGATCGGGCGGAGCCAGGGGCTGCGCCTGACCTGGACCTTCGATTCTCCTGTCGCGGGATTCGAGGACGGGCTGGAGGTCTACACCACCCGCCCCGACACCCTGTACGGCGCCAGCTTCCTGGCCATCGCCCCCGACCACCCGCTGGCCGAACAGCTGTCGAGCGACCCCAAGGTCGCCGACTTCATCAAGCTGTGCCGCGCCGGCGGGACCAGCGAGGCCGAGATCGAGGGGGCCGAGAAGCTGGGCCTGGATACCGGCCTGTCGGTCTTCCACCCCTTTGACCCGACCTGGAAGCTGCCGGTCTGGATCGCCAACTTCGTGCTGATGGACTACGGCACCGGGGCCATCTTCGGCTGCCCGGCCCATGACCAGCGCGACCTGGACTTCGCCCGCAAGTACGCCCTGCCGGTCAAGCCGGTGGTGCTGCCCGGCGAGGCCGACCCGGCCGCCTTCGAGGTCGGAACCGAGGCCTATGTCGGCCCCGGCAGGATCTTCAACTCCGGCTTCATGGACGGCATGACGGTGGAACAGGCCAAGGCCGCCGCCGTCGAGCGGGTGGAAGCCCAGAACCAGGGCAAGGGCGCCACCGTCTATCGCCTGCGCGACTGGGGCGTCTCGCGCCAGCGCTACTGGGGCTGCCCGATCCCGATCATCCACTGCCCGTCCTGCGGCCCGGTGCCGGTGCCGGACGACCAGCTGCCCGTGGTCCTGCCCGAGGACGTCACCTTCGACATCCCCGGCAACCCGCTGCTACGCCATCCGACCTGGAAGAACGTCAAGTGCCCGTCCTGCGGCAGCGATGCCCAGCGCGAGACCGACACCCTCGACACCTTCGTCGACTCCAGCTGGTACTTCGCCCGCTTCGCCAACCCCAACGCCGCCGAGCCCATCGACAAGGCCGCCGCCGACAAATGGATGCCGGTCGACCAGTATATCGGCGGCGTCGAGCACGCGGTGCTGCACCTGCTGTACGCCCGCTTCATCACCCGCGCCCTGAAGGACGAGGGCATGCTGAGCGTCGCCGAGCCCTTCGCCGGGCTGTTCACGCAGGGCATGGTCACCCACGAGACCTACAAGACGACCGAGGGCGACTGGGTCGAACCGGCCTGCATCGACTTCACCACCGAGGCCGGGGTGCGCATCGCCCGGGTCAAGGACACCGGGGAAAACCTGGTCATCGGCGACATCGAGAAGATGTCGAAGTCCAAGAAGAACGTCGTCGCCCCCGAGGAAATCTTCGAGACCTACGGCGTCGACGCCGCCCGCCTGTTCGTGATGAGCGACAGCCCGCCGGAACGCGACGTCGAATGGACCAACGCCGGGGTCGAGGGCGCCGGCCGCTTCGTGCACCGCGTCTGGGCCGAGTTCGAGAACCAGCCGGCCTGGAGCGATCTGGCCTTCGACGACGGCGACGAGAACGCCCTGGCCCTGCGCAAGGCCACCCACAAGCTGATCGGCCCGGTCGGCGATTCCATCGAGCGCTTCCGGTTCAACAGCGGCGTGGCCAAGCTGTACGAGTTCCTCAACATCCTCAAAGCCCATCCGGCCGCCGGGGCCAGCCCTGGCGTTCTGGCCGCCCGTCAGGAGGCGTTGGAAGTGCTGGCCCGACTGATCAACCCCTTCACCCCCCACCTGGCCGAGGCCTGCTGGGAGCATATGGGCAAGAGCGGCATGGTGGTCGATGCGGACTGGCCCAAGGCCGACGCCGCCCTGGCCGCCGACAGCGAGGTCACCCTGCCCGTGCAGATCAACGGCAAGCGGCGCGGCGAACTGGTCGTGGCCAAGGGCGCGGATTCGAAGGCTGTCGAAGCCCTGGCGCTGGCGGACGCGAGCGTTTCGGTCCACCTTGCCGGCCTCACCGTTCGCAAGGTGATCGTGGTCCAGGACCGTATCATCAACATCGTGGCCAACTGATGCGCACACCCGCCCTGCTCGCCGCCCTCGCCCTGCTCAGCTTCGGGCTCGGCGGTTGCGGCTTCACGCCCCTCTACGCGGCTCCCGGCGTCTCGCCGGGCCTGTCGGCGGTCGAGACCATCGCGCCAGAGGGCCGCGCCGGCGCCCTCTTGCGCGAATCCCTCGACGACGCCCTGGCCCGCGATTCGCGCCCGGCCGAATGGCGGCTCGAGCTGACCCTCAAGGAAAGCCGCATCCCGCGCGGCCGCCGCACCGACGGCGTCGCCAGCCGCTACGAATATGTGGTGGTCGCCAGTTGGAAGCTGGTCAGCCGCGCTGACGGTTCGACGGCCACGGAAGGGGTCAGCACCGCCGAAGTCACCTTCGACCGCGCCGACCAGCCCTACGCCGCCATCGCCGCCCAGCAGGACGCCGAACAGAAGGTGGCCGACGAACTGGCCCGCAAGATCCAGATGGACCTGGCGGTGTGGATGCTGAAGCGGAACGGGTAGGGGATGCGCGGAGCAGGTCCGGCCACTACCCCCTCCCTGCTATCGTCATCCTAGGGCTTGTCCCTAGGATCCCGAGTTCAGCCGCCGCGAACGCCTGCCCTGGAGGCGTCGCCGCGCCTCCACCTCGCTGTGAGAGCAAGCGGACAGCGGGATCCTGGGCACAAGGCCCAGGATGACGATAGCGGATAGGGTGAAGGTCCAGACCCTTTCGCCTCACGGCCCAGCCCCCGGAAACGGCATCAGGAACTGCTGCGCCGTCGCCTCCGCCACCAACGCGCCGTCCTCGCGCCGGAACTCGGCCCGCACGGTGATGACCTGCCTGGTCACCGCCACCACCCGCGCCTCGATGCTCAGCGGGACCATCCGCGTCACCCGCACGAAGTTGAGCTGCAGATTGATCGTCCGGTAGGCCTGGGTCTCGCCCACCACCGTCATCGCCGCGAAGGCCAGCGCCTGGTCGGCCAGGGCCGCCAGATAGCCGCCGAACATCGTCCCGTCGCCGTTCTCCAGCTCCGGCGACGGCCGCCAGGTCTTGCGCACCCACCCCTCGCCCCAGGCGTCCAGCAGGCCCAGCTTCAGGGTCCGCACCACCGGCGGCGGTTCGGCATCCCCGGCGACAATAACATCGAGACGGTCGGTGGCCCAGGTCATGCGCGCTCCTTCGGTTGGCTTTCCGCGAAAATATGAGCAATGCTCACGTTCGCGTACTCAACTTTCAAATCGGCCCGCGCGGGGTGAGCCATGACCGATGAATCCCCCGTCCGGCGGCGCGTCACGCCGCGCCAGGCCCGTGCCCGGGCCAGCGTCGAGGCCATCCTCGAGGCGGCGGCTCAGATTCTGCAGGCGGGCGGGGAGGCCGCCTTCAACACCAACGCCGTGGCGATCCGGGCCGGGGTCAGCATCGGCGCCGTCTATCGCTACTTCCCCGACAAGCTGGCCATCCTCATCGCCCTGGCCGAGCGCGAGCAGGGCAAGGTCGACGCGGTTATCGCTGAAGGGTCCGGCGATCTGGCCCCGGACCGGGCCGTGATCCGCGCCTTCCTCGGCGCCTTCGAGGGTCGCGGCGCGGCGCGGCGGGCGGCGGTCCGGGCCCAACTCATCGCCGGCGACCCCAGGACCCTGGCCGCCGGCTTCGACCGCCTGCCGCCGGCCCGCGACGCCGCCGGCCTGCCCCTGACCGCCATCCAGCAGTTCGTCCTCTCCCGCGCCGTCCACGGCGCCATGCGGGCGGCGGTGCTGGAGGACCAGCCCTTCCTCCATTCACAGGAATTCGAGGACGAACTGGTGCGCCTTGGCCGGGGCTATCTGGGGCTCACGCAATAGCGCTGAACGATAAGCCCCCCGCCCCCGCCGTCGTCATCCTCGGGCTTGTCCCGAGGACCCATCTTTAGGCCAGGCGCGAACCTCAGCAGGGTGGCCGAGGCCGCCGGGCAAGCGCGACGCCACCCCCCGTTCGCGGCGCGGACGAATGGGTCCTCGGGACAAGCCCGAGGATGACGACGGGAGGGGTGGTGGCTAAGGTGTTCGCACCATGATCGTTTCCAAACGCCCCGACGTCGACCGCATCCTGAAAGGCCCGCCGGACACCCTCCGCGCCGTGCTGCTCTACGGCAAGGACAGGGGCGGGGTGCGGGAACGGGCCGACGGCCTGGCCAAACGCATCACCCCCGACCTCAACGATCCCTTCAACGTCGCCATGCTGACCGAGACCGACCTCGACCAGGCCGGCAAGCTGGAGGAGGAGCTGACCGCCCTCTCCATGATGGGCGGCCGACGGCTGATCCGCGTGCGGCTGACCGGCGAGCGGGCCGCGCCCGACAAGACCGCCGCCGAGGCCCTGACCGCCCATGCCGAGGGCAAACTCAATCCCGACGCCTTCCTGATCGTCGAGGCCGGGGCGCTGGGCCGCGACTCGGCCCTGCGCAAGGCCGCCGAGAAGGCCGCCGCCGCCGCCGCCATCCCCTGCTACGAGGACGAACAGGGCGATGTCGCCCGCATGGCCCGCGAGGCCCTGGCCGCCGACAGGGTCAGCCTCGATTCGGCGGCCATGGACCTCTTCGCCTCGCGCATGCCCAAGGAACGCGGCGTCGCCCGCCAGGAGATCGAGCGGCTGATCCTGTGGATCGGCCCGGGCAGCGGCCGCCAGGTGACCTCGGCCGAGCTGGAAGAATTCCTCGGCGTCGAGCCGGAAGCCTCGCTGTTCGAAGCCGCCAACGACGCCTTCGGAGGCCGCCTAGGCGCCGCCCAGCAGGGTCTGGCCCGCGCCGCCGCCGAGGGCGAGAGCGGTCCGCCGGCCGTCCGCGCCATGGGCATGCACCTGGCCAAGCTGCGCCGCACCCTGACCCTGGTCTCCAGCGGAGCCGGCCTGCCCGAAGCCGCCAAGGCCAGCGGCGTCTTCTGGAAGCAGGAGCGGGAGTTCCTGCGCCAGGCCCGCGCCTGGACGCTCGACCACATCGACGCCCTGCAGCCGGAAATCCTCGCCGCCGACAAGGCCTGCAAACAGACCGGCAGCCCCGACCGCCTGATCGCCGAACGCCTGGCCCTGACGATCGCCGGCCGGGCGCGGCGGCTGGGGCTGTAGTTAATTGGGGACACGCACTATTTTCGGTCGCCGACGGTTCAGCATCCCGGAACGAAGCCGAAAATAGTGCGTGTCCCCAATTAGCGGCGGCATTGACCCCACCCCCCAACCGCTCCAATCAGCGCCGCGATGACCCTGCCCGTCGATCCGCACAAGTACGTCACCTTCCTGGGCATCATGGCGGTGCTGGCCGTCACCCCGGGGCCGGCCAACCTGTTCGCCATCGCCACCGGCATGCATCGCGGCCGGGCGGCGGTCATTCGCGGCGTCGCGGGGATGAGCTGCGCCACCCTGGTCTGGTTCATCGGCGCGGCCCTGGGCCTCAGCGCCCTGGTCACCGCCTTCCCGCAGGTCTTCAGGATCCTGACGTACGCCGGCGCGGCTTACGTCGCCTGGCTGGGTCTCTCCTCCATCCTCAGCGGCATCCGCAACGATCCCGACAGCAAGACGCCCCGGACCCACCTCGAACGCTCGGCCTTCCGGGACGGCTTCGCCGTGCAGCTGTCCAACCCCAAGGCCCTGCTGTTCTTCACCGCCGTCCTGCCGCCCTTCGTCGACCTGGCCCGGCCGCTGCCGCTGCAGATGACCCTGTTCGCGGCCGCCACCATCGGCATGGATATGATCACCATGACCGCCTACGGCCTCGGCGGGGCGGCCCTGGCGGTGGTCATGACCCGGCCGGACTTCCGGCGCGGCTTTCGGCTGCTGGTCGGCGGCCTGCTGATCACGGCCGCCATCCTCATCGCCATGCGCCACTAGCGCCCACGCAACTTCCGCCGCAATCTTGGAGTTAACCTCACCAAGGGACGCTGCCGACTGGCTGCCAGTCGGGCCTCAGGAGAACACGCGATGAACTTCGCAAGAGCCGCGGCGATCGCCGCCATCCTCGCCGCAAGCGGTCTGGCCGCCTGCGCCACCGCCACGCCATACCAGCCGAACGTCCGGGGCAATTCCGTCTCCGGCGGCTTCACCGACCAGCGGATCACCCAGGACCGCTTCCGGGTCACCTTCTCGGGCAACAGCCTGACCAACCGCGACACGGTCGAACGCTACCTGCTGTTCCGGGCCGCCGAACTGACCCTGGCCCAGGGCTACGACGGCTTCGTCCTCGCAGACCGCGAGGTCAACCGCGACAGCCGCACCTACTACGACCCGCCCGCCGGCCGCTTCGGCGGCTACGGCTTCTGGCGGCCGAGCTGGCGCTATTACGGCGCGCGCTACGGCTGGCGCAGCTGGGATCCCTTCTACAGCAACCGCTTCTGGGCCGATGACATGGATATGCGGACCGTGACGAAGTTCGAGGCCAACGCCGAGATCGTCATGTACCGCGGCGCCTCGCCCTCACCGGCCAGCGAGAGCTTCAACGCCCGTGAGGTGGTCGACAACCTCGGCCCGACCATCGTGCGGCCGGAAGACGTCCGTCGGTAACCTCACCCCCACCCGCTCCCCACTCCCCCACCGTCGTCATCCTCGGGCCTGTCCCGAGGACCCATCGGTGGGCCGGAGCGCGAACCGTGCCCCCAGAAACACGAACGCCGCCGCGACCCCTTCACAGGATCGCGGCGGCGGAACCGTGTGTCCTCGGCGCAAGGCCGAGGATGACGATTTTTGAGTTACCGCGGCGCCATGCGGATGGCGCCGTCGAGGCGGACGTCTTCGCCGTTGAAGTAGCCGTTGGTGATCATCTGCAGCGCCAGCGAGGCGTACTCCTCGGCCAGGCCGAGACGCTTCGGGAACGGCACGGAGGCGGCCAGAGCTTCCTTCACCTGCGGCGGGGCGGCGTTCATCAGCGGGGTGTTGAAGATGCCCGGCAGGATGGTGTTGACGCGGATGCCTTCGCCCATCAGGTCGCGGGCGATCGGCAGGGTCATGCCGACGACGCCGCCCTTGGAGGCCGAATAGGCCGCCTGGCCCATCTGGCCGTCCTCGGCCGCGACCGAGGCGGTGTTGACGATGGCGCCGCGCTCGCCGTCTTCCAGCGGGTCCAGGGTCAGCATGCCGGCCGCCGACTTGGCGATGCAGCGGAAGGTGCCGATCAGGTTGATCTGGATGATCATGTCGAAGTGGGCCAGCGGGAAGTGCTTGATGGCGCCGGTGGTCTTGTCGCGGCTGGCGGTCTTGGCGGCGTTGCCGGTGCCGGCGCAGTTCACGAGAATGCGCTCCTGGCCGTTGGCGGCGCGGGCCTTTTCGAAGCCGGCGTCGACCTCAGCGTCGCTGGTCACGTTGACAGCGCAGAAGGTGACCCCCAGTTCTTTCTCCAGCGCCGCGCCACGGTCGGCCTGGCGATCGAGATCGAAGATGGCGACTTTCACGCCCTGGGCGACCAGAGCGCGGACCGTGGCCTCGCCGAGGCCGGAGGCGCCGCCAGTAACGACGGCGGAAATGGAACTATCGAGTTTCATGGACGTCTCCCATCGAGATCGTGTTGAATTAGAGCTTCGAGGAGAGGGTTTAGCCCCGTGAGCGCGAAAGCCAAGCCGTCACCCAACGTCAAGCCCGCCGAGATTATTGATCGGTCCAAGGCGCTTGTCCCTGAAACCCTGCGCGTCAACGAGATGCGGGTGAAACAGGGCTTCTGGCCCAAGGTCAAAAAGGTCGCCTCCAAGGTGCCCTTCCTCGACGATGTGCTGAGCGTCTGGTGGTGCGCGAGGGACCCGGAGACACCCCTGGCCGCCAAGGGGATGATCATGGCCGCCCTGGCCTATTTCGTCCTGCCGACGGATGTGATCCCGGACGTCCTGGCCGGCGTCGGCTTCACCGACGACGCGGCGGTGATCGCCGCCCTGCTGGCCGTGGTCGGCAAGAACGTCAAGGACCGGCACCGGGCGGCGGCGCGGAAGTTCCTGAGCCCCGATCCTGAATAGCGACGTTTGACAAACATAAAAAATTAAGGTCGTAATCTCCCTGGTTGGGGAGACATTGATGGCCTATGCCGCCACATCCGCCGCTGCGCCCGCAGCCGACGCGCCCGCTCCGGCCTACGAGGGAAAGGCTCCGCCAACCATAGACAGCCACGGCGGCAAGCTGACACCGGTCACGTGCTTCTGCGCGGGTCCCGACGGGCCGACCTCCCTTTTGATGATGCTGGCCCTTCTGCTGACTTTGGCGCCGCGCGGCATCAAGGCGTTTGGGCGGGCGGTGGACCTCTCGGCCCTACGCCTGGCGCCAGGCCTGCTACTGACCGGGCTTCTTGCGTGGAACATGCTCCCGTCACTCGACCCGCCCCTCGTCCTTCCAGAGCGGTTTCACCTCGTTGCCCCCGTTAAGGCCGGTCTCGGCCTGGCCCTGCTGGCGGTGAGCTTCCTGCGCCTGCTCTCCGACGCCCTGATGCCCGTCACCGGCCGTTCGCGAGCCCGCAGCGTGGCCGCCATGGCGGCGGCCGGCCTCGCTGTCGCGATCCTGCCGCTCGCGCTCGGGGTCAACATCTATTGGCTGATGGAAGACGGCGCCCTGAGCTTCCGCTGGGCAGCCATCCTTGGCGGCTACCTGGGCATCCCGGCAGGGCTGGCTCTCTTGTTGGCCTGGCGGCGCTTCGATGGACGTCTTTTCGATGTCCTGCTTCTGATCGGGACTTTCGCGCTCATCGTCTTGGGCGGAACCTTCCTGTCGAGCCTCATGAACGACGTGATTGTCTTCCTGGCCATCAGCTTCACGGTCGCGGCGGTTGCCGGGGCGGGACTGCGCCGCATGGGGCTGGTCGGCTGGCAGGGCCTGACCGGCCGGATGGCTTGGGTGCTCAGTTGGCTGGCGCTGATTCTTATCGTCATGGGGATCACCATGTGGCTCCTCTACTAGGCCCACGACGGCCCAAAACTTGACGCCAGCCCCGGCGCACCGTCTCCTCCCCTCAATCTGGGCTGGAGGACGGGGCATGGTCTTCAACGGCGGCACCTCCGCCCTCATCATCTCCCTGGCGGCCGGGCTGATCTACGGCCTGGGGTTCGCTGGCAAGCCGCCGTCGGCCCTGCGGACCATCGTCAAGATGATGGCCGTCGGGGCCCTGGCGCTGTTCGGCCTTTGGATGTGGCTGGGCGACGCCACCGTCCAGCAGCAAGCCGATAGCCAGGCCTTCGCCGAATTCCTGCACAGCAGCCGCTGGATCGGCGGGGCGGCGGCCATCGGACTGACCCTGTGCGCCATCGGAGACGGCTTCCTGGCCGGGGACCCCAAACGCTGGCTGCTGCCCGGCCTGGTCGCCTTCCTGCTTGGCCATGTCGCCTATGTGGCCATGTTCCTGATGCCGGTCCCCGACCCCTGGGGCGAGCCGACGCTTGGGCTTGCCGGCTGGATCGTGGCCGGCGTCGTGGTCGCCGCCACCGTCTGGATGCTGCGCTGGCTGTGGCCGTCCCTCGGCGACATGCGCTGGCCGGTCGTCGCCTACGCCGTCGTCATCACCGCCATGGTGGTCGCCAGCCTGACCGTCTCGCGGCAGGGCGTGCCCCTGGCCCTCGCCGCCCTGATGTTCATGGCCTCCGACGCCATTCTCGCCGCCGAGATGTTCAAGGGGGTGAAGCTCTTCGGCTCGCCGCGCCTGACCGCCTGGCTGATCTGGTTCCTCTACTTCGGCTCGCAGCTGCTGTTCGCCGGGCGCTTCCTGTCGCTGGGGATCGGCTGAACGCCCTCAAAACCCCGCCCGCCGGGGCCTTTGGCAATATGTCTAGACATATTCATCGGCTTTTCGGCCCTCGCCGGGCCGCAACCCGCCGCCCGGCCGGCGGCGTAGGTCGCGCCGCCGCCATTTCGGCCCACAAAACCCGCCGACCGACCTACGCCGCACCTACGCGCCAGCCGACATTCCGGCGCCCTGAACCCACGCCAAAGCCAACAGACCAAGGGGTTTTGCCCGCTTTCGGCCGGCGCCGCTCTTTTTTGTGGGTCGGGCGAGGCGCTGTATAATGGTCGCCGCTTCGTTAAGCCGCCGAGGCTCTACGGCCGCGACGGATCGGGACTGTTGCAGAGGTTGAGATCGACGGCGTCGTGGGCATAGCCCTCCAGATAGACGTTCTGGCGGTACTGGGTGGCCACCGCGCCGGGATCGATCGCGCCGGGCGGCAGGTTGGCGGGATCGAAGGTCTGGCCGCCGTTGTCCGGAATATGAAAACTCCAGATCCGGCTCACCCGCGCCTGGGCCCAGCCGATCAGGAGGTGGCTGCAATAGAGTCCGGGGATGAAGCCCGCCGCCTGCACGGCCGCGATCCAGGCGTCGATATAGGCCTCGAACGGCGGGGAGATCGGCCCGCCGGTCTCGATGTCGAGGAAGACCGTCGAGTCCGAGGGGAAGCCGGCGCCGCGCATCAGGCTGGCGGCCGACTGGCCATCGGTGGTTCCCCGCGGGGCGCTCAGGGAGGAAGCGCCGTCCTGCAGGCCGACGAAGACCGGCAGGAAGCCCCAGCCGGCGGCGGCCAGGCCGGCGCGGGTCGCCATCCAGCTGGTGTCCGAATGGTAGGGGGCCGGGGCCAGGTAGAAGCCGGTGACGGCGATCGGGCTGGCCGAGCGCAGCCACTGCATCCAGGAATCGCCCGGATAGATGGATTGATCGAAGCCGGTCGTGGTCATGGCGTCCTCCCCAAGGTTGGAGGCCAGTTCGCGTCACGCGGGTTTTTGTGTCAACGCCCTGTTTTGGAGAAATCAGTTGGCCGGCAGGTCCAGTTCGCGTTCCTTCATGTCCCGCTCCAGCTTTCCGGCCCGCTGTTCGCGCCAGGTGATGACCAGGGTCGAGACGACGACGATGGCGGCGCCCAGCAGGGTGGTCCAGGTCGGCACCTCGGCGAAGACCACGAAGCCGACGAAGGCGGTGAAGACCAGCCGCGTGTAGTCGATCGGGGCCATGGCGGCGGCGTCGCCGATCTGCATGCCCTTGATGTAGCAGCCCTGGGTGACGATCCCGAGGACGCCCATGACGCAGAGCAGGACGAAATCGACCGGCGTCGGCCAGGCCCAGACGAACAGGGCCGGCGGGATGGAAAAGGCCACCCCGAGCACGGCGGCATAGACCAGCAGCACGAAGGGGCTGTGGTCGCGGGTCATCACCTTCATGCCGGTGATGGTCATGGCGAACAGGGCCGCCGAGCCGAGAGCCGCGAACTGGCCGAGGCCGAAGCCGTGGCCGCCATTGGTGAAACCCGGGGCCAGCATGACGCAGACCCCGGCGAACCCGACCAGGGCCGCCCCGATCCGCCAGACGCCGAGGCTTTCGCGCAGGACGAAGAAGGCCAGCGGGACCAGCCACAGGGTGCGGGTGAAGCTAAGCGCATTGGCCTCGGCCAGGGGCAGGACCTGGAAGGCGTAGAAGCTGAGGATCATGGCCACCGTGCCGGCGCCCGAGCGGAACAGCAGGATGCCCAGCCGGGTGGTGCGGAAGGCCCCCTTCACATCGCGCAGGATCATCGGCAGCAGGACCACGAGGCCCGCCGCCGAGCGATAGAAGGTCTGCAGGGCGGCGTCGTAGTTGGAGCCGAGCAGCTTGATCATGCTGGTCATGGCCGTGAAGGCGATGGCCGAGGCCAGCATCCACAGGGCCCCGCGCAGGTTGGGCGTCAGGCCCTGGTAAGCGGCGCGGGCCCGTTCACGCTTTCCGAGGGGCGGAAGCTCTTCAGGCATCAGTGGCGCACCCAGCCGGTCACCGCATGGCGGTTCGCCCCGGCGTAGGGGGCGACGTAGGAGACGGCGTGGGCGCTGGGGATGGCGAAGATATTCAGGGCGTTGAAGCTGGGGCTGTAGCCCTCGGCGACATGGCCGTCCTCGTCGAGGAAGCTTAGCACCCCGCCCCAGTCGGGCCGCCAGACCGGGGTAAAGTTGAGCACATAGGCGAACAGGCGGTTCTTGCCGCTGACATGGTCATCATGGGCCGACAGGAAGTCGCCGGGCCGGTAGCGGCTGGCCATGGTGTCGGCGAAGGTCCCGCGCGTCTCCCCGGTCAGGGCGGCGACGAAATCCAGGAAGGCGCGGCTGTTGACGAGATCATGCACCGCCTCGACCGGGGCCAGGGCGCCGCCCCGCCGCACGCCCCTGTCGATGTCGTCACTGACCCGCCAGGCGTCGAACTGGAAGCAGAAGCCGTCTGCCGCAGCGATCTTCATCTCGGCGTCGAAGGCGGCCCGGTTGTCCGGCGTCATGCCGTCGAACTGGGCCAGGTCGCCATCGAGGCTGGGCCCCGTCGTGCGCCAGGTCTTGATCCAGGGAACCTCCGGCCCGGCCAGGGCCGCGGCCACCCGGTCCGCCCCGTCGCCGGCCAGGAAGCCCGGAATATGCAGCCGACCCAGCCGCCGGAAGACCTTCGCCAGGCTGGCGGGGTCGAGGGCCGGGTCGATGGTCAGCTGCACTTGAGACGCTCCCTAGCCCGCCTGCTGGGCCTGCATGGCGGCGCGCATCTGTTGCGCCTGTTCGGCGGAGATGCCGAGGGCTTCCAGGATCGGCGAGGCGGCGTTGGGGTCCCAGCTGCCGCGACCGCCGATGGTGATGCCGCCATCGACCACCAGATGGGTGCCGGTGACGAACACCGAGTCGTCGCTGGCCAGGTAGAGGGCGGCGCGGGCGATGTCCTCCGGCGCGCCGGACTTGGGATAGGGCTGCACCTTGTGGCCGATCTCGGCGACCTGGGCGGCCATCTGGTCGGCCACCTCGCGGGGAAGCCCCATGCTGGCCCCGAAGATCGAGGTGGCGATCAGGCCCGGGCAGATGGCGTTGACGCGGATCTTCTGCGGCGACAGCTCGGCGGCGGCGCAGCGGCTCATGTGGATGACAGCGCATTTGGCGGCGCTGTAGGCGATGGGGCCGAACCCGGCCTGCAGCCCGGCGATCGAGGCGGTGTTGATCACACTGCCGCCGCCCCGCTTCACCATCAGGGGCAGGGCGTACTTCATGCCCAGCATCGGGCCCTTGACCAGCAGCGCGAAGGTGGCGTCCCAGCCG
Organism: Caulobacter sp. NIBR1757; assembly: GCF_027912495.1. Taxonomy (GTDB): domain Bacteria; phylum Pseudomonadota; class Alphaproteobacteria; order Caulobacterales; family Caulobacteraceae; genus Caulobacter. The sequence continues at coordinate 199,373 of NZ_CP115463.1, read as the reverse complement.
GCCGCGTCCATGTCGGCCACGCCCGTCGTCGTGCCGCCGTGGCCGGCGTTGTTGAACAGGATGTCGAGACCGCCGAAGGCGCTGTCGGCCAGGGCGATGGTCCGGGCCACGTCCGTTTCGACGGTGACGTCGCAATGGCTGTAGCGGACGGTGTCGGGGAAACGCTTTTCCAGCATCGCCCCCTTCTCGTCCTGCAGGTCGGCGGCGACGACCTTCGCCCCCTCGGCCACGAACATCTCGACCGCGCCCAGCCCGATCCCCGATGCGCCGCCGGTGATCACGGCGACCTTTCCCTCAAGCCTTCCGGCCATCTGTCGTCCTTCCCGATATCGTTGATTATTGGGCCTGCCCGGACCCCGCCAGGCAGGCCTTCGCTGTCCCTATTCCGTGACCACGACCACCTTGCCCATGGCCTTGCGGGCCGCGAGGTGGGCGATGGCGTCGCCGGCCTTCTCCAGGCTGAAGCGCTCGGAGACGAAGGGCTTGATCTTGCCCTCGGCGTACATGTCCATCAGCTGCTTGACGTTTTCCTGGTGCGCCTTGGGATCGCGCGCCACGGCGGCCCCCCAGAACACCCCGACGATGTCGCAACTCTTCAGCAGGGTCAGGTTCAGCGGCACCTTGGGGATGCCGGCCGGGAAGCCGATGACCAGGAAGCGACCGCCCCAGCCGGCGGCGCGGATGGTGGCCTCGGCGTAGTCGCCGCCCACCGCGTCATAGGCGACGTCCCAGCCGGCGGGTCCGCAGGCGTCCTTGAACAGCTGGGCCAGCGCCTTGGTCCCCTCCTTGTCGAAGGGGCCGGTCGGATAGACGACGCCGGACTCGGCGCCGTGCTTGATGGCCAGGTCGACCTTCTCCTGGCTGGAGGCCGCCGCGATCACCCGCGCGCCCATGGCCTTGCCGAGCTCGACGGCCGCCAGGCCGACGCCGCCGGCCGCGCCGAGCACCAGCAGGGTCTCGCCGGCCTTCAGGTGGCCCCGGTCCTTCAGGGCGTACCAGCTGGTGCCATAGGTCATCATGAAGGCCGCCGCCTCGTCGAAGGGCATGGCGTCGGCGATGGGGGTCAGGCGGCCGGCGTCCAGCGCCACCACCTGCGCCATGCCGCCGCTGCCGGTGCTGGCCAGCACCCGGTCGCCGACCTTGACGTTGGTCACGCCCTCGCCCAGCGCCTTGACCACGCCCGAGACTTCGCCGCCCGGCGAGAAGGGCCGCGGCGGCTTGAACTGGTACATGTCCTGGATCATCAGCACGTCGGGGTAGTTGACCCCGCAGGCCTTCACCGACAGCAGAACCTGCCCCGGACCGCAGGTGGGCTCGTCGATCTCATCGACCACCAGGGTCTCCGGACCGCCCACGACCTTGCTCAGCACTGCCTTCATGCCAACTCTCCCGCTTTTCTGTTGAGGCGACAGAGGCTATCGCCGCCGTTGAAACGTTCATAAGGCCGGAGGCCCGCGATGGCGAACAAATGTTTGAGTCTCGTTCTGCATGGCGGCGCCGGCGCCAAGGCCGGCCGCGACTATGATCGCGAGATCGCCCACATGCGCGGCCAGGTCGAAGCTGGACGCGACATGCTGAAGGCCGGGATGAGCGCCCTCGACGTGGCCGAAACAATCACCCGCGAGCTGGAGGTCTCCGGCCTCTATGTCGCCGGCCGCGGCGCCTCGCCCAACACCGACGGGGTCTATGAGCTGGACGCGGCGATCATGGACGGCGCCCTGCTGCGCTGCGGATCGGTGGCGGCCCTGGTCGGCTACGAAAGCCCGATCGCCGTCGCCCGCGAGGTGCTGGAGCGCACCCAGCATGTGATGCTGGCGGGCGGCGGCGCGGCAGGCCTGGCGGCGGCGCGCGGTTACGCCCGCATCGCCGACCCGGAAGCCTGGTTCACCCGCGCCGGAACCTTCGAGGACAACCATCCGCCGGGAACCCTGGCCCACGGCACGGTCGGCTGCGTGGTGCGCGACGGCGAAGGCCGCCTGGCCGCCTGCACCTCCACCGGCGGGGTGTTCGGCAAGATGCCGGGGCGCGTCGGCGACACGCCGATCATCGGGGCCGGCTGCTGGGCCGACCAGACGGTGGCGGTCAGCTGCACCGGCCAGGGAGAGTATTTCGTCAAGGTCGCGGCCGCCGCCCAGCTGGCCCACCGCATGCGCTTCGGCGGCCAGTCGCTGGCGGAGGCGGCCGATGCGGTGCTGGCCGAGATCGCGGCCATGGGCGGCGACGGCGGCCTGATCGCCGTGGCCGCGGACGGCAGCATCACCATGCCCTACGTCAGCCAGGGCATGAAGCGGGCGGCCCTCACCCCGGACGGCGAGATCGTCTCGGCGGCCTTCGCCCTGTAGCGTCCGTCTGGACAGGTCCCGGCCGTCGGCCCATATCCCGATCATGACTGACACAGCCTTCGACGCAGACGTCATCATCGCCGGGGCCGGCATGGCCGGGGCGACCCTGGGACTGGCCCTGGCCAGCGCCGGCCTCACCGCCATCCTCGTCGATCCGGCCCCCTTCGACGACCAGCTGGCCCCCACCTTCGACGGCCGCTCCAGCGCCATCGCCTATTCCAGCTTCCGCCAGTGGCGCGCCATCGGTGTCGGCGAGGACCTCGAGCCGCACGCCCAGCGCATCGAGCAGATCCTCGTCACCGACGGCCGCAAGCCCGGCGCCGCGGCGGCCCCGGCGGGCTCGGCCTTCCTGCGCTTCGACAGCGCCGAGATCGGCGATTCCTCGAACGGCGAAGCCATGGGCTACATGCTGGAGAACCGCCGCATCCGCGCCGGCCTGGCCGCCGCCGTCGGCCGCCGGCCGGAACTGACCGTCATCGCCCCCGCAAGGGTCAGCGGCGTCGAGGTCAGCGCCAGCGCCGCCACCGTCAGGCTGGCCGATGGCCGCACCCTTCGCGCGCCCCTGGTCGTCGGGGCCGAGGGGCGCATCTCGCCGGTGCGCGAGGCGGCGGGGATCGGGGTGGTCGGCTGGGGCTATGGCCAGTCGGGCGTGGTGGCCACCGTCGCCCTGGAGCACGACCATGAGGGCGTGGCCCACGAATACTTCCTGCCGGGCGGCCCGTTCGCCATCCTGCCCCTGACCGGCCAGCGCGCCAGCCTGGTCTGGACCGAAAAGACGGCCCAGGCCGAAGCCCTGCGCAAGGCCCGCCCGGAGATCCTGCAGGCCCACCTGCAGCGGCGGTTCGGCGAGGTCCTCGGGGTTCCCACGGTGCAGGGGCCGACCTTCGTCTATCCCCTCTCGCTGGCCCTGGCCGAACGGATGAGCGCGCCGCGCATCGCCCTGCTGGGCGACGCCGCCCACGGGGTGCATCCGATCGCCGGACAGGGCCTGAACCTCGGCCTCAAGGACGTCGGCGCCCTGGCCGAGGTGGTGGTCGAGGCCTTGCGGCTGGGCGAGGATATCGGCTCGGAGGCGGTGCTCGAGCGCTACGGCGCCTGGCGGCGGTTCGACAACACCATGCTCAGCGCCGGCATGGACCTGTTCGTCCATCTGTTCTCCAACGACCTCGCGCCAGTGCGTCTGGCGCGCGGCCTCGGCCTGGCGCTAGTCAACCGCATCGGCCCGGCCCGCCGCTTCTTCATGCGGGAAGCCGGCGGCGCGGTCGGCGACCTGCCCCGGCTGCTGCGCGGCGAGGCGCTCTGATCGGGGGGCAGTCGCTCCGGTTACTCTGACAGTTCCCGCGCCTCTTCCGGCAGCATCACCGGCACGCCATCGCGGATGGGGTAGGCCAGCTTGGCGCCCTTACTGATCAGCTCGCCGGCAGCGCGGTCATACTCCAGCGGGCCATGAGTGATCGGACAGACCAGGGCCTCCAGCAGGCGCGGATCGACGTCGATGGGGGAGGGAGCTTCCGTCATGGCCTTCCTCTACTGCATCGTCGTGTCGTCGTCGTCCCCGATCACCGAGCCGATGCGCAGCAAGGCGATGAGGATCTCGGCGCGGTCGGCGTGGGTCACCGCTTCGAGCAGCGCCTGCTTCTCGGCCGGCTCGAAGGGCAGGCCCATGGACAGGCTGTCGATCAGGCTCTCGGCCGGCGCCGTCCCCGCGGCGTCCCAGTCGACGGCCAGGCCGCGCGGTTCGAGATAGCTGCGCAGGGCGTCGAGGAAGTCGATCTTCTGGATAGCGCAGTCGGGCGGCGGCTGCAGGTCGCCGATGAAGGGGGCGTAGTCGGCGCGGACCTGGCGATACGGCGCCATGATCCCCAGTTCCTCGACGACCCGGAAACGGCAGACGCCGGTCAGGGTGACCAGGTAGCGGCCGTCGCCGGTCTCGGCGAAGGCGGTGACCCGGCCGGCCGTTCCCACCGGCGACAGGGCCGGGCGCTCGCGGTCGCCGCCGGCCCTGGTCTGGATCATGCCGATCATCCGGTCGCCGCCCATGGCGTCGTCGAACATGTTGAGGTAGCGCGGCTCGAAGATGTTCAGCGGCAGCTGGCCGCCCGGCAGCACGACCGCGCCGTCGAGCGGAAAGACCGGAATGGCCTGGGGCAGGTCGTCGATCTTGCGATAGCCCGTGACCATGAAACAGAACTCCTAGCTGAACAGGATGGACGACAGCCTCCGACGGCCGGCCCTGGTCACATCCGATGTATGCCCGGCGGCCTCGAAGACCACCAGAAGCTGCTTGCGGGCCGCCTCGTCGTTCCAGGTCCGGTCGGCGGCAATGATGTCCAGGAGGAGATTGGCGGCCTCCTCGTGGCGGCCCTGGCCGGCATAGGCCCCGGCCAGGTCGAACCGGGCCTGGTGGTCGTTCGGGTCGGCGGCGACGGCGGCTTCCAGCGGCGCGGTTTCGCTGGTGGCATTGGCGGCCAGGGTCAGGCTGGCGCGGACGGCCTCGAGGTCGGCATCCTTGGCGCCCTCCGGGGCGAGGGCGGCGATCTCGGCCGCCTGCTCCAGGTCGCCCTGGGCGACATAGATGCGGGCCAGGCCGCCGATGGCCTTCACATTGGCCGGGTCCATCTGCAGCGCCTGGGCATAGGCCTGGGCGGCGCCGCCGACGTCGCCGAGCTCGACCGACTCTTTTGCCAGGGCCAGGACCTCGTCGATGGCATTGGCCGGCGGGGGACCGGCCACCCGTTCGATGAACTGGCGGACCTGGCTTTCCGGCAGCGCGCCCTGGAAGCCATCGACCGGCTGGCCGTTCACGAAGGCATAGACGGTCGGGATCGACTGCACCCGCAGCTGGCCCGCGTAGGCCGGGTTCTTGTCGACGTCGATCTTGACCAGTTTTACCGCCCCGCCCATCGAGGCGACGACCTTCTCGATCACCGGGGTCAGCTGTTTGCAGGGCCCGCACCAGGTGGCCCAGAAGTCGACGATCACCGGCTGGACCTTCGAGGCCTCGATGACATCGGCCATGAAGCCGGCGTCGGAGCCTTCCTTGATCAGGTCGTCCTTCGAAGGGGCCGGGGTGGTTTCGCCGATAAGGGTCATGCGGGGTCCATAGGTAAGCGTCTGGCGTGCAACATGGTCGCTGGAATGCGCCTGTTCAACGCAGTCAGGCGTCGATCCGCTTCAATTCGGCGAAATCGACGATGATCGGCTCCCGCCCCAGCGCCGTCAGGAACCGCCGGAAATCGGCCTGGCTGACCCCGGTAGTGGCGGTGTTGGTCAGCGGGTGGAAGTTGACCGGGTCGCATCGCGCCAGCGCCGCGTCGAGGACGAAGGTCACCCTGTGCTCAGGGTCATTGGCCAGGGCGAAGGCGGTCACCGAGCCCGGAACGACCCCAAGGGTCTCTTCCATCAGCTCGGCTGGGCCGAACGACAGCCGCGCCGAGCCGATGACCGGATGCAGCCGCTTCAGGTCGATCCGCGTCTCGCCCAGCGCCGAAATCAGCCACAGCCGGCCCTTGGCGTCCTTGAGGAACAGGTTCTTGGTATGGCCGCCGGGCAGGCCCGCCTTGACGTCGTCGCCCTCGCCGACCCGGAAGACGGCCGGATGATCGATCGTGGTGTGCGCGATGCCGAGGCCATCGAGGAAGGCCAGCAGCTCAGCCTTGCTCCGCATCCCTAGCGGCCGCCGGGATCGCGGGTCGAGAGCGGCGCGTCGGGATCGGCCGGCGGACGTTTGGCGGCCGGCGGCGGCGGCGCGGCCGGCCTGGCGGCCGGCGGCTCGGGCACGGGCAGCGGCGGCGGGGCGACCACGGCCGGCGGGGTTTGCACAACCGGGGTCGGGGCGGCGGCTTTCGGGGCCGGCTGGCTGGCCGCTTTCGGAGCCGGCGCGGCGGTCTTGGGCGCCGTGGCCTTGGGCGCGGGCGCCTGCGGCGTCGGGGTGGGCGCCGGGGCCGGACTCAGGTCGGTCGGGGCCGGGGCTGGAGCAGGCTCGGGCGTCACCGGCGCCTGGCTTTCCGGCGCGGTCTGCGGGACCGGGGCCGGCACGACCTGCGGCGCGTCGGGATCCTTGCGCAGCAACAGACCGACGACGAACACCCCGATGGCCAGCAGGACCAGGCCGCCGGCGGCCAGCGGCAGGATGCCGGGTCCGGACTTCCTTTTGGCGGGCGCCGGGCGGGCCGGCATGAAGGCCGCCTCGGGCTGGGCGGCGACCGGCTCGGGCGGCGGACGGCGGACCGGTTCAGGCGTCGCCGCGGGGGCGGCGGGCGCCTCCTCGGCGACCGGGATCGGCGCGGCCGGGCCGCGCACCATGCGTTCGGGGGCCGGGGCCGGGGCGGGGGCCGGACGCGGCCGGGGCGTCGGACGCGGGGCCGGAACCTCGGGCTCGGGCGAGGACAGCGGCGAAGCGGCCGGCATGGCCTTGAAGGCCGGGCGAGGGTTCTGAACCGGCTGCGGACGGCCGGCCAGGCCCAGGGCCCGCAGGGCGGCCGGGTCGAGCTCGCGGTCCAGGGAGATGGGGCCGGCGGTGGGAATGACCCCGGTCGGCTTGCTGGGCGTCCAGGGACGGGCGTTGGGGATGGCCGAGCCGGTCAGGATGCTGCTCGGGCGCGGCGGCTCCGGCGGCGGCGGCGCGGCGGGTTCGGGCGCGGGGCGCAAGGTCGGCGGCGCCATGCTGGGCACGCTGCTGGTCTGCATGTGCGGCCGGGGCTTGGGCGGCGGGGCCTTGGGCAGCGGCCCCATGGTCAGCGAAACGCCGCGCGAACGGGCCCAACTGCCGGGCGCGCGATCGCTCTCGGGGACAGTCGGGGACGCGACCGGCGGCGCCTCGGCCTTCGGCGTCTCCGTCTGCGGGGTCTCCGTTTGCGGGGTCTCCGTTTGCGGAATCTGGGTCGGGGTCTGGTCGCCCTGGTCTTCTGGCGTGTCGGCGGGCGTCATCGCAGTCCTTTTGGGCCCTGGCATCTGGCGGAGGGGCTTTTCTATCGCCGATTTCCGCCGGTCAGGTCCAGTCTGGCGCCGGAATTCGCCGCAACCAAGGCGCCGCCCCCAGAAGGCTTCCCCGGGGCCGATGCAGGCCATTGCATCGCGCCGCCTCTTGCGAAATCCCGGAGGGAGCGCGAGAGGATAGTTGCATGAGCGAAGACCTGATCAAGCCGCCCCTGATCCTGGAATGCTATCCGACCAACGAGCGGCCGCCGGACATCGTGCCCGGCCGCCCGCAACGGGCCTGGATGGACGCCTTCGCCGAGCGTCATCCCTACCGCTGCCTGCCGCTGACCATGGCCAACACCACCGGCTGGGAAATCCTCAACCCGGTCGGCTTCACGGCCGAGTGGAACGGCGGCGCCCACCAGGACTGCATCACCTTCACCCCCGACCAGCAGCACCCCGGCTTCCATGACTTGGTCAAGAGCCACTTCTCGCGCGGCATCATCACCTTCCACACCGGCTATCTGTTCCGCACCCCGCCCGGCTGGTCGATGTGGTGCGCCGGCCCGCCCAACCACATCAAGGACGGAGTGCAGCCGCTGACTGGTCTCGTCGAGACCGACTGGCTGCCCTTCCCCTTCACCATGAACTGGATGTTCACGCGGCCCGGCCGCATCCGCTTCGAGAAGGGCGAGCCCTTCTGCTTCATCACCCTGATGAACGACAGCGCCCTGCAGGTCACCCAGCCGCTGACCAAGAGCCTCAACAAGAACCCCGACCTGCGGGACCAGTACGAGGCCTGGTACAAGTCGCGCTCGGAATTCAACGCCAAGCTGGCCAAGCAGGACCCCGAGACCATGCGCGAGGCCTGGCAGCGGTTCTACTTCCGCGGCGAGATCCCCGAGGAGGTCGGCGCGGCCCCGACCAAGCACGTCAACAAGCGGCGGCTGAAGGCTCCGAAAATGGGTTTCTGAGAAGGCGAAGATTCTTTACCGGGCGCCGCTTGCAAAGATTTCCACCCTCTGCCATAAGCCGCGCTCTCGAATTCGGGCGGCGCAAGCGGCCCTGGAGGCGGGCGTAGCTCAGTGGTAGAGCACAACCTTGCCAAGGTTGGGGTCGAGAGTTCGAATCTCTTCGCCCGCTCCATTTTCGAGACTTCGCAAAGGGCGGCCTTCGGGCCGCCCTTTGTCGTTTCAAGCCCTGACCGGAACCCTGGACCAAGCCCGCCGTTGTCAGCGGCTGGGACTTGAACACAGGGAATTTAGTCATGGTCGAACGCGTAGTTGAGCGCACCGACGGCGTCACCACCGAGCGGGAAGTCACCCGCGACGGCGCCGCGACCCCGGTCTACGTCGAACGCCGCGGCGGCGGCATGGGCGGCATCCTCATCGGCATCGGCGTGCTGGCGCTGGTCGCCATCGTCGCCTTCTTCCTGATGAACCAGAGCAACAACGACGCCGTCCGCACCGAGGCGGTCACCGACGCGGCGGCCAACGTCTCGCAGGCCGCCGGCAAGGCCGCCGATGGCGTCTCCAGCGCCGCCCAGCAGGCGGCCGACAGCGTCACGCCCGAAAAGAAATAGTCGTCACGCCGTGACGATGACGCCCTCGCGGACCGTGACCGGCCAGGCCTCCAGCGCCTGGCCGGCGCACGGGCCCGAGGTGCAGTGTCCGTCCTCGATACGGAACAGGGCCCCGTGGCCGGCGCAGAGCAGCCGGTCCTTCTGGCGGGTCAGGTAGTTGTCCATGATCGCCAGCGGCCAGCCGGCGTGCGGGCAGACATCGACATAGCCGTGGATACGGCCCGCCTTGCGGACCACGAAGCCGGCGAACAGGGCGTCGCCCTCCCGAAACCGGAAACCCTTCGCCCCGGGCTCGTCGATGCCCTCCAGCGGGCAGAGCGGCGTGCCGGGCGCGGGACGGGCGGGATTCAGGCCAGGCCCCCGATGGTGATGCGCCAGGGTCGCACGGTGCTGGTCTCGAACAGGCCGGCCGCCTTGTAGGGGTCGGCGTCGTGGAAGGCCTGGGCGGCGGCGAGATCGGCGGCCTCGACGATGATCATCGAGCCGGCCATGTCGTCCCCGTTCAGGAACGGCCCGCCCAGCTTCACCACCCCGGGATGGGCCGCGACATAGGCCAGGTGCGCCTCCCGGGTGGCCAGTCGGGTCGCGAGGCCGCCCTCGCGGTCGAGCCAGGAAATGACGAACAGGGCCATGGGGGTCTCCAAAACTTGCGCCGAGTCGCTCCTATACACTCTCCCCCCGCGAAGTGGGGGGAGGACCGCTTTGGAGCGGGAGCGACAAAGCAGGAGGGGGGCAACCCCGCATCAGGAGGAACCTCTCTACCGCCGGTGGGCCCGCCTCCTGCTTTCTCGCTTGGAGGCTCGAAAGCGGTCCTCCGCCCGAAGGGCGGAGAGCTGGATACTTGCGCCTCGCCCTACCGTTCCGCCTTCAACGGCCGCGACAGCAGGCCGAGGATGGCCTCATCGACCCCGACCTCGCCGGCCAGAATCGCCGCCACGGCCGCGCAGATCGGCATCTCGACCCCCTGGCTGGCCGCCAGGGCCCGAACGGCCGGGGCCGAGGCCACCCCCTCGGCCACCGACAGCTTGCCGGCCAGCGCCTCGGCCAGCGTCATCCCCCCGCCCAGCGCCAGGCCGACGCTCATGTTGCGCGACTGCGGGCTGGAGCAGGTCAGCACCAGGTCGCCCAGGCCGCACAGCCCCGCGACCGTCTCGGCGTCGGCCCCCAGGGCCACGGCCATGCGGGTCATCTCCGCGAAGCCCCGGGTGATCAGGGCGGCGTGGGCGCTGCGGCCCAGGCCCTTGCCCTCGACGATGCCGCAGGCGATGGCCAGCACGTTCTTGATCGCCCCGCCGGCCTCGGCCCCGATCATGTCGCTGGCCAGATAGGGCCGGAAGCTCGGCGTCGCCAGCGCTTCGGCCAGCTGCTTGCCGAGCGCCTCGTCCGGGCAGGCGAGGGTCACCGCCGTCGGCAGGCCGCGCGACACCTCGCCGGCGAAACTGGGGCCCGACAGCACGGCCGGCGAACAGTCCGGCAGGGTCTCGGCCAGCACCTGGGTCATCAGCTTCAGCGAGCCCTGCTCGACCCCCTTGCTGCACAGCAGGACCGGCAGGCCGGGCCGCGCATGGGGCGCGAACTCGGTCAGCGCCGAGCGCAGGAACTGGGCCGGGGCCACGGCCAGCACCAGGTCGGCGCCGGCCAGGTCGGCCATGTCCTGGGTGGCGGAAATGGCCTCGTCGAGTTTTACCCCGGGTAAAAACAGGGCGTTCTCGCGCGTCTCGCGGATCTGCCGCACCGCCTCGGCCTCGCGGATCTGCAGACAGACCTCAAGACCCGCCCGCGCCGCCACCTGGGCCAATGCGGTGCCCCAGGCCCCGCCGCCGATCACCGCTGCTCGCTTCATGCTTTGGCGCCTTTGCGTCCTGGAACATGCATGGGGTTGGAAGACGCCGCCGCCTGATCCAGCGGCCAGCGCGGCCGGGCGACGGCGTCGAGGCCATCGCTCATCCCCAGCTGAAGCCGCTCCGCCCCGGCCAGGGCGATCATCGCCGCATTGTCGGTGCAATAGGCCAGCGGCGGCGCCGTGAAGCTGAAGCCATGCGCCTCCGCCGCCGCCTGCAGCCGCGCCCGGACGTGCCGGTTGGCCGCCACCCCGCCGGCGACGACGAAGCGCAGGCCCTCCACATGCCGTCCGGCATAGGCCTTCATCGCCCGCTCCGACCGCTCGGTCAGCTGCCGGGCGATGGCCTCCTGCACGCTGGCGGCCAGATCGCGCTGATCCTCCGGCGCGGTGACCTTCTCGGCCATGCGGGCGGCCGCCGTCTTCAGGCCGGAGAAGGAGAGGTCGCAATCGTCCCGCCCGAGCAGCGAGCGCGGCAGCACAAACCGCTTCGCATCGCCCCCTTCCGCCAGCTTTTCCAGCGCCGGCCCGCCGGGATAGGGCAGGCCCATGGCCTTGGCGATCTTGTCGAAGGCCTCGCCGGCCGCGTCGTCGATGGTCGAGCCCAGCCGCCGGCAGGCCCCCACCCCCTCGACCTCCAAGAGCTGGCAGTGGCCGCCGCTGACCAGCAGCAGCAGGAAGGGATAGGGGATGTCGGCCCCCAGCCGCGCCGACACCGCATGGCCCTCCAGATGGTTGACCGCCACCAGCGGCAGATTGCGCGCCAAAGCCACCGCCTTGCCGAACGACAGCCCCACCATCACCCCGCCGACCAGCCCCGGCCCGGCCGTGGCGGCGACGCCGCTGAGGTCGCCATAGCCCACCCCCGCCTCGGCCATGGCCCGGCCCGCGATGCCGTCGATGCTTTCGACATGGGCCCGGGCGGCGATTTCCGGCACCACCCCGCCGAACGGCGCATGCTCGGCGATCTGGCTGGCGATCACCGATGACAGCACCTCGCTGCGCCCGTCGGCATGCAGCCGCACCACCGAGGCGGCGGTCTCGTCGCAACTGGTTTCGAGGCCGAGAACGGTCTGTGCGGACATCACTTAATTGCGGTTCCCGGGCCGCTCCTGTAGCAGCCGTCCATTGTTGAACGCCCGAGGTAGACCTCCCGCCATGTCGCCGCAACCTGTCGTCCGGATCGGCACCCGCGCCTCCAAGCTGGCGCTGGCCCAGTCCCGCATGATGCAGCTGCGCATCGCCACCGCCCTCGGCGCCCCCGACCGGGCCGACGAGATCGCCCCCCTGGTGCGGATCACCACCACCGGAGACCGCATCCAGGACCGCCGCCTGCTTGAGGTCGGCGGCAAGGCCCTGTTCACCAAGGAGATCGAGGAGGCCCTGCTCGACGGCCGCATCGACGCCGCCGTCCACTCGATGAAGGACGTCCCGGCCGAGATGCCGCCGGGCCTGGCCATCGCCGCCATCCCCGAGCGTGAGGATCCCCGCGACGCCTTCATCAGCGAACAGTGGGAAACGCTGGAAGACCTGCCGCACGGCGCCCGCCTCGGCACCGCCTCCCTGCGCCGCGCCGCCCAGTGCCTGGCCGCCCGGCCGGACCTCGAGATCATCATGCTGCGCGGCAACGTCGACACCCGCCTGGCCAAGCTGGCCCAGGGCGAGGCCGACGCCATCCTGCTGGCCGCCTCCGGTCTCAACCGCCTCGGCCTGGGCAGTGTGGTCAAGAGCTTCCTCGACCCCGTCGCCAACCCGCCGGCCCCCGGCCAAGGCGCCCTGGCCATCCAGACCCGCGAGGCCGACATCCACGCCGACTGGCTGGCCGCCGTCTGCGACCTCGACACCGTCATCACCGTCGCCGCCGAACGCGGCGCCCTGGCCGCCCTCGAAGGCAGCTGCCGCACGGCGATCGGGGCGCATGCCCTGCTCAACGAAGGCCACCTGACCCTGATCGTCGAGGCCCTGACGCCAGACGGCACCCGGCGCTTCCGCAAGGAAGGCGGCATCATGCTGCCGGAGGACGGCGCCGAGGCGGCGGCCCGGGCCCTGGGGCGCGAGCTGGGCGACGCGGTGCGGCTGGAGGGCGGCGACGCCATCGTGCTGCACGACTAGCGTCCGCGGCCCGTCGACCCTGTCAATTCACGGCGGGCGCCGGGTACGGCGCCATGCAGGCCGCCGATGATGGGGGCAGCACCGGCGCGAGGCTGCCCGAGCGCCAGTTCCAGGATTGCCCACCCTGGCGGCGCCGGCACATGACCTGCTCGTGCAGTTCGTACATGCCGGGCATGAATTGCCGCGACAGCACCGGCGCCTTGCCGAAGGTGACATAGGCCCGGTTCGTCCCGAACGCCTCCCAGTCCGGACCGTTCTCGGCGACCGGCCGGCCGTTGCGGGCGAAGCTCGTCCAGTAGTCCAGCATCGCGTCGGAGATCAGTCGATGCTCGGCGGTGTCCGGAATGGCTGGCCACCCGGCCGGAACGCCGCCGAAGGTTCCGAAGACGAACGGAACTTCGCCGGCATGGAAGGCCCTCATGTCGGCGGCCGCCGCGGCCGGATAGTCATGGTCGAAATAGTACAGGTAGGCGGGCTGGCCGACGGCGGCCTGCTTTCGAACCAGCCGCTCGGCGGCCCAGCCGAAGACGACGTCGCGTGACGCGGCCAGCCGTGTCTGCTCCGGATCGGTCGGCGGATAGAGCCGCAGATAGGTCTCGGCCAGATCGCCATAGCGGGCCTTGATGTCGGCGACATAGGCGTTCCGGCTGGCGGCGAGCGGCGGCAGAAGGAAGCGGAGGCTGCGCACCTCGCCGCTGTTGAAGCCGGCCAGCAGGGGGACCGGCGCCTGCTCGCCGCGATCGAAGGTCTCGACGATCTGGCGCGGCAGGATCTTGCCGTCGATCGTGCCGAACGGCGCATAGCCCGCCTTGGCGGCTCCATCGACAAGCTGTCGCGCCTCCATGGCGCGCAGATCCCCGATGCCGGGCGCGCCCAGGGTCGCGCCGAGCCAGGAGCCGATCGCCTCGGCCGAAAACTCCTCGTACCGGCCGCTGCGCAGTTCCGGCATGGTGAAGAGGTAGCCGCTCTGCAGGATGGCCCGGTCGAAGACGCCGCGCGCGAGGGGCGAGGTGAGCAGGTATTCGACGCTCAGCGCGCCGGCGGACTCGCCGAAGATGGTGACGTTGTTCGCATCCCCGCCGAAGGCGGCGATGTTCTCGCGCACCCATTTCAGCGCCGCCACCTGGTCCATCAGGCCGTAGTTTCCCGACACCTTGTCGGCGGACTCCGCGCTGAGCTCGGGATGGGCCAGATAGCCCAGCACGCCGAGGCGGTAGTTTATGGACACCAGGATGACGCCGCGTTTGGCGAAGGCCTGACCGTCGTACATGCGCGAATGCGCCGTGCCCCAGATCAGCGTGCCGCCGTGGATCCACACCATCACCGGCGCCTTGCGGGCGCCGGCCGGAGCGGTGATGTCGAGCGTCAGGCAGTCCTCGCTCATGGCCTGACGGCCCCGGTCGTAGGGCCCCGTCGCCATCGCCGGCTGCATGCAGGCGACGCCCATCGTCCCGGCTGGGCGGACGCCGCTCCAGCGGGGCATCGGCGCCGGCGGTCGCCACCGACGCTCGCCGACCGGGGGCAGGGCGTAGGGGATGGCGCGGAACACGGTCGCATCGCCCTCCCGCACACCGCTGACGACGCCGGCGGGCATGTCCACGACCGGCGGGGCGGCTTGGGCCGGCAGGCTCGAAAGGCCCCAGAGCAGGGCGCAACCGCCGATCAGGGCGCGAAGGACGTGGCGCGGGAAGGTCATCACGCGGGGTCTCCCATCGAAACGGTGGATCGTCTGATCAGGCGCGCCAGGCCGAGGAACAGCACGGCCGCGATCAGATACATCGGCGAGAGCGCATAGAAGGCCGACTGCAGGGCGTGGGCGCCGCCGTTGGCCGCGAAGAGGTCGCTGACCATGCCGACAAACGTCGGCCCAAGGCCCAGTCCGATGAAGTTCATGACCAGCAGCAGCAGGGCCCCGGAGATGACCCGCTGGTCGGGGCGGACCTCGCTCTGCACGAAGGTCACGGTGGCGGTCAGGAAGAAGGAGTTGAGGAACATCGGCGCCATCAGGAAGACCAGCGCCAGCTCCCAGCGCGGGGCCCAGACGAAGCCGAGGAAGAAGGGCAGGGCCAGCAGCAGGGAGATCGCCGGAAGGACGGCGTAGGCCGTCTTGCTCCTGGCCGCGAAGCGGTCGATCAGCCGGCCGGAAACAAAGATGCCGCCGCCCATGCCGATGGCGACGACCAGGGCGTACCAGATGGCCACCTCGCCCAGCGCCATGCCCTTCTCCCGCATCAGAAACAGGGTGGCGAAATTGCTGAGCCCGTAGGTGATGAAGTTGGCCGCGCCGCTGGCGATCGCGGCCAGCAGCAACAGCGGGTTGGAGAAGAACCGGGCGATGACGGAGAAGAACCGTTCGGTCGCCACCTCGGCCGGCGGCGCCGTCGGCGACGCATCGTGCGCGCCACGCCGGGGTTCAGGCGCCAGGAACCAGACCACGACGGCGGTGACCACGCCGATCCCGCCGATGACATAGAAGGGCAGTCGCCAGTCGAAGGCGGCCGCCAGGGAGGCGCCGAACGCGACGCCGAGGGCCGAACCGAGCGGCGGTCCCAGATTGAAGATGGCCAGGGCGGAGGCCCGCTTCTCGCGCGGGAAATAGTCCGAGATGATGGCGTAGGATGGCGGAACGCCTCCGGCCTCGCCGACCCCGACCGCCATGCGCGCGACGACCAGCTGGCCATAGCCGCCCGCCATGCCGCAGGCGGCGGTCGCGGCGCTCCACAGGCCACAGGCGATCGACAACACCTTCACACGGTTCGTGCGGTCGGCCAGCCAGCCGACCGGAATGGCGATGAAGCAGTAGAAGAGCGCGAAATAGAAGCCGGTGATCCGGCCAAGCTGGCCGTCGGTGATCTGCAGGGCGTCCTGGATCGGCTTGGCCAGGATGGAGACCAGCTGGCGGTCCAGGAAGTTGAGCACATAGACGGAGGACAACAGGCCGAGCACCAGCCCCCTGTTGACGGGAACCTGCCCGCCCGTGCCGGGTGTCGCGTCGGTCATGCCTGGGAGTCCCCGTTTGAAGGTTCGCGTTTGCCGCCGGTCCAGCCCGGCCGGCCGCGGCCGCCGCCGTATCCGGCGGCGACCCTCTGCTTGAGCAGGGCCGGCGGCCGGAAGCGTTCGCCGTAGGCGTCGTGCAGGATGTCCTGGACCTGCAGGCAAAGATCGGACGTCACCGCGTCCATCAGCGCGAACGGACCGATCGGATGCCCGAGCCCCAGCCGGCAGGCCGCATCGATGTCCTCCGGGCTCGCCACCCCCTCCTCGACCAGCTTGACCGCCTCGATCAGCATGGCGTGCAGCAGGCGGTTGACCGCGAAGCCGGCGACGTCCTTGACCACCACCGGCGCCTTGCCGACCGACCGCAACAGCTCGCCGATCCGCGTGACGACGCCGGGATCGGTGTCGAAGCCGGGAATGACCTCGACCAGCTGCATGCGCGAGGCGGGCGAAAAGTAGTGCGTGCCGAGGAAGACGCCGCGGCGGGCGGGCGCAAGCGCCGCGCCCAGGGTCGAGATCGGCAGGGTCGAGGTGTTGGACGCCAGCACGCAGTCCGGGCGGCAGATCCCATCCAGCGACCGCAACACCGCCTGCTTGGCCTCCAGCGACTCGAACACCGCCTCGCTGACCAGCTCGCGGTCGGCGAGATCCGACAGGTTTGCGGACGGCCGGATGCGGGCCAGGGCGTCCCGGCCCTGGTCCGCCGTGTACAGTCCCCGCGCGGCGCCCTTGTCCAGCAGCGCCGCGAGCCGGGTCATCGCCCGCTGCAACGCGTCGTCGTTGAGGTCGGTCATGACCACCTCGAGCCCGCCCAGGGCGAACACAAGCGCGATCTCGGCCCCCATCAGGCCGGCGCCGACGACACCCACCCGCGTCATGCCGCGCGCTCCCGCCAGGCGGTCGCCTGATGCTGGTACCATGGGATGATCTCCGGGTTGGCGATGGCGTCGGGGTTGATGACCTTGGCGATCGGCCAACCCTGGAAGAGGCGCTTGATCGGCAGCTCCTGCTTCTTGCCGGACAGGGTGCGCGGAATGCCGGGCGCCGCGATGAACAGGTCCGGGATGAACCGGGGTGACAGCGAGCGCCGGATGGCCGACGCCATCGCGGCCTCCAGCGCCGCGTCCAGGGTGCGTCCGGCGCTCGGCGTCACGAACATCAGAAGCTTGCTGCCCCCCCGTCCATCCTCGAGGTCGATGACCAGGGTGTCGGCCACCCCGGGCAGGTCTTCCACGGCGGCATAGAGGTCGGCCGTGCCCATGCGCAGGCCATGCCGGTTGATGGTCGCGTCGCTTCGGCCGGTGATGGTGCAGCTGCCGTCGGCGTCGACCCGCAGCCAGTCGCCATGTCGCCAGACGCCCGGCCATTCGCTGAAGTAGGAGGCGCGATAGCGGCTGCCGTCCTCGTCGCCCCAGAATTTGAGCGGCATGCTGGGGAAGGGCCGGGTGCAGACGAGCTCGCCGACCTGGCCGATGACCGGCTGGCCGTCATCGTTCCAGGCCTCGATGGCGGCCCCCAGGTGCCGGCACTGCAGCTTGCCGGGGGTGTCCGGCAGCTCCCGGTTACCGGCCAGGAAGGCCGCCGCCACATCGGTGCCGCCGCTGATGTTGCACCACCAGATGTCGGGGCGGCCGAGGGCGGCGAACTGGTCCGTGCCCCACTGCTGGACCTCGGCCGGCAGGGGCGAGCCCGTGCTGCCGAGCGCCCGGATGGCGCCGGTGTCCCCCGCCTCGCCGATGTCGATCGCCGCCTTGCGGCAGCTGGCGAAGAAAGCCGCCCCCGCCCCGAACCAGGTGACCCCGTGCCGGGCCGCGAAAGACCACAGCGTCAGCCAGTCCGGCTGGCCCTTGCGACCGCTCGGCGCGCCGTCGAACAGGCAGAGGGTGGTCCCGCCGAGCAGGGCCCCGACCTGAAGATTCCACATCACCCAACCGGTCGCGCTGTACCAGTGGAACCGCTCGCCCAGGGTGTTGGCGGCGTAACTGGGCCCGATGTCCAGCTGCAGGTGGCCGGCGCAGGCGGCGAGGATGACGCCGCCATGGCCATGAACGATTGCCTTGGGCAGGCCGGTCGTGCCGCTCGAATAGAGGATCCACAGCGGGTGGTCGAAGGGCAGCCACTCGGGCTCGAAGTCAACCACCGCCGCGTCGGCGCGCGCGGCAGCGGCGGCGAAACTCTGGGCGCCGGCGATGCTGGACTGCCCGAACCCGCTTTCCACGACCAGCAGGGCCTCGATGCTCGGCAGCGCCTCCCGGATCTCCGCCACGGCGGCGCTGCGATCCATCGCCTTGCCCGCGTAGCGGACGCCGTCGACGGCGATCAGGGCCTTCGGAGCGACCTGGCGAAAGCGGTCGAGCACCGCCGGCGTGCCCATGTCGGGCGAGCAGATGGTCCAGATGGCCCCCAGGCTGGCGCAGGCCAGCAGGCCGATCACCGCCTCGGGGATGTTGGGCAGGTAGGCGGCCACACGGTCGCCTCGCGCAACGCCGCTGTCGCGCAGGGTCAGGGCCAGGGAGGCGCTTCGCCGCCGAAGCTCCGCCCAGCCGATCTCCGTCACCCCGCCCTGCTCATCCTCGGCGACAATCGCCGGCAGGCCCAGGGCCTCGGCCGCCTCGACATGGCGGAACACCTGCCTGGCATAGTTGACGCTGGCCCCGTCGAACCAGGTGGCGCCCGGCATGGCCCCGCCCCGCAGGACGCTGGCGAACGGCGTCGGCGAGGCCAGCTGATGATAGTCCCAGATGCTGCGCCAGAACCCGTCCAGGTCCGTCGTCGACCAGGTCCACAGCCCGGCATAGTCGGCGAAGCCAAGCCCGCGTTCCCGCTCCAGCCAATCCCGGTAGAGCCGCATCTGGGGAACCGGGGACCCGGCCGCCAATGTCGGCGCCGGGGTGTCTGGTACGCTCGTGAGGGTCACCTTCGACGGTCTCTTCCTTGGCGGTGCTGGGGCAGTGGTGGCGCGGCAAGCCTGTGGCGGGAGCCCCGGCGAGGAACGGCCTGCGCCCGCCGGGGTCCGGATCAGAAGGTCTTGCGCAGGTTGAGGCCGATGAAGCGGCCGATCGGGTTGTAGGAGCCGCCGACGCCGTCGGTCGCCGGGAAGAACGGCGGGTCGGCGTCGAACAGGTCGTTGACCTGCACGGCCACCACGGCGCCCCTGGTCCAGCCGGTGTCGGGCAGCGTCCAGGACGCCCGCAGATCGACCGTGACGTAGGAGTCAGCCCGGTAGGAACTCACCCCGGTCGGCGTCGTGTAGAGGCTCTTCACCCCGTCCCGATAGTTGACGAAACCCGCCAGCGACACCGGACCGGCCTGGGCGGCCAGCGTCGCCCGCGCCGTCCAGCGCGCCAGGCCGAGGTCCAGGCTGTTGGTGACCGGCGAGGCCGGCGAAATCCGGGTGTCGAAGTTGAGGATGTAGTTCCCCGCCAGGTCGGCGAACACCGAGCCGAAGCCGGTCGTCCAGTAGTAGTTGACGTCGAAGTCCAGGCCGTCGGTCTCGCGGACGCCGAAGTTGTTGTTGCGCAGGTCGAGCAGGTTGGCGTCCGTGCCGAAGCTGGCCGGCAGGTTCACCGGCGTGGCGATCGCCAGCAGGTCCTGGAAGGCCGGGCTTGCCGGATTGCCGCGATAGACGATCGAGTCGAAGGTCGGGTCCTGGAACACATAGGGCACCGACGGCGTGCCGATCACGTCGGTGTATTCGAGCTTGTAGTAGGTCAGGCTGGCCCGCAGGTTCGGCAGGAAGGTCGGATTGACGTCGATGCCGGCCGACCAGGTCGTGGCCTCTTCCGGCTGCAGGTTCGTGTTGCCGCCCAGCAGGTAGATGGTCTCGACCTGGGCCGCGCCCCGCGTCGGGTCGTTGGCGTAGGTGGCCGAGTTGGGGGCGCTCAGATAGTAGGCGCCGACGGTCGCGCCGATCTGGCGCAAGCCCGGGGCCCGGAACGAGGTGCCGTAGGAGCCGCGCACGGACAGACCGTCGACCAGCTGCCAGTAGACGCCGACCTTGGGGTTGGTGGTGGTCCCGAAGTCGCTGTAGTCGTCGTACCGGCCGGACAGCGACAGCGCGAGCCCCTTGACCATCGGCAGGGTGTTGCCCGGGCCGACGATGGGGACGAAGACCTCGCCGTAGAGCGACAGAACGGTGCGGTCCATGTTCTCCGGGATATCGTTGGCCGGCGTGCCGATGTAGCCGCGCTGCTCGAAGGACTCGAACCGGTACTCGGCCCCCACGGCGAACTTCAGCGGCCCGCCCGGCAGGTCGAACAGCGGCCCGTCCAGCTTCGCCGCGGCGACATTGACCCGCTGCTCCTCGCTGGCATGGGTGGGATAGTCGAGGATGGCCGCGACCACCGCCGGAGCGGTGCCGGTGCCGAACGGATCCAGCGCCGTCGCCGTCGTGGTGCCCGCCGCCGCGGCGTCCAGCGCCGCCTGGCTGAGCCCCGGCACGTAGCTGTCGTTCATGGCCCAGTCGACCGTGCCGTAGACGCTGAGGTTCAGCTCCCGGGGCAGCTTGACGTCGATGCCGAAGGACGAATTGACGGCCGACTTGTCGTTGGTGTTCGTCAGATGGTCCGACCCGATCAGGTTGTCGGCGCGGAACGAGATGAGCTCGTAGAAGGCGCCCGGAGGCCCCTTGAAGAAGGGGTTGCCGCCGAACACCGGCGACAGCATGCCGACCGACAGCGCCGGCGCGGCGACCTGGTACTCGTCATGGCGGTCCGAATACAGGACATCGGCCCAGAGGGTGGTCCTGTCGCCCAGCTCCTGCCGGCCCGACACGAACAGGGCGTGGATGGCCGAGCTTGGCAGCAGGTCGTTGAGCGCCCCGCTGTCGCAGCGGTTGGCCCCGGCCGTGAAGGTCGGCGCCTGGTAGGGGGCGGTGTAGGTCGGGTTGGGATAGACGGTCGGCGACGGACAGGCCACCGAGCGGGAATCGATCCCGCCATAGGGCCTGAAATCGGTGATGCGATAGTCGCGGTCGCCGGCCAGCAGGTTGCTGTTCTCGGTGTACTGATAGGCCGCCAGGATGGAGCCCGAGCCCCAGTCCTCGCCGACGAGACCCGAGACGTGGCCGGCGGAATAGTCCTCGCCCGCGCCATAGCTGGCCGAGACCTCGACGCCCTCGACCTTGCGCCGGGTGATGAAGTTCACCACCCCGGCCACCGCGTCCGAGCCGTAGATCGACGAGGCGCCGTCGGCGACCACCTCGATCCGCTCGACCGCCAGGTTGGGGATCAGCGGGTAGTCGGGGTTGGTCACCTGCACCGCGGCGCTGACCAGCCGGTGGCCGTTCATCAGCGGCAGGGTGGCGTTGGCCGGCAGGCCCCGCAGGGCCGGCGCGAAGGAGCCGAGGCCAGGCCCGGTGCCGGCGCTGGTCGTCGGCGCGGTGTTGAAGCTGCTGAGCTGCGGAATGGTCGAGGTGAGGTCCGGCGTATTGGCGCCGCCGAGCATTTCGATGTCGTCGCGCGTCACGCTGATGAGGTTCGATCCCGTCGGCGGAACACCCCGGATGCTGGTCCCGGTGACGATGATTTCCTCGACGTCGGCCCCGCTGTCCGGGCTCTCGCCGTCCGGCGCCGCCGGCGCCTGGGCCAGGGCGGGCGCCGCCGCCGCCAGAAGCATGATGGCGAGCAGCGATGCGCCGCCAAGCGCGATGGATTTCGTAAACCTGCTGGATCCTGTCACGTCGGTCCTCCCCTAAGGCCGTTTGTCGCTCGTTGATGCGCCGCGCTCTTTGAAGGCTGCGGTCGATCCGGAGGCTGTCGCCAACCTCCGGGCATGCCGCACGGTGGCATCCGCCCGGGGAAACGCCATGGCAGGAGTGACAAAGAAATTTGGCGAAAGTGACCGGCGGTCGGCCAGCCGCCGTCAGGCCCCGCGCCGCTCGTTCAACAGCGCCGTGGCCGCGGCGATCTTCGCCGGGTCGGCCAGATGCAGGGCCCGGTAGGCCGACGGCGTCATGCCGGCCCAGGCCAGGAACTGGCGCGAGAAGCCGCCGGGCTCACTGAATCCCAGCGTATCGCCGATCGTCGAGATCGGCATGTCGCTGGCCAGCAGATAGGCGCCGGCCAGCTCGCCCCGGAGCCGCGTGCGGATGTCCTGGAAGCTCTCGCCCTCCGAGGCCAGCCCCTGGCGCAGGCGCCGCGGCCGCGTCCGCAGCCGGGCGGCGACCACCTCGATCGGCGCCGACCACATGCCCGCCCGCTGCAGCTCGATGAGCACCTGCTGGGCCTGCTCCCGCCAGCTCAGGGCGCTATCGGGCGAGGCGAACCAGTCCGGGGCGCTCGCATAGTAGTCGTTGTATTCCGTGATCGAGCTGTGCACGAGGCGCACCGCCAGATCGCTCCAGCTGTAGCAGAGGGCGTCGACCGGCGCGTTGTAGGTGATCGGACAGCGGAACAGCGCGAACCGGTCGAAGCCGTTGGCCTGCACCGGCCGCGGGCCTCGCACCAGGATGCCGCGCAGCGCCAGCGGCCGGCCGATCAGCCAGCTGAACAGGTGGTAGATCCAGACGAACCGGATCCAGACCAGGATGTCGCGGTCCACCCCGGGGATCGTCTGATACTTGCAGATATGCTGCAACCCGGCCCCGTGCTCCTCGGCGATCCAGGGCCCGACATCGGCCGACATCGCGTCGGTGAAGCGGATGCTGACCCGTAGCGCCTCGCCAAAGGTGCCGCAGTGCAGGAAGGACAACAGCCGCTCGGTTTCCAGCGCCAGCCGGCATCCCTGCCCGAGGAAGCCGAAGTAGACATCGTCGAGCGCGATCTGGATCTGCCGCGCCAGCCTGACCAGCGCCGGCCCGTCGATGGAGGCCTGGGCATTGCCGTAGACCGACGCCTCGATCCCCGCGTCCCGCAGGATGGCCAGGGGATCGCGCCCTTTGAGCACGGCGCCCTGCAGCAGCCGCTGCACCGCCTCGCCGTCCAGGCCGCCTTCGTTAAGAGCTCTTCCGTCCATACCGCCAAGATTTCCGCGCGACTCGTCCCCATAACTGAGGCCGCCGCCGCCCGTCACGCAACCTCCCCCGCCCGCGCCCCGAACACCAGCCGCCAAACCTCACGGGTGATTTCCCGGGACAGGCCAGACGCTCAAGCCGCGACGGCCGGGTCCCGGCGCCGCTGCATCGGCTCGCCAACACCCCCAAGGCGATCCGGGCGCCCCGCGATCACCTGCCCCGGCGCGAGGCCGCCGCCATCCCGCTGCCCGCCCAGGCCCACCTCCAGCCCCCTCCCACCCGCTCCTCCCGGCGAACGCCGGGACCCATTTCGTAGGGCGCCGCTGGCTGGGGTGCGGACCTGCAAGGCACGGCGGGGTTTGGTTGTGGGTTTCGTCACAGACGCACTTGGAAGCGAGGATGGTCTTGATCGGAGTGTAGAGCCCTCGAAGCTCCCTGAGACGGTGAAGACCGCGGCGAGGGCGCCTACCGAAGCGGATGCTTGTAGTGACGGCTACGGGTGGGAAGCGGTCACTTGATCGCCGCCATAGTCACAGCGGGATCAGAACCTTGCCGATAGTCGGTGCCTGATCGGAAAGTTTTCTACTGCGGGCGTTATGGAAGACTGCAGAGAGCCTGAACCGATCGGTCTCTATAGACGCCGCAAACATCGGCTTCCTCAAGCGCTTCGACCAATGCTGAGCCGACTGGTGTTCGTCCGGCGCATCCAGTCCTGGATAGGCGAGAGACCAGTTGTTGCCCCAAACATATCCCTCTGGATGGCCCGCCGCCTCCCACGCGGGATAATCGGTTAGTACGTCATCCCATGACAAGGGCCACACCTCGTCAGGAACTCGCGTCTCGACGTGTAGATCGACCACGTGGGTGAGCGTCAGCTCGTATGTACCCCCGGCCTCAATAATGAAATTGTAGTCTCGGCCGTGCGGTGCGAAGCCGTGGCTCATAACGCCAAAGTCGATCTCGGGGAGCCAATCTCGGACAATAGTTTGCAGCGGGTTCTCTGGCACGGGCCGCCCTCACTTAATCGTTGCTCTCAGGCTACGGCGAATGAGCAAGGTCCGCTATGGGTCGGATGCGGACCTTCACTCTCGGTCCGCATCCCCAAGTCACGTCTGCCCGCTAATGGTATCGCAGGCGCCGCTAGTTGCTGACACCCTGTTTGGGAAAGCCTTCCAATAGACGGTCCATAAGCGGGTCGATCTTGGACTTCGTGGATGCCCATTTGTCAGGGCTGGCCCCGCCTCCGCCGAAGACGCCTCGCGTTCCGACCCGCTCGGCAAAGCCGATGAGTTTGCCGCGATGGTAGACCGCGATGCGTGCATCGCTAAGGAACGCCACGAAATCCCAGCGGCGGGTTGCCGTGTATTTGGCGTAGAAATCACAACTGTCCGGCAGCTTGTCGTAGATTTCGGTCGCAATTCCGTGACGTTCAAAACCCTCATGGATGAGAGACGTCAGGTCCGTGATTTTGACCTCTGTGTTTTCCTCGATGCAGACCGTGGTGATGGCGTAGATCGAGGCGTCTATCGGTTTGCTGTCTACCTTCGTCCAGGCGCCGCAGACCAGAACGGCAGCTACGACCGCGGCCGTTCGAAGAAAGGCTTTTGATGCGTAGGTGCTCATTGTGTCCCCCGAGCTAACGGATCAGGTAGCGGGCCGGGGCCTTCTATTTGTCGATGAAGACCCGCCCGTCGGGGAATAGAACGATCTAACTTGTGAGCGACAAGTCGCCTTGTTGGTCACTCTGGCTGGTCCGCTAGGTCGCCAAGTATGAAAAATCGTTTGCTGAAAGTCAGCAATCTAGCCGTATCGACATCGTAAAGGACTTTGGTCGATGGCATCGGCAGGCATGCCCCCTTGGTGACTGCATCCCCGAGACTGTCCGGAAGCATGTCTTTCCAAACCCCGTCAATGGATTCAGACCCGATCAGGTCACTATCATCGGTGTACAACGCCACGGTTTGCCGCCTCTGCCGGTTCTTGCGGCAATCGACGTCCCAACGCTCCATGCTGTAGCGGCCATCCTTGCCGTCGACGACACGGACGTCCTTCAGAACGATAGTCATCCAGATGGTCCGGATATCTCCGTCTATAACGGTCCGGTCGGTGTTGATGAAAACGACCATATCGTCCGTGCCGGTGACAAGCCGGTACTTTTCGGCGGCTGCCGATCCGGCCACCATCAGGCCCGCCACCAGGGCCACCCCTGCAATTGCGCGCTTCATCCCCTGCCCTCTTTCCCCAAATCAGGTTTACACATTCGCCGCTTCGGCTAGTTCGCGTAGTTTCCGAAGGACCATTGGAATTCCACGGACACTATATAAATCTCGGTCTGGCTGGTGCGGTCTGCGTCTTGACCGGCTCCACGCCCCCCTCAGAACGCCCCAACCATGAGCAGCGCCAGAACCGGCGGCTGACCCATCTCCACCCGCCGATGGTTCACGAACGCCGCGCCTTCCACCAGGGCCGCGTACTGCGCCGGGCAGCGCCTGGCGAAGGCGGCGGCCTCGTCGATGCGGAGGGTCAGGAGCGTTCCCCGGGGGACCGGCCGGCTGACCATTCCGGCCTCGGCGTCGTCCGCATAGGTCAGGCAATCGATCCAGGCGTTCATGTTGGCGCCGCAATAGCCCGGGAAGCCCAGGCAATCCGCAAAGACCGCGTGGAAGCTGTCCCAGTCCGTGATGCGGTCGGCGGGTACGGGGATGACGAGGGTCTGCATGGCGGGAGGCTAGCGCAGCGGCCGGGGCCTGTCCGCAGGGGATAGGAACGGACGGACCCTCCATCCCTCCGCGGACATCCTCTAGATGAATATGTCTAGACATATTCATCGACCCGGCGCGCGCCGCGACGCTCTTTTCGCTGCAAAACTCGCTCGCCGGCCCGCCGGCGCACCCCCGCGCGGCCCACTTCGCCTCACCCGGCGCCCACCACGCCCCCGCCATTGGCCCACCGGGGCCCCACCCGATCCCCGTCCCCCATCCCCTGGACAACCCCTTGCGCCCCAAGGCTTTGCGCACCGGAAGACCGCGGTTTCGCCACCTTGAAAAATGCAGAGGGGGTATAATGGGGGGCCGCTTCGATAAGCCGGTGGAAGGGGGATTGATCGGGGGATGCGGACCGGCCAGCCTGCGCCCGTGCCCAAGCCCTCGCCTCTCGTCTGGATCACCCGCGCCGAGCCCGGCGCCTCGGCGACGGCCGGCCGGGTTCGGGCGATGGGATGGACGCCGCTGACCGCGCCGCTGCTCGAGGCCCGGACCCTGGCGGACGCGACCTTCGACCTGACCGGCGTCGCCGCCGTCGCCTTCACCAGCGCCCAGGGGGTTCGCGCCTTCGCCGCCCTGACCGGCGCCCGCCCGCCGGCCTTCACCGTCGGCGAGGCCACCGCCGAGGCGGCCCGCGCCGCCGGCTTCGGGACCGTGCGGTCGGCCGACGGCGATGTCGCCGCCCTCGCCGGCCTCATCGCCGCCGCCGATCCGGGGCCCATCCTGCATGCCGGGGCCCTGCATCCGGCCGGCGACCTCACGGGCGACCTCACCGCCCGGGGCCTGTCCGCCCGCGCCGTCGCCCTCTACGACACCGTCCCGGTCGATCCCGGCCCGGCCCTGTCGAAACTCCGTCAGATCACCGTCGTCCTCACCCACTCGCCCCGGGCCTCGGCCCTGCTCGCCCGGGCCCTGACCGCCCATCCCGCCCCGCATTTGCGCCTGCTGGCCCTGTCCGAGGCCGTCGCCGCCCCGCTTCGCGCCCTGGAAAATGCGAAGATCGCCGTCGCCCCGTTTCCCAACGAGACTTCCCTGCTTAATCTGCTCTGAAAGCCGCCAAGGCTGGCCGGAACGATTCGCCCCTCCGATGACCGCGCAAGACACCGACGACATCACCCCGCCCCGCGATCCGGCCGCCTTCGCCAGGCCCCGGGGACGCGGCATCGGCATCGTCGCCATCATCGCCCTGTGCGTGATCTGCGTCGCCCTGGGCTTCGCCGGGAGCCAGATCGCCGACTGGCTGGCGCCCAAACCCGCGCCCGCGCCGCAGCCGACCGCCGCCGCCCCGCCCGGGCTCGACCGGCCGGCCAGCCTCCCCGCCCCGGTCCTGGCCGGCGCCCCGCCGACGGAGCCGACCGCGACCGTGCCGACCGACTATGCGGATCTGGAGCTCCGGCTGGCCAATATCGAGGCCAGCCAGCAGCGCACCCTGGTCGCCGCCGGCGCCGCCCTGGCCGCCGCCGGCCTGGCCGAGGCGGCCCAGACCTCGCGGCCCTTCGAGGCCGAGCTGGCCGCGCTGGAGCGCATCCTGCCGCTGTCGCCGGACGCGCGCGCCCTGCGGCCGATGGCCGAGACGGGCGTGCCCAGCCGCGCCGCCCTCGCCGCCGAGTACGCCGACATCGCCGCCCGCGCCTCGACCGCCGCCCGCGAGCCCGGCGAGGGGGCCGGGGTTGTCGACCGCATCCTGTTCGCCCTGTCCGGCATCGTCAGCATCCGCCGGGTCGGCGAGACCACCGGCAGTTCGCCCGACGCCGTCCTGGCCCGGGCCGAACGCCAGGCCGCCGAGGGCGACCTGGTCGGCGCCTCCAGCACCCTGCGCGCCCTGCCGCCCGGAGCGGCCACGGCGATGACCGCCTGGAAGGCCCGCGCCCAGCAGCGCATCACCCTCGACCAGCACCTGGCCAACATCCGCGCCCAGGCGCTGTCGGATCTGGCTTCAGCGGGGGGCGCGCGCCCGTGATCCGCACCGCCATCGTCGTCTTCCTGCTGGCCGCGGCGGCCGTCGCCCTGATGGCCCTGACCCGCGACGCCGGCGAGGCGCATCTGGTCTGGCTGGGCTGGCGGGTGCAGATGACCGCCTCGACGGCCGTGCTGCTGGTCATCTTCACGGCCCTGAGCGCCACCCTGCTGTGGCGCCTCGCCATCTGGCTGCTGGAAATCCCCCGCCGGGCCGAGCTGGCCCGCATCGAGCGCAAGCGCCGCGAGGCCGGCGAGGCCCTGGCCCGCGGCTTCCTGGCCGCCGCCGCCGGCGATGGCGGCGAGGCCCGCCGCCTGGCCCTGAAGGCCGGCGAGCTGGCCGACGACAGCCCCGCCCTGGTCCGCATCCTCACCGCCCAGGCGGCCGAGGCGGCCGGCGACATCGCCGCCGCCAAGAGCGCCTACGGGGCCATGGTCGCCTTTCCCGACATGCGCCTGGCCGGCCAGAAGGGCCTGATGACCGCCGCCCTGGCCGAGGGCGACAAGGCCGCCGCCCTGCGCCACGCCGAGGCCGCCTATGGCCTGGCCCGCACCGCCCGCTGGGCCTGGCGGGCGGTGCTGGAAGCGCGGCTGGAGGCCGGCGACTGGGCCGGGGCCTTGGAGCTGGTCAAGAGCGCCCTGGAGCGCAAGATCGTCTCGCCGATCGTCGCCGACCGGGCCCGCGCCGCCCTGCTGGCCGCCTCCGCCGCCAGCCTCGAGGGCGGCGACGAGCGGGCCCGCCGCCAGGCCTCCGACTACGCCGCCCAGTCGGCCAAGCTGGCCCCCGACTTCGCCCCCGGCGCGGTGATGGCCGCGCGCCTGAGCGGCGAGACCCGCGCCGCCCGCGCCACCGGCTTCATCGAGGCGGCCTGGAAGAGCCGGCCTCACCCGGCCCTGTGGCTGGCCTATCGCGACCTGAAGACCACCGAGACGCCGCGCGAGCGGGCCCGCCGCCTGGCCGCCCTCGCCGCCCTCAACCCCACGGATCGCGAGAGCCGCATCCTGATGGTCGAGCAGGCGCTGATCGCCGGCGAGATCGGCGCCGCCCGCACGGCCGCCGCCGCCCTGCAGAGCGAACCGTTGACCGCCCGCCTGGCCGGCCTGTTCGCCCGCACCGCCAACGCCGCCGGCTTTGTCGACGAGGCCCGCGCCTGGATCACCCGGGGCGCCGCCGCCCCGCAGGAGGCCGACTGGTCCGACCTCGACCCCGAGGGCCAGGCCTTCGCCTACCAGCCCGACGACTGGGCCCGGCTGGTCTCGACCTATGCCGAGACCGGCGAGCTGATCCACCCGCGCCTGGAGCGCCGCGAGCGGGCGATGAGCGACCTGCCCGAGCTACCCGTCTCCTACGTCGAATCGACCCCCTTCCTGGCCGCCGCCGAGACCGGGGCCATGGCCCTGCCGATCCCGGACGACCCCGGCGTCGAGGGTTTCTACGAGGGCGTCCCCGACGAACCGCCCCCGCCAAAACCGCCCGCCAAACGCCGCCGCTTGGCAAGCGCCCCGCGCCCGGCTAAATAGCGCCCCTCCAGAAGACAGACCCGTCTGTCAGGCCGCTTTAGCTCAGCTGGTAGAGCACCTCATTCGTAATGAGGGGGTCACAGGTTCGAGTCCTGTAAGCGGCACCATTCTCCCCCTTCCGCCCCGGACGCGAAAAATCGACGCTGGTTCGCCGAATCTTCAACTGCAACAGTTGTAGTTTCAAATCGGGCGCCTATCTCCAGGTTTCCCTGCGTTTTTCCGGAGTCCTCCCCTTGTCCAACTTCCGCCCCTTCGCCATCGCCGGTCTCGGCGCCGTGCTGGTCCTGTCGCCGCTGGCCGTCGTCGCCCAGGGCCCCTTCAGCAGCGACCCCGCCCAGGTCCAGGCCGGTGACTACAGGTTCGATTCGGCCCACAGCAAGATCACCTGGTCGATCAACCACTTCGGCTACTCGACCTATGTCGGCCAGTTCAGCAAGGTCGAGGGGACCGTCAGCCTCGACCCGAAGAAAGCCGCCGACGCCAGGCTCGATGTGACCATCGACGCGGGCTCGGTCGGCACCCTGAACCCGGCGCTCGACACCCATCTGAAGTCGGCCGACTTCCTCGACACGGCGAAGTTCCCGACCGCCACCTTCAAGGCCACCACCATCAAGCTGACCGGCAAGAGCACCGCCGACATCACCGGCGACCTGACCCTGCACGGCGTCACCCGCCCGGTCACCGTCGCCGCCACCTTCAACCAGGGCGGCGTCAATCCGGTCGACAAGACCTACAGCCTGGGCTTCGCCGGCAAGGCCAAGATCAAGCGCACCGACTTCGGCATCACCGCCTACGCCCCGGCGCTGGGCGACGAGGTCACGCTGGAGCTGGAGGCCGAGCTGAAAAAGGTCGGCTGACCGGCGCCTAGAGCGCGCCCAGGTCGAATCCCGCCCGGGCCAGGTCGCAGAACATCCGGGCATAGAGGCCAGGCAGCTGTAGATTGGTGTGGCCGAGGCTGTCGGCCCCGAGCGCCGAGACCGGGGTGATCACCCCCTGACCGGGGACGGCGGCCAGCCAGCCCCGGTCGATCATCGCCGCCACATGCCGGCGGGTGGTCTCGAACGGCAGCCCCAGTTCGGCCGACAGGGCGCGGACGCTGATCGGCTTGCGCAGATGGTCGGGCGGCGGCTCGTCCTGGCAGGCATAGCGCCAGGCCGTCTCCGGGTCGGCCATCAGGTCACGGACATTGGCCCGCATCGCCCCGCCCCAGATGGTCAGGGGCAGGATGCCGCCGAAGGTCGGGCTGAGCAGTTCGGCGTAACGGTTGCTCATGTCCGCGACGATGCGAACGACCAGGCCGGGCGGCGGCGGTTCGGCGACCTGGGCTGGCAGGCCGTGGGCCGAGACGTCGAATCCAAGAGCCTTTAGCGCCCGGAAGCTGTCGAGAATGATGGCGTGGGTGGCGAGCATGGCCTCGGCCAGGGGCCCCTCGGCCTGCAGGGCGGCCACGGCCAGCAGGCCGCCGCGGACCCGCTCCACCTGACCCCGCTCCATCATCGCCCGGGTCCGGGCCCGGACGGTCTCGTAGGGCAGGTTGAGCGACTGGGACACCGCATGGATGCTGACCGGACGCAGCAGGGCGCGACGCTCGGCCATGGCGGCGGCGGCCGGCGGACCGGTCAGGGCCAGCAGGCGCGACTCGGCCGAGGCGTAGGGAAGATGCCGGCAGTTGGCGCTGAACAGGGTCTTGAAGATGAAGGCGTCAAGCGGGTCGCCGTCGAAGGCCGCGCGCTCGACCTGGCCATAGCGCAGGGTCATGTCGGCATAGCTGCGGATCAGCATCCGCGCCGGCGGCTGTTGCCCCATACGTCATCCCCCTCGCCGCCAGCCTAGCGCCATTGGCGAACGGTGTTCAGCGCCGGGTTACGCAAAACGGGGCATCGGGGACTTTTCCGCCCTGAGGCATGCCGTCGCAGGCTCAGCCGAGGCGGGCGCGGATGTCTTCGGGCGACAGGCCCCGGACGGCCACCGACTTCACCCGCGCGGTCTGGCCGGCCGCCACGGTGATGGCCGACTTCGGCAGGCCGAGCGCCTTGGCCAGCAGCTTTTCGAGCGCCGCGTTGGCCTCGCCCTCGACCGGCGGGGCGCTGACCCTGACCTTGAGCAGCGGCCGGCCCTGGGCGTCCTCGCCCCAGCCGTCGATACGGTCGGCGCCGCCGCGCGGCGTCAGGCGGACGGCGAGACGGGACTCCACCGACGTCAGAAGCCGTACAGGGCCCTGGCGATGGTGGCGTTGAACAGCACCCGCACAAAGCCCAGAAGCAGGATGAGTACGATGGGGGTGATATCGACGCCGCCCAGCAGTGGCACCACGCGCCGCAGCGGCCGCAGCATCGGGTCGGTGACAGCGTCCAGGAAGCTCACCACGTTGCGGGCGAACGGGTGGCTCAGGTTGATGACGTTGAAGGCGACCAGCCAGCTGATCACCGCCTGGACGATGAGCACCAGGATGATCAGGCCGATGACCTGGTTGACCAGCCAGACGATGGCGATACCCATGTGGGCGCGTCTCCGTTGCGTATTGACCCGGAACCTAGTGAGCGTCGGGCCCGGCGGCAATGTGCGCCCCGCAGAACTTGTCGCGCCGCCAAGTTATTGCGCCCGCCTTGACAGCCCAAGCCCCCCCGCCGTATGTGCCGCCCTTCCCTCATCCTGGGAGGGGGCCGTAGCTCAGTTGGTAGAGCGCCTCGTTCGCAATGAGGAGGTCAGGGGTTCGACTCCCCTCGGCTCCACCAGGGTCAGGATGACCCCGGTTTATCCAGGAAATCAGGAGACCTGAGGGTCTCTCAGGCCGCCACGGACCGGTTGATAGGGGTCAGGGCCAGCTGAAGCTCGGTGATCAGGCGCTCGATCTCGATGGGTTTGGGCAGGCAGCCGTCCATGCCCGCGGCCCGATAGCGCTCGGTCTCGTGGGTGAGGGCGCTGGCGGTGACGGCGATGATCGGTGTCCTGTCGCGACCTTCGGCGGCTTCCAGATCACGGATCGCGCGGCAGGCCCTCATGCCGTCCATGTTGGGCATGTGGATGTCCATCAGGATGATGTCCCAGGGCTCGGCGACGAAGGCATCGACCGCCTCGACGCCGTCACAGGCTGCCGAGGCGCTGATTCCCAGCTCGCCCAGAAGCGCCGAAAGCACCATCCGGTTTGTCGCGTTGTCATCGACGATCAGGATTCTGAGCGACTGCGCGTCCGCCACCGTCTCATCCGGGGCGGCATCGACCGGGTCGGCCGCTTCGGCGGCGGCCGGCATGCTCAGCTGAAACTCGAAGCGACTTCCCTTGGGGCCGTCGGCGGGGAGGAGGCGGATCTCGCCGCCCATCAGATGGGCCAGTTCGCTGCAGATCGCCAGGCCCAGTCCGGATCCCTCGCTGCGTCGGGTGCTCGAGCTGTCGGCCTGGGCAAACCGCTCGAAGATGTGTTCTCGCAGATCCTCCGGAATTCCCATCCCGGTATCACTGACCCGGACGCGCAGGACGGTCTGGTCGCCGCCGACCTCGACGGTGATGGCGCCCTCGTCGGTGAACTTGAGAGCGTTGGAGATCAGGTTGCTGATGATCTGGCGGAGCCGAACCTCGTCGCCGAAGCGGCTGTCAGCCAGGTCCGGGTCCCGGACCAGGGTCAGCGACAGGCCCTTTTCCGCGGCGATGCCGCCATAAAGCCGGCCAAGGCCGTCGGTCAGGTTCGCGAGACTGAAGACGGAGGGGGAAAGCTCCATCTTGCCCGACTCGATCTTGGAGATGTCGAGGACCGCGTTGATCAACTGCAGCAGGCTGCGGGCGGATGACCTGACGATCGTCAACCGTTCTCGCTGCCGGGGCGGCAGGGGAGAGCGATCCATGACCTCGACCATGCCAAGAACACCGTTCAGGGGCGTGCGGATTTCGTGGCTCATGGTGGCCAGGAACTCCGACTTGGCGCGATCCGCCGCCTGCGCCCGGGTCGCCAGAGCCTGGGCTTCGGCGCGCAGGCGCTCGATCTCGGCCAGCTTGATCTCGAGGTCTCGATTGAGCGCCTCCGAGGCCAGGCGCGCCTGTAGCTCGCGGCGGATCGCTCCGCGCATCAAGGTGGCGATGCCGACAGCCGCGAAGGCCGCCGCGACGCCGATGAAGACGTACTGGCCGGCAAAATCATGGGGCGCGCGCTGGGCCATGATCACCAGTCCGACAATCGCCGCCGCCGAGCTGGAGTAGGCCACCCGAAGGCTGGGGGCGGAGGTCGCGAAGACCAACGCCATCAGGACGAAATAGACCAGCTTTGGGGCCTCGAAGTGAGCCATCTGGTAGGCCACGACATTGGCCATGAACAGGGCATTGACGCCCAGGGCCGCCAGCTCCAGGAGCCAGCGGCTCTGAACGGTCTTCCGGCCCAGCGTCCACCAGAAATAGAAGCCGGATGCCGAGGCGGCGAAGGACAGGCCTTCGAGCGCGACCAGGGTCGATCCCGTCTCGTAGAAGGGATGGGAAACGCTGATGACGGCGTAATAGATGGCCGCCGCCAGGACGTAGCCGCGCACCACCGGCCGATAGACGTCGGCCATGGCCCTGGCGGGCCGGCCCGCCGCGGCGATGCCGCCTTCCGTGTCCCGCATGGGAACCCCTGCCTCATTGTTGTCCGCGGCAGCTCTTGCGGCACTTCAATTAACCGGAGGCAAAGGAGAGAGGTGAACGGCGCGATGGGCGCACAAAGTGAGCCAATCGAAGGCGCTGATTACGCTGTATGGGTAATCAGTCTTGAGAATTCGCGGCGGTTATTCGTTTTGGCATTCGATCGCGAATGCTGCGTTAGCTGCTCTTTGTTTGGATCGACTGGCACATTTTGGGCGAAACCCCGACGACAGGCGTGTGTCGTCCAACAGAGCGCGCTGGCCGCACCATGGAACGGCCCTTGTCCGGTGCTGCGGGTAGGAAGAGCCTCTAGGCGCCCATCAGCTTCAGCGCCGCAAGCGCGAGGATACAGAGGGTCGGGACCCCGAGCGTCCAGTACATGACATCTTTCATCTGCAGTCCCTCCAGCGTCTGAACGCGCTGCCTCCCTGAGAGTTGCGGGACCAACGGAGCATGATTCGAGGGCGGCTGCGAAGGCGACGTTCGGCCGCGCCCGGTCCGGGAAGGCGGTCAGTGGAAGTCGCGGCTGCGGGGCAGGACGCGCACGTCGCGTGGATGGCGCATGCGGTGATCCTCGCCCCGGCCAGGAGCGCTGGACGCAGCCTCGTCGCCATGGGCCGGCACGGTCTTCAGCGGCTCGGCCGACAGGAGGCCCAGCGACCAGGTCCAGTCCTCGAGGCTTTCGGCGACCAGATGGGTGACGCCCTCGGCCCGCTGCAGCTTGCCGCGCACCAGGATCATCCGCGAGCCCATGATCACCGGCCGGAAAGCCTCGAAGACCTTGGGCCAGACGACGATGTTGGCCACCCCGGTCTCGTCCTCCAGGGTGATGAAACAGACCCCCTTGGCCGTCCCCGGCCGCTGGCGCACCAGCACCACCCCGCCGACGGCGGTCTTGCGGCCGGCCGGGTCGGTGTTCACCCGGTTCGCCGGAATGGCGCCGGCCCGGGCCAGCCGATCGCGCAGGAAGGTCACCGGATGGTCCTTCAGCGACAGGCGGATGCTCTCGTAGTCATGCACGACGTCCTCTGACGGCGAGCTGGCGGGCAGGCCGGCCGGCGGCGGCCCGTCCTCCTCGGCCACCCCGGCCTGGGCGAACAGGGGCAGGGGCGCGGAGCGCGGCAGCCCGCGCGCCGCCCACAGGGCCCCGCGCCGGCTGAGCTCCAGCGAGCCAAGCGCGTCGGCGGCGGCCAGCAGTTCCAGGGCCCGGGCCGGCAACCCGGCCCGCAGGCGCAGATCGTCCATCGAGGCGAAGGGACGGACGGCGCGGGCCGCCATGATGGTCTTGCCCCAGTCCTCGCGGAAGCCGTCGATCTGCCGGAACCCCAGCCGCAGGGCGCATTGCGCCTGGCCCTGACGCGGCTCGAGGGTGCAGTCCCAGTCGCTGGCGTTGATATCCGGATGACGCACCTCGACCTTGTGCTCGCGGGCGTCGCGGACCAGCTGGGCCGGGGCGTAGAAGCCCATCGGCTGGCTGTTGAGCAGGGCGGCGCAGAAGACGTCCGGGTGGACGCACTTCATCCAGGCCGAGACATAGACCAGCAGGGCGAAGCTGGCGGCGTGGCTCTCCGGGAAGCCGTATTCGCCGAAACCCTTGATCTGGTTGAAGCAGTCGTCGGCGAACTTGGGGTCATAGCCGCGCGCCTTCATCCGCCCGGCCAGCATTTCCTCATAGTTCTGGATGGTGCCGTTGTGGCGGAAGGTGGCCATGGCCCGGCGCAGGCCATTGGCCTCGTCGCCGGTGAACTCGGCCGCCTCCATGGCGATGCGCATCGCCTGTTCCTGGAACAGCGGCACCCCCATGGTCTTGTTCAGGATGTTCTTCAGCTCGTCCGGATCATGCGGCGGCGAAGGCTTGGGGAAGGCGATCTCATAGACCTCGCCCCTGGCCTCGGCCTCGCGCTTGGCGGCGCGGGTGGCGAGATAGGGGTGGACCATGTTGCCCTGGATCGGCCCGGGCCGGACGATCGCCACCTCGACCACCAGGTCGTAGAAGACGCGCGGCCGCAGCCTCGGCAGCATGGCCATCTGGGCCCGGCTTTCGACCTGGAAGACGCCCAGCGAGTCGGCGCGGCAGAGCATGTCGTAGACCGGCGTGGTGTCGGTCTCGCCCAGCACCGAGGCCAGATCCCAGCGCTTGCCGTAGAAGGCCTCGATCATGTCGAAGCCCTTCTGGATGGCGGTCAGCATGCCCAGCGCCAGGACATCGACCTTCATGATCTTCAGCTCATCGATGTCGTCCTTGTCCCACTCGATGAAGGTGCGGTCCTCCATCGCCGCGTTGCCGACCGGCACCAGCTCGACCAGCGGCCCCTGGGTGAGGATGTAGCCGCCGACGTGCTGCGACAGGTGGCGGGGGAAGGTGATCAGCTCGCGGGTCAGGTCGAGGGCCAGCTTCATCCGCTGTTCCTCCTTCGACAGGCCGGCCCGCTCGGCATGGCGGTCCTCGACCTCCGCGCCCCAGCTGCCCCACACCGTCCCGGCCAGGGCGCCGGTGACATCCTCGGTCAGGCCCAGCGCCTTGCCGACCTCCCGGATGGCCGAGCGCGGGCGGTAGTGGATGACGGTGGCGCAGATCGCCGCCCGATCGCGGCCGTAGCGGCGGTAGATGTACTGCATCACCTCCTCGCGGCGGGCGTGCTCGAAGTCGACATCGATATCCGGCGGCTCGTCCCGCTGGGCCGAGACGAAGCGTTCGAACAACAGGTCCATCTCGGTCGGATTCACCGAGGTGATGCCCAGGCAGTAGCAGACCACCGAATTGGCCGCCGAGCCGCGCCCCTGGCAGAGAATGGGTTTGGTGTTCGCCTGACCCGTGGGCTGGCGCGCCCATTTGACGATGTCGTGGACGGTCAGGAAGTAGTGGGCGTACTGCCGCTCGGCGATCAGCTTCAGCTCCCTGGCGATGGTCGCCTTGACCTTCTCGGGCACGCCCTTGGGGAAGCGCCAGCGGGCCCCCTGCCAGGCCATGTCGGACAGGTGCTGGTCAGGGCTCTTGCCGGGCGGCACCGGCTCGTCCGGGTAGTGGTAGGACAGCTCGTCGAGGGAAAAGGTGCAGGCCTTGAGAATCTCGCGTGAGCGGGCGAGCGCGCCTTCATGGCCGCGGAACAGCCGGGCCATCTCGGCCGGGGATTTCAGGTAGCGCTCGGCGTTGGCCTGCAGCCTGAACCCGGCCTCATCGACGGTGGTCCCTTCGCGGATACAGGTCAGCACGTCCTGAAGCGGACGTCGGTCGTAGTGATGATAGAGGGGCGCATTGGTGGCCAGCATGGGCGCCCCGGCCGCGTCGGCCAGCCGCGACAGATGGATCAGCCGGGCCCGGTCGCGGCCGTCGTAGAGGGGATTGGCGCCGAGATAGAGCTTGTCCGGCCAGCGGCTGGCCCAGTCGCGCAGGCGCGCGGCGAAGGCGGCGTCGACGACGCGCGGGGCGGGGGCGATGGCGACCAGGCCCTCGGCGTAATCCAGCGCCTGTTCGAAGGTCAGGCGGCACTCCCCCTTGATGGTGCGGTCGCCGTGGGTGTCGCCGAGGATCTCGCTCTTGCCGAGCGACAGTAGCCGGCACAGGCGGCCGTAGGCGGCCCGGTCGCGCGGATAGACGACCAGCACCGCGCCGTCGCTGAACACCAGCCGCGAGCCGATCAGCAGCCGCATGCCGACCCGCTTGGCCTCGCGGTGACAGCGCACCACCCCGGCAAGCGTGTTGCGGTCGGCGATGCCGATGGCGCTCATGCCGAGATACTGGGCCTGGGAGACCATCTCGGCCGGGTGCGAGCCGCCCTCCAGGAAGGAGAAGTTGGTGATGGCGTCGAGCTCGGCGTAGGTCATGCGAACACCCCGTGCATCCACCAGCCGGGGGGGCGGTCGATCAGGCGGCCTTGCGTCTCGCCCGGCGCCGGGGGTTCCACGGCCTGGTCCTCGCGCTCGTACAGCCCCTCGCGGAACAGCCAGTAGCGGCGGCCCTCGCGGTCCTCGACGCGGTAGTAGTCGCGGGTGCGTTCCGGCAACGGCCGTTTCGAAGGCTTCCACCATTCGGCCGACAGTCGCTCGGGGCCCTGGGCGCGGCTGACCCGGTGCGTCACCCGGCGCCAGACGAAGCTGGCCGGCGGGCCGTCCGGCAGGCTGGCCAGGGGCACGGTGACCGGCTCGGGCGGGTCTAGCAGCAGCAGCGGGCGATCGGGCAACGGCGGCGGCTCGGCGGCGACCGGCGGCCCTTCCCCGGCCGGGCGGCGGGCCTGGCTATGTTCGGGCAGCCAGCTGGCCTTGGCTTCCAGATGAAAGGCGGCGGTCTCGCCCAGCCGCGCCCCCAGCCGGTCGAGCAGGGCGGCCAGGGCCAGGCGCTGGTCGCCGTCGCGGCCCTTGTCGAGATCGGACTGGATGGCGGTCAAGGGCTCGACGACATCGGCGCTGAGCATCACCGCGTCGGCCCCGAAGCCGAGGTCGAGATGCTCCAGCCCGCGCTCCTTGAGCACCTTGACTAGGTGAGCCGGGCGGATGGAGGGGGCGCTCAGGGCCACCGACAGATGGGTGGCGCGGCCGTCGGTCCGGAAGGCGGTCAGGGTCAGGCGGCGCGCGCCCTGGCCGTCGCGCTCCAGGCTTTCGGCGAGGCTGGGGGCGAGGTCGCCCAGCACCGTCTCGATGCCGGGCGCATCGATCAGCGGCTCCAGCACCGTGCGCCAGACCCGCCAGACGGGCGGGCGGCGGATCGGCTCGAGGATTTCCGGCTCGGCCCCCAGGGCCTGGTCGAGACGCCGCACCAGGCCGAGGCCCGCCTCGCCCCGGAACCGGCGGGCCAGGCCCGACCGCGGCAGGGCCATGAGGTCGCCGATGGTCCGCAGGCCCAGCCGCGACAGCAGCTTCACATCGGCATCGTTCAGCCGCAGGGCGACGACCGGCAGCGGAGCCAGGGCGGTGCGATTGCCGCCGGCCGGCACGAGCCGGCGGGTATCGCGCGGACCAAAGCGGGCCAGGGCCCAGGCGGCGCCGGCGGTGTCGGCCATGGCCAGGCGAGCGGGGATGCCGGCGGCCTTCAGCCGCACGGCCATGTCGGTCAGCAGGGCGATCTCGCCGCCGAACAGGTGGGCCCCTCCGGTCATGTCGATCAGCAGCCCCTCGCGGCCCGGCGAGGCGGCGTCCATGGCCACGCAGGGAGAGTAGCGCTCGGCCCAGAGGCTGAGCAGGCGCAGGGCCTCGGCGTCGCGGTCGGGTTCGGCGGGGTGGGTGATCAGGGTCGGACTGACCGCCTTGGCGTCCGCATGGGCCTGGCCCATGGCGTGGCCGAGCCGGCGGGCGGCGCGGTTGGTCGCCGACAGCACCAGGCCATGGGGGCCTTTCTCGACGAGGGCGAAGGGGGTGTCGTCAGGCGGCGACGACCGACCGGCCATCCGGGACCAGACCGTGATCGG
Organism: Caulobacter sp. NIBR1757; assembly: GCF_027912495.1. Classification (GTDB taxonomy): domain Bacteria; phylum Pseudomonadota; class Alphaproteobacteria; order Caulobacterales; family Caulobacteraceae; genus Caulobacter. The sequence continues at coordinate 160,382 of NZ_CP115463.1, read as the reverse complement.
CCAGTCCGGCAGCCAGACGGAAACGATGCGCTTCATCGTCCCACTCCAGGATCCAGTCGCCGGGCGGCTCGCCCCGGCTGCGGGTGAGGGTCACCGCGATACGGGCCGCGCCCGGGGCCTCGTCGTCATAGGGATGCGGGGCGGACGGGGCGGGGGCGATCGACCAGCGGCGGCGGGCGGCGCTGATGTCCTTCGCCGGCTGGGTGCGCAGCAACAGGCAGGTGGCGCCCGCCTGCCGGGCCACCATGTCCAGCCGGCGGCTGGCCAGGAGGCTGATGGCGTCGGCGGCGGCCACCGCCCCGGCGATGGCGTCGGATTTCAGGCACTCCTCCAGCGCCCACAGGGTCTGGGTGTCCCTCGGCGTCTCGATGAACAGCAGCCGGTTGTCGGGCAGGCCGGCGATCTTCAGCCCGTCACGGAACCAGCCGCCCTGCTCGCGCAGCCAGACCGACGATGCAGCCATGACCACCGGCCGCTCATCCCCCTCGGCCGCCCGCGTGAGGCCGAACAGCGTCGCCGCCACCCGCCCCGGCGCGCCCTCGCCCCAGGCCTCTTCCAGCCCCAGACGCGCCGCGCGGGGGGCGAGGGCGGGGTTGGCGCAAGGTTCGGAAAGGGTCGAGAGTGGGACCATGAGTTCATGTTTTGTTCCGATTTCCGCGAGAGTCAAGGCGCGGAAAAGACTCCGGTTTCCTCCGATTTCAGACTCCTTGAAGGAATCCAGAGGGTTGCCCGAAGAGTCTCGATTCCTTCTCCCGCTTGTCGGGAGAAGGGCGCGCTGCGCGCTTTAGAACGGAATCTCTTCCGGCGGCCGGGCCTTGTCCGCATCCGGCGTCGGGGCCCTGGGCTGCGGGTCGGGCGGATCGTCGCCGCCGATGCCCATGCCGGAGATGATGTCGCCGATCGGGTCGGGGGTCTCTTCCGGCGGGGCGATGACGCCGCCCGGAATGGTCTGGGCTTTCAGCCGCGGCAAGGCCTGGGCCATGAAGCTCTTCCAGATCTGGGCCGGGGCGCCGCCGCCGGTCACCCGGCGCATGGGGGTGTTGTCGTCCTTGCCCGTCCAGACCGCGACCACGAAGCCGCCCGTGTAGCCGACGAACCAGGCGTCGCGGTAGTCGCTGGTGGTGCCGGTCTTGCCGGCGATGTCGAAGCCGGGAACCCGCGCGCCGGTCCCGGTGCCGCTGGTCACCACCTTGCGCATCATCTGGTTCATGTAGGGCAGGGCCGGGGAGCCGATCACCGTCTGGCGGCCGCGCTTTTCGAGGTTGTGGTCGTAGAGGACCTTGCCCGAGGCGGTGCGGATGCGGCTGATGCCCCAGGCGCGGGCCTTGAAGCCGCCGTTCGAGAAGGGGGCGTAGGCCGCCGCCATCTCCAGCGGACTGACCTCGACCGCGCCCAGCGCCATCGACGGATCGAGCTGGATCTTCGAGGTGATGCCGAGCCGCCGCGCCGTCGAGGCGACGTTGCCGGTGCCGACCTCGTTGGCCAGCCGGGCGGCGACGGTGTTGATCGACTGGGCCAGCGCCGTCTCCAGGGTCATCGAGCCCAGGTACTTGCCGGTGTAGTTCTTCGGCTCCCAATTGCCGATCTTCACCGGCTCATCGACGACCATGACATTGGGGTTTCGCCCCTGTTCCATGGCGGTCAGATAGACGAACGGCTTGAAGGCAGACCCGGCCTGGCGGCGGGCGACCGAGGCGCGGTCGAACTGGCTTTCGGTGTAATCGACGCCGCCGACATAGGCCCGCACCCGGCCCTCGGCGTCCAAGGCGACCAGGGCCGCCTGTTGCACGCCGGCCGCCTTGTTCCTGGCCGCGCCGGCCCGCACGGCCTGTTCGGCGGCGGCCTGGATCGGCAGGTCCAGCGTGGTTTCGACATAGAGGTCTTCGGTCGGTTCGCCGACCAGGGCGCGGACCTGGCCATCCATCCAGTCGGTGAAATACTGCGCCCGCTGGTTGGCCAGCACCGAGGAAACCCGCACCGGCGCCTTGACCGCCTCGGCCCGTTGCTCGGGGGTAATGGCCTTGGTGCGGACCATCTCGTCGAGCACGACGTTGGCCCGCTTGGCGGCCCGCTCCTTGGCGGAGACCGGCGAATAGCGCGACGGGCCCTTCATCATCCCGGCCAGCAGGGCCGATTCGCCGATCGTCAGCCTGGAGGCGGGCTTGTTGAAATAGCGCTGCGAGGCGGCCTCGATGCCATAGGCGCCGGCCCCGAAGTAGACCCGGTTCAGATAGAGGGCGAGGATCTCCTTCTTGGAGAACTTCACCTCCAGCCAGACGGCGAGGATCAGCTCCTGCACCTTGCGCCGCCAGTTCTGGTCGAGGGTCAGGAACAGGTTGCGGGCCAGCTGCTGGGTGATGGTCGAGCCGCCGGCGACGATTCGGCCGGCCTTGACGTTGGCGACCGTGGCCCGGGCCATGCCCAGGGGATCGAAGCCCGGGTGGTAGTAGAAACGCCGGTCCTCGATGGCCAGGAAGGCTTTCGGCACATAGTCGGGCAGCTTGTCGAGATCGACGGGGGGCGCGTACTGGCTGCCGCGCACGGCGATCAGGGCCCCGGAGCGATCGAGATAGGAGATCGAAGGCTGACGGGTGACGTCATTGAGCTTGGAGACATCGGGCAGGTCGATGGCGAACACGGCGAGGAAGGCGACCAGGAAGATCAGCCCCCAGACGCCGATGACCATGCCCCAGTAGAGGAAGGCCTGCAGCGGGGTGCGCCGAGCGCCGGTTCCGCCCGCCTGTGCGTTCGCCATGGTGTCCGTCTTCAAGTTTCAACGCAGATTGAGCCGGTTCTATCTCACCAGCCCCGGCGGCTCCATCCTCAACAGGCCCGAGGAACGGGGCCTTTATGGGGCCTGCATGTCCACGGCCCGTGCAGAGGCTCCAAAGCTGACGGAAACCAGCGGTTTTCCATTCATGCGCCGGTCAGCTTGCCTCTGCCCAACTGCATCCGTCAGCAACGCCAACCGTCAGGGAGGACGGGATCATGAGCGCGATGGATTATGCAGCGAGCACGCAGGCGCCGAGAAGCAGGACGGCCTTGGCGGCGATGTCCCTGGCGGCCCTGGTCTTCGGCTGGCGCAGCGAGCACCGCAAGGCGCGGTTGGCCGCCCGGCGCGAGCGGGAGCTGGAACTGGAAATCGCCCGGTTGCGGGCCGTGGGCGGTTTCTAAAGAGGCTGATTGAGGTTCCGGAAGGCGTCGGCCTCCGCGAACACCGCGGGGCGCAGACCGAGCCGGTCCTGTAGGTCGCGGACAGGCGGATGACCGTCGGCGATCATGGCGGACAGCGGCGCCAGCAGGTCGGCCGACCAGAGCGCGCAGAGCGGCTGGCGGCCATCGGGACTGACGGCATAGGCGCCGGGACCACCGGCCGAGGCCTCCGCCAGCCGGGCGACCAGATCGCCCGGAAGGTCGGGGGTGTCGCAGGGCGCCGTGGCCAGCCAGCCGGCGCCGGCCTGCCGCGCCCAGACGAGGCCGGCGCGAACCCCGGCCAGGGGACCGTCCGGATCGCCCGGCGCATCGGGCAGCACCGGAAGTCCAAGCACCCCGGCCCTGGCGGCCGCCCCCGATCCCCGCCCGGCGCTGATCGCCCGCAAGCGGCAAACAGCCAGCGGCTCCAGGCACCAGTCCAGCAACAGCCGGCCCTCGTAGGGCGCGATAGCCTTCTCGGACCCGAAGCGACGCGAGCGGCCGCCGGCGAGAACCAGCCCGACGATGTCAGCAGCCCTGATCATGGCGCGAAGCGACCACGGCGGCGGGGCGAGGGCAATGAAGTTGGGAAGGCGGGCCGCCTAGTGGTGGCCCAGGTCCATGGTTTCGATCTGCGAGGCATGGGCCTGGCGGGATTGCGAACCGGGCACGGGCAGCAGCATCGCCAAGGCGATGGCGAAGACAGCGGCGGCGGCGAAGAGGGCCCTGACGGCCATGGCGTTATCGTTCCATTCAGTCGGGCGCCACAATGACGCCTTCCGCCTTAACGATACGCAAACGCTGTCGTTCCGGATGAAGACGCCAGACAATTTAGTTTGCTGAATCCGTGTGGTTTCGGCGCCGACCCCAAGTCCCGTAAGGTGTTGACGGTGTCGGCCAAGCGACAGAGGGATGGAGGTTATTGATCCAAACCACAAACCCCGTCATCCCGGCCGGAGCGAAGCGAAGAGCCGGGACCCAGGGGCCCCGGCTCAACTATTCGCGCTCTGTCACCCCTGGGTCCCGGATCGCCCTGCGGGCGTCCGGGATGACGCTGGGGGGTGTTTAGCTGAACACTTCAAACAGGCCGGCGGCGCCCATGCCGCCGCCGATGCACATGGTGACCACCGCCAGCTTGGCCTTGCGGCGCTGGCCTTCCATCAGCACGTGGCCGACGCAGCGGGCGCCGGTCATGCCGAAGGGGTGGCCGATGGCGATCGAGCCGCCGTTGACGTTGTACTTCTCAGGGTCGATGCCGAGGGTGTCGCGGCTGTAGAGGCACTGCGAGGCGAAGGCTTCGTTCAGTTCCCACAGGTCGATGTCATCAACCTTCAGCCCATGACGCTCGAGCAGGCGCGGCACGGCGAAGACCGGGCCGATGCCCATTTCGTCCGGTTCGCAGCCGGCGACGGCGAAGCCCTTGAAGCGGCCGAGGGGTTTCAGACCGCGGCGTTCGGCTTCCTTCGATTCCATCAGCACCACGGCGGCGGCGCCGTCCGACAGCTGGCTGGCGTTGCCGGCGGTGACGAAGTTGCCTTCGCCCATGACCGGCTGCAGCGAGCGCAGGCCTTCCAGGGTGGTGTCGGGACGGTTGCACTCGTCGCGATCGACCACGTAGTCGACGAAGCTCTCTTCCTTGGTTTCCTTGTTGACCACCTTCATCTTGGTGGCCATCGGGACGATCTCGTCCTTGAACAGGCCGGCGGCCTGGGCGGCGGCGATGCGCTGCTGGCTGCGCAGAGCGTATTCGTCCTGGTAGTCGCGGGCGACATTGTAGCGCTTGGCGACGATGTCGGCGGTGTTGATCATCGCCATCCACAGGGCCGGCTTGATCTCCATCAGCTTTTCTTCGGTGATGTGGAAGCGGTTCATATGGCCGCCGGCGTTGACCAGCGAGATCGATTCCACGCCGCCGCCGACGGCGACATCGGCGCCTTCGTTCTTGATGTAGTGGGCGGCCGAAGCAATGGCCTGAAGACCCGAGGAGCAGAAGCGGTTGATGGTCGTGCCGCTGGTGGTCACCGGCAGGCCGGCCCAGATGGCGGCGTTGCGGGCGACGTTCATGCCGGTGGCGCCTTCAGGCCCGCCGCAGCCCAGGATGACATCCTCGACCTCGGCCCCTTCGAGGCCGGCGCGGCTGACCGCGTGCTGGATGGCGTGGCCGGCCATGGCCGCGCCGTGGGTGTTGTTGAAGCCGCCGCGGACGGACTTGGCCAGTCCGGTGCGGGCGTAGGATACGATGACGGCGTCGCGCATGGGGTTCTCTTCGCTGGGATTCAAACGATGGTTTGAATGGATCGGCGGCGACCTTAGGGAAAGCTTCGCACCTGCGAAAGATCACGCGCGCGTCAACCTGCACTGTTGGCGAGCCAGGGGCAGGGTGTTATTTTTGGGGCGCATACCGGGGGGTGTCTTGCGTCTGGTGTTTCTCGTTGTCGTCGGTCTGGTCGCCGCGCTTTGCGGTCCGGTGTGGTCAGCCGAGCCGCCGCCGCCGCAGGCCCACGGCCGTCTGCCCTACATGGCCTTCGCCGAGATTTCGCCGGACGGCCGGCGGGTCGCCTATATCCGCCAGTTCGCCGGCGGCCGCGAGCTGGTGGTGATCACCCCCGGCGAGACGCGCCGGTCGGCCTTCTCCACGGCGCTGAGCCTGAACTTCCCCTATGCCCCGCCGCCCAAACCCAAGAGCCTGTCCTGGGTCTCGGATGAGAGCGTGGTGGTCGAACATACGGTCACCCTGCCGCCGGAAAAGGGCAAGCCGCCCGAGGATTTCGACGGGGTCTTCCTCTATGGCCGGTTCGAGGATCCGATCTTCGAACAGCAACAGCTGTGGGGCTATGTGGTGTCCCCGATGGGATCGGGGCGGGGCTATCCGCTGCTGGCGCTGGCCGACAAGCATTCGCTGTTCCTGACCGAGTACGACGCTCCCAACGAGAAGAAGGCCGTTCGGCTGGATGTCGCGCCCAGGCCGGCCGGCGGCGTCGCCAGGGCCGTGCTCTGGTACGCCGGACCCGATGGCAGGCTGCGTGCCCGCAGCCTGATGACCGGACCGCCAACGCCCAGCTTGCAGATCCAGGTTCTCGACAGCGCCGGCGGCAAGAACGGCTGGCGCACGGTCCGGCAGACCAGCAGCGGGGCCGGCGGCGAGATCAAGGGCTTCACCCCCCTGGGCTTCGAGGACGACGCCAACCGGCTGGTCGGGGTCATCGAGGGTCCGGGCCGGCGGGCGGCGGTGGCCGACCTGGACCTGACCACCGGCCAGATCGGCCCGGCGCGGGTCAGCGTCGATGGCTATGACATCAGCGGCGGCGTCGTGGACCGCTTCACCGGCCGCATCGTCGGCTACGTCTATGCCGACGATGAGGAGCGCATCCGCTGGACCGACGCCGGTCTGGCCGAGATGGAGCGCCAGGCGCGGGCCTTGCTGCCGGGCAAACGCGCCTGGGCCAGATCCTGGTCGCGGGACCGCCAGTCGGTGCTGTTGAGCGCCGAGGGGCCAGGCGATCCGGGCAGCATCTGGATCGTCCGGCTGGCGAACGGCGAGGCCGTCAAGGTCGGAGACCTCTATCCAGCCGTGCCAGCGGCCTCCGTCGCCGAAATGAAGCCCTTCCGCTACACGGCCCGCGACGGGCTGGAGATCAGCGGCTACCTGACCCTGCCGCCCAGCCGGGAGCCCAGGAACCTGCCGCTGATCCTGATGCCGCACGGCGGACCGGCGTCGCGCGATACGCTGGGCTTCGACTGGTGGGCCCAGGCCCTAGCGGCGCGCGGCTATGCGGTGCTGCAGCCCAACTTCCGCGGCTCCAGCGGCTTCGGCGCCGTGTTCGAGGAAGCCGGCCACGGCCAGTGGGGCGCGCTGATGCAGTCGGACCTGTCGGACGCTCTTGGCGCCGTGGTCGGCAAGGGCATCGCCGACCCGGCCCGGGTCTGTATCGTCGGGGCGTCCTATGGCGGCTATGCCGCCCTGGCCGGGGCCACCCTGACGCCGGACCTCTACCGCTGCGCCATTTCGGTGGCGGGAGTCGGCGATCTGCCGGCCATCATCCGCCACAGCCGGGACGCCAGGGGTCGCGAAAGCATGGCCACCCGCTACTGGAGCAAGGCCATCGGTGATCCGGTCGCCGACGCCGACCGGCTTTTGAAGGTCTCGCCCCGCTATCAGGCCGGCGCCGCCCGGGCGCCGATCCTGTTGCTGCACGGCCGCGATGACACCGTGGTGCCGCTGTCGCAAAGCACCGACATGCGCGACGCCCTCAAGGCGGCCGGCAAGACGGTGGAGTTCGCCGAGCTGGAGGCCGAGGATCATCACCTGCGCCGCGAAACGACCCGCACCCAGATGCTGTCCCTGACCTTCGACTTCCTGGCCCGCTACAATCCGGCCGACTGATCCCACCGGCCATTGACGAATTCGTCGGCGGAAAGGAGGGTCATGGAATGAAATATCTGCCGCTTCTGCTTGCCCTCGCCCTTGTCCCGGCCGCCCCGGTTGTCGCCCAGGATGCCCCTGAAGGCGGCGCCTGGACCGACTGCACCGTCGCCGAGATCGCCGCCTACCGCGACCGCATCGAGATCACCTGCGCGGCCCCCGCCGCCGCCGGCAAGACCCTGCCCGGAGAGAAGCCGGATCCGCGCCGCTTCGCCGTGGAGTCCCGCGATCCCTTGACCGAGGGCCTGCTGACCCTGGCCATCGAAGCCAAGAGCAAGGGGCGTCCGCTGGGCATCCTCTATGTCGTTTCCCCAGAGGCGAACCCGGCCGACTGCGGCCGGCTGACCTGTCGCCGGGCGGCCGGGGCGGTGCTGAGGTAGCCGTTCTCTCACGGCCTTCCCCCACGGCGCCGCTTGACGCGCCGGTCAACGAGTCCGACCCTGCCTGAACAACGATAAGGTACGGGAGCGAGACCATGGCCGATCACCTCTACGATCTGGTGCTGCGCGGCGGCACGGTGGTGGACGGGACCGGCGGGGCGCCGTTTGTCGCCGACGTCGGGGTGAAGAACGGCCTGATCGCGGCGGTGCGACCGAACCTGCCCGCCGGCGCGACGGAGATCGATGCGACCGGGAAGCTGGTCACCCCCGGCTTTGTCGATATCCACACCCATTACGATGGCCAGGCGACCTGGGATAACCGGCTGAACCCCTCCAGCGGCCATGGGGTGACGACCGTCGTCATGGGCAACTGCGGGGTCGGCTTCGCGCCCTGCAAGCCCGAGGACCATGACCGGCTGATCCGGCTGATGGAGGGGGTGGAGGACATTCCCTTCCCGGTGCTGACCGAGGGCCTGCCCTGGAACTGGGAGAGCTTCCCCGACTACCTCGACGCCCTGGACAGGCGGGTGTTCGACATCGACCTGGCCGCCCAGCTGCCGCACGCGGCCCTGCGCGTCTATGTGATGGGCGAGCGCGGCGCCAACCGCGACCCGGCGACGCCTGAGGACATCGCCCAGATGGCAGAGATCGCGCGCCGGGCGATGGAGGCCGGAGCGATCGGCTTTTCGACCAGCCGCACCCTCAACCACCGCACCAGCGACGGTCAGCCAACTCCTACGCTGAACGCCGGCGAGGACGAGCTGATGGGCATCGCGCTCGGCATGAAGGCGGCCGGCAAGGGGGTGCTGCAGCTGGTCAGCGACTTCGCCCCCGATCCGATCGAGGAGATCGCCATGTTCCGCCGGCTCTCGGAGAAGAGCGGCCGGCCGCTGAGCTTCACCCTGGCCCAGAGCGCCAAGGCGCCCGAACTCTACAAGACCATGCTGGCCAAGGTCTCCGAGGCTGTCGACGCGGGGGTCGAGATGAAGGCCCAGGTCTGTGGTCGCCCTGTCGGGGTGCTGTTCGGCCTGGAGCTGACCATGAACCCGTTCAGCCCGACCGAGACCTACAGGGAGATCGCCCATCTGCCGCTGGCCGAGCGGGCCGCGATGCTGGCCGACCCGGCGTTCCGCGCCCGGCTGCTGAGCGAGAGCGGCGACGCCAAGGGGCCCTTCCGGGGCAGCATGCTGCAGGCCTGGGACAACATGTACCTGCTGGGCGAAATCCCCGACTACGAGCAGGGGCCGGAGCGGACCGTGAAGGCTCTGGCCGCCGGCATGGGCGTCTGGCCGGAAGACCTGGCCATCGACCACATGCTGAGCCAGGGCGGGCGGGGGATGCTGTATCACCCCTTCCTCAACTACGCCGACGGCAGCCTGGCGCCGTCTTTCGAGATGCTGGGTCACCGCGACACGGTGCCGGGCCTGTCCGACGGCGGGGCTCATGTCGGGATGATCTGCGACGGGTCCTTCCCGACCAGCATGCTGACCCACTGGACCCGCGACCGCACGCGGGGGCCGAAGTTCGCGGTCGAGCAGGTGATCCGCATGCAGACGCGCGACACCGCCGAGGCGGTGGGGTTGCTGGACCGGGGCCTGATCGAGGTGGGGCTGCGGGCGGACCTGAACGTCATCGACTATGACGCCCTGAAACTGCATGCGCCGAGTGTTGCCTATGACATGCCGGCCGGCGGGCGGCGGTTGACGCAGAAGGCCGAGGGGTATGTGGCGACGATCGTGGCCGGTGAGGTGACTTACCGCGACGGGGAGCCGACGGGGGCGTTGCCCGGGCGGCTGGTGCGCGGGGCGCGGAGCGCTCCCCTGGCGTTGGCGGCCGAATAACCTCCCTCCCCGAATGGGGAGGGCAGGCCGAAGGCCGGGTGGGGCAGTGGGTCACCGGCCCCACCGGTTAGGCTTCTAAGCGCTTGGTCTTCAAGGTCAGTGACCGACTTCCCCACCCGACGCGCGTCACCGCGCGTCTACCCTCCCCATTCGGGGAGGGAGGTTAGCGTGACGCCTTTTCCGCGATACCCGAAGTCCCTTCGCGGGCTTTCAGCACCGCCGCCACCTCGTCCGGGGTGACGCCGCTGGCCGCCAACGCGGCCAGCAGGTGGTAGAGGACGTCGGCGGCTTCGGCGGTCAGGTTCGCCTTGTCGCCGAGCGCGCAGGCCAGCGCCGCCTCCAGCCCTTCCTCGCCAAGCTTCTTCGCCGCCAGCTTTGGGTCAGCCAACAGTTTCGCCGTCCAGCTCGCGGCCGGGTCGCCGCCCTTGCGGCTTTCAATCGTCGCCCACAGGCGGCCCAGGGTATCGCCGAGATCGCTCATGCCGCCTCCAGTCTGACCGGCAGGCCGGCGGCGGCCATGGCCTGTTTGGCCTCGCGGATGCTGACCTCGCCGAAGTGGAAGATCGAGGCGGCCAGCACGGCGTCGGCATGGCCATCGCGGACGGCCTCGACCAAGTCGGCGGCGTTGCCGGCCCCTCCGCTGGCGATCACCGGCACCGAGGCGGCCGCCGTGACGGCGCGCAGCAGGGGGATATCATAGCCGGTCTTGGCGCCGTCGCGATCCATCGAGGTCAGGAGGATTTCGCCGGCGCCCTTTTGCACAGCCAACGCCGCGAACTCCACCGCGTCCTTGCCGGTGTCCGTGCGGCCGCCATGGGTGAAGATGTTCCAGCCGTCGTCGCCGCGGGCCTTGGCATCGACGGCGCAGACCACGGCCTGGCTGCCGAAGGCGTCGGCGAGGCGGGACAGCAGGTCAGGGTCGTTCACGGCGGCGGTGTTGACGCTGACCTTGTCGGCCCCGGCGCGCAGCAGACGACGGGCGTCCTCGACGTTACGCACGCCGCCGCCGACCGAGACCGGCATGAAGCAGACGTCGGCGGTGCGGGCGATGACGTCGAGGATCAGGCCCCGCCCCTCCGAACTGGCGGTGATGTCGAGGAACATCAGCTCGTCGGCCCCCGCCGCGTCATAGGCGGCGGCCTGCTCGACCGGGTCGCCGGCGTCGCGCAGGGCGACGAAGTTGACGCCTTTGACGACGCGGCCGTCCTTGACGTCCAGGCAGGGGATGACGCGAACTTTCAGCATGCGGCCAGGGTCAGCGCTTGCGCCGGATCGATGGCGCCTTCGTAGAGCGAACGGCCGAGAATGCAGCCGGCGATGGGGACGCCCTCGCGGGTCTTGAGCATCTCGATATCGCGGATCGAGGCGACGCCGCCCGAGGCGATGACGGGGATGGAGACGGCGTCGGCCACCTCGCCCACCTGCTCGACATTGACGCCGGTCATCGCCCCGTCGCGGCCGATGTCGGTGACGATCAGGGCGGCGACCCCGGCGTCCTCGAACTTGCGGGCCAGGTCGACGACGCCGATGTCGCTGGTTTCGAGCCAGCCTTGCGTGGCCACCATGCCGCCCCGGGCGTCGATGCCGACGGCGATCTGCTCGGGCCACAGCCGGGCGGCGCGTCTGACCAGATCCGGGTCGCGCACGGCGACGGTGCCGAGGATGACGCGGGAAATGCCGGCCTCGATCCAGGTCTCGATCTGTTCGAGGGTGCGGATGCCGCCGCCCAGCTGGACCGGCAGGGAAACCGCCTCGAGGATGGCGCTCACAGCGTCGATATTGACCGCCCGGCCCTCGACCGCGCCGTTGAGGTCGACGACGTGCAGCCAGTTGAAGCCCTGGGCCTGGAAGCTTGTGGCCTGGTCGGCGGGGGAGGCGTTGAACACCGTCTCCTTGCTGAGGTCGCCGTGTAGAAGGCGGACGCAGCGGCCGTCCTTCAGGTCGATGGCCGGGTAAAGGATCACAGCGTCAGCTCCAGGAAGTTGGCGAGCAGGCGCTGGCCGGCGGCTTGCGACTTTTCAGGGTGGAACTGTACGCCCATGACGTTGTCCCGCGCCACGGCGGCGACGAACGGGCCGCCATGGTCGCAGGTGGCGGCGATGTCGCCCGGATCGGCCGGGTCGAAGACGAAGCTGTGGGTGAAGTACATGTGTGGCGCGAAGCCGAGGCCGGCGAACAGCGGGCTGGCGGGACGCACAGTGTTCCATCCCATGTGCGGCACCTTGGCGGCCGGATCGCGCGGCTCCAGCCGACGAACCTGACCGGGGATCCAGCCGAGGCCGGGGGTGGTTCCGAACTCCAGGCCGCTGTCGGCGAGCAGCTGCATGCCGACACAGACGCCGAGGAAGGGGGCGCCGCGCTGGACGGCGGTGTTGAGGGCATCGATCAGGCCGTCGCGGGCCGACAGGTTGCCCATGCAGGCGGCGAAGGCGCCGACGCCGGGCAGGACGATGCGGTCGGCTTTGGCCACCGCGTCCGGATCGCCGGTGACGAGGATCGTCGGCGCGCGCGACAGGCTCGACGCCGCCTTGAGCAGCGCCTTCTCAGCCGAGCGAAGATTGCCCGACCCGTAGTCGATCAGGGCGACGGTGGTCATGGAATCCTACAGCACGCCCTTGGTCGAAACCGCCTGGCCGCCGGCCTTGGGATCGATCTCCACCGCCGCCCGCAAGGCCCGCGCCAAGGCCTTGAAGCCGCTTTCGGCGATGTGGTGGGTGTTGTCGCCGTAGAGGGTTTCCAGGTGCACGCAGGCGCCGCTGTTCATGGCGAAGGCGTGGTGGAATTCCTTGAACAGCTCGGTGTCCATCTCCCCGACCTTGGGCCGCGAGAAGTCGACCTTCCAGATCAGGTAGGGACGGTTGGAGAGGTCGAGGCTGCAGCGGGTCAGGGTCTCGTCCATCGGGATGTAGGCGTGGCCGAAACGCTTGATGCCCTTGAAGCCGTCCAGCGCCTGTTTCACCGCCTGGCCCAGGACGATGCCGGTGTCCTCGACGGTGTGGTGCATGTCGATGTGCAGGTCGCCCTTCGTCTCGATCTTCAGATCGAAGCCGCCGTGGCGGGCGAAGCTTTCCAGCATGTGGTCGTAGAAGCCGATGCCGGTCGATATGGTCGAGGCGCCCGTGCCGTCGAGGTCGATCCAGACCTTGATCTGGGTCTCTTTGGTATCGCGCGAGATTTCCGCCGTGCGGTTCATTTCAGCAGCCCTTTGGCGATGGCCAGGTCACGCAGGTTCTTTTCCGGACGCGGGCCGTAGTGACCGATGACCTCGGCCGCCGCCATCGAACCCAGCTGGCCACAGACGTCGAACGAGAGACCCTTGGCCAGGCCGAACAAAACGCCGGCGGCGTACTGGTCACCGGCGCCCGTGGTATCGACCACCTTGTCCACATGATCGGCCGGAATGCGATGGCTGTTGGCGCCGGCCAGGATCAGCGAGCCCTGTTCGCCCCGGGTGATGGCGGCGATGTTGGTGATGGCGCCCAGTTTCGCGGCGGCGATCTCGAAGTCGTCGGTCTGGAACAGGGCCTTCACCTCGTCCTCGTTGGCGAAGACGATGTCGGCCTGGCCCTCGATGAAGCCCATCAGTTCGCCCCGGTGGCGCTCGACCACGAAGCTGTCCGACAGGGTGATACCGATCAGGCGGTTGGACGAATGGGCGATGCCGGCCGCCTTGGCGAAGGCGCGGCGGGCGTCCGAGGGGTCGAACAGGTAGCCTTCCAGATAGACGATGGCCGACTGCTCGATGAGGTCGGTGGGAACGTCTTCCGGGGTCAGTTCGGTCGAGGCGCCCAGATAGGTGCACATGGTGCGCTGGCCGTCGGGGGTGACGTTGATCAGGCAGCGGGCGGTGGCCGGTCCGCCGACCAGGGGGGCGGTGGCGAAATGGACGCCGATGGCGCGCATGTCGTGGGCGAAGACGTCGCCCAGCTGGTCCGGCGCCACCTTGCCGAGGTAGGCGGCGCGGCCGCCCAGGCTGGCGATGCCGGCGATGGTGTTGCCGGCCGATCCGCCGCTGGTTTCCATGCCCGGCGCCATGCGGCCGTACAGCTCGACGCCGCGCGCCTCGTCGATCAGCTGCATCGAGCCCTTCACCAGGCTTTCCGAATGCAGGAAGCCTTCCTCCGCCGGGGCGATCACATCGACGATAGCATTGCCGATGGCGGCGACGTCGTAGGTGGCGGTCATGGTCAGACTTTCAATTGGGCAAACGCTGGGGTCGTTACAGGAAGGGGGGGCGGACGCCAATCCCCGGCGGGTTGGTGGGATTGCGCAAAGCGCGCTACAGCCGCCGCATGAACGTCGCCATCCTCACCCCCGCCGTCGAAGAGCTGCTCTACAAGTCGTTCTGGCCCGAGTGGTTCGCCAAGCTGGAGGCCGGACTGGCGGCATCCGGCGTCGCGGCGACCCCGCACATCTGGACCGAGCCGCTGGAGGGCGCGTTCGACGCCGTGCTGCCGATGATCGCCTGGGGCTATCACAAGCGGCCGGCCGACTGGCTGGCGCGGCTGGATGCGTTCGAGGCGGCGGGACAGCGGATGATCAATCCCGTCTCGGTGCTGCGGTGGAACACAGACAAGGCCTATCTGGCGGAACTGGGCGCCAAGGGAGCGCCGGTGGTTCCGACAATCAGTGTCGAGAAACTCACGGCCGAAAACCTGGAAGCGGCGCGGGACAGCTTCGGCGGCGGCGTGGTCGTGGCCAAGCCCCGGATCAGCGGCGGCTCGCATCAGACCTTGAAACTGGCCCCCGGCGATGATCTCGGCGACGGCGTCGATGGCCCGGCCCTGATCCAGCCCTTCCTGCCGGCAGTCGGCAAGGAGGGCGAGATCTCGCTGCTCTATTTCGGCGGCAAGTTCAGCCATGCGGTGACCAAGGTGGCCGCCAGGGGCGACTTCCGCGTCCAGCCGCAGTTCGGCGGCCAGGTCTCACGCGTGAAGCCCTGGGACGGCGCGGAAGGGGTGGCGCAGGAGATCCTCGCCGCCGTGCCGCCGCTGGCCTATGCGCGGATCGACCTGCTGCGCGGGCTGGATGGACAGCTGAAGCTGATGGAGCTGGAAGCCATCGAACCGGACCTCTTCCTGCAATACGCCCCCAAGGCCGGCGGCCGGTTCGGGGCGGCGGTGAAGGCGGCGCTCGAAGCGGGGTGACTGTCTCGCGCAGCGTGTGGACTGCACCCCGTACGTGAGACGGCGTTATTAGGTGACAGCGGTTGCTGCGATGGCACCGTTGGGACGCGCTAGCGCGTCCCAACGGTGGGTTTGCTGTTCGAACTCCACTGGGGAGAGATAGTCCAGGGCCGAGTGGAGTCGGGTGGTGTTGTAGACCTCCTCGATAAAGCTGCCGATCCGGCTCCTGGCGTCGGTCAGGTCGAGATAGGTTGAGCCGTTCACCTCCTCGGTCTTGAGGGTCTTCATGAAGCTCTCGGCCTTGGCGTTGTCATAAGGACAGCCGCCCCGGCTCATGGAGGCCAGGACGGTGGTCTCTTCCAGACGCCGGGCGTAGTCGCCGCAGGCATACTGCACACCCCGGTCAGAGTGATGGACGAGGCTCCCCGGCGGGAGGCGGCGGTCGGCCAGGGCCATGTCTAGCGCCGCCAGGGGCAGGCTGGCGCCCAGGTGATCGGCCAGGGCCCAGCCGACCACCTTGCGGCTGAAGGCGTCCAGAACCACCGCCAGATAGACGAAGGCCCGCTCCAGCCTGATGTAGGTAATGTCGGCGACCCACAGCCGGTCCGGCGCCAGCGGGATCATCCGACGGGCCAGGTTCGGATACACCTTCCAGCCATGATCCGACTGGGTGGTGGCCGGAACATAGGCCTTCCTCCTGAGGCACAGAAGGTTGTCCTGCCGCGTCAAGCGCAGCACCCGCTTGGCGTTGACCCACAAGCCCTCGCGCCGCAGCAGGACCGCGATCCGCCTGTAGCCATAGTGGCGGTTCGCCAGCGCCAGATGCTGGATGCGATCCCGCAGCGCCATCTCCTCGCATTCCGGCTCGGCCTGGCTCCAGTGCCGGTAATAGCTCGCCCGGCTTACCCCAGACGCCGCGCAAAGCTGTCCGATCCACCCCTCGCCCTGCGGTCCGGCCGTCGCCCGGATCTGGGCGAAGACCCCGTCACGCCAGCTCATTCGCTCGGCTGCCGTGACGCCTTGATGCGCCGCAAGGCTCCTTGAAAAAAATCCAGCTCCACCGCCTGGCGGCCAACCTTGCGCTCAAGCTCGGCAATCTTCCTTCGCGCCTGCTCCAACTCGCTACGGCCGTCACCAGCCTTGGCCAACGCCTCCACCTTCGTCGGCCGTCCACGCCGCCGTCCAAGCGTCCCGGCACGCTCCGCGTCCCGCCACTTGTAGATCAGCTGCCGGGCAACCCCCAGCGAAGCAGCCAGCACCGACGCCCGCTCTCCCGCCGCCAGCCTCTCAAGTGTCTTCAACTTCAAGTCTCGGCTGAACCGCCGTGGTGCAGATTGCTCGGTCATCAGTTCCCTTCCTTCGAGAACTGTCACCCAATTTCACTGTCTCAATCTAGGGGTCCACTCCACGTGACTGTCACCGTTCAGCGCTGACGGTGACAGTCATCCGGCTGCGCCGGAGGGCAGTCACCCTCCCAGGAACAGTTCGCGCGACGGGCACAGGTCGGCGACTTGGCATTCGGCGCACCTGGGCTTGCGGGCCAGGCAGACGTAGCGGCCGTGCAGGATCAGCCAGTGGTGGGCGCGGGTCAGGTAGGGCTGCGGCACGATGGCCATCAGGTCGGCTTCGACGGCGTCGGGGGTCTTTCCGGCTGACAGCTTCAGGCGGTGGGAGACGCGGAAGACGTGGGTGTCCACCGCGATGGCCGGTTCGATGTCGAGCTCGTTGAGGACGACGGATGCGGTCTTGCGGCCGACGCCGGGCAGGGCCTGGAGGTCCTCGCGATTGAGCGGGGTCTGGCCGCCGTGCTTCTCGAGGATGATGCGGCTCAGTTCGATGACGTTCTTCGCCTTGTTGCGGAACAGGCCGATCGAGTTGATCCAAGGGATCAGGCCATCGACGCCGAGCTCGAAGATCGCTTGCGGCGTGTTGTAGACGGCGAAGAGTTTGTCGGTCGCCTTGTTGACCTGGACGTCGGTGGCCTGGGCCGAGAGCGCAACGGCGACGACCAGGGTGAAGGGACTGTCGAAGTGGAGTTCGGTCTTGGGGTTTTCCGCCAGGGTGGAGAAGCGCTCGAACAGGGCGTCGACGCGGGCGCGCTCTTTGGGCGAGACACGCTTACGTAGAGGCTGTTTGTTTGTTTTCTTCGGCGCGGCGGGCATGCGGCGTGCGGTCAGCCCCCCAGCTTCTCGTCCATCAGGGCGAGGGTACGGGGCAGGCCGAAGATGGCGGCGAAGCTGCCGAAGCGGGGCCCCTGGCTCTGGCCGAGGAGCACCTCGTACAGGGCCTGGAACCAGCTGCGCAGGGGGTCGAAACCGGCGTCATTGCCGGCCGAGTAGACCTCGTTCTGGATCAGCTCGGCGTCCTGGCAGTCAGACGGCATCGCGGCAAGCCGGGCACGCAGGTCGAGCATGGCGGCGCGCTCCTTCTCGTCGGGGGCGCGGAAGGCCTTGTTCGGCTTGATCTGGTCTTCGTAGTAGGCGACCGCGTAGCCGGCCAGGGTGTCGAGCAGCGGGTGGGTCTCCGGCGAGGCGCCGGGGATGTAGCGCGACAGGAAGCCCCACAGCACCGCCTTGTCCTGGGCGTCGGCGGCCGAGACCAGGTTCAGCAGCAGGCTGAAGCTGACCGGCGAGCCTTCTTGCGGCGGGCGGCCGCCGTGGATGTGCCAGACCGGATTGTTGATCTGCTGGGCCGGCTCCTGACGCTGGTAGGCGTCGAGCTGCTGCAGATATTCATCGGCCGCCTTGGGCACCACGTCGCGGTGCAGGCGCTTGGCCGACTTGGGGCTCTGGAAGATGTAATAGGCCAGGCTCTCGGGCGTGCCGAAGGTCAGCCATTCGTCCATGGTCAGGCCGTTGCCCTTGGTCTTGGAGATCTTCTGGCCCTGCTCGTCGAGGAAGAGCTCGTAGTTGAACCCCTCGGGCGGCACGCCGCCCAGCGCCTTGCAGATCTGGTTCGACGCCTTGACGGAGTCGATCAGGTCCTTGCCGCTCATCTCGTAATCGATGCCGAGCGCCGTCCAGCGCAGGGCCCAGTCGGGCTTCCACTGCATCTTCACATGGCCGCCGGTGACGGGGACCTCGGTCAGGGTTCCGTCCTCGTCCTCGAAGACGATCGTGCCCTTGTCGACGTGGCGTTCGAGTGTGGGAACCTGCAGCACACGGCCGGTCTTCGGGCTGATCGGCAGGAAGGGGGAGTAGGTGGCGCGACGCTCTTCGCCGAGGGTCGGCAGCATGACCTTCTGGATGGCGTCGAAGCGTTCGAGCGCGACCAGCAGGGTCTTGTCGAAGACGCCGCCGCGATAGCAGTCGGTCGAACTGACGAACTCGTAGTCGAAACCGAAGTTGTCCAGAAACGCTTGAAGACGGGCGTTGTTGTGGGCGCCGAAGCTCTCGTGCGTGCCGAAGGGATCGCGGACGACGGTCAGGGGCTTGCCCATGTCCTCGGCCAGCATCGCCTGGTTGGGCAGGTTGGGGGCGATCTTGCGCAGGCCGTCCATGTCGTCGCTGAACGAGATCAGGCGGGTCGGGACGGCGTCGTCGGTCAGCGAGCGGAAGGCGGCGCGGACCATGGTGGTGCGCGCCACCTCCTGGAAGGTGCCCAGGTGCGGCAGGCCGGACGGGCCATAGCCGGTCTCAAGGATGACGGGTTTGGCCAGAGCCGGGAAGGTCGCGACGGCCTCGGCCGTCTTGCCGGAATTGATCAGGACAACCGCGAGGTCGCGCTCGGCGTCGGTCAGGCGGATGCGCAGGGTGCGGGCCAGCAGGTTGCGAGCCTGCTCGAACGGCCAGGCCTTGGCGTCGCGGGCGAGATGGGAGAGACCTTCAAACATGGCGCGGCGATTAGGCCGTGGGGGCCTTTGGGTCAATGTTTGCCACCCACAAGCTGTCATCCTCCGGCCGCGCAGCGGACCGGGGGACCCAGCGTGGCTCTGGATGGACTCCCAGCGGTTTTCACGCGGATAGTTGGGTCCCCCGGTCGCCCTACGGGCGCCGGAGGATGACAGAAGGGGGAGTTAGAGCGCCGCGAACAGACGCTGCGCCTCGTCCCAGTTCGTCACCACGCGCTCGGCCCCGGCGCCCAGCAGCCCTTCGTCGGCCCGGTGATCCAGGTGCCCGCCGCCGGTGAAGCCCCACACCGTCATGCCGGCGGCCCGGGCGGCGCGGACGCCGTTGACGCTGTCCTCGATGGCCAGGGACCGGGTCGGATCGACGCCGAGGGCGGCGGCGGCGTGCAGGAAGATGTCGGGGTGGGGCTTGCCGTGGGCGACGAGGTCGGCCGAGTAGATGTGGGGGTCGAACAGCGGCGCGAGACCCACCTTGTGCAGCTTGCGGCGCAGGGCCTCGGCTGCCGAACTGCTGGCCACGGCCCGGGGGCGCCGGACAGCCGAGACCGCCGCGGCGGCGCCGGCGACGGCTTCAAGGCGCTCGTCGCAGGCGACATGGGCCAGGGCGCGCACCGTGCTCAGATAGTCTTCGGGCAGCGGCGTCCCGAGCCGGTCGCGGTGCTCGGCGTCGAGGGCGGCGACGTAGCTGCGCTCGTGCATGCCCATAAAGCGGCTGCGGTAGTCATGGGGATCCCAGGTCAGGCCGTAGCCGCCCAGCACCTCCATCTCGATGACGTGGTAGATGACCTCGGAGTCCAGCAGCACTCCGTCGGCGTCGAAGATGACGGCGTCGAACATGGCCGGGGTTTAGCGATGTTGCGGCCGTGCGCAAGGCAACTGCGGTTGCCTTTTGTTACTCCCTGGCCGCCGCCATGGATTCCTTCCGCAAGGCCTTGAGGGCCCGGAGCATATCATTCTTCATGGCGTCGCGGGTCAGGCTGGCCGGTATGGCCGGGTAGGGGGACGCCGCCCGGTTGGTATAGGCGACCCGGGTTCCACCACTGGGCAGGGCGGTCAGCCGCCATTCGCCTTCGCAGACCTTCACGTCGCCGCCGGCGCATTTGAAGCTGATGCGTTTGAGCGGTTCGTACTGCGAGCGGAACACCGACCGCACCTTGGGAACCAGGGGCGGGGCGACGACCATCTCGCGCAGGTCCCAGCTGCCGTCGGCGGCCCGGTCCAGCACCTTGCAGCTGTGGACGTTGGGGGCCATTCGTCGGGCGCGCTTGCAGTCGAGGATGACGTTCCAGACCACGGCCGGCGGGGCCTCGATATCCACACGGCCGCGCGCAATACCGGCCGTCCCGTCGGGATCGGGGGAAACCTCCGCGTAGACGCCGCTAACGGCGACGGCGATGAACAGCGCAGCCCACATGATTGTCACGCTAGCCCCTTTTGACGCCCAGGGAAGACCCGGCGTCTCATAGGAAAGGGGGGACTATTCGATCCGGTTCCGCACCAGGTCCTCGACCACCGACGGGTCGGCCAGGGTGGAGGTGTCGCCGAGGTTGGAAACATCGCCCTCGGCCACCTTGCGCAGGATGCGGCGCATGATCTTGCCAGACCGGGTCTTGGGCAGGCCGGGGGCCCACTGGATGGCGTCGGGGGCGGCGAAGGGGCCGATCTCCTTGCGGACCCAGAGCACCAGCTTCTTGCGCAGATCCTCGCTGGCCTCGACCCCGGCGTTGAGGGTGACATAGGCGTAGATGCCCTGGCCCTTCACATCATGCGGCCGGCCGACGACAGCGGCCTCGGCGACGTCATGGTGGGCGACCAGGGCGCTTTCGACCTCGGCGGTGCCCAGCCGGTGGCCCGAGACGTTGATGACGTCATCGACCCGGCCGGTGATCCAGTAGTAGCCGTCCTCGTCGCGGCGGCAGCCGTCGCCGGTGAAGTACTTGCCCGGGTAGGTCGAGAAGTAGGTGTCGAAGAAGCGCTGGTGGTCGCCGTAGACGGTGCGCATCTGGCCGGGCCAGCTGTCGGTGATGCAGAGATTGCCACTGACCGCGCCCTCGAGGACGGCGCCCTCGGCGTCGACCAGCTGCAGCTTGACGCCGGGCAGGGGCTTGCTGGCCGAGCCGGGCTTGAGGGCCGTGGCCCCGGGCAGGGGGCTGACCAGGCAGGCGCCGGTCTCGGTCTGCCACCAGGTGTCGACGATCGGGCAGCGGCCCTCGCCGACCACCCGGTGGTACCAGAGCCAGGCTTCCGGATTGATCGGTTCGCCGACGCTGCCGAGCAGACGCAGGGACTTGCGGGAGGTCTTCTTCACCGGCTCCTCGCCCTCGCGCATGAGGGCCCGCAAGGCTGTGGGGGCCGTATAGAAGATCTCGACCTGGTGCTTGTCGATGACCTCCCAGAAGCGGGACGTCGTCGGGTAGTTGGGCACGCCCTCGAAGATCAGCGACGTCGCCGCGTTCGAGAGCGGGCCATAGACGATATAGCTGTGGCCCGTGACCCAGCCGACGTCGGCGGTGCACCAGAAGATCTCCCCCGGCCGGTAGTCGAAGACCAGCTCATGGGTCCAGCTGGCCCAGGCCAGATAGCCGCCGGTGGTGTGCAGCACGCCCTTGGGTTTGCCCGTCGAGCCGGAGGTGTAGAGGATGAACAGCGGGTCCTCGGCGTTCATCGGTTCGGGCGGGCAGTCCGTCGAGGCGGCGTCGCGCAGGGGCTCGTAGGCGACGTCGCGGCCCTGATGGGTCAGCCACTTGGCGCCGGTGCGGCGGATGACCAGCACCTTCTCGACCTTGGGGCAGCTGGTCAGGGCCAGATCGACGTTCATCTTCAACGGAATGGTCCTGCCGCCGCGCAGGCCCTCGTCGGCGGTGATGACGAAGCGGCTGTCACAGTCCTGGATGCGGCCGGCGATGCTGTCGGGCGAGAAGCCGCCGAAGATCACCGAATGCACCGCGCCGATGCGGGCGCAGGCCAGCATGGCGTAGGCCGCCTCGACGATCATCGGCAGATAGAGGGTGACGCGGTCGCCCTTCTTGACGCCAAGGTCCTTGAGGACGTTGGCCATGCGGCAGACCTCCTCGAAGGCCTCGCGATAGGTGACTTTCTTGCTGTCGGCCGGGTCGTCGCCTTCCCAGATGAAGGCGACCTGGTCGCCGCGCTCGGCCAGATGGCGGTCGAGACAGTTGACGCTGACATTGAGGACGCCGTCCTCGAACCAGCGGATGTGGAAGTCGGCCTTGTCGAAGGAGACGTCCTTGATCTTCGTCGGCGGCGTCATCCAGTCGAGGCGGCCGGCGACGCTGGCCCAGAAGGCGTCGGGGTTGTGCTCGACCGCCTCCCAGGCGGCCTCGTAGCCGGCGGCGTCCATGTGCGCCCGGGCGGCCCATTCGGCCGGAACCGCAAAAACCTGATCTTCGCTCATGGCGCGCTCCCTTTTTGTTGCGGCGGAGTATGCGGATGAGGCCTTGCCGCGCAAGGCGTTGGCCGGTCGCGAGGCGCCTCAATCATGGGTAACGCCTGGTCGGTTGTCGCAATCGGCGACGGTAACGGCCGATTCATCAAAGGTGACGCCCCCGTCATTTTTTCTTGACGTTTGGGCGCCCAAGTGAGCACTGTTCACATTGCAGAGGCCCGGCACAGGGTCCGCATCCCTTTGGCCGGAGGATAGCCGATGACCGACAAGAACATCACCAAGGACGCCATGTACGACGCGGTGGCGCCGAACGACTTCGAGTCGATGCTCGAACTCGACCGCTACAACAACCGCTCGACCGCCTTCGACAAGATCATCAGCGCCACCCACGACCACTTCTGGGATCCGCTGGACAAGGCCTACATCGACTTCGACGAGCCCTTCGACATGGAGAACGAGCCGCTCGTTCCCGAGGAGTTCGTGGTCGCCCTGCAGACCGACTATGTGTCCAACCACCTGTCGGACCCCAAGACCCGCACCCGCTTCATCAACGACAGCACCCTGCGGATTTTCTCCTCCATCCTGCACGGCGAGCAGGGCGCGCTGAACCTGTCGGCCAGCCTCTGCCACGTGCTGAAGGACCAGGGCGCGCAGGAATACGCCGCCAACCAGACCCGCGAAGAGGCCCGCCACGTCACGGCCTTCGCCAAATACATCAAGGCTCGCTGGGGCCGTCCGGTCGAATGCGGCCCGACCCTTAAGGCCCTGCTGGTCGAGATCATCGACGCGCCGGAAGTCTACAAGAAGATCATCGGCATGCAGATGCTGGTCGAGGGTCTGGCCATGGGCGCCTTCGCCAGCCTGTTCAACGCCATCAACGATCCGCTCGGCAAGAAGCTGCTGCAGCTGGTGATGACCGACGAGGCCTTCCACCACAAATTCGGGAAGATCTGGGCCGACCGCACCGTGCCGCACCTGTCGCCCGAAGAGCATGCCATCATCGAGGACTGGGCCGCCCACTGCTTCCAGGCGGTGCTGTTCAACCTGGTGGGTCCGACCCAGCAGCGCGACCTCTATGAGGCCTATGGCCTGGACCCCGAGAAGGTCATCGCCGAGTTCGCCCAGATCATGACCGACGACGCCCGTCGCGAGAACATGAAGGAGCAGACCAACATCTTCCGCGTGCTGGTCAAGACCCTGCTCAACGCCGGCATCATCACCGAGCGCACCAAGGCCTTCTACGGCATGTATGTCGACCTGGAAGAGCTGAAGGCCGAGGGTGACCGCATGGTCGGCGACGACATCGCCGAAGAGGGCATCCGCTACCTCCAGGAGATCAACTTCAAGGACAAGGGCAAGCCGATCAGCATCGCCGCTGAATAAGGCTTACCGGCCGAAACCCACTGCGAACGCCCCGGAGAGATCCGGGGCGTTTTCTTTTGCGATCAACGCTCTAGATTGCACCGCATGAAGACAGCTTTCGTTCTCGCTGGCGCTCTTGCGCTCGCCGCCCTGCCCGCTATCGCCGCCGCGCCACAGCCCGCCCACCCCATCGCCGTGAGCTTCTACTCCGGCACCTGGTACGAGATCGCCCGCACGCCGAACAGCAACCAGAAGGACTGCCAGGCGCCGACCAGCCAGTTCACCAGCGCCGCCGGCGGCAAGTACCTGATGACCCAGACCTGCCGGAAGGGCTCGCCCTCGGGCGCCGCCAAGGTGTTCAAGGCCGAGGGCCAGATCGTGCCCGGCTCGGGCAACGCCAAGTTCAAGGCCCGGTTCTTCGGCGTGGTCAACCAGGAGTACTGGATTCTCGACGCCAACGCCGATGGCGGCTGGGCGATCATGGCCACCCCGGGCGGCAACTACGTCTGGCTGATGTCGCGCAAGGCGGTGATGGCTCCGGCCAGCAAGGCGGCGGCGATGGCGCGGATCAAGGCGCTGGGCTACAACACCGCCAGGCTGGAAATGCCGCAGCAGCCGCCGGCGTAAGCGAGTCTTGACCCGGAACACAACCGGAACATAAGTTGATGGCCATGGAGGCCGTCCTCACCCTTGTCACCCTGACCCGCCCGGAGACCACCTCGGCGGTCACCCGCGGGACCGCGCGGCTGGTCGCCGCGATGGGCTATGCGCCCCTGGCCGAGGTCGGGCTGCCGAACGGGCGGCGGGCCGACCTGATGGCGCTGGGGCCCAAGGGCGAGATCGTCATCGTCGAGGTCAAGTCGAGCCCGGAGGACTATCTCTGCGACCGCAAGTGGGGGGAGTACCTGCCCTACTGCGACGCCTTCTATTTCGCCGTCGGGCCGGAGTTTCCGCAAGGCCTGCTGCCGGAGGAGCCCGGACTGATCGTCGCCGACGGCTTCGGCGGCGCGGTGGTGCGGGACGCGGCCCTGACGCCCCTGGTCCCGGCGCGGCGGAAGGCCCTGACCCTGGCGTTCGGGCGGCTGGCGGCGATGCGGGCCTTGGGTGGTGGCTAGGCGAGCGCTGACAACCTCCCTCCCCGAATGGGGAGGGCAGGCGAGGCGGAGCCTCGCCGGGTGGGGCAGTCGGTATGACTGAAGGACCGTTCAAGCCACCGGTCGAACGGGCTAGAGAACTGCGGTCGAATATGACCCGACATGAAGCGCGCATGTGGGGCTGGCTGCGAACCCTCCGGAAGGAGGGGTTCCACTTCCGGCGGCAGGCGCCGTTCCACGGATACTTTCTCGACTTCGTCTGCTTGAGCCGGAAGCTGGTCATTGAACTGGATGGGCCAAGCCGCGGGGAAGAGGCCCAGCGACGACACGACGCGATCCGGGATGAGGTTTTGGAGCGCGAAGGGTTCACGGTCCTGAGGATTCAGAACCGAACTATGGATACCCACATGCCGAGCGTTGTGGATGCGATCTACGACGCGTTGCGGGATCGTCCCCCGGCCTGGTGACCGACTGCCCCACCCGACGCGCATACCGCGCGTCTGTCCTCCCCATTCGGGGAAGGAGGTTTTCCGCGCCCTTCCCCTACTTCGGCGCCCTCTTGGCCAGGATGCGTTGCAGGGTGCGGCGGTGCATGGACAGGCGGCGGGCCGTTTCCGAGACATTGTGGTTACAGAGCTCGTAGACCCGCTGGATGTGCTCCCAGCGGACGCGATCGGCGCTCATCGGCTTCTCGGGCGGGCTGGGGTTTTCGCCGGCCTGGGCCAGCAGGGCGCGAACCACGTCGTCGGCGTCGGCGGGCTTGGCCAGGTAGTCGATGGCCCCGGCCTTCACCGCCGCCACGGCGGTGGCGATGTTGCCGTAGCCGGTCAGCATGACAACGCGGGACTCCGGACGCACCTCGCGGATGGTCTCGACCGCCCTGAGCCCCGATCCATCATCGAGCTTCAGATCGACGACCGCATAGGCGGGGGGATTGGCGCGGACGGCGGCGATCCCCTCGGCGACGCTGCCGGCCAGGGTCACCTCGAAGCCGCGCTGCTCGAGCGCCCGGCCCAGCCGGGTGCGCAGGGGCGCGTCGTCATCCAGGACGAGCAGGGTCTTGTCGGCGAGGCCGGCGACAGTGTCGGAAACGTCGGTCATGGTGTTAATGCAGCTCCCACAATTCCGAATCCCCTACCCGATATAGGCGCATTAAACCTGCGGGCGAGCAACGTTCAACACGTGCCCATCGGGCGATGTAGTTTTCGATGCGCCGGCGGAAAGGCTCTCCACGCTATTCAACCCGTGCCTCCAGGGCGTCGCGTGGCCAACGGACGGTGACGACCGCGCCGCCGGCCTTGCCGTTGCGGAACGTCACCACCCCGCCGGTTCGTTCCATCAGGGTCTTGGAAATAAAGAAGCCGAGTCCCATGCCGATGTGGCCGCTGCGCGATCCCTCCGCCCCCGGACGGCTGGTGACATAGGGCTCGCCGAGCTTGGCGATGATGTCGGGCGAGAAGCCGGGGCCGTCGTCCTTGACCTCCAGGGTGATGTGCCGGTCGTCGAACCGGGCGGTGATCAGCACCTCGGACCTGGCGAAATCGACGGCGTTCTCGACGAAGCTGGTCAGGGCGTGCAGCACCTCGGGCAGGCGGCGGACATCGGGCGGCTCCTCGCCGCGCGGGCCGCTGATCACCGCCTCGACGCGGACCTCGGCCTCCTTGGTATGCGGCGCGACGGCCTCCTCGACCAGCTGGCCGAGCGACATGTGGCCGTGGACATCGTCGGTGGCGTCCGGATCGGAGGTCAGCCGGCGCAGGATCTCGCGGCAGCGCTCGGCCTGGCTGACCAGCAGGTCGGCATCCTCCTTGGCGGCCGTGCCCTCGGCCGCGCCGCGGGCCATTTCCTTGGCGACGATGGAGATGGTGGCCAGCGGCGTGCCCAGTTCATGAGCCGCCGCCGCCGCCAGCGCCCCCAGCGCGCTGAGCCGCTGTTCCCGGGCGAGGACGGCATTGGTGGTGTCGAGCGCCAGCTCCATGCGGGCCGCCTCGCTGGCCGCCTGCCAGGCGTAGCCGGCGCAGAAGGCGATGCCGAGGATGCGGCTGAGCACATTGCCGACGCGATTGGCCAGCGGCACATTGAGCACCACCGCCTCCGGGGCCGGCAGCGGCAGGAAGGTTATCGACAGCAGCACGATGCAGGCGATGGCCAGCAAGGCGATGCCCAGCACATGGCGCAGCGGCAGGGTGGCCGCCGCCAGCACGACCGGAGCGATGATCAGGACGGAGAAGGGGTTGATGGCGCCGCCGGTCAGATAGAGCATGCCGGTCAGCTGCAGGATGTCGAAGGCCAGCTGGGCCGTGGCCTCCCAGTCGGCGACCTGGCGTTGCGACGAGGTCGAGGCCAGGTGCAGCAACCAGTTCATCCAGGCGGACAGGCCGATCAGCGTCAGGCAGGCCAGCCACTGGAACTCGAACCGCAGGACAAGGCCGACGAAGGCCACCGTCGCCAGCTGGCCGGCGACCGTCAGCCAGCGGACCGTGATCAGGGTGCGGATGCGCAGCCGGGCCCGGCGGCTGCCGCGGAAGTCCCAGAGGTTGGGCGCGGCGGCTTGCGCGCTTTCTTCCCCCGGCCTATCGAGGCCACGCCTGTCGGCGTCCGGCGTCGTCATGGGCGAAAGAGTCGTCATGCGACGGAACTGTGCTCCTGATCCGGTCCGAAAGCCAACCCGAGAGATGAGATGACCCCTAACCGCGCGATCCCCAGAACACGGCTGGTGCTTTGGGGCGCCGTCGCCCTCGGTCTGGTAGTAGTGCTGGCCCTGGCCTTCGGCAGCGGCGCCTTCCGGGGCAAGGCCCCGACCTCCGACGTCGGCGGGGCCTTCAGCCTGGTCGACCAGACCGGCCGGCCGGTGACGGAGAAGGTGCTGAACGGCCAGTGGAACATGGTCTTCTTCGGCTTCACCTACTGCCCCGACATCTGCCCCGGAACGCTTCAGAACCTCATCCGGGTCAAGGACCAGCTGGGTCCCAAGGGCAAGGACGTGCGGATCGTGTTCATCTCCATCGATCCCGGCCGCGATCGCCCCAAGGCCATCGCCGACTGGCTGGAGGCCAACGGCGCGCCCGAGGGCACGCTGGGCCTGACCGGCACGCAGGAAGAGGTGTCCCGGGCGGTGAAGGCCTACAAGGCGGTGGCCATCAAGGTCGGTGACGGGCCCGACTACACCATGGACCATTCGACGGTGGTCTATCTGATGAACCCGCGCGGCCAGTTCGACCGCGCCCTGCCCTACCGCCTGCCCGACGAGATCGTCACCCAGGTGACGGCGGCCAAGCGGGGCGACTGACCGCTTGCGTGCAAGAAGGGCGCCGGTTTTAAGCGCCCTGTTAACCAACCGGGCCCAAAGCTGCGATTTCAACACGCGGCTCGGGAGGGCTGATCTTTGTCGCTCGGTCCGAGACTTGAACTCCGGCAAGGCCAGGGGCTGGTCATCACCCCCCAGCTGCAGCAGGCGATCAAGCTGCTGCAGCTGTCGAACATCGAACTCGAGGCCTTTGTCGAGGCCGAGCTGGAGCGCAATCCGCTGCTGCAACGCGACGCCGAGCCGGAAGCCGAGCAGGACGCGCCCAAGGTCGACCGCGCCGAAGCGGCCGCCGACGAGATGCCCGACGCCGCCGCCACAGCCGACATGGACGGCGGCCATGAGGAGTTGAGCCCGGGCGAGCGCGATTCCGGCGAGGGCGGCGAGGCGGCCGACGGTGGCGGCGCCATCGACTGGTCGCGCGCCGGCAAGGGCGGCAGCTTCGAGAGCGAGGACGATTTCGAAGGTCGGCTGAGCAAGGAAAAGACCCTTTCGGAGCATCTGCACGACCAGCTGGCCGTCGCCGGCCTCAGCGAAGCCGAGCGCGGCGTCGCCGCCGTGCTGATCGACGCGGTCGACGAGGGCGGCTACCTGCGCGCCGACCTGGACGAGATCGGCGAGCGGCTGGGCTGTGGCATGCCCTTCGTCGAGGGGGTGCTCAGCGTCCTGCACGGCTTCGAGCCGACCGGCGTCATGGCCCGCGACGTGCGCGAATGCCTGTCGCTGCAGCTGCGCGAGAAGGACCGGCTGGATCCGGCCATGGACGCCCTGCTGGCCAACCTCGACCTGCTGGCCCGGCGCGACATGGCGGGCCTGAAGAAGCTCTGCGGGGTCGATGACGAAGACCTGCGCGACATGATTTCCGAGCTGCGGGCCCTGACCCCCCGGCCGGGCGCGGCCTTCGGCGGCGAGCCGGCCCACCCGGTGTCGCCCGACGTCTATGTCCGCGAGGGACCGGGCGGGCTGTGGCACGTCGAACTCAACACCGACACCCTGCCCCGGGTGCTGGTCGACCAGCGCTATCACGCCCGGGTCAGCGGCGGCGCCCGCACCGAGGCCGACAAGGCCTTCCTCAGCGACTGCATGGCCACTGCCAGCTGGCTGGTCCGCAGCCTTGACCAGCGGGCCCGCACCATCCTGAAAGTGGCCAGCGAGATCGTTCGCCAGCAGGACGGCTTTTTGGCCTATGGCGTGCAGCACCTGCGGCCGCTGAACCTGAAGACGGTGGCCGACGCCATCGGCATGCACGAATCCACGGTCAGCCGGGTGACCTCCAACAAGTATATCGCCACCCCGCGCGGCCTGTTCGAGCTGAAGTTCTTCTTCACCGCCTCGATCGCCAGCTCCAGCGGCGGCGAGGCCCATTCGGCCGAGAGCGTGCGCCATCGCATCCGCCAGCTGATCGAAACCGAGCGGGACGAGACCCAGGTCCATTCCGACGACACCATCGTCGATATCCTGAAAGAAGCCGGGGTGGACATCGCCCGCCGCACGGTGGCCAAGTATCGCGAGGCGATGCGTATTCCGTCGTCGGTTGAGCGTCGGCGCGCGCTGAGGGCGGCGGTCTAGGACCGTATCGGCCCTTCGGGCGTTGATCGCCCGGAGGCCGGATGGACGATCATCAGCAGGAGCGAAAACTCACCCTCTCCGAGGTGATGAGCGAGATCGCCGCCGATCCCGATCCCAGGGTCACCCTGGGCGAGATCATCCACCGGCTCGGCCACCGGGCGTTCGGAGCGATGTTCTTTGTCTTCGCGGCCCCCAACTGGCTGCCGATGCCGCCCGGCGCCTCGACTTTCCTTGGCTTCCCCCTGGTGCTGATGACGCCGCAGATGATCTTCGGGGTCCGCGGCCCCTGGCTGCCCAACATCATCGACGAGCGGCCGATCAAACGCGCCCAGATGGCCGACGCCTTTCGCAAGCTGGTCCCCTGGCTGCGGAAGGTGGAGAAGGTTTCCCGCCCGCGGCTGACCTTCCTGTTCGGGCCGGTCGGCGACCGGGTGATCGCCCTGGTCTGTTTTCTGCTCTCCCTGGTTCTCATCCTGCCGATTCCGCTGGGCAACATGGCCCCGGCGGCGGCCATCGCCATCTTCGGCCTGGCCATGATCCAGCGGGACGGAATCCTCGCCCTGCTTGCCTATGCGATCAGCGCCCTGAGCTTCGGCCTGCTGTTCATCGGCGGCCGGGTGGCCATCGAAGCCGTCGAGAAACTGATCGAGATGGCAGACCGCCTGTTCGGGTGACGTCACAAAAGGGCGAGGTAACCTCGGTTTTCTTGACACCAAGATGACGGCGGCGCGTTCTAGTCGGTATGCAAATCCAAGTCGCTGGCAAACAAGTCGATGTCGGCGCGGCCCTGCGGGACCGCATCACCGACGACCTCTCCAACAGCATCGCAAGGTACTTCGATCGCGGCGGCGCGGCCGACGTGACCGTCAGCCGATCGGGCCATGGCTTCCGGGTCGATTGCGCCCTGTCGCTCGATTCCGGCCAGAAGCTGCAGAGCCACGGGTCCGGCGGCGACGCCCATGCCGCCTTCACCGATGCGCTGGGCAAGATCGAGACCCGGGTTCGGCGCTACAAGCGCCGGCTCAAGGACCACAGCCCTGCCGCCAACGCCAAGCAGGAAGAGCGGGCGATCTACACCACCCTGCGGGCGCCCGATGACTCGGAAGACGACATCGACTGGGACGCGGAAGAACCCGTCTCGGACGGGGCGCCCAGCGCCATGGTCATTGCCGAAAATGACACTGAGGTGAAAGTTTTGACCGTTTCGGGGGCGGTTATGGAACTGGACTTGACTGAATCGCAAACAATTGTGTTTAGGAACGCCGCGCACGGCGGATTGTCCGTCGTCTACCGTCGCAGCGACGGCAATATCGGATGGATCGATCCCGAGCGCACCAAGCGGTCGGGGAACGGTTCCGGCGCCAAGGGCTAGGACCCCGAGGCGTCAAGTTTCGCCACCCGGTTCAACCTTTTCCAAGTGCCGCGCACCCATGAACATCGGTCAATTGCTTGATCCCCGCGCCATCGTCCCCCGGGCGAGCGGTGGGTCGAAGCGCCAGGTCCTGTCCGTCATCGCCGACGTCGCGGCCCGCACCTGGGGCCTCGACCAGACGGCGGTGCTCGACGCCCTGCTGGAGCGCGAGGCTGCCGGCTCGACTGGTGTCGGCCACGGCGTCGCCGTGCCGCATGCGCGGATCGAGGGCGTGGAGCAGATGCAGGCGGTGTTCGTGCGCCTGGAATCTCCCATCGCCTATGAAGCCGTCGACGGCGCCAAGGTCGATCTGCTGTTCGCCCTGCTGGCCCCGGCCGATGCCGGGTCCGAGCACCTGCGCGCCCTGGCCCGCGTCTCGCGGCTGATGCGCCAGGCTGACCTGCGGGCCCAACTGCGCCAGGCCCGCTCGCCGGAACTGATCCTGTCGCTGCTCGAGCGGGAAGCCCAGCCTTCGGCGGCGTGAAGGCCTATCGAAGCGGCCTACCATTATACCGCCGCCGGCCTCAGCTACAAAAAAGGCGATGACGGCCTTTGGCCGGCGCAATCCCTTGTCCCGTTGGCTTTGCCGTGGGTCCGGGCGCTGGGACCGTGGGCCGGCGCGTAGGTGCGCGGTTGGTATGGACGCCGGGAATGTTGGTCTGCCGGGGCCCACATTCGCCACCGGGTCCAGGCAGGGCCGGCTTCCGCGCGCAGTCGGCCCGTCTTGGCCGATGAATATGTCTAGACATATTCATTTTGGCTCGGCGGGAGGGCCGGTCTCCATCAAAAGCGACCGTCCAGCGGCTCCGCGGCGATCTGGTGGTCGTCCTCATAGAGGACGTGGCCGGGCTCGCGCGTGGTCAGCACCTCGACATGGACACCGCATTCCTCCAGCGCGACCTTCAGGTCGTACATGCGGCGGATATGGTCCTCGGCCGAGGATTTGAACCAGCAGAGGGCCGACTGCCCCCAGGCGCCGTAGCGTCCGCGATTGAAATGGGTCGGCGCCTTTAGTTCCTCATTGAACCAGTCGACGCTCTCCTTGAGCTGGGCCAGGGCCCAGCCGGTGGCGTTGTCGCTCATCCTCGCCTCATCGAGCGCCTGGAACAGGCCCAGCCGGGTGCGCTGGCCTTCGACGAGGTGGAAGCAGACGAACCGCACATAGACCGGCCGGGGGTCCGGCGGACGTTTGCGGGGGGCTCTGGGGAGGCGCGGCGGGCGTGGACCCATCAGAGCCCCTTCAGGATCCCCTCGACCATCTTCTTGGCGTCGCCGAACAGCATCATGGTGTTGTCGCGGAAGAACAGCTCGTTCTCGACGCCGGCGTAGCCCGAGGACATGCCGCGTTTGACGAACAGCACCGTGCGGGCTTTTTCGACGTCGAGGATCGGCATGCCGTAGATGGCGCTGGTCTTGTCGGTCTTGGCGGCCGGGTTGGTGACGTCGTTGGCGCCGATGACGAAGGCGACGTCGGCGGTTGAGAACTCGCTGTTGATGTCTTCCAGCTCGAACACCTCGTCATAGGGGACGTTCGCTTCCGCCAGCAGCACGTTCATGTGGCCGGGCATGCGGCCGGCGACCGGGTGGATGGCGTACTTCACCTCGACGCCCTCTTCCTTCAGCTTGTCGCCCATTTCGCGCAGGGCGTGCTGGGCCTGGGAGACGGCCATGCCGTAGCCGGGGACGATGATGACCTTGGAGGCGTTCTTCATGATGAAGGCGGCGTCGTCGGCGCTGCCCTGCTTGACGGGGCGGGTCTCGACCTTGCCGCCGGCCGCGGCGGCGGCGTCGTCGGCCCCGAAGCCGCCGAGGATGACCGAGATGAAGCTGCGGTTCATCGCCTTGCACATGATGTAGCTGAGGATGGCCCCCGAGCTGCCGACCAGGGCCCCGGTGATGATCAGGGTGATGTTTCCGAGCGTGAAGCCCAGCGCCGCCGCCGCCCAGCCCGAGTAGCTGTTGAGCATGGAGACGACGACCGGCATGTCGGCCCCGCCGATCGGGATGATCAGGGTGATGCCGATGATCAGGCTGAGGGCGAAGATGGCCCAGAAGGCCCATTTGGCCTGGCCGCCGGTGAAGACGAGGTAGGCGACAAGGCCGACGATGGCGAGGCCGAGCACGATGTTGAGCAGGTGGCGGGCCGGCAGCAGGATCGGCGCGCCGCTCATGTTGCCGTTGAGCTTGGCGAAGGCGATGACCGAGCCGGTGAAGGTAACGGCCCCGATGGCCAGTCCGAGGCCCAGTTCGATCAGCGACTGGGCATGGATGTGGCCGGTGGCCGGATCGAGGATCTGGTAAGCGTCCGGTGAGTAGATGGCGGCGACGGCGACCAGGCAGGCGGCCATGCCGACCAGGCTGTGGAAGGCGGCGACCAGCTGCGGCATGGAGGTCATGGCCACGCGGCGGGCGATGATCGCCCCGATGCCGCCGCCGACCACGACGCCGGCCAGGATCAGGCCGATGGTCACCGGATCGAGCAGCTTGGAATTCCACAGCACCAGCAGGGTGGTGCCGACGGCGATGGCCATGCCGATCATGCCGTTGCGGTTGCCCGCCTGGCTGGTCACCGGGCTGGAGAGGCCGCGCAGGGCGAGGATGAACAGGACGCCCGAGACGATGTAGGCGACGGCGGCGAAGTTGGCGATCATGCGGGGGTTCCCGTCTCGGTGGGCGTGGATGTCTGTCTTGAATTGCGGATCAGCCGGCGGGCGATATGGCCGGCGTAGACGGTCAGCAGCAGGCCAAGGGCGCCGATGATCACGCCAAGCCAGAAATCGAGGCGCTCATCGAGAAGCTGCAGGGCGAGGGCGGCGGCCGACAGAGCCAGCCCAACGGCCCAGAAAGACCAGCGCGCTATGGGGCTCCGGGCGGCTTCAGCCAGCCCATAGGCCCCGATAATCGCCAGGCCGAGCGGCAGCGTCAGGTTCGTCCAGCGCTGCGCCGAGATCGCCACGGCCGCATAGACGACCGTGACGGTGATGAGCAGCAGCCGGCTGGTGTTCTGCGACAGCGGACGGCCGGCTTTGAGCACAGCCATCAGGAAGCAGATCAGAACGATGGCTGCTGCACCGATGGCGGCGGCGGCGATCCAGGGGGTCAGGGCGCTCATGCCGCGATCCCCGGCTGGAGGATGCGCCGCAGGGTCATGCCGGCGAAGGCGAGAGGCAGGGTGACGAACAGGGCCATCAGGGTCCATGTCCAGCCGTTCTGCGGGCCGTCCATGAGGCTCTTGAGCAGGACGGCGACGACGGCGCCGGCGGCGGCCACAGCGAGGGCGAACAGGCCATACTGCAGGCTGCGCGGCGAAACCCGGATGGCGGCCCGCATCAGGATCACCGGCGGCAGCAGGCCGAGGAAGGCGAAGTTGGCCGCCTGATGTCCGGCGCGCAGGGCGACGGCGACATCGGCCGCCATGGCCGCCAGGAAGACCGCCAGCACCCCGGCGATGGCCAGCGTCCGGCGTGGGCCTCCCAGCCATTTGGGCAGCGCCTCCAGCAGGTAGAAGCAGCCGATGTTCAGGCCGATGACGGCGCAGATCATCCCGACCAGTTCGAGGGGGGAGGGGCTCACGCGTTCTCTCCCTTGTCGGTCTTCGGCGTCAGGCGGCCAAAGCCAGCCCAGGTGATCAGTCCGGCGCACGCCAGCGCCTGCGTCAGACCCCAGGGCGTGATGGTGTCCAGTTCCCTGAACACCCCGGCAAACATCATCATGGCCACCGCGGCGAAAAACGCCGGCCCTTTGCGCTCAACGGGCCGGAAAAGGCTGGCGATGATCAGGACGAAGGCCCAGGCAATGAAGAGAAACGCCGCCGGGTAGACCGTCAACGGCGCTTCAATGAAGAAGACCAGCCTCGGGTCAGCGGAGAACCCCGCTATGGCCCCCATGATCCCCGCCAGGAGAGCCAGGCTCATGCCAACGGTGACCCGGAACCAGGTCCTTGCCCAGAGCGCCTTCATTCGCCGCCTCCCCGGCGCTCAGCGCCGTCCCAGGGCGTGCGGGCCCGCACCGCCGCGACCAGCTGGACGATCACCGCCGCCAGCAGCAGGGCGACGGCCAGGCCCGCCTGGATCAGGCCGGTCAAGCCGAGGTTCTGGTGGATCATCAGGCTGAGCTGCATCAGGGCCAGGGCGGTCAGCAGAAGGCCGGCGCTGTTCAGCCAGCGGCGGCGCTTGAGCACCACCCAGATATAGGCCCCGACCCCGACGAGGCCGCCGATACCGCACAGATAGCCGAGCAGTTGGGCGACCAGATGGGAGCTCATGCGCCAGCCGCCTTCAACACAGCCTGTTCGGCGATGTGGCGGGCGCGGAGCCGCAGGAAGGCGGACCAGAACAGGACCTGCACGAGCAGGATGACCACACCCAGCTGAAGATAGGTCTTCAGCGCGGCCATGTAGGGCGGATCCAGCGGGATGGCGTCCATCAGCAGCATGCCGAGCGGGCCCGTGACCAGCATGGCGATGGTCATCACCTCACGTTCGAACCGGAAGGTCGCCAGCCGCCAGCGGTAGACCAGCAGGCACAGGCCGATCATGACGACTTGCGCCAGGATCACCCCGCCAAAGACCAGATCGAACGGAGCGTCCATCACCCCGCCTTGTCCTTCTTCTTGTACATGGCCAGCATCCGCTGGGTGACCAGGAAGCCGCCGAAGATGTTGACGGCGGCGAGGCCGGCGGCGATGGCGCCCGCGCCCTTGGAGATCCAGACCGAGCCGGTCATGGCCTGGCCCGTCGCGGGGTGGGCGGCGGCGGCGATCAGGGCGCCGACGATGATCACCGAGGAGATGGCGTTGGTCACGGCCATCAGCGGGGTGTGCAGGGCCGGGGTGACGCTCCAGACCACGTAATAGCCGACGAAGATGGCCAGGACGAAGATCGCCAGGCGGAAGATGGTGGGATCGACGTCCATGGTAACTCCTCAGTCCCGGGGGCCGGGCAGCGACAGGCCATACATGTTGAGCTGAATCTGGCGATCCGGCGAGGCAGACAGCAAGGTGATGCGGGCGGCGTCGCCTTGCGGCTCGACCCGGAGGGTCAGGCCGGAAATCCGGCAGCCGTCTTCGGCCGCCTCGCAGGCGACCAGGTCATCGGCCTTGACGCCGTCCACCACCAGCCGGAACCGGGGCTGGCCGGCCTTGAAGCCTTCGAAGCGGTAGGCGCCCTCGATCGGTGCGGCCTCGGACCAGGCGACGCGCTCGTAGCGCATGTTTCCGGCCCCCGCGAGGGCGTGCACCGAGCCGGCCAGATAGGGGCTGCCCATGTCCATGTATTCGGTGACGTAGGCGCCCTCGAACTTTCCATCGCGGTTGAAGTCGCGGAAGCACTGGACGGTGACCACGCCGCGCGACAGGTCGCCGGGCGGGCAGTAGGCGACGCCGGAGCCCAGCCGGTAGCCGAACAGGACCGTGCCGGCCGCGACGCCGGGCGCGGCGGGGCGCTTGCGGGCCACGGCGGCGTCCAGCAGGCGGACGTTGCGTTCCGGCCGCAGGGTCTCGCGCCAGGCGATGTCGCCCGGACGAACGGTGGGACCGGTCTCCAGGCCCAGGGGCGCGCCGACCATGAAGGGCACGGCGCCCTGTTCGGCGCTGGGCACCTTCTTGCCGGCCAACGCCGGGGCGGCGACGGCGAAGGTCGCCGTCAGCGCCAGAAGAAGAAGCCGCCCCGCGCGCATGGCCTAGCCGGCCAGCTGGGGATGGACGACGGCGCCGCCTTTGGTGACCAGGGCGGCTTTGAGGATCTCGTCCTCATAGTCGGGGTTCAGGGCCCCGTCCTTGTCGAGCAGCAGGCCGGCGAAGGCCATCAGGTTGCGCGAATAGAGGGCGGAGGCGTCGGTGGCGATGCGGCCGGGCAGGTTGGCGGCGCCGAGGATCTTGACCCCATTGGCGGTAATCGCGGTCTCGCCCAGCTTGGCGCCTTCGACATTGCCACCCTGTTCGACGGCGAGGTCGACGATGACGCTGCCGGGTTTCATCGAGGCCACCTGGGCCGCCGTGACCAGCCGGGGGGCCGGGCGGCCGGGGATCAGGGCGGTGGTGATGACGATGTCCTGCTTGGCCAGGTGGCCGCTGAGCAGTTCGGCCTGCTTGGCCTGGTACTCGGGGCTCATTTCCTTGGCGTAGCCGCCGGCCGTCTGGGCGTTCTTGAACTCCTCGTCCTCGACGGCGAGGAACTTGGCGCCGAGACTCTCGACCTGTTCCTTGGTGGCCGGGCGCACGTCGGTGGCGGTGACCACGGCGCCGAGACGGCGGGCGGTGGCGATGGCCTGCAGGCCGGCGACCCCGACCCCCATGATGAAGACCTTGGCGGCGGCGACGGTGCCAGCGGCGGTCATCATCATCGGCAGGGCCTTGCCGAAGGCTTCGGCGCCCTCGATGACGGCGCGATAGCCGGCCAGGTTGGCCTGCGACGACAGCACGTCCATGACCTGGGCGCGGGTGATGCGCGGCACGAACTCCATGGCGAAGGCGGTGGCGCCCCCCTTGGCGAGGGCGTTCAGCGTATCCTTGTCCTGGTGCGGGTTGAGGGTGGCGACCACCGTGGCGCCGGCCTTGAGGGCGGCGATCTCGTCGGCCTCGGGGCCGCGCACCTTGAACAGGACGTCGGCGTCCTTGAGGGTGGCTTTCAGGGTCTTTTCGAGTTTGGCCCCGGCCGCCTCATAGTCGGCGTCGGGGTAGGCGGAGGCGGCGCCGGCGCCGGCCTCGACGGTGACGCTCCAGCCGGCGGCGATCAGCTTCTTGACCGTTTCCGGGGTGGCGGCGACGCGGGTCTCGCCCGCGCGACGTTCCTTGGTCACCGCAATCACGGCCATGCCGGATATCTCCCCCAGAAAACTCTCTGCCTGCGAGCGCATCCGCGCTCGGGCTGACGTCAGACGCGTTGTGGGGGTCTGTTTAGGGGAGAATCTTGCCCGTTGTCGAGCCCAGGCCGGGTGCGTTGCGCAAAGTTATGCTGCGACGCAGCGTAACCCGGATACGACAACGCCGGCGAGCCTTTCGGTTCGCCGGCGTGTAACGCGTGGAATGGGACGAAAGCCTAGTGGCCGCCGCCCTTCTTGTCGCGCAGGACGACGATGCCCACCACCAGCAGCACCAGGGCCGGGACCAGGCCGCCGATGAAGCCGGCCGGGGTGCAGAACCACAGGACCAGGGCCAGGATGGCGACGGCCAGGGCCAGGCTGCCCCACTTGGTCATGCCCATGACGGCATTGTAGGTGGCCACTTGCTCGTGGATGTCCATCTCGCCGCGGTGGTAGTCGTCAGCCATGGTCGGTTCCTGAAATTCGCGTTTCGCGGGCGGGGATACAACGGCCCCTGCTTAGACTCAAGGGAGAGCCTTGCTCAAGCGGGGTTTGCGGCGGTGGCCAGCCGGCCGGTGACCCAGTCGAGGACGAGGCGACCCGGCCGGGTGGCGCGCAGCCGCCCTCCGCCGGTCAGCAGCAAACCCTCGGCGGCCAGGGAGACGACCTCCGGATGGTCGGGGGTCAGGCCCAGCGGGGCCAGCTCGGCGAAGGCGACGCCGTCGTCGATGCGCAGACCCATCAGCAGCCGCTCCTCGGCCGCCTCGACCGGCGACAGGGTCTCGCGGTCGGCGAAGCCCAGGCCGGCGTCCCGCACCGCGCGGATGTAGGCATCGATGCCGCGATGGGCGCCAGTGGCGGTCCTCGAACCGTTCAAGGTCAGCCGGCCGTGGGCCCCGGGGCCGGCGCCGACATAGTCCTGTCCGGTCCAGTAGACGAGGTTGTGGCGCGAGCGGGCGGCGGGGCCGCGCGCATGGTTGGACACCTCGTAGGCGTCGAAGCCCTGGCTCTCCAGAACCGCCTGGGTGGTGTCATAGAGGGCGGCGCCGAGGGCCTCGTCGGCCGGCCTGAACGAGCCTCGCCGCACGGCGCGGTCGAAGGCGGTGCCGGCCTCGATGGTCAACTGATAGGGCGAGATGTGGTCGGCGCCCCAGCCGATGGCGGTGCGCAGTTCCTCCGCCCAGGTTTCCGGGGTCTGGCCGGGGCGGGCGTAGATCAGGTCGAGCGACAGACGGGGAAACAGCCGGGCGGCCTCGGCGGCGGCGCGGCGGGCGGCGCCGGCGTCGTGGTTGCGGCCGAGGAACTTCAGCGAGGCGTCGTCGAGGGCCTGGACTCCCAGCGACAGGCGGCTCACCCCCGCTTCGGCCAGGGCGGCGAAGCGGCCGGTCTCGGCGTCGGTCGGGTTGGCCTCGAGGCTGATCTCCAGATCGGGAGCGGCGTCCCACAGGCGACGGGCGGCGGCGATCATCTCGGCGGCGAAGCCTGGGTCCATCAGCGAGGGGGTGCCGCCGCCGAAGAAAATCGAGACCAGGCGGCGGGGGCCGGTCAGGGCGCGCTGGGCCGCCAGGTCGGCGAGGATGGCGGCGGCGAGGTCGGCCTGTTCCTGGGTCCTGCCCCGGTCGCGCACGACATTGAAGTCGCAGTAGGGGCAGATGCGGGCGCAGTAGGGCCAGTGAATGTAGACCCCGATATTCTGCATCACTCGAACAGGGCGGCCTTGAGCTGGGCGAAGGCGCGGGCGCGGTGGCTCATGGCGTCCTTGGCCTCCGGGTCCATCTCGCCGAAGGTCTGGTCGTGGCCCCTGGGGACGAAGATGGGATCGTAGCCGAAGCCCCGGTCGCCCCGGCCCGGGAAGACCAGCGAGCCGTGCACCTCGCCCTGGACCACCACCGACGGACCGTCCGGCCAGGCGACGGCGAGGGCGCAGGTGAACCAGGCGGAATAGTCGTCGGTCCCGACCTCTTGCAGCCGCTCCTCGACCTTGCCCATGGCCACGGCGAAGTCCTTGCCCGGTCCCGCCCAGCGGGCCGAGAAGATGCCGGGCGCGCCGTCCAGGGCCGTCACCGACAGGCCGCTGTCGTCGGCCAGGGCGATGCGGCCGGAAACCTGGGCCGCGTGGCGGGCCTTGAGCAGGGCGTTGCCGACGAAGGTCGTCTCGGTCTCGTCCGGCTCCGGGATGTTCAGCTCGCCCGCCGTCAGCACGGTGAAGCGGCCCTCCAGCAGGGCGGCCAGCTCGCGGGCCTTGCCGGGGTTGTGGGTGGCGGCGACCAGGGTCGTGCCGGCGGGGAGGATCAGAGGCATGGCGCTTCATCCACCCGGGACGGTTCCTGTGCAAGTTTTGCGGGCGCAAGATTTCGCTGGCGCGGCCACGGGTGAACAGCGTTAAGATACCCCCGGTCTGACTTCGGAGGAGGGAACCGGTGGCGGTCAATCTGGAAATCAACGGCAAGGCCGTGACAGTCAAGGCGGCCGAGGACACCCCCCTGCTGTGGGTGGTGCGCGACGAACTTGGCCTGACCGGAACCAAGTTCGGCTGCGGCATGGCCCAGTGCGGAGCCTGCACGGTGCATGTGAACGGCCAGGCGACGCGCAGCTGCGTCACCCCCATCGGCGCGGTCGCCGGGGCCAAGATCACCACCATCGAGGGCCTGGGCGGCGCCCACCCGGCCCAGCAGGCCTGGGCCAGGCTGGACGTGCCGCAATGCGGCTACTGCCAGTCGGGTCAGATCATGAGCGCGGCGGCCCTGCTGGCCGAGAAGCCATCCCCGACCGACGAGGAAATCGACGCGGCGATGAGCGGCAACATCTGTCGCTGCGGCACCTATCAGCGCATCCGCGCCGCCATCAAGGAAGCCTCGGGCATCAGCGCGGCGCTTCCCCAGCCCACGGCTGAAGCGGCCCCGGCCGCCGCCGGCGCGAAATAGGAGCGAGCGATGACCCGTTTTCTGCGCAACCTCGCCACCAACACGACGGAAGCGGTCCGCAAGGGCGTCAACCGCCGTGAGGTCATCGTCACCGGGGTGGCCGCCAGCGGCGCGCTGCTGGTCGGCTGCTCCCTGGCCGACGCCGTGAGCGTCGGCAGCCCGATCAAGGTCGGGGAGTTCGGTCCCTTCGTGAAGGTCGACGCCGACGGCTCGATCACCGTCGTCAACAAGCATATCGAGATGGGCCAGGGCAGCCACACCGGCCTGGCCGCCATGGTCGCCGAAGAGATGGACGCCGACTGGAACCGGGTGAAGATCGAGCAGGCCCCGGCCAACACCAAGCTCTATCAGAACCTGCTGATGGGCGCGCAGGGCACCGGCGGCTCCACCGCCATCGCCAACAGCTGGACCCAGTTCCGCAAGGCGGGGGCGGCGGCGCGGGCGATGTTCGTGCAGGCGGCGGCCAACCTGTGGCAGGTCAACGCCAGCGAGATTGTCGTCAAGGACAGCATCGTCAGCCATCCAGGCTCCGGCAAGTCGGCCGAGTTCGGCGACCTGCTGGCCGATGCGGCCAAGGTGACGCCGCCGGAGAATGTGGTCCTCAAGGACCCCAAGGCCTTCACCCTGATCGGCAGCGACCGGGTGCGGCGCAAGGACGCCGTGGCCAAGACCAACGGCGCCGCGAAATTCACCATCGATGTGCAGGAAGAAGGCCTGCTGGTCGCCATGGTGGCCCATTCGCCGCTGTTCGGCGGCAAGCTGAAGAGTTTCGATGACGCCGCGGCCCGCAAGGTTCCGGGCGTGGTCGATGTGTTCAAGATCCCCACCGGCGTGGCCGTGGTGGCCAACACCACCTGGGCCGCCAAGCAGGGCCGCGACGCCATCACCGCCCAGTGGGACGACGAGAAGTCGGAAAAGCGGAGCTCCGACGCCCTGCTGGCCGACTATCGCAAGTTCGCCGCCGGCCAGGGCCCGGCCGACCTGAAATGGGAAGCTTTCGACAGCAAGGGCGATCCCAAATCGGTCACCGACGGCGAGGTGTTCGAGGCGACCTACGACTTCCCATTCCTCAGCCATGCGCCGATGGAGCCGATGGACTGCGTGGCGCGGGTGAAGGGCAACAGCGTCAAGCTCAGCTTCGGCTGCCAGTTCCCGACCCTCGACCAGCTGAACACCGCCAAGATCGTCGGCAACCTGCCGGGCGCCATCG
The DNA here is from genome assembly GCF_027912495.1 of Caulobacter sp. NIBR1757. Classification (GTDB taxonomy): domain Bacteria; phylum Pseudomonadota; class Alphaproteobacteria; order Caulobacterales; family Caulobacteraceae; genus Caulobacter. Next base: position 118,493 of record NZ_CP115463.1, on the reverse strand, counting down.
AGATCGAAACCCTGTACGCCGGGGGGAGCTTTGGCCGGCGGGCCAACTTCCAGTCCGATTTCGTCACCGAATGCGTCCACATCGCCAAGAAGGTCGGCAAGGGCACGCCCGTGAAGCTGATCTGGACCCGCGAGGACGACATGCGGGCCGGCTACTTCCGGCCCCTGACCCACCATGCGGTGAAGATCCGGCTCGACAAGGACGGCTATCCGGCCGTCTGGACCCATCGGATCGTCTCGCAGTCGCTGATGAAGGGCTCGCCGATGGCCCCCAAGGGCATCGACACCACGGTGGTCGAGGGCACGATGGGCTCGCCCTATCTGAAGGCCACCCCGATCGTCGATGCCGCCGCCCACATGCCAGACGTCGGCGTGCCGGTGCTGTGGTGGCGGTCGGTGGGCGCGACCCACACCGCCTATGTCATGGAGCACACCATCGACCAGCTGGCCCGCAAGGCCGGCAAGGACCCGATCGAGTACCGCCGGACGCTCTACACCAAGGCGGGGGCGAAGCGGCATCTGGCGGTGCTGGACCTGGCCATCGAGAAGGCCGGGCCAACGGCGGCCGAGGGCTATACCCGCGGCGTGGCGGTGCACGAGAGCTTCGGCACGGTCGTGGCCCAGATCGCCGAGGTGAAGATCGCGCCCGGCGGGGTGGAGCCGAAGGTCGGCCGGGTGGTCACCGCCGTCGACTGCGGCATCGCCATCGCCAGGGACCAGATCGCCGGCCAGATGGAGGGCGGAACCTGCTACGGCCTGTCCGCGGCGCTGTACGGCGAGGTGAACCTCAAGGACGGCGCCGTCCAGGAGACCAACTTCGACACTTACCGCGTGCTGCGCATGAACGAGGCCCCGAGCGTCGAGACCCACATCCTGCCGAGCGGCAATGCCCCGAGCGGGGCCGGGGAGCCGGGCACGCCGGTGATCGGCCCGGCCGTGGCCAACGCCCTGCTGGCCATGGGACGCCCGGCGACGTTCAGCCAGCCGTTCGTGAAGCCGGTCAAGGCCTAGCCCTCCCACGGCTGTCATCCTCCGGCGCCCGCAGGGCGACCGGGGGACCCAACTGGCCGCGTGACGATTGCTCGGAGTCTATCCGGAGCCGCCCTGGGTCCCCCGGTCCGCTGCGCGGCCGGAGGATGACAGGGGGTTACAGCCGGCCTTCGCGGTCCAGGGTCTCCAAGCCCTTGCGGATCTGGCTCAGGTGCAGGGTGGCGAGCAGCGGGGCCAGGGTCAGGCGGACGCCCAGCCAGATCCAGGCGCCGTTCAGGCTGAGGTCCGGGGCGCGGCTCTCGACCTTCATCCAGCCGCCGATGGCGAAGGCGACGGCGATCAGCAGCCAGAGCGCCGCCCATTTGGGGGCGCGGACGAGAACCTGGTCGCCGCGCCAGGCGACCGGCACGCTCGTGCCGGCCGGGATGCGCTTCTGCGTCGCCCAGGACATCGAGCTCATGACGGCCAGGGCGAGGATCCAGAAGACGTCGCCGGCGATGCTGATGCCCTGGATCATACGGTGACCTGGGCCCCGAGCTCGACCACGCGGCCGGGCGGGATCTTGAAGAAGTCGGTCGGGTTGGCCGAGTTCTTCATCAGGAAGATGAACAGCTTGTCCTGCCACAGGGGCATGCCGCTGTGGGCGCTGGGCACGATGGAGCGGCGGCCGAGGAAGACGCTGGTGGCCATGATGTCGAACTTCAGGCCCTGCTTGCGGCATAGCGCCAGGGCCTTGGGCACATTGGGCGATTCCATGAAACCGTAGGTGATGATCAGCTTCTTGAAGTCGTCGTTGACCTTCTCGATCTTGACCCGGTCCTCCTCGCGCACGCGCGGCGTCTCGGCGTTGCGGACCGTGGCGATGATGTTCTTCTCGTGCAAGACCTTGTTATGCTTGAGGTTATGCATCAGGGCGACGGGAGTGACGTCCGGGTCGCTGGTCAGGAAGATGGCGGTGCCGGGAGCCCGGTGCGGGGCGCGGGCCTCGAGGATGCCAATCAGGTCGGTGAGCGGCACGGAGTCGCGGCGGGTCTTCTCGGCGAGGATCTGGCCGCCGCGCGTCCAGGTCCACATGATGACGACCAGCACCCCGCCGAACACCAGCGGCATCCAGGCGCCCTGCGGAATTTTCAGCAGGTTGGAGGAGATGAAGGTCAGGTCGAGGAGCAGGAGCGGCACCAGCACGGCCAGGGTGACCGGCCAGCTCCACTTCCACAGGAAGCGGATGATGACGAAGGCCAGCAGGGTGTCGACGAACATCGAGCCGGTCACCGCGATGCCGTAGGCCGCCGCCAGGTTGGTCGAGGTCTTGAAGCTGAACAGCAGCACCAGAACGCCGATCATCAGCATGGTGTTGACCTGCGGCACATAGATCTGGCCGGCCTGGGTCTCGCTGGTGCGGCGGATGTCGATGCGCGGCAGCAGGCCGAGCGACACCGCCTGCTGGGTGACCGAGAAGGCGCCGGTGATCACCGCCTGGCTGGCGATGATGGTGGCCAGGGTGGCCAGCAGCAGGACCGGCCAGTAGACCACCTGCGGCACCATTTCCCAGAACGGGTTCAGCCTCGCCTCGGGGTGCGCCAGGATCGAGGCGCCCTGGCCCAGGTAGTTGAGGGCCAGACAGGGGAAGACCAGATAGAGCCAGCCGACCTGAATCGGCTTCTTGCCGAAGTGGCCCATGTCCGAATAGAGGGCCTCGGCGCCGGTCACGGCCAGGAAGACGCTGCCCAGGATGACGAATCCGAGGAAGCCGTTCTGGAGCAGGAACATCACCCCGTAGTGCGGGCTGAGCGCGCGGAAGATCGAGAGGTCGTCGAACAGGTGGTAGAGGCCAAGGCCCCCCAGGACCAGGAACCAGACCAGGGTGATGGGACCAAAGAGGGTGGCCATGCGGTGCGTGCCCCGCGACTGCACCAGGAAGAGGGCGATGAGGATGCCGGCCGAGATCGGCACGATCCAGCTGTCGACCCGGCCGCCCAGGCCCGGCGCATCCTTCAGGCCCTCGACCGCCGACAGCACCGAGATGGCCGGGGTGATGATGCCGTCGCCGTAGAACAGCGCGGCCCCGATCACCCCCAGGAAGAAGACGGTGGCCGAGCGCTTGCCGTTCGGCTTGGCCAGGGTCTTGCGGGCCAGGGCCATGAGCGCCAGCGTGCCGCCCTCGCCCTTGTTGTCGGCCCGCATCAGCAGGACGACATACTTGAGCGTCACCACCAGGATCAGGGCCCAGACCACGAGCGACACGACCCCCAGCACGGCCAGTTCGCTGGCTCCGCCGCTGCGGGAGTGGTGAAGGGCCTCGCGCATCGCATAGAGCGGGCTGGTGCCGATGTCGCCGAACACCACGCCAATGGCGCCGATGGCCAACATCCAGAAACCGCCGTGGCCGTGGCCTTCGGTAGTCTGGTGGGGGTCTGCCGGGGTATGGAGCGGCTCTCCGGCGGCGGGAGAAGCGGTATCGGCGGGCTCAGCGGCCATGCGATCAGTCGTCCAGCGGCCAAGAACCGGCCAACGGATAGCACCACGACGGCGCGGCGGGCGCGATACACCCTTTCCACAAGCGCTTCAATCGCCCACCGGTTCGACAGGATTCGCCGCAGCCATTGTGCGCGGCCCTTCTGGCGCCTACCTTTTCGACAACCCACGATGTCCGACAGCCAGAAATTCCCCGTTGCGGCCCACGCCCTCGCCTACCTCGCCCACAAGAGCGCGGACGCCCCGGCGCGCGCGGTCTCGTCAGCGGAGCTGGCCGCCTCCATGCCGACCAACCCGGTGGTCGTCCGGCGGGTCACCGCCATGCTGGCCAAGGCCGGTCTGATCGCCACCCGGATGGGGGCCGGCGGCGGGGCCTGGCTGACCCGTGATCCGAAGACCATCACCCTGGACCAGGTGCTGCGGGCCGTCGATGGCTGCACCCACCTGGGCGTTGCGCCCGCCGGGGTGAAGGGCTGTCCCGTAGGCGAGCGGATTCCCGACGCGGTCAGCGCGGCCATCCGGGCCGCGGACACCGCCGCGTCCGAACGGCTGTCGAAGATCACGGTGCTCGATCTGCTGGCCGAACCGGCGAAGAACGCCAGCGCGGCTTGAACCGGAGCCCGGCGCAGGTCAGTTTCTCCGCAACACAGTCTCGGGAATCCAAAGCCGCATGGCCCGCCGCCTCGCCCTGATCACCGGCGCCTCCGCCGGCATCGGCGCCGCCTTCGCCCGCATCTATGCCGCCCACGGCTATGACGTGGCCCTGACTGCGCGCCGGGCCGACAAGCTGACCGCCCTGGCCGAGGACATTTCCCTGCGCTCGGGCGTCGAGACCCTGACCATCGTCGCCGACCTGACCGAGCCGGGCGCCGCCGACGCCATCCTCGCCCAGCTGGCCGCCCACGGCCGCGACGTCGACGCCCTGGTCAACAACGCCGGCTACGGCCTGCCGGGCGTCTATGCCGACAGCAAATGGGAAGCCCAGAAGGACTTCATCCAGGTGATGGTCACCGCCCCGTCGGAACTGGCCCACAAGGTCGTGCCGGGGATGATCGACCGCAAGTTCGGGCGCATCGTCAACGTCGCCTCCCTGGCCGGGCTGATGCCGGGCGCGGCGGGCCATACCCTGTATGCCGCCTCGAAGAGCTACCTGGTCCGCTTCAGCCAGAGCCTGCACCTGGAGACCGAGAACACCGGCGTCCATGTCACGGCCCTGTGCCCCGGCTTCACCTACAGCGAATTCCACGACGTCAACGGCACCCGCGACCTGGTCTCGAGTTCTACCCCAGACTGGCTGTGGCTGGGGGCCGACGAGGTGGCCGCCAACGGTTACGAGGCGGCCGAGGCCAACAGGCCGGTCTGCGTGCCGGGCGCCCCGAACAAGACCATCGCCGCCCTGGTCAAGCTGATCCCCGACGAATGGATGCTGGCCCTGCTGGCCAGCCAGGGCGGGCGGTTCAGGAATACCCGGGCATGATCGTCATGGCCGGCGTTCTGGGGGTGCTTTCGGGCGTCGCCGTCGGCCTGGCGCTCAAGGTGGCCATCGCCGGACCGAAGGCCGCCGACCGGCTGACACGCAAGGCGGTTCCGGACAGCCTGCGGCAGGGATCGACGGGCGGCCTTCTGACCAGTCTGGAGGGTGTCGATGGCCGCTGGACCCGGACCCTGTTGCTGGTGCTCGTCTCCGTCGCCTTTGGCCTCGGCGCCTGGCTGGCGCTTCAAGCCTAGCGATCGGCCGCGTAGGGGGCCGCAGCCGCCGGGGTGATCAGGCCCCGCGTCGTGTCCGCCACCCCGACGATGATGAACTGCACCGCCATGGCGCAGAGGATCAGGCCCAGCACGCGCACGATGATGGTCATGCCGATGCGGCCGAGCAGCCGGCTGATCACCGGCGTCAGCCAGAAGCAGACCATGGTGGCGAACGATACCGCGAACAGCGCCGCCACGGCCGCCGCGTCGCCGACCCAGCCCAGAGCCTTGGCCTCGCTGGCGTAGATGACCACCGTCGAGATGGCCCCGGGGCCGATCAGCAGGGGCATGGCGAAGGGCACGACCAGCCGCTCGAAGCGGCGGCGGGCGTAGGCGGCGGCGCCCTCCTTCTCGCCGATCTCGGCGGCGTCGGCGAACTTGGCGGTGAAGTCGTCGCGGGCCATGTCGAGGCCCAGAAGGAACAGGATCACCCCGCCGGCGATGCGGAAGGCGGCCAGGGAGATGCCGAAGAACTCCAGCAGGGTCAGGCCCGTGAAGTAGAAGAAGGCCAGGAACAGGAAGGCGAAGACGCAGATATACAGCGCCACCATCCGCCGCCCGGCCGCCAGGGCCCCGGCCGTGGCCGCCGCGAACACCGGAACGTTGCCGATCGGATCGATCAGGGCGAACAGGGCGACGAAGAAGTTGACGAAGAGGTCTGTGGCGCTCATTCAGCCTCTCTAGCCCAAAACTCGAAGATTCGCGCGCCGAACGCTGTTTCGCCGCGCCCGGAGCTAGTGATGACTGCCGACCCCCGCTTGATCGTCGCCCTCGACCTGCCGACCCGCGCGGAGGCGGAGGATCTGGTTGAGACGCTGGGCGACAGCGTGTCTTTCTACAAGGTCGGCCTGCAGCTGCTCGCCACCGGCGGCATGGAGATGGCGCGCGATCTCAAGGCACGGGGCCGCTCGGTCTTCCTCGACTGGAAACTGCACGACATCGGAGCGACGGTGGAGAAGGCGACGGCCGCCATCGTCGCCGGGGGAGCCTGTGACCTGCTGACCGTACATGCCGAACCGCAGGTGATGGCGGCGGCGGTGCGGGGCCGGGGCGGCGAGCGGTCGGCGAAGATTCTCGGGGTGACGGTTCTAACGAGCCTGAATGGCCAGGATCTGGCCGAGATGGGCTACGGCATGGGCGTCGAGGCGCTGATCGAGCGGCGGGTGCGCCAGGCCGTCGACGCCGGCATCGACGGCGTGGTCGCCAGCCCCCACGAGGCGCATATCGCCCGGCGGATCGGCGGCCCGGACTTCCTGGTGGTGACGCCCGGCGTGCGCCCGGCCGGGGCGGCGATGAACGACCAGGCCCGGGCGGCGACCCCGGCCGACGCCCTGGCCGGCGGCGCCAGCCACCTGGTGGTGGGACGGCCGATCACGGCGGCGCCCGATCCGCGAGCGGCGGCCCGGGCGATCAGCGCCGAGATGGACGACGGACGCCGGGCGGCCTTCTGAAAGGGAGGGCCGGCGGTACTCACCGGCGAGATCCCAAAGCGTCCGGGGGAAGGGGGGAGAGCGACCGGGACCGGGGGGTGTGATTGGCCCCGGCCGCTCTATGGCCCCGGACATCATGGGGGGAGGCCGGGGCGTCCCTTCTGTGACCCCTGTTCGGGCGTCGGTGCAACCTCGCGGGCGCCCAGATCGTGCGACTATACTGAGGCGCGGCGGACGACGCCCGCCGCAGGGTCAGACTCATGAATGAATCCGTGAGTGGCAAGAAGCCTGACCATCTGGCGAATATTCTTGCCGGTGTCCGACAGCGCCGCTTCCAGCCGGTCGCCCGACAGCAGGGCCGGACCTGGAAGGTAGCCCGCCGGGGTGCGGACGAGTTGCCCGGCCTCGGTGAGACGGGCGAGGCATCGGCGCGTCGTTTCCCGGTTCAAGGTCAGGGCCTCGGCCAGTCGCAGCCGGGGGGTGGCGGTCGGTGCGGGCGTTTCGTCCTGGGCCGAACTGGCGACGCCGGCGTTGGACAGCACCAGGCTGATCAGCAGGCCCGCATGCAGGTCCCCGCCCAGCCGGGACAGGGTCTCGTAGTGGCGAAGCTGGAGGCGCAGCATGAGGCGGCTGAACTGCCGGGCCCGGTCCTCGACCGCCCGATGATCCAGCCAGGCCCTGGCGTCGCCCATTTCGGGATTGCCCGGATATCCGACCTGCAGCAGGAATCCGAGGATCGGCTCCATCTGCGAGAAGACGATGCTCTGGTAGGTGTCCGTGCTCAGGAAGGCGGTGGTGACGCGCAGTCCCCGCTCCACCCGGCTGGCGATTCCCCGGTCGACCAGGGTGTCCACCCGTCGACGCACGGTCTCACGGGACAGGTTGAGTGATCGGGCGAGCGCCGAAATCCTGATCGGCCGCCGCAGTTCGTCCGGCGGCGGTGTCGCGAGGCTAGCGTAGCGACCGCCCTGTCCGCCCGGCGCGTCGAGATGATCGATGCCCGCCTGCAGGATGGCGTAACCGATGATCACATTGATCGCATCGAGGTCCAGAGCCTGCTGCGCGACATGAAGATGGCCTAGAAACGCCCGGCTCGCCGACAGGTAGAATCCCAGGCGGTTGGCCGGATCGGTCGGATCGCGCCGCGAATAGAACTCCAAGAATGGTCGCTCCGGCTATCCCGGTCCGAGCATCGGCCGGCTGACAACCTCCGTTCGATGAACGGGTATGCCGCCGCACAGAAGAGGTCAAATCGTCGCGCGCGACCAATCGCCCGACTTGCCGCCGGTTTTCGAGATCAGCCGCACCTGGTCGATGACCATGGCTTTGTCGGCGGCCTTGAGCATGTCGTAGAGGGTCAGGCAGGCGACGGAGACGGCGGTGAGGGCTTCCATCTCGACGCCGGTCGGCCCCGTGGTGCGGACGGTGGCGGTGACCTCGAAGCCTTCGTCGCAGGGCGTGACCACGACCCCGACCTTGCTGAGCGCAAGGGGATGGCACAGCGGGATGAGGTCGCTGGTGCGCTTGGCGGCCATGACGCCGGCCAGTTCGGCGGTGGTGATGACATCGCCCTTGGCCGCCTTGCCGGTCACCGCCAGGTCGCGAACCTGCGGCGTGGTGCGGACCAGGCCCATGGCCACGGCCTCGCGCAGGGTGGAGGCCTTGTCGGAGACATCGACCATGCGGGCCCGGCCCTGGTCGTCCAGATGGCTGAGACCGCTCATGCCTCAAGAAGCCGGGGCATGAGCTCGACCATGTTGCAGGGCCGGTGACGGCTGTCGAGCTGGGCGGCGATGACCTTGTCCCAGCCGTCCCGCACCGCGCCGTTGGAGCCGGGCAGGCAGAAGACGAAGACCCCGCCGATAATGCCGGCCAGGGCCCGCGACTGCAGGGTGGAGAGGCCGACGGTCTGGTAGCTGACCAGGTGGAAGATCACCGAGAAACCGTCGATCTCCTTGTCGAACAGCGGCCGCACGGCTTCCGGCGTCACATCGCGGCCGGTCAGGCCGGTGCCGCCGGTGGTGACGATGGCGTCGACCGAACCGGAGGCCACCCAGGCGTTGATCTGCATGCGGATGTCGCCGACGTCGTCCTTGACCATCTTCCTGTCGGCCAGCTCGTGACCCGCGCCGGTCACCCGCTGCGCCAGAAGATGGCCGGAGGTGTCGCTTTCCTCGTCGCGGGTGTCGGAGACGGTCAGCACGGCGACGCGCACCGGCTTGAAGGCCCAGGCCTCGTCGATCTTGCCACCGATGGTCAGGCTCATTGCTCGTTCTCCCTATCCCAGCGCGCGGCGTCGGTCCTATCGCGGTCCGTGGGTTCGATCCAGCGGGCGCCGTCCGGGCCATGTTCCTTCTTCCAGAAGGGGGCCCGGGACTTCAGCCAGTCCATCAGATGATCGCAGGCCTCGAAGGCGGCGCGGCGGTGGGCCGCGGCGCAGGCGACGAAGACGATGGCCTCGCCGGGCGCGATGGCCCCGACGCGGTGGACGACCATGGCGTCCTGCAGGCCGAAGCGCTGGATGGCGGCATTGACGATGCGGGCGATCTCGACGTCGGTGAAGCCTTCGTAGGCTTCCAGCTCCAGGGCCGTGGTCTGGCCCCGCTCGGCGCGGGCCAGGCCGGTGAAGCTGGCGATGGCCCCGGTTTCCTCGCGGCCGGCTGAAAAGGCGGTCAGCAGCTGACCGGGATCGAACGGAGCGGTCTGCAGGGTAGCGCTCATCCGCCGCTCATCGGCGGCAGGAAGGCGACCTCGGACAGGGCGGTCAGGGCGACGTCGCCCCGGACCAGGACCTTGTCGACGGCGATCTGGACGGAGGGACCGGCCAGGGCCTCGGCCAGCAAAGGATCGCTCGAAAGTAAGGCGCGCAGGTCGCCAAGGGTGGCGACTTCGATGGTCTTTTCGCGCCAGCCGGCGAGGTCGGCGAAGCGGCCGAACAGCAGGACCCGGGCCATCAGCCGCCCGTCGTCGACATGTGGCGGGCGACCGACGGCGCCCCGCCGATCTGGAAGTCGTGGCCTTTGGGCTTGCCCAATATTGCGGCGCGGATGGAGACGGCGAGATCGGCGTCGGAACCGCCGCCCCGCATCACGGCCCGCAGGTCGGTGGCGTCGTCCTGGCCCAGGCAGGTGTGCAGGGTGCCGGTGCAGGTCAGACGGACGCGGTTGCAGGCCTCGCAGAAATTGTGGCTGAGCGGGGTGATGAGGCCGAGGCGCCCGCCGGTCTCCTTGATCCGCACGTAACGGGCCGGGCCGCCGGTCGAGAACGGCAACTCTTCCAGGGTCCAGTAGCTGGCCAGGTCGTCCCGGACGGTCTTGAGGGACAGGTACTGGTCGGTGCGGTCGGCCTCGATCTCGCCCATCGGCATGGTCTCGATCAGGGTCAGGTCCATGCCTTCGCCGTGGGCCCACTGGATGAGGGCGGGGATTTCAGCCGCGTTGTCGCGGGCCAGGGCGACGGTGTTGATCTTCAGGCTGATGCCGGCGGCGCGGGCGACCGCGAGGCCGGCCAGGACCTGGGCCAGATCGCCGCCGCGGGTGAGCTGGCGGAAGAGGTCGGGCTTGAGGGTGTCGAGCGAGACGTTGATGCGCTGGACGCCGAGATCGGCCAGTTCGGCGGCGTGCTGGGCCAGACGGGTGCCGTTGGTGGTCAGGGTGAGTTCCCGCAGGTCGCCGGTCTGAAGATGGCGCGACAGGCCTCGGACCAGGCCCATGAATCCCTTGCGGACCAGGGGCTCGCCGCCGGTCAGGCGCAGCTTCTTCACCCCCAGGCCGATGAAGACCGAGGCGACGCGGTCGAGCTCCTCGAGGGTCAGGACTTCCGCCTTGGGCAGGAAGACCATCCGCTCGGCCATGCAGTAGACGCAGCGCAGGTCGCAACGGTCGGTCACCGACACCCGCAGGTAGGAGACCCGGCGCGCGAAGGCGTCGAGCAGGGGCTGCTCGCTCGCGGTCGCTTGCGCGGAAGGGGCGTCGTAGGGTGTCATCCGGGATCAAGAATAGGCGCGAAGCGGCGATGGCGACAGGGGGAGAGTGGCAGGCGCTGGTTCTGGCGGCGGGACTCAGCACCCGCTTCGGTGGACCAAAGCTGCTGGCGCTCTGGAACGGCGGGGTGCTGATCGACGGCGCCCTGAGGGCGGCCTTCGCGGCGCCGGTGCGCACGGTCACGGTGGTCACCGGCGGCCACGCGGCCGGGGTGACGGCGGCGGCGCAGGCGTTCGCCGAGCGGATCGGCCAGTCCGGACGGCTGGCCCTGGTCCACGCCGCCGACCATGGCGAGGGCCTGTCGGCCTCGCTGCGGGCCGGAATCGCCAGCCTGCCGGAGGATACGGCCGGCGCCTTCATCTTCCTGGCCGACATGCCGGCTATCCCGCCCTTCGTCGCCAATGCGTTGATCGACGCGATGACGCCGGACCATGACGCCGCCGCCCCCACCTTCGAGGGCCGGCGCGGGCATCCCGTGCTGCTCGGCCGGGCCCTGTTCGAACCGATCCGCCACCTGACCGGCGACCACGGGGCCGGGCATCTGCTGCGCGGCCTCGGCGAGCGGCTGGCGCTGGTTCCGACCTGTGAGGTCGGCATCCTCAAGGACGTAGACCATCCGGCGGACCTTTGAACCGGTCCTGCACAAGGCCGCCCACAAGCCGCCGCAAATCTTGTGCGTCATCGATCCATGTTCGACCGACGCGCCCTCCTTGCAGCCTCTCCCGCCCTGTTCCTGCCCGCCGTGGCGCTCGCGGCGCCGACGGACTGGGGGGAGAAACTGGTGGCGGCGGCCAGGGGGCAGATCGGGCGGACCGTCGTCTATGATCCGACCTATGTCCGCCTGGCCTATCCCGGCGGCGATGTGCCCATCGAGCGCGGCGTCTGCAGCGATGTGGTGATCCGCGCCTATCGCACCGCCTTCGGCCTCGACCTGCAGGAGAAGGTGCATCGGGACATGGCCGCCAATTTCGGAGCCTATCCCCATACCTGGGGCCTGCGCGGGCCCGACAGCAACATCGATCACCGGCGGGTGCCGAACCTGGAGGTCTTCCTGCGCCGCAAGGGGGCCCAGCTGCCGCCTGGAACCCCGTGGAAAGCCGGCGACCTGATCACCCAGCGACTTTTACCCGGTCGATATTCCCACATCCTCATCGCCACGGGTCGGCGGAACCTGCTGGGCCAGGAGATCATCGTCCAGAACAACGGCGCGGGCGCCAGGCTGGAGACGCCCCAGGCAGCGGCCGAGCTGTTCGGCCACTATCGGCTGGACCCGCGCAAGGCCTGAAAAATCCCCCGGCGGGGTTGACCCAAACGCCCCTTGGGCGTTGAAGGCGCGCACCTCTGTTTTTGCTATCCGAAGGATGCCGCCCGTGGCCGACAAGAAGATCAAGAAGGTCGTTCTCGCCTATTCGGGAGGGCTCGACACCTCGATCATCCTCAAATGGCTGCAGACCGAGTACCAGGCGGAGGTCGTCACCTTCACCGCCGATCTCGGCCAGGGCGAGGAGCTGTCGCCGGCCCGCGAGAAGGCCCTGATGATGGGCATCAAGCCTGAAAACATCTTCATCGAGGACCTGCGCGAGGAATTCGTCCGCGACTACGTCTTCCCGATGTTCCGGGCCAACACGGTCTATGAGGGCCAGTACCTGCTGGGCACCTCCATCGCCCGGCCGCTGATCGCCAAGACCCAGATCGACATCGCCCGCAAGGTCGGGGCCGACGCCGTCTCCCACGGCTCGACCGGCAAGGGCAACGACCAGGTGCGGTTCGAGCTCGGCTACTATTCGCTGGAGCCCGACATCACCGTCATCGCCCCCTGGCGCGAATGGGACTTCAAGAGCCGCGAAGCCCTGCTGGAGTTCGCCGAGCAGCACCAGATCCCGATCTCCAAGGACAAGCGCGGCGAGGCGCCGTTCAGCGTCGACGCCAACCTGCTGCACAGCTCCTCCGAGGGCAAGGTGCTGGAAGACCCGGCGGTGGAGGCCCCCGAGTTCGTCCACATGCGGACCATCTCGCCCGAGGACGCGCCGGACACGCCGACCATCTTCACCCTGGACTTCGAGCGCGGCGACCCCGTGGCCATCGACGGCGAGGCCCTGTCGCCGGCCGCCCTGCTGACCAGGCTGAACCAGCTGGGCCACGACAACGGCGTCGGCCGGCTGGACCTGGTCGAGAACCGCTTCGTCGGCATGAAGAGCCGGGGCGTCTACGAGACCCCGGGCGGGACCATCCTGCTGGCCGCCCACCGCGGCATCGAGAGCATCACCCTCGACCGGGGCGCCATGCACCTGAAGGACGAGTTGATGCCGCGCTATGCGGAGCTCATCTACAACGGCTTCTGGTTCGCCCCCGAGCGGCTCATGCTGCAGGCGGCCATCGACTTCAGCCAGGAGAAGGTGACCGGCCAGGTGCGGGTCAAGCTCTACAAGGGCAATGTCAGCATCATCGGCCGCAGCAGCCCCTACAGCCTGTACGACCAGGAGTTGGTGACCTTCGAAGAGGGCAAGGTGGCCTACGACCAGCGCGACGCCGCCGGCTTCATCAAGCTGAACGCCCTTCGCCTGCGCGGCCTGGCCAAGCGGGCCAAGCGCGAGGCCTAGGGCGCGTCGTCCAGCCGGTTGTAGGGATAGCGGTCGCGGATTTCGGCCTGGAAGAACTGGCCCTGCGACTCCGCCTCGACGAAGCTGCGGTGCACCTCGCCCGGGACGCCGACGTAGACGTATTCGCCACCGCTGCGGAACTTCACGAACAGCTTGCCGTGGGTTTCCTTGTAGCGAATGCGATCGATGGCGGTGGACTGCTCCGGCATTGGGCCTCCAATGGTTCGTCCGTAGACTGGTTTTAACGCGCCGCGCGGCAAACGTTTCCGCCCTTGCCACGGCGGCGATCCGTGTCAGCCTGCCGACCTGCAGGATGGAGCGCCCGGCGCATGATACGACGGATCTGGCTGACGGCCCTGGCGACCGCCCTGCTGCTGGCCGGGCCGGCGGCGGCGGGCGACGCCCGTTGCCTGATGGACCACCTTCCGGCCGACAAGCGGGCTCAGGTCGAGGCCATGTACGCCCGCAGCGTCGACGAGGGCCTAGCCTCCAGCCTCTACAGCGAGGCCGATTTCGAGGCCATGCTGGCCGGCTGCAACATCGCCGCCAGCGATACGGGCCGGTTGACCGCCGCCGCCCAGGCCCTGGCCGGCTATGAGACCGAGACCGGCGTGGCCCTGTGGCTGAAGGCCAACCGCGACATAGACGATCGCACCCTGCAGGCGGTCTGGTCGGCCAGCCGGCTGGCCGATCCTGCCGTCGCCGAGGCGGCCGCCGCCGACGACAACCTGGTCGCCGGCCTGGTCTACGAACTGGCCGCCAAGTTGGGCCTGGAAGACCAGGAGGATCTCACCAACCTGGGGGCCTACGTCTCGGCCCGGCTGCTGCGTCAGGCCAGCGAGCGCAAGTTCTAAGGGCTGGTTTGCATCGGCCGCGAACCGTGACAGCTTCCGCCTCAGGGAGCCGGCGACAGGTCGGCGGGGAGACTTGACCCATGAGAGACCAACATGCGCTGGTGGCGATCGTCACCTGTCTGTCGCTGCTCGTCGTCATCTGGATGATGATGCGGGTGGGCGGAGCCCGCGGCCGCACCGGCATCGCCGCGCCGGCCATGACCGGCCATCCGGACCTCGAGCGCCATGTCCGGGTGCATCTGAACACGCTTGAGAGCCTGCCGATCTACCTGGCCAGCCTGTGGCTGTTCACCCTCATCTACCCGACCGTCCCGTTCAACGACCTGATCGCCGCCGGCCTCGGCCTGGTGTGGATCGTCGGCCGGCTGTTGTACGCCCTGGGCTATGTGAAAGACCCCGGCGCCCGGTCGCTGGGCTTCCTGATCCAGGGACTGGCCATCATCGTCCTGCTGCTGGGCGCCCTGGGCAAGGCGATCTTCGTGCTGGTCCAGGTTGGCGCTTGAGCCCCATCGTCCGGCATCAACGGTCCCGGTCTCGGGACAGCGCCTTCGCCCGATGAAGACGGTGCTGTTCATCTGCAGCCAGAACCGCCTGCGCAGCCCGACGGCCGAGCAGGTGTTCGCCGACTGGCCGGGAATCGAGACGGCCTCGGCCGGCACCAACAATGACGCCGAGACGCCGCTGGACGCCGAACTGGTCGCCTGGGCCGACCTGATCTTCGTCATGGAGCGGCCGCACCGGAACAGGCTGCAGAAGTCATTCCGCAGGGCGCTGCGGGGGCGGGTGATCTGTCTCGATATCCCCGACGACTACGGGTTCATGGATGAGGCGCTGGTAGCGTTGTTGAAGGCCAGGGTCATCCCGCATTTGCCGAGGGGTTAACTGCTCCCCAAAATCCGCTGTCATCCTCCGGGCCCGCGGAGCGGGAGCCGGGGGACCCATGCCGGGACGCGAAGACTCCTGGCCATTTTCACGCGGACAGATGGGTCCCCCGATCCGCGCTGCGCGCGGTCGGAGGATGACAGCAAAGTGAGGAGAAGGCCCTAGTGCGCCTCGTCCCAGTTCTTCGCCGCCCGCGCCTCGACGACCAGCGGCACGCTGATCTCCACCGCCGGGAAGGGCGCGCCCTCCATGACCCGCTTGGCGACCGCGATGGTCGCCTCTGCCTCGGCTTCGCTGGCCTCGAAGACCAGTTCATCGTGCACCTGCAGCAGCATGCGCGATGACAGACCAGCCTCGCGCAGGGCGTCCGGCATGCGGGCCATGGCGCGGCGAATGATGTCGGCGGCGGCGCCCTGCAACGGGGCGTTGATGGCCGCCCGCTCGGCGAACTGGCGCTGGCCGACGCTCTTGCCGTTGATGTCGGGGATATGGATCTTGCGGCCGAAGATGGTGCTGACATAGCCGTTCTGGCGCACCTGGGCCCGCATCTCCTCCATGTAGTCGCCGATGCCGGGGAAGCGGCGGAAGTAGGTCTTGATATAGTCGGCCGCCTCGCCCTGCGGGATCGACAATTGGTTGGCCAAGCCGAAGGCGCTGATGCCGTAGACGATGCCGAAGTTGATGGCCTTGGCCCGGCGGCGGATCTCGGACGGCATGCCCTCGATGGGGGTGTCGAACATCTCGGACGCGGTCATGGCATGGATGTCGAGGCCCTGCGTGAAGGCGCTCTTCAGCTGCGGGATGTCGCCGACGTGGGCCAGCAGGCGCAGTTCGATCTGGCTGTAGTCGGCGCTGATCAGCAAATGGCCGGGCTCGGCCACGAAGGCCTTGCGGATCTTGCGGCCCTCCTCGGTGCGGATCGGGATGTTCTGCAGGTTGGGATCCGACGAGGAGAGGCGCCCCGTCGTCGTCGAGGCCATGGCGTAGGCGGTGTGGATGCGCCCGGTCTTGGGCGAAATCGCCGCGATCAGGTTGTCGGTATAGGTGCCCTTGAGCTTCGACAGCTGGCGCCAGTCGAGGATCAGCCGCGGCAGCTCGGCGCCCTGCAGGGCCAATCGTTCCAGCACATCGACGTCGGTCGCCCACTGGCCGGTGGCGGTCTTCTTGCCACCCTCCAGGCCAAGCTCTCCGAACAGCACCTCACCGATCTGCTTGGGGCTGCCCATGTTGAACGGCCGGCCGAGCATCTCATGAGCCTTGGCCTCGAAGTCGGCCATGCGCAGGGAGAAGTCGTGGGACAGCCGGCGCAGCTCGTCGGTGTCGACCTTGACCCCGGCGTTCTCCATGGCGGCGATCACCGGCGGCAGGGGCCGCTCGAGGGTCTCATAGACCGTCAGCATGCCCTCGCGGGCCAGGCGGGGCTTGAGCTTGTGCCAGAGCCGCAGGGTGACGTCGGCGTCCTCGGCGGCGTAGCAGGTCGCCTCGTTCAGCTGCACATGCTTGAAGCTGATCTGCGCCTTGCCGGTCCCGGCCACCTGCTTGAACGGGATCGGCTTGTGGCCGAGCCAGAGCTCGGAAAGCTCGTCCATGCCGTGGTTATGCAGGCCGGCCTCCAGGACGTAGGAGATCAGCATGGTGTCGTCGATCGGCGCCACGTCGATGCCGCGCAGGGCCATCACCGCGATGTCGTACTTTGCGTTCTGCGCCACCTTCAGCACGGCCGGGGATTCCAGCAGCGGTTTCAGGCGGGCCAGGGCCGTGGCCTTGTCGATCTGCGCATCGACCGGGGCGGCCTCGGTCAGCAGGTCGCCGCCGACCGCCTCATGGGTCAGGGGGATGTAGCAGGCGCGGCCGGGGGCGGTGGCCAGGGACACGCCGCAGAGGCCGGCGGTGGCGCTGCCAAGCGCATCGGTCTCGGTGTCGAAGGCGATGACGCCGGCCTCGTAGGCCTCGGCGATCCAGCGGTCGAGGGTCTCGAGGTCGCGGACGCACTCGTACTTGCTGACGTCGATCTCGATGGCCGCCGGCTCGGGCGTGGCGGGAGCCGGCGCGGCTTCCGGAGGCTTGCCGAAACCCGGCAGCGGCTGGGGCGCCATGCCGCCGCCCTCGGCGGCGACGCCGATGCGGCGAAGCAGGGTGTTGAAGCCCATCTCCGTGAGGAAGGCGGCCAGGGTGTCCTTGTCGGCGTCGCGGACGGTCAGGTCCGCGATCGGTTCCGGCAGCGGCGTATTGCAGTCGAGCTGGACCAGGGACCGCGACAGGCGGATCTGGTCGGCGAAATCGATCAGGGTCTGGCGGCGCTTGTCCTGCTTGATCTCTCCCGCGCGTTCGAGAAGCGTGTCGAGGTCGCCGAACTCGTTGATCAGCAGGGCGGCGGTCTTGATGCCGATGCCGGGGGCGCCCGGCACATTGTCGACGCTGTCGCCGCACAGGGCCTGAACATCGACCACCTTGTCGGGCATGACGCCGAACTTCTCGAACACCTGGTCGGGGCCGATGCGGACGTTCTTCATGGTGTCCAGCATGGTCACCCCGTCGCCGACCAGCTGCATCAGGTCCTTGTCCGACGAGACGATGATGGTCTCGCCGCCCAGCTCCCGCACCCGGCAGGCGTAGGCGGCGATCAGGTCGTCGGCCTCGTAGCCGGGCAGTTCGATGCCGGGCACGCCGAAGGCGCGGGTGGCGTCGCGGACCAGGGCGAACTGCGGAATCAGGTCCTCCGGCGGCGGCGGCCGGTGGGCCTTGTAGAGGTCGTACATCTGGTTGCGGAAGGTCTTCTCCGAATGGTCGAAGATCACCGCGAAGTGCGTGGGCGCGTCTTCCCTGGTGTCACGCAGCAGCTTGAACAGCATGTTGCAGAAGCCGGCCACGGCCCCGACCGGCAGCCCGTCCGACTTGCGGGTCAGCGGCGGCAGGGCGTGATAGGCCCGGAAGATGTAGGCGGAACCATCCACCAGGTAGAGCCGGATCGGCGGGCCGTCCTGGGTCATGTGACGGTGGTCTTGCGGGGTGGCTGCGTCGCTCATGGGGGCAAGATAGTGGCTCCCGCGCGCCGGGTCAGCGCCCCTTTGCAAGCGGCGCGGAAATTGGCAGGTTGTGGCGCGAGTTGGGGGAGGATTTTACCGTGCGTAGAGTTGTACTGGCAGGCCTTCTGGCTGGACTGGCGGGCGCCGTATCGGCCCAGACCCCGGCGCAAGCTCCCCCGGCGCCACCGGCCGGGCGCCAGCCGGTGATCACCAATCCCGATTGGCTGCGCAAGCCGACTCAAGAGGAGATGATGTCCGTCTGGCCGGCGGAGGCGGCGCGCAAGGGGATCGGCGG
Organism: Caulobacter sp. NIBR1757; assembly: GCF_027912495.1. Lineage (GTDB taxonomy): Bacteria > Pseudomonadota > Alphaproteobacteria > Caulobacterales > Caulobacteraceae > Caulobacter. Next base: position 100,210 of record NZ_CP115463.1, on the reverse strand, counting down.
CCGGGCCGTCATCGGCTGTTCGGTCAATGTCACCGGCGCCCTGCAGGCCTGCACGGTGGTCAGCGAAGACCCGCCCGGCTCGGGCTTCGGTCAGGCCGCCATCCTGCTGGCCGGCTCGTTCAAGATGAAACCCCGCCTGATCGATGGCAAACCCGAGGCCGGGGCGACGGTGAGGATCCCGATCAACTTCGTCGCCACGGGCCCGTTCGGCGGCAAGACGAAGCCGGCCCTCAGCCAGCCGGTCTGGATCAAGGCCCCGAGCTTCGAAGACATGGCCGCCGCCTGGCCGAAGGGAGCCGGCGACCTGCAGGAAGGCAGCGCCACCCTGCGCTGCTCGGTGTCCTCGACCGGTGGCCTGCGCGGTTGCCAGCGCTACAACGAGCTGCCGAAGGGCAAGGGCTTCGGGAGCGCCGCCATGGCCCTGGCCGGCAAGTTCGAGCTGAAGGTCAATGACGAGGACCTCAAGCAGCTCAAGGGCGGCCTGATCATCGTGCCGTTCCGCTTCCTCAACCCCGCCTCGCCCGACAGCCTGACGCGCAAGGTTTCCAAGCCACGCTGGATCATCCAGATCAAGCAGGACCGGGTGCTGGCTCTCTACCCCAACATCGCCGCCGAGGCCGGGGTGAAGACGGGCACGGGGGTCGCCGACTGCCTGGTCGCGCCCGACGGCAAGCTGACCGACTGCAAGGTGGCCCGCGAGACCCCGAAGGCGCTCGGCTTCGGCTCCGCCGCCCTGGCCATCGCCGGGGTCATGCAGATGAACCCCTGGACAGACGATGGCCGCCCCGTCGACGGGGCCCGCATCCGGTTGCCGATCAACTTCATCCAGGCCGACGATCCGGCCCCGAAAGCCAAGCCATGAAAACCCGCCTGTTCCTTCTGTTCGTCCTGACCCTGAGCGCCGGCCCGGCCCTTGCGCAAACGCCGGCGGATATCGTCGAAAAGCCGCAGTGGCTGGCCAAGCCGGAAGGCGACGACATCGTCAGATACTATCCCGACATTGCCCTCGACCGCAGCATCAGCGGCCGGGTGGTGCTGTCCTGCACAATCAGCGCCAAGGGCCGGGTGACGACCTGTGAAACCCTGCAGGAAACCCCCTGGGGCCTGGGCTTCGCCGAGGCCTCGATCCGGGTGCTGATCGACAAGGCGCTGTTCAAGCCCGGCAAGGTCAACGGCAAGCCGGTCGAATCGACGGTCCGCATCCCCTTCTCCGTGCAGTCGCCGACGCCGGGGGCTCGATATGTCATTTACCAGCCGATCTACGCCAGGGCGCCGACCTGGGAAGAGGTCAACGCCGCCTGGCCAAAGGAGTCCGACGCGCCCGAGGCGACCGTGGTGCTACGATGCTCCCTGCGGGCCAGCGGCTCGCTGGCCGCCTGCATGAGCGCCGGCCGGGCGCCCGACGCCTTTGTCGGGGCGGCCAAACGCCTGACCGACAAATTCGAGGTCCGCCTGTCGGAAGACGAGGCGATCAAGTTCGCCAATTCCGACGTCCTGATCAGCCTGCACTTCCTCAACCCGGCCAGCATCGAAGCCCGGACCGTGAGCGTGAAAGACCCGTTCTGGATCACCACCGTGAAGCCCGAGAAGGTGCTGAGCGTCTTTCCGGCCCAGGCGGCCGAGGCCGGCATCAAGTCGGGCCGGGGCGTCGCCGACTGCCTGGTCGCCCCCGACGGCAAGCTGACCGACTGCAAAGTGGCTCGCGAGAAGCCCGATGGCATGGGCTTCGGCGCCTCGGCCGTGGCCATCGCCCAGCTGATGCAGATGAACCCCTGGAACACCAAGGGCCGCCCGGTCGTCGGGGCGCGGGTCAAGTTGCCGATCGACTTCAACCTCGCCGATGAGGCTGCCCAATGAGACCGGCTACCCTGATCGCCCTGGCCATAGGCCTGCTGCTGGCCGGGGGGGCCGTCGCCGCCCCGCCCGCTTCGGAAGAGGCAAGGCTGGCCGCCAACCCGATGGACTCCGACCTCATGGACGCCTTCCCCGAGAAGGCCCGCGGCCAGAACATCAAGGCCGCGGTGACCATGCGCTGCACCATCGACGCGACCGGCAAGGCGCGGCGGTGCGAGACCTTGAAGGAAGACCCTTATGGCCTCGGCTTCGGCGAGGCCGGAACCGGGCTGATGGAGCGCAAGGGCCGGTTCAAGCCGCGCCGTATCGACGGCCAGGCGGTCGACGGTGGCCAGGTGGAGGTCTCTGTCTACATCTGGCCCCGGCCCGGCCGAAAGGCCTCCACCCCGCTGTACGACGAACCGGTCTGGGCTTCCGTCGCCAGCGCCGAAGACATGGCCGCCGCCTGGCCGGCCGGCCATCCCGGCGACGAGGCCGTGGTGGTGCTGCGCTGTACGATGCGCCCCGCGGGCGAGCTGAAAGCCTGCCGGGCGATCAATGGCGCCGAAAAGGCTCCGGTGGATGCGGCCCTGGCCCTCAGTGACCGGTTCCGCGTCCGGCTGGACCGGGAACAGGCCAGCTTTCACGCCGGCTGGGACGTCATCCTCAGCCTTCGTCTGCTCAACCCGGCCGGCCCTGCCGCCGCCGAACGGCAGGTCAAGGCGCCGGACTGGACGACCTATCCCGACAAACAGGCGCTGCAGGCCGTCTATCCGGACAAGGCCGCTCAGGCCGGCATTCGCTCCGGCCGCGGCATCGTCGACTGCCTGGTCGCCGCCGATGGATCGCTGACCGACTGCCGCATCGTCGGCGAGCGACCGGACGGTCTTGGCTTTGGCGAGGCGGCGGTGCGGGTGGCGGGCCAGATGAAGCTGGACCTGTGGAGCGCTGATGGCCGCCCGACCGCCGGCAGTCGCATCCGCCTGCCGGTCGACTTCAACCAGCCGCAGTCGACCGCCAGGTGAAGATCCTGGCGTTCACCCTCCTGATGATGGGCGCTCCGCCGACGGAGGTGAGCGGCGTGGTCATCACCCCGCCGCCGGTTGTCGAGGAGGCGGACCTGACCGCCAAGCCCTCGGGACAGGATGTCGAATCGGCGTTCCCGCCATCCCTGCGGGGTCAGACCATCTCCGTCGATGTGAAGATGCGCTGCTTGGTCGACGCCGCCGGCAAGCCCAAGCGGTGCGACCTCCTGGCGGAATCGCCCTACGGCCTCGGTCTCGGCAAGATCGGGACCGATCTGATGGAGCGGAAGGGCCGGTTCAAGCCGCGCAGGATCGACGGCAAGCCGGTCGACGGCGGCCAGGTCGAGTTCACCCTGGTCATGTCGGAAATGGGCCGGCCCGAGAGGCTGATCACCAACCCGGTCTGGGCCGCCGCTCCCAGCCTCGAGGAGATGACCGCCGCCTGGCCGGCAGACCGCCAGGGCGACGAGGCCGTGGTGGTGCTGCGCTGTACGATGCGCCGCTCGGGCGAGCTGGAGCAGTGCAGGGCGGTCAACGACGCCGACAAGGTCCTGGTTGGCGCGGCGCGGACCTTGAGCGAGCGCTTTCGCGTCCGCCTGACCCCCGAGGACGCCCGGCGCGCCGTCCGCGCCGACGTCTTTGTCAGCCTCCGATTTTTCAATCCGGCCGGCGCGAGCGGCCAGGAGCGGCGGGTGCGGGCGCCGGAATGGATCGTCACCCCCGAGGAGAAGGTCGTTCAGGCCGTCTATCCGGACCGGGCGGTGGAGGCCGGGATTTTCTCGGGGCGCGGCGTGGCCGATTGCCTGGTCGCCCCCGACGGCACGCTGGCCGACTGCCGCGTCGCCGCCGAGCGGCCGGACGATGCCGGTTTCGGCGAGGCCGCGGCGCAGGTCGCCGGCCAGTTGCGGCTGAATCTGTGGAGCCAGGACGGCCGCCCGACCGCCGCCCTCCGCATCCGGTTGCCGATCGACTTCAACCAGGCCCCGGACGAGGCGGCGAAGTAGCCGTCAGCCGAACCGCTTGTTGAGGTCGGGCATGCCCTGGCTGGCCTCGCTGAAGGCGTCGGAATCGCCGCTTTCCAGGAAGGCGGCAAGCGTGCGGTTCAGCACCCCGTAGGCGGCGCGGAACGGGCCGGTGGCGGAGCTGAGGCGGCGCACGCCCAGGTCGGCCAGCCGGGCCGCCTTCGGGGCGCCGGCCCGGCCCATGATGTTGAGCGGCAGGCTGATACCGTCCGCCAGCTGGCCGATCAGGGTCTCGTCGATGGGGCCGGGGACGAAGATGCCGCTGGCCCCGGCCTGTTCGTAGAGCTGTGCCCGGCTCAGGGTTTCGGTCAGGGCCGCCTCGCCCTCGGCCAGGCCCTTCAGATAGACGTCGATGCGGGCGTTGATGAACAGCTCGACGCCGGTGCGGACCCCGGCCTCGCGGGCGGCCTCGATCTTGCGGGCGTGGAGGTCCGGATCGCGTTTGCCGTCCTCGAGGTTGATGCCGACGGCGCCGGCCTGGATCACCGCCTCGACCGTCTGGGTCAGGGTTTCCAGGTCGTCGGTGAAGCCGCCCTCGATGTCGGCGGTCAGGGGCGTGGACAGGACCCGGGCCATGCCGGCAATGACGTCGAGCAGCACGGGCACGGGCAGGTTGTCGCCGTCGGCGTAGCCGCGCGCCCAGGCGACGGCGGCGCTGGAGGTGGCGACGGCTTTCGCCCCGGCGTCCTGCATCATGGCGGCGCTGGCCGCGTCCCAGGCGTTGGGCAGGACCAGCACATCGGGGCCGGCGTGCAGGGCGTGGAAATCGGCGGCTTGGCTCATCTGGGCGTCTCCTCTGATCGAAGACGATACATAGGGACGGCCTGTGACGCCTGCTGGCGGTTTTCGGCCGTCAACAGCCTCAGTGGCCGGCGGACCCTTCGTAGACGCCGGGGGCCAGCTGCTCGTCCTCGTCGCCCGGGGCCGTGGCGGCCACGAAGCGGCGGTCGCAGTAGCCGCAGTCGACCCAGCCGGCCGCGCCCATCTCCAGCCAGACGCGCGGGTGGCCCAGCGCCCCGCCGACGCCGTCGCAGGCGATGCGGTGGCTGGTGACGGTGATGGTCTCGGGCGCGGCCATGGCCGGGGCGGCTTTCGGGGTGTTGGTCGGGCGGGTGGCGGGGGCTTTGCGGACCATGCGGTGTCTCGAATGAATAGTCGGGGCGGCCTTGGCTTGGGCCGCTTCGGAGCATACCTAGAGCCAAGCCCGCTCTAGGAAAAGCACCCTGCGTGTCCGGGCCGAATATTCTGATCGGATTGATATGGACCTGCCCGACTACGCCATCGAGGCCAAAGGGGTCTTCAAGACCTACGCCGCCAGCAAGACCACGCCGGAGAAGCGGGCCCTCAACGGTATCGATCTGCAGGTTCCGCGCGGGTCCATCTTCGGCCTGCTGGGGCCGAACGGGGCGGGCAAGTCGACCTTCATCAACATCCTGGCCGGCCTGACCCGCAAGACCTCCGGCACGGTGAAGATCTGGGACCGCGACATCGACGAGCGGCCGCGCGACGCCCGCGCCGCCATCGGGGTGGTGCCGCAGGAACTGGCCGCCGACGTCTTCTTCACGCCCGAGGAGTCGCTGGAGACCCAGGCCGGCATGTACGGGGTCAAGAAGGCCGACCGGCGCACGGCCGAGCTGCTGGCGGCGATGGGGCTATCAGACAAGGCCAAGGCCTATGTGCGCCAGCTGTCGGGCGGCATGAAGCGCCGGCTGATGGTCGCCAAGGCCATGGTCCACAATCCGCCCGTCCTGATCCTCGACGAACCGACCGCCGGGGTCGATGTCGAGCTGCGCAAGCAGCTCTGGGCCTATGTGCTGGAGCTGAACCGCCAGGGGGTGACCATCGTCCTGACCACCCACTACCTGGAAGAGGCCCAGGAGCTGTGCGACCGCATCGCCATCATCAACCGCGGCGAGGTGGTGGCCAGCGAACCGACGGCGACCCTGCTCAAGCGGCTGGACACCCGCAACGTGGTGGTGACCCCGGAGGAGCCGGTGGAGAACGCGCCGTCGCTGACCGGGTTCGAGACGAAACTGCGGGCCGGCGGCGCCTTTTCGGTGACCTACAAGACCGGCCAGTCGAGCGTCGAGCAGGTGCTGGCCGCCGTGCGGGCCCAGGGCCTGCACATCCGCGACATCGCCACCGAGGACCCCGACCTGGAGGATGTCTTCCTGTCGCTGACCTATAATGCGGCCGATGCGGCCGATCCCTTGAAGGACTAACGCCCATGACCGGCAGCCCCACAGGCGCAAGCATCGATCCGACCCGCGAGCAGTTCGACGCCTTCAAGGCCCTGCCGCGCGACACCCCGATCCAGATGCTGAACCTGGTGCGGGTCAGGGCCCTGGCCGAGTATCCGGAGGGCCATCCCAACCACGGCAAGGGGATGACCGGCCTCGAGGCCTATCGCGCCTACGGCCGCGAGAGCGCCGAGGTGTTCGGGCGGGTCGGCGGCAAGCAGATCTGGGCCGGGCGGCCCGAGACGGTGGTGACGGGGCCGACGGACGAGCGCTGGGACCTGGCCTTCATCGCCGAGTATCCGAACGCCGGGGCCTTTCTGGCCATGGTCACCGACCCCGGCTACCGCGAGGTGGTCAAGCACCGCACCGCCGGCGTCGAGGACAGCCGCCTGATCCGCCTGGCGCCTGTGACGCCGGGGGAGGGCTTCGGGGAGTAACAAATCCTCCTTCGGCGCGCCGAAGGCGTGACGGGGGAGGGGGACCGCGGCCGAAGGTCGTGGTGGAGGGGGCAGCGCCGGCGAATACGGGCTGACCCTGAAGGCAGCTGTTTCAGCAGCGCCAGAACGCTTTCAAATCGGACGGGCCGGCTCCGCCCCTTCCACCACGCGCGTATCCGCGCGCGGTCCCCCTCCCCCGCCGCTACGCGTCGGAGGAGGATTTATGCAAAGCCCAGGCGGCGCGGGTCGGCGGCGGGGTCAATGCCGACGGCGGCCAGCATGTCGGCGCGGCCTGGTCCGAGGCGAGGCGGATACCAGTCCTTCTTCAGACCCCTCGGCGTCGCCCAGGCCCCCAGCACCTTCACGGCGTTGGCCGGTCGCTTCAGCCAGGCGCGGCTGTCTTCCAGCATGTGGAAGCCGCGCATGAACTCGCGCAGCAGGGCCGGGTCCCGGCGCAGGGCGATGGCGATGCCGTCATCGGTGAAGCTCTTCATCGCCCGGGCCTTGAAGCCGGGACGATAGGACGGATTGAGCGCGTTGCGGGCGCGGCGGATCGCGGCCCGGTCCTGGCTGCGCATGTCTTCGAAATAGGGACCCAGTTCACTGCGCACCCGGGCGGCGAAGGCCGTGGCCCGGGCGGAGGGGTCGGCCTGCCCGGTCAGGGTCTCGGCGACCAGTTCGCCGGACACCGCCGCGAAGCTGCAGCCCCGCCCGTAGAGGGGGTTTGTCCGCACCAGGCCGTCGCCGATCGGAAACAGGTTCAGGGCCAGGGGCCGGCCGCCCGGAGCCATGTCACGCCAGCGGCTCTTCAGGTCGCCCATGCCGAAGACCTTGCTGACCGCCTCGGAACGGGCCGGATCGATCCAGCCGGCGACGCCGGGCATCTGGGTGCAGAGGGCGTCGAAGGTTTCGGGACGCATCACCGCCAGGCGCAGGGTCTCCTCGATCTCCGGCACCGCCAGGGTGATCGAGAAGCAGCCGTTGTCGGCCGGGAAGACGCCATACTTGATGAAGCCGAGATCGCCGGCCCCGGGGATCGCCCCGCGTTCCGGCGGCTCCATGCCCGGCCGCAGCCGGTAGTGGCGGGTGTAGTAGAGGATGCCGGCGTCCTCGGACTCTTCCGGCGCCTTGATGCCGGCCTCGTCCAGCCAGTCGAACGCCTGGCTGGAGCGCCCGCCGGCATCGACGACGATGCCCTGCAGCACCTCGCCGTCGTCCAGCTTCAGCCCTTCGCAGACGAACACCCCGTCCGTCACCGCCCCGGCCACGCCGGCGACGTTGACGCCGCTGCGCAGGGTGACGGTGGGCAGTTCGGCGACGTACTGGCGCAAGACCAGCTCCAGCGTCGTGCGGCGGCTGGTCAGCACCGTCAGGTCGGCGTCGCCGGGTTCGGGCTTGTAGCGGGCGGCGGACCGCGGGCTGAGGCCCGAGGCGAAGCTCAGTTCCTGGCAGCCGGCCGCGAGCAGGCGTTGGTGCAGGGCCGGGTGGCGCTCGATGAGGATCGACCGCAGGCGGGCCAGGAAAGCGTGGCTGTGGCGCAGGTGGCCGACACCGCGCCGGCTCCAGTCGGCGAAGGCCGCGTCAGCCCCGCCGTCTGGCGGCGGCGGGTCGCGTTCCAGCACCGTCACGGCGTGGCCACGACTGCCCAGGGCCAGGGCCGTGAACAGGCCGGCCATGCCGGCGCCGATGATCAGGATGGGCTGGTCCATGCCAAACTCACTTTGTATCGCTTGATACAGTATGGACCGGAAGTGTGACGCCGCAAAGGCTGTCGTCGCGGAACCTCCCTCCCCGAATGGGGAGGGCAGACGCGCGGTTACGCGCGTCGGGTGGGGAAGTCGGTCACTGACCTTAGAGGCTAGGCGCCGGGAAGACGAACCGGGCGGCAGCGGTTACCCACTGCCCCACCCGGCCTTCGGCCTGCCCTCCCCATTCGGGGAGGGACGGAGCCTTACGTATTCATCGACTGGAAGAAGTCGCCGTTGGTCTTCGACTGGCGCAGCTTGTCGAGCAGGAACTCGATGGCGTCCTGGGCGCCCATGGGATTGAGGATGCGGCGCAGGATGTAGGTCTTGGTCAGCTGGTCCTTCGGGGTGATCAGCTCTTCCTTGCGGGTGCCGGACTTCAGCACGTCGATGGCCGGGAAGATGCGCTTGTCAGCCACCTTGCGGTCGAGGATGATTTCCGAGTTACCGGTGCCCTTGAACTCTTCGAAGATGACCTCGTCCATCCGGCTGCCGGTGTCGATCAGGGCGGTGGCGATGATGGTCAGGCTGCCGCCTTCCTCGATGTTCCGCGCCGCGCCGAAGAAGCGCTTGGGACGCTGCAGGGCGTTGGCGTCGACACCGCCGGTCAGCACCTTGCCGGAGCTGGGAACGGTGGTGTTGTAGGCGCGGCCCAGACGGGTGACCGAGTCCAGCAGGATGACGACGTCACGCTTGTGCTCGACCAGGCGCTTGGCCTTTTCGATGACCATCTCGGCCACCTGGACGTGGCGGGTCGCCGGTTCGTCGAAGGTCGAGGCGATGACCTCGCCCTTCACCGTCCGCTGCATGTCGGTGACTTCTTCCGGCCGCTCGTCGATCAGGAGGACGATCAGGTAGCATTCCGGGTGGTTGGTCTCGATCGACTTGGCGATGTTCTGCAGCATCACCGTCTTGCCGACCCGCGGCGGGGCGACGATCAGGCAGCGCTGGCCCTTGCCGAGCGGGGCGACGATGTCGATGACCCGGCCCGAGCGATCCTTGATGGTCGGATCGGGCAGTTCCATGGTCAGCCGCTGTTCCGGATAGAGCGGCGTCAGGTTGTCGAAGTGGACCTTGTGACGGACGTTTTCCGGCGGCTCGAAGTTGATCTGCTTGACGTCGACCAGGGCGAAGTAGCGCTCGCCCTCGCGGGGGGCGCGGACGCCACCATCGACGGAGTCGCCGGTGCGCAGGCCGAATTTGCGGATCTGGCTGGGCGAGACGTAGATGTCGTCCGGACCCGGCAGGTAGTTGGCTTCCGGTGAGCGCAGGAAGCCGAAGCCGTCGCTGAGCACCTCCATGGTGCCCGACCCCGAGATTTCCACGCCTTCCTCGGCGAGGGTCTTGAGGATCGAGAACATCATGTCCTGCTTGCGCATGGAGTTGGCGTTCTCGACCTCCAGCTTTTCCGCGAGGCCAAGCAGGTCGGCGGGCGGGGTGTCCTTCAGCTGCTGAAGGGACATGCGGGTGAAGCCGAGCTCGGCCACCACGGCGGCCAGCTCGTCGTCGCCGTCTTCGCCGGTGACGGCGTCTTCGGGACCCGCGGCGACGGCGGTGGTGTCGGGGCCTTCTTCGTGGCCCGCATCATGACCGATGTCGGAGGTTTCCTCGACGGCGTCGGTTTGCGTTTCGGGGGTTTCGTTTTCGATGGGGGTGTCTTCAGACATGCATAGACTCGGGGTGTCGGGACGCAGCGCGCCCCTTGGGTAGCTTGAACGCCGGACCTTGGTCGGATGCGGCTATGGGAATTCGTTCAGGGGGTCCGGCTGGTCGTCGGCGTGCTTACGCGGATGGGCCGGAAAGAGGAGACTGCCGAAGCAGCAGGGTGAGGGGAACCACAGGGCTCCGCTGACGTCAAGGTGGGACGCGGTCCCGGCCGGTTCAAGATCAGCGGCTGAAGAACTGGGTGGTGACGGCCAGGACCATGACGATGGCCAGCAGGAAGGGCAGTTCGTTGCTCATCCGCCAGAACTTTTCCGACCGGCTGTTGGTCCCGGCGGCGAACTTCTTGCGCTCGCCGGCCAGGAAGCCGTGCCAGCCCGACATCAGCACCACCCCGACCAGCTTGACCACCATCCAGGGCTGGCCGAGCCAGGACCAGTCGCCGCCGCGCAGGCCGGCGTTGGCGATGATCAGCAGGATGCCGAACAGCCAGGTGGCGATCATCGCCGGGTTGATGATGATGCGCAGCAGCTTGACCTCCATCTCCTGGAAGGTCGTGTCCATCTCCGAGCCGCGCGTGGCCCGGGTGTGATAGACGTAGAGCCGCGGCAGGTAGAGCATGCCGGCCATCCAGGCGATGACCGCGATGATGTGCAGGCCGCGCAGCAGGTCGTAATGTCCGGCGAGGAAGGTCATGGCGGCTTTCTAGCGCGTCAGGCGGCGCGCGGACAATTACCGAAACCGGCGCAGCGGTACGAGCCGTCGCTGTCCAGCCCCTCGCGCCGCAGGGCCTGCGTCGCCACCCCAGCCAGGCCGGCGATGAACAGGCTGTCCACCCCCAGGGCCGGAACCCGGATGTAAGCCGGGCAGCCCTCATGCTTGGCCACCTCGGCGTATTCGATGTCCAGTTCGACCAGGGTCTCGATGTGTTCGGAGACGAAGGCGATCGGCACGATGACCAGCGGCAGGCCTTCTTTCGAGGCGGCCCGGATCTCGTCCTCGGTGTTGGGCCCGATCCATTTCATCGGCCCGACCCGGCTCTGGTAGCTGACCCGCCAGTCCCAGTCGCCGGACAGGCGGGCGGCGACAGCGGCCGCCGTGGCCTCGACCTGGGCCTGGTAGGGATCGCCACCCTTGATGACCTTCTCGGGCAGGCCGTGGGCGGAGAACAGCAGGCGCGCCTTGGCGGGCCGTCCGGCCGCCTCATAGGCCTGCTCGATCAGTCGGGCATGGGCGGCCAGGAAGCTCTCGCCGGCCGGCCAGCAGCAGACGGTGCGGGACCGCCCTGGGCCCTTGTAGGCTTCGCGCCAGGCCTTCAGCGACGAACCGGTCGTGGTCGTCGAAAACTGCGGATAGAGGGGCAGCAGCAGGATCTCGTCCGGCCCGAAGTCGGCGACCCGCGCGGCCGTCTCCTCGGTCAGCGGCTTCCAGTAGCGCATGGCGATGAAACAGCGGACCTCGTCGCCCGGCAGGGCCGTGGTCAGCAGCGCCTGCAGGGCGTCGGCCTGCTTCCTGGTCTCGGGCAATAGCGGCGAGCCGCCGCCCATGAGGGCGTAGTTGCCCCGGGCGCCGGGCGCGCGGCGGCGGGAGATGAAGCGGGCCAGGTGCGGCCGGATGAAGTCCGGCAGCCCGATGATGGCCGGATCGTTGAACAGATTGAACAGGAAGGGCTCGACGCTGCGCGGCCCGTCCGGCCCGCCGAGATTGAACAGGACGACGGCGACTTTGCGGCCGCTCACTTGCCGGTCACCATCTGCAGCACCCGCTCGACATGGGCGATCGGCGTGTCCGGCAGGATGCCGTGGCCGAGGTTGAAGATGTAGCGGCCATCGCCCCACTGGCGCAGCAGCTGATCGACGCGGCGGTCGAGCTCGGGGCCGCCGGCCCGCAGCAGCAGGGGATCGAGGGCGCCCTGGATGGCGACCCGCTTCTGCAGGCTCTGGCCGAGCGCGGCCGGGGCGGCGGTGTCGAGGGCGACGCACTGGACATCCACTTCGGTTGCGTAGGTCTCGGCATAGGCGGCCGAGCCGCGCGGGAAGCCGATGACCGGGGCGGTGACGCCCAGTTCCTTCAACCGCTTGAGGATGATCTGGTGCGGCCGGATGACCAGGCGGTGGAAGAGGTCTTCCGGCAGGCCCTCCGACCAGCTCTCGAAGATCTTCAGCACCTGGGCGCCGGCCTCTTCCTGCATGGCCAGATAGCGGGCGGTGGCCTCGGCCAGGATGTCCATCAGCCGGTCCATGGCCTGCGGCTGCTCATAGGCGAAGGTGCGGGCCTTCGAGCGATCGGAGGAACCGCCCTCGATCATGTAGCTGCCGACCGTCCAGGGGGCGCCGGCGAAGCCGATCAGGGTCTTGTCGGCCGGCAACTGGGCCCGAACCAGCGACAGGGTCTGGCCGATGGCCGACAGGCGGTCGGTGGAGGCCTCGATCTCGCCGGCCATGCTGTCGAGCGAGGGCAGCTCGCCAAGCCGGGGGCCTTCGCCGGCCTCGAACCAGACCTTCTGGCCGAGCGCCCCCGGGATCAGCAGGATGTCCGCAAAGACGATGGCCGCGTCGAAGGGAAACCGGCGCAGGGGCTGCAGGGTGACCTCCGAGGCCTTCTCCGGGTCATGGCAGAAGGCGATGAAGTCGGGCGCCGTTGCCCGCACCGCCCTATACTCGGGCAGATAGCGGCCGGCCTGGCGCATGAACCACACGGGCGGGCGCTCGAGGGTCTCGCCGGCGAGGACACGAAGGAGCGGGGAAAGGGGAGCAGGCGTCATGGCTCGCCTTCTTGCGCTCCCGGCGATCCGGCGCAAGGGCCACACACACCCCAGGCCCCTCCTTAAAGTCTTAATAGAATATTAATTTAAGGGGGAAGTTGAAGGTGGAGGCAGGGCATGGCGGGGATAACCATGACGGCAGCATGACCATACGCAGGTCGTTCAGCGACGGCGCCTGCGGTTTCCCACAGGCCTTGAGCCGCTTGGGGATACTGGGGACATCCTGGCAAGCGGCTGAATCCGGCCAGGGATTCGGCGTTGAACCGCCGGCGCCATGATCGTCGAACCGGAGTCGTTAGAACGATCCCCAACAGCTCTGTTCACGGAGCCTGGCGGGACGGTCGGTCTGTGGGCGTCGAGAAGGTTAACAAAGGGTTAATCCACCGGGCCTTGGGTCCGCGCCCGGAGGCCGGGGACTGTTGTGGATCGGTTAACGATCTCTTAACGACCCATCCACAGGCTGGTTCAGACCGCGCGGCAGCGTTATGGAACCCCTAGATGACCGTGTCGGCCCGCATCGCCACCTATTTCCATGTCCATCTCGTGTCGGATTCGACCGGTGAGACACTCAACGCCATGGCCCGCGCCGTCTGCGCCCGGTTCAGCGACACCCTGCCGATCGAGCACATCTACGCTCTGGTACGCTCGCCCCGGCAGATGGAGCGGGCGCTGGAGGAAATCGCCGCCGCCCCGGGCATCGTCATGCACACCATCGCCGAGCCGGAGCTTCGGGCGGCGCTGGAAGAAGGCTGCCGGGCGCTGGAGATGCCCTGTATCGCCCCGCTCGATCCGGTGATGGCCAGCATGAGCCGCTATCTCGGCATCGCCGTCTCCTCGCGGGTCGGCGCCCAGCATGCGCTCGACAGCGACTACTTCGACCGCATGGAGGCGCTGAACTACGCCATCGGCCATGACGACGGGGCGGGCGGGCCGCAGGACCTCAACCAGGCCGACGTGGTCCTGGTCGGTGTCTCGCGCACCTCCAAGACCCCGACCTGCATCTACCTGGCCCATCGCGGGGTGCGGGCGGCCAATATTCCGCTGGTGCCGCATATGCCTGTGCCGCCGCAGCTGCGCGAGCTGCGCAAGGACATCCTGATCGTCGGGCTCATCGCCAGCCCCGACCGTCTGGCCCAGATCCGACGCAACCGGCTTCTCTCCCTGAAGGAGGACCGGGGCAGCGACTATGCCGACACCGACGCCATCCGCCAGGAAATCATCCACGCCCGCCGCCTGTTCGAGCGCGAGGGCTGGCCGGTGATCGACGTCACCCGCCGCTCGGTCGAGGAGACGGCGGCGGCGATCATCAACCTGTTGCATGGCCCGCGCGATCAGGGCGGAGAGGTGGCCTGATGCGTCGTCCTGTGGTTCTGGCTTCGACCTCCAGCGCCCGGCGGGCCCTGCTCAGCGCCGCCGGCGTCGAGCATGAGGCCATCTCGCCCGGGGTCGACGAGGACGCCGCCAAGGCCTCCCTGCTGGCCGACAACGCCACGCCGCGCGAGGTGGCCGACGCCCTTGCCGAGCTGAAGGCGGTGCGGGCCAGCGGCAAGCGGCCGGGCGCCCTGGTCATCGGGGCCGACCAGACGCTGGATTTCGAAGGCCGGCTGTTCGACAAGGCGCCGACGCTGGAGGTCGCCCGCGAGCGGCTGCAGCTGCTGCGCGGCAAACGGCATCAGCTGCATTCGGCCGTGGTCGTGGCCCTGGACGGCCAGCCGATCTGGCGCGAGGTTCCCTCGGCGAGCCTGACCATGCGGCCGTTCAGCGACGATTTTCTCGACAGCTGGCTCAGCCGTCAGGGCGAGGGGATCCTGGGCTCGGTGGGTTGCTACCGGCTCGAGGATGAGGGGGTGCAGCTGTTCTCGAAGATTGAAGGCGACTACTTCACCATCCTCGGCCTGCCGATGCTGGGTCTGCTGGATCTGTTGCGCCGGCACGGGGCGCTGGACCAGTGAGGGTCAGCGGAGCCACCCTGGTGGCCGGCGTCGCCGGCTGTCCGGTCACCCATAGCCTCAGCCCGGTGATCCACAACGCCTGGATCGCGGCGGCCGGGCTGGATGCCGTCTATGTGCCGTTCAATGTGCCTGAGGAAGGCTTCGCCGCCTTCGCCACCGGGCTGCGCGGCGGGGTGATCCGGGGGATCAACGTCACCATCCCGTTCAAGGAAACGGCGCTGGAGCTTGCCGACCAGGCCGATGCGCTGGCCGGGATGGCCGGGGCGGCCAATCTGCTGACCTTCGCGGCCGATGGCGGCATCGTCGCCCGCAACACCGACGGGCCGGGCATGCTGGGCGCCATCCTCGCGCAGGCGCCGGGGTTCGATCCCACGGCCGCGCCGGCGGTGATCCTGGGGGCCGGTGGGGCTGCGCGCGGGGCGGCCGCGGCGCTGGTCCTGGCCGGCGCCCCGGCGGTGCGGCTGATCAACCGCAGCTTGGCGCGCGCCGCCGGCCTGGCCGAGACCCTGGGCGGGGTGGTCAGCGCCCATGCCCTGGACGACCATCACAATGTGCTGGAGGACGCCGGCCTGGTCATCAACGCCACCTCCCTGGGCCTTGGCGGCGGGCCGGGGCCGCAGATCGACTTCACCGTCCTCAATCCCTCGGCCGTGGTCATGGACATGGTCTACAAGCCGCTGGAGACCCAGTTCCTGCGGCAGGCGCGGGCCCGGAGGCATCGCACGGTCGATGGCCTGGAGATGCTGATCCGTCAGGCGGCGCCGAGCTTCGAGGCCTTCTTCGGCCAGGGCCCGCCGTCGGGTGTCGATGTCCGGGCCCTCTGTCTGCAAGCGCTTGGAGCCACCGCATGATCCTCGTCGGCCTCACCGGCTCCATCGGCATGGGCAAGTCGACGACGGCGGCCCTGTTCGCGGCCGAGGGCGTGCCCGTCTATGACGCCGACGCGGCGGTGCATGCGCTCTACGCCAGGGGCGGTGCGGCGGTGGAACCGCTGGAGCAGGAATTCGGCGATGTCGTCGTCGACGGCGCCGTCGATCGGGAGCGGCTTTCCAGGAAGGTGCTGAACGATCCGGACGCCATGAAGCGGCTCGAAGCCATCGTCCATCCCCTGGTCGGAGCCAGCCGGATCGGCTTCTTCAAGGAGGCCACGGAGAAGGGCGCCGACATCGTCGTCCTCGACATCCCCCTGCTGTTCGAGACCGGCGGCGAGAAAAACATGCAGGCGGTGGTGGTCGTCTCGGCTCCGGCCGACCAGCAGCGGGCGCGGGTTCTGGCCCGGCCCGGCATGACGGTGGAGAAGTTCGAGGCCATCCTCGCCCGGCAGACTCCTGACGCCGTCAAGCGCCAGCGGGCAGACTTCGTCATCGACACCGGCCAGGGCATCGACCACGCCCGCGACCAGGTGCGGCATGTGTTAGCAACTCTGCGGTCCGGCTGGACGCGCGGCGACGAACCAACCTAAGACAGGGCGATGGCGCGGCACATCGTACTCGACACCGAAACCACGGGGCTGGATCCCCGGTCCGGCCACCGGATCATCGAGATCGCCTGCGTCGAGGTCGTCGACTACATGCCGACGGGCCGCGAGTTCCACCAGTATATCCAGCCGGACCGGCCGATCGATCCGGACGCCGAGCGGGTGCATGGCATCAGCGCCGCCCACCTCAAGGACAAGCCGCGCTTCCATCATCCGAGCGTGGTCGACGCCTTCCTCGAGTTCATCGGCGAGGACACCCTGGTGGCGCACAATGCGCCCTTCGACCGCGGGTTCATCAACGCCGAGCTGGAGCGCTGCGGCAAACCCTGCCCGCCCGACGACCGCTGGGTCGACACCCTGGCCATGGCCAAGAAGAAGTTCCCGGGGATGTACAACTCCCTGGACGCCCTCTGTAAGCGGATGAAGATCAGCCTGGCCGGGCGCGAGAAGCACGGGGCGCTGATCGACAGCAATCTGCTGGCGATGGTCTATCTGGAGCTGCAGGGCGGCAAGGAGCGGGCTCTCGACCTGACCAGCACCATGGCCGTGCGGGCGGCCCATGCGGCGGTGCAGGCGGCCTATGGCGCCCGGCCCCGGCCGCTGGCCTGCCGGATCACCGACGACGAGCGGGCGGCGCACGAGGCGTTTGTCCGCGATGTGCTGAAGGACAAGGCCGTCTGGCTGAGCCTGGGGTGACCGTCCCTCCCCGAATGGGGAGGGCAGACGCGCGGTTACGCGCGTCGGGTGGGGAAGTCGGTCACTGACTTCAAATATTGACCATGAAGACGCCGGGCCGGGTGGATGTGGTGACCCACTGCCCCACCCGGCCTTCGGCCTGCCCTCCCCATTCGGGGAGGGAGGTTATCAAGCCTGGCCGACCACCACGCCTTCACCTTCGGCCTGGGCCCGGCGCGACTGGTAGATGCCGGCGAAGTCGATCGGCTCGAGCATGAAGGGCGGGAAGCCGCCGTCACTCGAGAGGTCGCCGATGATGCGGCGGGCGAAGGGGAAGAGGAAGCGCGGAGCTTCGATCATCAGCACCGGCTCCAGCTCTTCGGGCGGGATGCCCGACAGCTCGAACAGGCCGCCGTAGACCAGCTCGATGGCGAACGACTGCTCGCCGCCCTTCTTGGCGTCGACGGTCAGCTTCAGCTCCACCTCGAACAGGCCGTCGGGGCGGCCCTTGGCGTTCAGCTCGACGCCGATGTCGATGGCCGGCTGCTCGCCGGAGACGCGCAGGCTGTCGGGGGCGCGGGGATTTTCGAAGGAGAGGTCGCGGGTGTACTGGGCCAGGACCCGGATGCCGGGGGCGGTGATCTCTTCACCGTTCGGGGCGCCGGCTTGGGTGTCGGTCATGATCGGGTCGTCCGAAGATAGGAAAAAAGGAAGGCGCGGTCGCTAACACGGCCCCCGAAAGGGCGCAACGTCGCCGCCCCCACGGCATGAAATGCAGCCCAACCTGACGCGGCGCGTTCCTTGCCCTATATTGATCCCTGTAGACCTCAGAACCGTCCCTCTCTCTCGAACCGCTAGGCCTCGTTTTGGACCAGACCCTCCAGCTCATTCTGTTCGCCATCCTCGCCGGGGTGGTGCTCTATCAGCTGTATTCGGTGCTCGGCCGGCGCGTCGGTCGCCAGCCGGAGGACGCCCAGGCCGAGGCCATCGAGCGCGGCGACGCCCGCCCGACCGCCGTCGATGCCGAGCCGATCCCGGATGGGGTGATCCTGACCGGGCTGGCGGCGCTGCGGGCGCGTGATGCCGATTTCGACGTCGGCCGGTTCCTGTCCGGGGCCAAGGGCGCCTATCAGATGGTGGTCAAGGCCTTCGCCGACGGCGATCGCGAGATGCTGAAGAGGCTGCTGTCGCCGGCCGTCTACGACAGCTTCGAGGGGGCCATCGCCGCCCGCGAGGCCGAAGGCGCGACCGAGACCGTCGAGTTCGCCAACCCGCCGCGCGCCGACCTGGAGTCGGCGACCATGGACGGCGACATCGCCCGGGTGGTGGTGCGCTTCCTGGCCGAGTTCCGGGCCCGGACCAAGAACGCCGAGGGCGAGGCGGTCGATGATCGCCGCACCGCCGAGCTGTGGACCTTCGAGCGCGACGTCACCAGCCGCGACCCCAACTGGCTGCTGGTCAATGTGGACGCGGCCGAGGCCTGAACCGGCCCGGGCCGGCGCCTCCTTCTCCGGGCGAGCGGGAGAAGGGTAAGACGGTACATGGCGTTGATTCGTTTCCTCATTCCGGTGCTGGGCGCCGCCCTGCTGTTGTCGGCCTGCGAGACGACGGCGCCCGTCCGGCCGACGCCCAAGCCGACACCTGTCCCGCCGATTGAACGCCCGACGCCGCAGCCGTCCCGGCCGCCGCTGACCGGCATTGCGCTGTCCGAGCTTCCCGGCTGGCAGGCCGAGGATCATGCCGCGGCCCTGGCGGCGGTAGCGACCAGCTGCCGCGCCAAACCCCTGCCGCAGCTGGCCGAGGCCTGCGCGAAGGTGCGGGCGGCGGGGGCGCTTGGCGGACCGGCGGCCAGGACCTTTCTGGAGCAGACCTTCCGGGCCGTGCCGGTCGGCGGCGAGGGCCTGCTGACCGCCTATTTCTCCCCGCAGTACGAGGCGCGGTTCTCGCGGACCGGTGAGTTCACCGCCGTGGTGCGGCCAAGGCCCGCCGACCTGGTCTTTGACCCGGCCTTCGTCGCCACGCCGGATCGGCCGGGCTGGAAGGGCGAGGCGCGCCAGGTGGACGGTGAGTTTGTCCCCTATCCCGACCGGGCGGCGATCGAGGCGACCGAGGAGGTTCAGCCGCTGGCCTGGATGCGGCCGGAGGATCTGTTCTTCCTGCAGATCCAGGGCTCCGGCGTGCTGGTGCTTCCGGACGGTCGTCGCAAGCGGGCGGTGTTCGCGGCCACCAACGGCCAGCCGTTCAAGGGCATCGCCACCCCGATGCGCGACCAGGGATTGCTGGAGGGAAGCAACACGTCCGGGGACGCGATCCGCGGCTGGCTGGCCGAGCATCGCGGGCCGCAGGCGGACGCGATCATGCAGCTGAACCCTCGCTACGTCTTCTTCCGCATGGAGGACGACGACGGCCGGGAGGCGACCGGAGCGGCCGGCGTGCCGTTGCCGGCCGGTCGGGGGATCGCCGTCGATCCCGGGTTTCACGACTACGGGGCCCTGTACTGGATCGACGGCCGGGCCCCGAGCCTGGCCGGCGCCTTCCCGCGCTACAGCCGGCTGGTCACGGCGCTGGACACCGGCGGCGCCATTCGCGGCCAGGTGCGGGCCGACCTCTATATCGGCAGTGGCGATACCGCCGGGCGCGAGGCCGGCCGGGTGAAGCACGCCCTGCACCTGTGGCGGCTGATCCCGCGATGAAGCGACCGCCCCGCCCGGAGGAGATGGCCCTGTGGGCGCGGGTGGCCGAAACGGTCAAGCCGTTGCCGGGGCGCAAGGTCCCCCGACCTCGGGCAGAGGAGACGGTGGCGAAGGCGGCGGATGCGCACGCCCTGCCGCCGAAGCTGGAGGGCCGGGCGGCGCTGGCAAAGGCCGTGAAGGCGGTCAAGCACAAGCCCCCGCCGGAGCCGCTGGAACCCAACCGCTCGCGGCGGGTGGTCAAGGAGCGGGAGGTGATCGCCGGCCGGGTCGATCTGCATGGTTTGACGCTGGAGCGGGCCCGGCCGGTGCTGGAGGGGTTCATCCTGGGCGCGGTCGAGCGGGGTGACCGGCTGGTGCTGGTCATCACCGGCAAGGGCAGCGGCGGGCGCGAGACCCTGCGCGGGATGACGCCGCTGTGGCTGTCGCAACCGCCGCTGCGCACCCTGGTCGCCGGGGTGCAGCAGGCCGACCGAAAGCACGGCGGCGAGGGCGCGCTCTACGTGGCGCTGAAGAAGCTGAGGTAGGTGGCGGCGACCTCCCTCCCCATTCGGGGAGGGCAGACGCGCGGTTACGCGCGTCGGGTGGGGAAGTCGGTCACTGACGTTGCTAGGCGAGCGCTGAGAAGCCTAACCGGCCCCGCTGGGTGACCCACTGCCCCACCCGGCGCGCAACGCGCGCCTGCCCTCCCCATTCGGGGAGGGACGGAGTCTACGGAATCAGCAAGGTCGAGCCCGTCGTTTGCCGGGCTTCGAGCGCCTGGTGGGCCTTGGCGGCATCCTTCAAGGCGAACTCGGCGCCGATCTCGATCTTCACCGCGCCGGACAGGATTTTCTCGAACAACGCCCCGGCGCTGTCGTCGAGCTCCTCGGCGGTGGTGACGTAGTCGAACAGGGTCGGGCGGGTCATGAACAGGCTGCCGCCTCGGCTCAGCCGCAGGGGCTCGACGGCGGGGGCGGGGCCCGAGGCGTTGCCGAAGGTGACCAGCATGCCGCGGCGGGCCAGGCTGGAGAGGCTGCCCTCCAGGGTGGACTTGCCGACGCCGTCGTAGACGACGCGGACGCCGGCCCCGCCGGTGAGGTCGCGGACCTGGGGGGCGAAGTCGCCCTGGTCATAGCGGATGACGTGGTCGCAGCCGTTGGCCAGGGCGAGCTGCGCCTTGGCGTCGGAGCTGGTGGTGCCGATGACGAAGGCGCCGATTGAGTGGGCCCACTGGCTGAGGATCAACCCGACCCCGCCGGCGGCGGCGTGGATCAGCACCGCGTCGCCGGCCGCGACCGGGAAGCAGCGGCGGATCAGGAACTCGGCGGTCATGCCCTTGAGCAACGCCGCCGCCGCCGTGCGGGCGGAGACGCCGTCCGGCAGCTTGACGACCTTGTCTTCCTTCAGGACCACGGCCTCGGCGTAGCCGCCGCCACCGCCGACCCCGTAGCCGGCGCGGTCGCCGACCTGGAAGCGGGTGACCCCCTCCCCGATCGCCTCGACCACGCCGGCGCCTTCCTGACCCAGCACCAGCGGGAATTTCGCCGGGTAGAGGCCCGAGCGGAAATAGGTGTCGATGAAGTTGAGGCCGGCCGCCTCCTGCCGCAGCAGGATCTGGCCGGGGCCCGGAGTCGGGACCGGGACATCGACGGCCTCGAGGACATCGACGCCGCCGGCCTCGCGCGCCTGGATGGCCAGCATCAGAGGTTGGCCTTGAAGAAGGCGGCGGTGCGGGCATTGGCCAGTTCGGCGGCGGCGGCGTCATAGTGGTCGCCGCCGTGGCGGGCGAAGGCGTGGTCGCAGCCGGGGTAGTCGTGGATCTCGATCTGGATGTGGTTGTCGAGCTCCTGATGGATCAGGGCCTGGGCCTCCTTGGGCACGAAACCGTCCTCGGCGGCGATGTGCAGCATCAGCGGCTGGGCCAGTTTCTCGGCCTCGGCCAGGTAGTTCTCGATGCCGACGCCATAGTAGCCGACGGCCGCGTCGACGTCGGTGCGGGTGGCGGTGAGGTAGGCGAGGCGGCCGCCCAGACAATAGCCGACGGCGCCGACCTTGCCGGTCGAGCCCTCGATGCCGCGGACCTGGTCGATGGTGGCGGCGATGTCCTCGATGCCCTTTTCGACGTCGAAGGCGTTGAACAGTTCGAAGGCGCGTTTCCACTCGGCTTCCGACTGGTCGGTGATGTCGATGTTCGGCTCGATGCGCCAGAAGAGGTCGGGGCAGACGGCGATGTAGCCCTGGGCCGCGAAGGCGTCGGTGATGTCGCGCATGACCTGGTTGACGCCGAAGATCTCCTGGATGACCACGATCACCGGGGCCGGGGTGGAGGCGGGGCGGGCCACATAGGCCGAGAAGTCGCCGTCGGGCGTCTTGATGGTCAGGCGTTCACCGCTCATGGTCGTCTCTCGTTCCGTTGACTGATTTGCCGCACTTAAACGCGGGGCCCGTCACATCCCAATGACAAAGGTGTGCGGCGGCTAGCAGAAAGTCTGAAACCCATGAAGGTCACCGTCGAGATCGACTGCACCCCGCAGGAAGCGCGAACCTTCCTCGGCCTGCCCGATGTCACCACCCTGAACGACCACATGATGGCCGAGATGCAGAAGCGGATGGACGCCAATATGGCGGCCCTGGCGCCCGAAGAGCTGATGAAGACCTGGATGAGCTTTGGCATGGGCGCGCAGGAGCAGTTCCGCAAGCTGATGACCGCCGCCGCCACCGGCGCCATGGGCGGCTCCAAGGGCAAATGAGCGACACCATCTTCGCCCTGGCGACCGCGCCCGGCCGGGCGGCGGTGGCGGTCGTGCGGCTGTCCGGACCGGGTAGCGGCGGGGCGCTGGAAAGCCTGACCGGCAAGGCGCTTCCGGCCGCCCGGCGGGCTTCGCTGCGGCGGCTGAGGGCGGCGGATGGGCGGGTGCTGGACGAGGCGCTGGTCATCTGGACGCCAGGGCCGGGCAGCTACACCGGCGAGGATGCTGTCGAACTGCACCTGCACGGCGGGCCGGCCATCGTCGAGGGGGTGGTGCAGGCGCTGCATGACCGGGGGCTTCGCTTGGCCGAGCCCGGGGAGTTCACCCGGCGGGCCTTCGAGAACGGCAAGCTGGACCTGGCCCAGGCCGAGGCGGTCGCCGATCTGGTCGATGCGGAGACGCAGGCCCAGGCGCGTCAGGCGCTGGGGCAGCTGGGCGGGGCGCTGTCGCGGCGTTACGAGACCTGGCGGGGCCAGCTGGTCCAGGCCCTGGCCATGCTGGAGGCGGCGGTCGATTTCCCCGACGAAGAGCTGCCGGCCGATGTGGCGGACCGGGCCCGGCCGCCGCTCGAGGCCCTGCTGGCCGAAATCGGCGAGGCGCTGGCCGACGAGGGGCGCGGGCGGCGGGTGCGGGAAGGGTTCCGGGTGGCGCTGATCGGGGCGCCGAACGCCGGCAAGTCCAGCCTGCTCAACGCCCTGGCCGGGCGGGACGCGGCGATTGTCACGGCGACGCCGGGGACGACGCGGGACGTCATCGAGGTTCCGCTGGTGCTGGCGGGTTACAAGGTGCTGCTGGCCGACACCGCCGGGGTGCGCGACACCGAGGAGGCCATCGAGGCCGAGGGGGTGCGGCGGGCCGGCGCCTGGGCGGAGAGGGCGGACCTGCGGCTTTGGGTCGTCGACCAGTCGGCCTCGGGGGATTGGCGGCAGGCCTATGGGCTGGCGCGGCCGGGCGACCTCCTGGTGCTGACCAAGGCCGACCTTTCGGCGGGAGCGGATCGGACAGAGGCTTTGGCGGTTGGCCTGGATAGCCTTGCCATTTCGACCCTGGCGACGGACGACGTCCGGATTGTGCGCACGGAGCTGGAGCGGCGGGTGGTCGAAGCGCTTGGCGGCGGCGAGGCGCCGCTGGCGACGCGGATCCGCCATGGCGAGAGCTTGCGGGAGGCGCACGCGCGGTTGACGCGGGCGCTGGAAGAGCTGGAGCCGGCGGTCGAGCTGGCGGCGGAGGATGTGCGGCTGGCGGCGAGGGCTCTGGCCCGGGTGACGGGGCGGATCGGGGCGGAAGACATACTAGATGTGGTGTTTTCGAGCTTCTGCATCGGCAAATAGGGTGTTTCACGTGAAACACCGACTTGGTTGGGTTGCGATCCCGTGGGTGATGACGGTGCGGCGGCGCCGGGTGACCGTGGGTGGTGGTGACGGGACGGTGATGGTCCTGGAGCGGTGATGACCGGCACCGATGTTTCACGTGAAACATCGCGATCAACTCTCGGCGACTCCCCGTGACTCCGACCGCCCCGGCGCCGTATAAGGCTCTCCCAACGCCCCCGTCCTTCGGGGGCGCTCCTGTTTGAGAGTCTGATGTCTTTCGATGTGATCGTGATCGGTGGCGGCCATGCGGGCTGCGAGGCGGCGGCGGCGTCCGCCCGCTTCGGCGCGCGCACCCTGCTGCTGACCCACAAGATCGAAACCATCGGCGAGATGAGCTGCAACCCGGCCATCGGCGGGCTCGGCAAGGGTCACCTGGTCCGCGAGATCGACGCCCTCGACGGGGTCATGGGCCGGATGGCCGACAAGGCCGGCATCCAGTTCCGCATGCTCAACCGCTCCAAGGGTCCGGCGGTGCGCGGGCCCCGCAGCCAGATCGACCGCAAGCTCTATCGCGAGGCCATTCAGGCCGAACTGGCCGCGACCCCGAACCTCAGCATCGAGGCCGAGGCGGTCGAGGACCTGATCGTCGAGGACGGCGTCGTGGTTGGGGCGGTCGGCGCCTCGGGTCGGGAATGGCGGGCCAGGGCCGTGGTGCTGACCACGGGCACCTTTCTGAAGGGTGTCATTCATCTGGGCGAGCAGCGGATCCCGGCCGGTCGGGTCGGCGACGCGCCGGCCATCGGCCTGTCGGACCGGCTGTACGCCAGCGGCCTGGCCATGGGACGGCTCAAGACCGGCACCCCGGCGCGGCTGGACGGGCGGACGATCCACTGGGATCGGCTTGAGATGCAGGACGCCGACGCCGAGCCCGTGCCGTTCAGCTTCCTCAACGATCGGATCGATGTGCCGCAGATCCAGTGCGGCATCACCTTCACCACCGCCGAGACCCACCGGATCATCGCCGAGCGCCTGGGCGAGTCGGCCGTCTATGGCGGACGGGTCACCGGCATCGGGCCGCGCTACTGCCCGTCGATCGAGGACAAGGTCGTCCGCTTCGCCGACAAGACCAGCCACCAGGTCTTCCTTGAGCCGGAAGGTCTCGACGATCCGACCGTCTATCCGAACGGGGTCTCGACCTCGGTGTCGGAGGAGACGCAGAGCCTGTTCCTGCGGACCATTCCGGGGCTGGAGGATGTGGTCATCTTCCGGCCGGGCTATGCCATCGAATACGACTACGTCGATCCGCGCGAGCTGTTCCCGACCCTGGAGGTCAAGCGGTTGCCGGGTCTCTACCTGGCCGGCCAGATCAACGGGACGACCGGCTACGAAGAGGCGGGGGCCCAGGGTCTGGTGGCCGGGCTGAATGCGGCGCGAGCCGCTGCCGGCTCTGACGCGGTCGAGTTCGCGCGGGACGAGGCCTATATCGGGGTGATGATCGACGACCTGGTCACCCGGGGCGTCACCGAGCCCTATCGGATGTTCACCAGCCGGGCCGAGTTCCGCCTGACCCTGCGGGCCGACAACGCTGACCAGCGGCTGACCGAGCGCGGCATCGAGGCCGGTGTCGTGCGTTCGGGTCGGGCGGCGGTGTTTCACGTGAAACAACGGCAGCTCGCCGAGGCGCGCGACTTCGCCAGAAGCCACACCCTGACGCCGTCGGAGGCCCAGAAACTGGACCTGCCAGTCAAGGCCGACGGCCAGCGGCGCGATGTCGGCCAGCTGCTGGCCTATCCGGAAGTCACCCTCGACCGGCTGACGGCGATCTGGCCGCAGATCGGCGACTGGGCCCCGGCCGTGCGCGAGCAGGTCGAGATCGACGCGGCCTACAGCGGCTATCTCGACCGCCAGCAGGCCGACGTCGACGCCTTCCGGCGTGACGAAAACCTGCGGCTGCCGGCCGACCTCGACTACGGGGCCATCGGCGGCCTGTCCAACGAGGTGCGTGAGAAGCTGGTGCGGGTCCAACCCCTGACCCTCGGCCAGGCGGCCCGCATCGAGGGCGTCACCCCCGGCGCCATCACCGCCCTGCTGGCTCACGTGCGGCGCGCCCGTGCTGCTTGAACCCCTGAAAACCGAAAGCCCGCAAGGCCTGGCCGATGCGATCGGCGCGACCTCCGACCACATCGCCGATCTGGAGCGTTACCGGGCCATGCTCGAGGACTGGAACAGCCGGATGAACCTGGTCGGGCCCTCGGCCATGGCCGTCTTCTGGTCGCGCCATGCCCTGGACAGCGCCCAGCTGATCAGGCTGGCTCCGGACGCCCTGCGGTGGGCAGACCTCGGGACCGGGGCCGGTCTGCCCGGGTTGGTCCTGGCCATACTGCTGAAAGGCCGGGAGGGCGCCCAGGTCCACCTGGTTGAGAGCCTGGCCAAACGCTGCCGCTTCCTGTCGGAAGTGGTTTCGGAGCTTGGCCTCCCAGCCACGGTGCACAATGCCCGGGCCGAGGACGTCAGGATCGAGGTCGATGTGGTGACGGCGCGAGCCGTGGCCGCGCTGCCCAAGCTGCTGGGCTTCGCCGAACCCTGTCTGAAGCGCGGCGCCCGCGGCCTGTTCCTCAAGGGGCAGGCGGCCGAGACCGAGCTGGCCGAGGCGCGGGGCGCCGGCTGGAAACTCGACGCGGCCCTGATTCAGAGCCTTAGCGATCCGGATGGCCGGATCGTCGATATCCGGAGTGCGAAGCGTGGACGTTGAAACCGCCCCCAAACCGAACGCCGCCCCGGACGCTGGCCGGCCGCTGCGCGTGCTGGCCATCGCCAACCAGAAGGGCGGGGTGGGCAAGACCACCACGGCCATCAACCTCGGCACCGCCCTGGCGGCGGTCGGGGAGTCGGTGCTGCTGATCGACAGCGACCCGCAGGGCAACGCCTCCACCGGTCTCGGCGTCGGGCGGGCGGCCCGCAAGGTGACGATGTACGACGTCTACATGGGCGATAAAACGCTCGATGAGGCGGCCATCCAGACGGTGCTGCCGGGGCTCGACCTGGCGGCGTCGGACCCGGACCTGTCCGGTCTGGAGATGGAGCTGGCGGCCAGTCCGCGCCGCTCCTACCGGCTGCGCGACGCCCTGTCGGCGCTGCGGGCCACGGGCAAGTACAGTTACGTGCTCATCGATTGCCCGCCGTCGCTGAACCTGCTGACCGTCAACGCCATGACCGGGGCCGACGCGGTGTTCGTGCCGCTGCAGACCGAGTTCTTCGCCCTCGAAGGCCTGACCCAGCTGATGCGGACCATCGAGCTGGTGCGCGGCAGCCTCAACCCGGCCCTGGAGATCCAGGGCGTGGTGCTGACCATGTATGACCGCCGCAACAGCCTGTCCGAACAGGTGGCGCGCGATGTGCGCGAGCATTTCGGCGACACGGTCTATGACACCGTCATCCCGCGCAATGTGCGGGTCAGCGAGGCGCCGTCCTTCGGCAAGCCGGTGCTGATCTACGATCTGAAGTGCGCCGGCTCGCAAGCCTATCTGCAGCTGGCCCGGGAAGTTGTGCGTCGCGAGCGGGAACGCCGCGAAGCCAAGAAAAATTAAAGAGAAAGAACAGGTTATGGCTGAAGGACGTCGGGGACTGGGACGCGGGCTGTCGGCCCTGCTGGGCGAGGCGGATGCCGCCGAGGCGGCCGCGCCCGCCGATGAGATCGCCGGCGCGCGCGAGACGCCGATTGAGCTGATCCGGGCCAACCCGGACCAGCCACGCAAGTCGTTCAGTCGCGACGACATCGACGCCCTGGCGGCCTCGATCCGCGAGAAGGGCATCCTGCAGCCGATCCTGACCCGGCCGATGCCGGGGGCGGAGGGCGAGTTCCAGATCGTCGCCGGCGAACGCCGCTGGCGCGCCGCCCAGGTCGCCGGCCTGCGCACCGTGCCGATCCTGGTCCGCCAGTTCGACGATCGCCAGGTGCTGGAAATCGCCATCGTCGAGAACGTCCAGCGGACCGACCTCAACCCCTATGAAGAGGCGCTCGGCTACAAGGCGCTGATCGAGAAGTTCGGCCATACCCAGGAGGCGGTGGCCGAGGCGGTGGGCAAGAGCCGGCCGCATGTGGCCAACGCCCTGCGGCTGCTGAACCTGCCGCAGCCGGTGCTGACCATGCTGGTCGAGGGCGAACTGACGGCCGGCCACGCCCGGGCCCTGGTGGGTTCGGACAAGGCGGTGGAACTGGCCCGGCGGATCGTCGCCGAGGGCATGAGCGTCCGCCAGGCCGAGGCGCTGCTGAAGGACGGCGGCGATCCGAAGCCGAAGGGACCGTCGAAGTCGCCGTCGCAGGCGGTCAAGGACCACGACACCACGGCCCTGGAGAGCGACCTCGCCGACATTCTCGGCCTCGAGGTCGAAATCCGCGACGCCGGCGGCAAGGGCGAGGTGCGGCTGAAGTATGCAACGCTCGAGCAGCTGGACGATCTCTGCCGGCGGCTGACGCGGGCGGGGTGACTCCGTCCCTCCCCGAATGGGGAGGGTGGCCCCGAAGGGGTCGGGTGGGGAGTGGGTCACCCCATTCCGCCGGTCCGACTTCCCGGTGTTTCCTCTTCAAGACCGGTGACCGACTTCCCCACCCGACGCGCGTAACCGCGCGTCTGCCCTCCCCATTCGGGGAGGGAGGTTAGGGCGCGACCTCTTCGCTGAACGCCTTGACGTCGGCCAGCAGCTTCTCCGCCGCCAGCTTCACCAGCTCGCCGCCTTTTTCCGGCGTCGCCTGCGCCGGGTCGCTGCCCATGCGGCCGTCGGGGAAGCGCTTGCGGAAATCGGCGGCTTCGCGGATCGGGCCCGTCGGTGCTACCGGCGGGTCATACTTTGCGGTCTTGATGGCGTCCGGGTAGGCCCATTGGGTGACGGCGATCTCCGACGGGGTGGCGTGGCTGCCGTGGCCGGTGGGGAACTGCCGCATGGCCAGGCTGTTGACGCCGTCGAGGTCCCACCAGTTTTTCAGCTTCGCGGCGAAGCCTCTGGGAACGCGGCCGAAACTGGCTTCCGCATAAAGTTCGCTGAAGGCGGCCTCGATGGTGTGGACGTTGCCGCCATGGCCGTTGAGGAAATAGATCCGCTCGAAACCGTGGCCCGCCAAGGACCGGCACCAGTCGCCGATGGCGGCCATGAAGGTGCTGGGGCGCAGGGAAATGGTGCCGGGGAAGCCCAGGTGATGCTGGGCCATACCGATGTTGAAGGTCGGTGCTACCAGCAGGTCTGACCGGTCTTTCTGGGCCTCATGGGCGATGATCTCGGGGCACATCCAGTCCGTGCCGAGCAGGCCCGTGGGTCCGTGCTGCTCGTTGGAGCCGATGGGGACGACGACCGTCCTGGAACGGGTCAGGAAGGCCTCGATTTCGGGCCAGGTGGATTTGGCGAGCAGCATGGGGATCTCGTCTACGCGAACGGAAAGGTGGCCACCTCTTACGCCGCCTCGGGCGCAAAAACGAGAACGCCGGAGCTCTGCGGCCCCGGCGTTCACTTAACACATTGAATTATAACAGACCTTACGGACGGTCGCCCTTGGGCAGGGCCGCGATCTGTTCCGGCGTCAGCTTGACCAGCGTCCGGACGGCGCAGCGTTGCGGACCCATGCTGCTCGAGGGCACGACGATGGTCACGTCGAGCGCGCTGCAGATGCTGCTGGACGGGTGCGAGTCGAGGCCGATGTTCAGGGCGCTGCTGAGATCAAGGCAGCGGCTGAAGGTCTCCAGCCGGTAGGTGTTCTTCCCGGCCCGCACATACAGGGTCTTGTCGTCGTTGGCGGCGGTGTAGCTCTGAACCTGGCGATTGAAGAAGCAGTCCGTGCGGGCGCTGCTGACGGCCTTCTTGGCCGGCTGGGCCTGGACGACCCCGGCGGCGCCGGTGATGAGGAGCGCCGATCCCAGAAGGGCGGCGATCAGGGTCTTGGTCATGTGATGCTCACTCCGATTTAACCCGTCCGCCTCGAAGATAGGTCAACGCGCGGGGCTTGGCGAGGTTCGCTTCAGGGCGCGCTGGCGAAATCGGTCGGGATCGACGGCGTCGGCCAGATCGGCCGGCAGGGGCGAGGGATAGCCCAGCAATGTTGCAGCCAGATGATCGGCCAGCAAGGGCGCGACGCAGAAGCCGCGGCCGCCGAAGCCGGACAGCACGAAGAGGCCGGGGCGGCCGGGAACGGGACCGGCCAGGGGCAGGTGGTCCGGCGTGGCGGCGCGGATGGCGGCGCGGCTGGACAGGGGCCGGGCGGCGAGATCGGCGGCGAGGTCGGGCAGGCGGGTGGCGATGAGGGCGAGGTTGGCCTGGTCGTCCTCGGCAAGGACCGTCGTGTCGGTGCGATCCCGCTGGTGGGTGGCGCCGAACAGGACGCCGTCTCTGGTGGGGACGGCGTAGCCGCCGAAGGAGACGGCCTGGGGGATGGCGGCGCCCCGCGCGACGGTGCACTGGCCGCGCACCGGCTGCAGCGGCAGCTGGGCCAGGGCGCGATTGTCGGCGCCGGCGCAGAGGACGACGGCGTCGACCTCGGCCAGGGCCTGGCCGGCGGCGTCCAGCAGGCGCCAGCCGGTTTCGCTGGGCGCGAGCTCCGCGACCGCGCGGCGATCGACCGGGCCGCTCCAGGCCTGAACCAACTGGGCGGCGTCGAGGACGAGGCCGTCGTGGATGATCAGGCCGCCCGGTTCGGGGGTGAGGGTTCCGGGGTCGTGCAGGGGGCTGGCGGCGATGCGCTGGTGGCGGGCGGCGTCCTTCTCGCCGTCGGCCAGGTGGCGGGCGCCGCGCGCCAGGATGGCCCCCGGGACCGTGCCGTACGCCGCGACGGCATGGCGGAAGGCCTGGGCGAACAGCCGGGCGGGCGGGCCGTCGCCGGCGTCGAGCCGGGGAGTCATCAGGGCGGCAGGGTTGCCGGAAGCCCCGGCGGCGGGGCCGGCGCCGTCGAAGAGCTGGGGCTCCAGGCCCCGGGCGCGCAGGGCGCGGGCCAGGGCGGCCCCGGCGATGCCGGCGCCGACGATGGCGACGCTCGGGCGGGGCGGCTCGGCGGCCTGGCCCGGGAAGACGGCCTCGGTGCGTTCCCGCTTGCGGCCGAAGCCCGGCTGCTTGGAGACGGCGAAACCCGCCTCGGCCAGGCCGCGGCGCACGGCCCCGGCGACGGTGAAGGTGGCGGCGCGGGCCCCGGGGGCGGAGCGGGCGGCGACCTGGGCCATCAGCGGCGGCGACCACATGGCCGGGTTGGCGGCGGGGGCGAAGCCGTCGAGGAACCAGGCGTCGGCCTGGCCGGACCAGGCGGTCAGGGCCTCGGCGGCGTCCATGACGGCGAGGTCGAGGCTGGCGCCGAAGGCGGGCAGGTCGAGGTGGTGGAAACCCCGGGCCGGGCCGGGCCAGCCGGCGATCAGCGCGGCGGCGGCCGGCTGGATGTCGGGCCAGCGGGCCAGGGCCCGGGCGGCGTCGGCGGCGGCCATCGGATGGGCCTCGATGCTGAAGATCGACAGATGGGCGCCGGCCGGCCGGGTTTCGGCCCAGAGGGTGAGCAGGGCGGCGATGTTGAGGCCGGCGCCGAACCCTAGCTCGCCGACCGTGAACTGGCGGCGGTTCGCCCAGGCGCCGGGCAGTCCGCAGCCGGCCAGGAAGACGGCGCGGCTCTCGGCCAGGCCGTCCTCACTGGAGAAGTAGACGTCCCCGTACAGC
Source organism: Caulobacter sp. NIBR1757 (assembly GCF_027912495.1). Classification (GTDB taxonomy): domain Bacteria; phylum Pseudomonadota; class Alphaproteobacteria; order Caulobacterales; family Caulobacteraceae; genus Caulobacter. The sequence continues at coordinate 68,963 of NZ_CP115463.1, read as the reverse complement.
CGCGACCCGGGCAGGCCATCGGCGCGCCATTCGACAGGGGAGTCGGGGGTGGACATGGGCCGGTGGTAGCACGGCGTAGGGGACATGTACCCCGCCGCGCCGCGGGTTCGGAGCGATCGCCGAACGCGCCCGGGGTACGTGCCCCCGTTTGCCCACCGGGAAGAGGGGACACGTACCCCGTTGGACGCCCGGTGACAGAGCCGGTCGGTCCGGGGATGCGGGGTACATGTCCCCTCGCCATATCTCCTCACAAAGAAAAGGGCCGCCCGTGGGGCGACCCTTTCCCTGTCTTCCTTGAAGGAAGGGCTGACCTTAGTGGTCGGCCTTCTTCTCTTCGGCGGGAGCGGCCGGAGCGGCGGCTTCCGGCGCGGCCGGGGCTGCGGCGTCAGGAGCCGGGGCGGCGGCTTCCGGAGCGGGAGCGGCGGCGTCCGGAGTCGCGGGCGCGGCGGCTTCCGGCGCCGGAGCCGCTTCTTCGGTCTTGGTTTCGGCCGGCTTGCCGCAGGCGGCGACGGACATGGCGCCGAAGGCGGCGGCGATGATGAGGAGTTTACGCATTCCTGGCAGTCCCCTTTAGGTTCTCGTTGATGAGCGTCCTTGATGACGCGACGGGAACTATGGACCCCTGATCACGGCCCGCAAGCGGGATTCTCACGCCGCCGTGATCACGGATTGTGTCAGGTAGACGACACCCGAATCACAAACCGTTGTTTTATCAGGCTTCGTTGGGGATGGCCGACAGGGCTTCTTCCAGTTCCAGGAAGCTGGGCTGGGCGCCGGACGGGACGCTGCCGCGGCCGATTTCGACGCTGATCTGGGCGGCGTTGCCGTGCAGGTGGGCGACCAGGACCGACTGGATGATTCGGTAGAAGGCGCCTTCCTCGGCGACCACATCGCCGAGCCGGGCGGCCAGCGGGCCGACGATGCCATAGGCCAGGAAGACGCCGAGGAAGGTGCCGACCAGGGCGCCGCCGATCATGCCGCCGAGCACTTCCGGCGGCTCGGTGATCGAGCCCATGGTCTTGATGACCCCCAGCACGGCGGCGACGATGCCAAGAGCGGGCAGGGCGTCGGCGAGGTTCTGCAGGGCGTGGGCCGGGGCGTGGGCCTCGTGGTGGTGCTTCTCGAGCTGCTTTTCCATGGCGTCCTCGACCTGGTGCGGGTCCTCGAGGTTCATGGTCATCATCCGCAGGGTGTCGCAGATGAAGTCGACGGCGAAGTGGTCCTTGGTGATCTTCGGGAAGCGGCCGAAAATGCTGCTCTCGCCGGGCTTTTCGATGTGGCTTTCGAGGGCGATGACGCCCTTGGACTTCATGGTCTTGGTCAGCAGGAACAGCAGGCTGAGCAGGTCCTTGTAGTCGCCGGCCTTCCATTTGGGACCGGCGAAGGCCTTGGCCAGACCCCCGCCCGAGGCCTTGATGGTGGTCATCGAGTTGGAGATCAGGAAGGCGGCGACGCCCGAGCCGCCGATGGCCATCATCTCATGCGGCAGGGCATGCATGATGACGTTCATGTTGCCGCCGGACATGATGTAGCTGCCGAACACCAGGCCGAACAGCAGGACAAGGCCGATGATCTGGAACATGAGGGGGGTCGCCGCCGGAGGATAGAGTTGGCGACGACCATGGCGGGGAATGCTTAATGGCGGGTAAGGGACGGCGCCGTGTTGCACGCTCCGGCGACCCGGCTTAACAGCGTTCAGATGGCCGACAATCCCAAGCCCGCCGCCGGACTGACGCTGGAGCCGCGCTCTTTTGGCATCCTGTTTGCGGTGTCGATCGTGGTGGCCATCGGCAACACCGGTCTGATGGCCGTGCTGCCGGCCATCGCCCGCGAGACCAAGATCGCCGACTGGATGATCTCGGCGGTGTTCGGGCTGTCGGCGTTGCTCTGGGCGATCATGAGCCCGATCTGGGCGCGGCAGTCGGATTTTCGCGGCCGCAAGCCGCTGATCATGCTGGGCCTGATGGGCTTCATGATCTCCATGCTGCTCTGCGCCTGCGTGGTCACGGTGGGGCTTTACCATCTGATCCCGCCGCTGGCGGTCTTCTTGCTGTTTCTCGTCTGCCGGGCGCTGTTCGGGCTGATCGGCTCATCGTCGAACCCGGCGACCCAGGCCTACCTGGCCGAGCGGACCTCGCGCGCCGACCGCACGCAGCAGATGGCGGCGCTGGCCGGCGCCTTCGGGCTGGGCACCGTGGTCGGCCCGTTCATCGCGCCGCTGCTGATTGTTCCGTGGGTCACCCTGGCCGGACCGATGTTCGCCTTCGGCCTGCTGGCAGGGGTGATGTTGCTGGTGGTGCGCCGCTATCTGCCCGAGGAATTCACGCCGAAGGTTCACGGCCGCGCCTGGCCCAAGGCCGGTCCCCGCAAGAGCGCCCTGCGCAAGGCGCGCGGTCGCGGACTGCTGATCTGGCGGTTCATCAGCAACCTCTTCAAGCTGCCGCTGCGGCCGTTCCTGATCTACGGCTTCCTGGTCGCCTGCTGCCAGACGGCGCAGGGCTACACCCTCGGCTTCATGATCATCGACAAGCTTGGCGTGGAGCCGAAGGCGGCTCTCGGTCAGACGGCGGTGGCCATGGGGGCCGGGGCCCTGTCCGGTCTGCTGGCCCAGTGGGGGCTGATCCGGATCTTCTCGATGGGGCCCAAGTCGCTGCTGCGCTGGGGGGTGGGCCTGGCGGCGCTGGGCAATGTGGTGACGGTGTTTTCGCCGGACTACATGACCATGGTGGCCGGCTTCGCCATCTCCTCGCTGGGCTACGGGTTCGCGCGGCCGGGCTTCACCGCCGGGGCGTCGCTGGCGGTGACCATGAACGAGCAGGCGCGGGCGGCCGGGGCGATCGCGGCGGTCAACGGACTGAACGTCATCCTCGCGCCGCTGTTCGTCTTCCTTTACGGCGTCCGGCATGAGGCGCCGTTCGTGATGAATGCGCTGATCTGCGGCGCCCTGTTGCTCTACGCCTTCCGCAACGCCGTGCTGCGCAACGCCGGCGAGATCCCGCCCGATGACGAGGAAACCGCCCTGGCGATGATGGAGCGGCAGGACGAAGGCGGGACCTGACGCAAGCCTACTGCGGCGGGGCCGCCATCCCCGCCGCCTGCATGGCCATCGACTGGATCATCGGCGAGGTCAGATAGCCGTCGGCCGGGATCCTGTTGGCCTGTTGCCAGGCCCGGATGGCGACGCGGGTCTTGGGCCCGATGGCCCCGTCGACGCCGCCGGTGTCGTAGCCCAGCTTGACCAGGCTTTCCTGGGCCAGCACGCGGTCGGTGCGGCTGAGCGGCGTCTCGGCCGGCCAGGGGGTGACCAGCGGGCCCTCGCCGCCGAAACGCAGGGCGAGCAGGCCGACGCCCAGGGCATAGGCGGTGCTGTTGTTGTACTTCATGATCGCCGCGTGGTTCGGGAAGATCAGGAAGGCCGGCCCCGTGTAGCCGGACGGCAGGATCAGGCTGGCGCTGGACGCCTGGTCGGCGGCCGACCAGGGCAGGCCGTCGGCGCGCTTCACGCCCCGGCCCGTCCACACCGGCAGGGCCTCGCGGGCCCCTTCGGTCAGGGAATAGTCGAAACCGGTCGGCAGCAGCACCTCGCGCGACCAGCTTTCGCCGGGCTTCCAGCCGGCCTTGGCCATGTAGTTGGCGGTCGAGGCCAGGGCGTCGTGGGTGCTGCCCCAGATGTCGCGGTGGCCGTCGCGGTCGCCGTCGATGGCGGTGGAGAGATAGACGCCGGGCAGGAACTGGGTCTGGCCCATGGCCCCGGCCCAGCTGCCCTTGAGGCGAGCGCGGGTCTGTTCGCCGGTGGCGATGATCTTCAGCGCCGAGATGAGTTCGCTCTCCGCCCAGCCGCGCCGGCGGCCGTCGGCGGCCAGGGTGGCCAGGCAGCGGACGATGTCCTTGTCGCCCTGCACCTTGCCGAAGGCCGACTCCATGGCCCAGACGGCCAGCACGATCTCGCGCGGCACCCGGAAGGCCTGCTCGATGCCGGGCAGGTAGGGCAGCTGATCGCGGAACTGGCGGCCCTGGCTGATGCGCACGTCGCTGACTGTGCCCTTCACATAGTCGCCGACCGGCTTGGAGAATTCCGGCTGCCTGCCGTCGGAGGCGACGACGCCGGTGTCGGGCGTCAAGCCGGCCGTCTCGCGATCGACCACCTCCTGGGGCACCCCGGCCAGCACGGCCTTGGGTTTGAACTGGGCCAGCCAGGCGTCGAAGTTGGGATCGCCGGACACCACGGGAGCCGGTCCGGCCGGCGGCGGCGCGGGCCCGGGGCTTGTCCCGGCCACCTGCGTCAGGGTCGGCTCCAGCTGCGGGTCGGCGCAGCCGGCGAGGGTCAGGAGGAGGAAGGCGCGTCTGTCCATGGCGCCAAGCTAACGGGAGGAAGATGAACAGGGCCATCACAAACGCGCCAGCGGCGAAGCCTGGCCCTGCCGCGACGGACCCCGCCGCGGGCCTTCGGACGTTGACTCCCGTGCGATCCGACCCTATAGCCGCCCGCTCAATTCAGATGAGGGCCTCCGCGTGCGCGGGTTCCCCGCAGCCGCATGGTAAAGACCAATGAAGGTTCGTAGCTCGCTCAAGTCGCTGAAGTCGCGCCACCGCGACTGCAAGCTGGTTCGCCGCAAGGGCGTCCTGTACGTGATCAACAAGACCGATCCGCGCTTCAAAGCCAAGCAAGGCTGATGAAGGCCCCGAGCTTTTCGATGAAATCGAAAAGCTCAGTTGTTTCGTGGCGGGCGCCCTGATGCCGAAACCGGTATCCACTTTCGGCGGTCGCCCGCGTGGCGTCCTCTGGGACGTCGGCAATGTGATCGTTCGCTGGGATCCCCGGAACCTGTACGCGAAGATTTTCGAGGAACCGGCCGCTTGCGACCGGTTCCTTTCGCATGTCTGCACCATGGCCTGGCACGGCCTGACCGACCGCGGCGTGCCGGCCGAACAGAACACCGCTGACCTGATCGCGCGGTTTCCCGAGCACGAGGCGGAAATCCGCGCCTGGTGGGACCGCTGGGACGAGATGTTCGGCGGGGTGATCGAAGAGACTGAACAGGCCATGGAAGCCCTGGCGGCGCGAGGCGTGCCGCAGTTCGGCCTGACCAACATGGCCGGGCCGGTCTGGCCGACCATCGCGCCGATGGCCCCGGCGGTGCGGCACCTGAAGGCGGTGGTTGTCTCCGGCGACGAGGGGTTGATCAAGCCCGAACCGGCGATCTACGCCTTGGCCAGCGAGCGGGCAGGCCTGCGACCGGACCAGCTGCTGTTCGTCGATGACGGCGCGGTGAACATCGCGGCGGCGGCCGAGCTCGGCTTCCATGTGCTGCATTTCACCGACCCGTCGGCCCTGGCGCCGACGTTGAAGGCGCACGGGCTGCTTTGAAGGTCGCACGGGCGCATTGAGCCCGGCGCCCCTTTCCTCTACACCGCGCCTTCCCCAATTCCGCTTCCCGTGAGAGCCTTCTTCCATGTCCGATGAGCAGCCCACCGTCGATGTCCTGAACGGCACCGCCCAGACCCAGCTGCGCACCATCATCGAGCGCATCGAGCGGCTGGAAGAGGACAAGGCCGGCGTCATGGCCGACCTCAAGGAAGTCTATGCCGAGGCCAAGGGCAACGGCTTCGACACCAAGATCCTGCGCAAGGTCGTGCGCATGCGCAAACAGGACAAGGCCAAGCTCAGCGAGGAAGAGGCGCTGATCGACCTCTACCTGTCGGCCATCGGCGGGCTGTAGCCTTGGGGGGCGCTTGAAGCGGAAGGATCCCCCCGACTTCAAGGCGCTGGCCCGCAAGGCCGCGCAGCGCTCGGCCCTCAACGCCCTGCGCAAGACCCAGCGCGCGGCCGACAAGGCCGGCGTCAAGCTGTCCGACTGGGAAGGTGAGTTCCTGGGGTCCGTCGCCGAGCGGGTGAAGACCTACGGCCGGGCCTTCGGCGACCCGGAGCTGGGCGCGCCCGGCCAGGCCCTGTCGGCCATGCAGAACCGCAAGCTCAAGGAAATCGCCGCCAAGGCCAAGGGGGAGGACACCAGGCCCGGCAAGGGGCCTCCTGCCCGGGGTCGGCGACGACCGATGGGGCGCGGCGGAACGGACAAGTAATCCCTCCCGCTGTCATCCTCTGGGCCCGCGAAGCGGGAACCGGGGGACCCAACTTTCCGCGTGAAGAGTCTCACGAGTCTTTCCAGAGCCGGCTTGATGGGGTGGACGACCCCCGGCGGCATCGGTGTGCCAAGATGGGTTGTCTGAACTCATCTCAAGGAGGGCCGTCCGTGGAGCATCCTACGCGCATATTCATCGATACGTCCAAGCAGCTGTTTCAGCTGCACGGTGTGGACGCAGGCGAGAAGGTCGTCATTCGCCGGCAACTTCGGCGGCGGGAGATGATCCCGTTCTTCACCAGGCTGGCGCCGACGGTGATCGGACTGGAAGCCTGTGGAGGTTCACACCACTGGGCGCGGGAGCTGGCGGGGCTTGGCCATCAGGTGATGCTGCTGCCGGCCCAGTATGTGAAGGCCTATCTGAAGCGAGGCAAGAACGACGGTCGCGACGCCGAGGCCGGCTGCGAAGCGATGAGCCGGCCGACGATGAGGCCGGTGCCGGTCAAGACGGTTCAGGAGCAGGCGGTGCTGATGCTGCTGGCGACGCGGGACCGACTGGTGCGAAGCCGCACCCAGCTGACCAACGCCATTCGCGGCCATGCCGCCGAGTTCGGGCTGATCGCTCCGACCGGGCTGGACAAGATCGAGCCGCTGCTGGAGCGCGTCGCCGCCGACCAGGCTTTGCCCGACCTGGCCCGGGACCTGTTCGCGGGTCTTGGCCGCCAGCTCCTCGCCCTGCAGGCGCAGATCGTCGAGATCGACGCCCGGATGGCGGCGCATCATCGGGCCGATCAGACCAGCCGCCGGCTGGCCAGGATCCCCAGCGTCGGGATCGTCGGCGCGGTCATGCTCGCCGCCAAGACCCCGGACCCCAAGGCCTTCCGCTCAGCGCGCGACTTCGCCGCCTGGCTGGGCCTCACGCCCAAGGACCATTCCACTGCCGGCAAGACCCGCCTTGGCGGCATCACCCGGGCCGGCGACGAGGCGCTTCGAGCCGTCCTGGTCTGCGGGGCCATGGCGGTGATCCAGAACGCCAAAGCGGGTCGAGGACAGCCGTGGCCATGGCTCAATCGGCTATTGGCCACAAAGCCGACCAAGCAGGTCGCCGTCGCCCTCGCCAACAAGACCGCCCGCATCGCCTGGCGCCTCATGGTCAGCGGACAGGACTACGATCCGTCTCGCCGCCTCGCCGCGCCTTCCCAACAACCTGCCTAGCCGGCAGGCTCAACCCGTTCCTTGCAAGAGGCAGATGGTGTGATCGATCGATCAAATGGATGGGACACTCCGCGGGACCCAACGGCGTCACAGACCGCTGCCTTGATCGGAACCCATCCCGCGCAAACCATCTTGGCGACGGCCAATATCCAAGGCCGCCAGACCGGACATATGGGCGCAAGCGACTACGATCAGATCAATCCGCGACGACTTGCAGGGTGGGGGTCGTCCACATATGGGTCCCCCGGTCCGCTGCGCGGCCGGAGGATGACAGCGATGGATAGAGGATTAGTTCGAAACCGACTGGCTGAGCTTCTCGATGACCGCCAGGTCGGCGGGGGTGAAGCTCTGGCCCTGGGAGCTGGTGCAGTTGAGCACGACGCGGATGTCGATGGCCAGCTGGGTGCCGCCGAAGACGCTGCTCTCGCTGACCCCGTCCTTGGTGGTCGCCTGGTAGGCGGTGAACCAGCCCGCCCAGCCGGTCTTCGAGGTCCAGGGCTTGTTGGTCAGCATCCGGTCGAAGGTCCCGCCCTTGCCCGACACCCGCTCGCGGGCCTTCTGCTCGGCGTTGGCGTAGTAGATGGCGGCGACGGTGGTCCAGCTCTCCACGGTCGGAGGCTTCGCCGGGCGGCTGATCGAGACCATGCACAGGCCGGCCCAGTCGAGACCGGTCTGGCCGGGACGGCGGACGATGAAGCTGAGCGTCTCGTCGGTGTCGCCGCCCAGCGGATGGCGCTCGATGCCGGTCGGAAGAAGCACGGAGCCGAGGCCATTGGGCGGGCTCAGCCTGGTCTGGGCGGCGGCCTGGCCAGCGATAGCCAGGACCGCAACGGCCAGGGCAGGCAGGATGGAACGGAAGACCATGGTTCACCCCTCATTGTGAGGGGTCACCCTAGGTCAGCGCTGAAAGACCCGCGTCATCCGGAAAGGGGGGCGTTTTTCCCGAACGCCGGGGCCTAACCGACCTCCTTGATATCCACGTCGATGCCCTGCTCGCGGACCTTGCGATAGAGGGTCGAGCGGCCGATGCCGAGGCGGCGGGCGACCTCGGACATATGGCCGGCGTAGACGTCGATGGCGTGCTGGATGAGGTCCTTTTCGATCTCTTCCAGGGTGCGCAGGTGGCCGTGGCCGTCGAGGATGCGCACGGGCGAATCCGCCGGCATCTCGGCCAGCAGCTGCTGGGCGGTCGGGATGGCGCGCGGGACCTGGCCGGCGACCGGCTGGACCACGTCCTCCATCGGAGGGGCCTTCACCCCGCTGATGGCCGGGAAGTCGTGCGGCTGCAGGTAGGGGGCGTCGGCCAGGACGATGGCGCGGTAGACGGCGTTCTCCAGCTGGCGGACGTTGCCCGGCCAGTCGAAGGCGGTGAGGAAGGCCATGGTCTCCGGCGCGGCGCCGACGACGCGTTTGCCCTCTTCGACGTTGAACCGCTTGATGAAGGCCTCGACCAGGGCCGGCACATCCTCGCGCCGTTCGCGCAGGGAGGGGGCCTCGATCGGAAAGACGTTCAGGCGGTAGTAGAGGTCCTCGCGAAAGCGGCCTTCGCGGATGGCGTCCGACAGGTCGCGGTTGGTGGCCGAGACGATGCGGACATCGACCTTGATCGAGCGCTTGGCGCCGACCGGGTCGATCTCGCTCTCCTGCAGGGCGCGCAGCAGCTTGACCTGGATGTCGAGCGGCAGTTCGCCGACCTCGTCGAGGAACAGGGTGCCGCCGTTGGCCTCCTGGAATTTACCCAGGTGTTTATCCGAGGCGCCGGTGAAGCTGCCCTTTTCGTGGCCGAACAGGATGCTTTCGACCAGGTTCTCGGGGATGGCGCCGCAGTTGACGGCGACGAAGGGCTTGCCGGAGCGGTCGCTGGACCCGTGCACGGCGCGGGCGATGACTTCCTTGCCGACGCCGCTCTCGCCGGTGATCAGCACCGGGATCGAGGACCTGGCGGCGCGCTCGCCCATGCGCTTGACAATGCGCATGTGGGGGCTCTCGCCGATCAGGTCGGCGAAACTAGTCCTTCCATTAGAGTGCTTCTTGAGCCGATCGACCTCGCCCTTCAGCTCGCCCAGCGACAGGGCGTTGCGGACCGAGGCGATGATGCGTTCAGGGGACGCTGGCTTGACGAAGAAGTCGCAGGCCCCGGCCTGCATGGCCTTGACCACGGTGTCGACGCCGCCGGACGCGGTCAGCACGATGACCGGCTGGTTGAGGGCGCGGGCGCGCATCTCCTTCAGGGCGTCGTGACCCGACAGGCCCGGCATCTGCAGGTCGAGCAGCACCACGTCGGCGGGCTTGCCGGCCTGCAGGTGGCTCATGGCCACGTCACCACTCTCGGCCTGAACGACGGCGAAACCGTCGCGCTCGAGCACCGCCTGGATCAGCCTTCGCTGAGTCGGGTCGTCATCGACGACCAGGACCGTTTTGGTCATGTTGAAGCATCCCACCAAGTACCGGCGATGCGACCTCGTGGGCCGTCGCTCGTTGATCCGTATTGAAACAGAGGTGGGTAAAGGCGGGGTGTAGGAGACCTGAGTCGGGGGTTAATTTTCCAATCCTCCCACGCGCAGCGGGGGAGGGGGACCGCGAAGCGGTGGAGGGGGCGAGGGCCGTGCGCCGGCTGCCAGAGAGTATTCGCGAAAACCTTGCCGAGGCGGCGCTCTGTCACTCGCCCCCTCCACCCCCCGCTGCGCGGGCGGTCCCCCTCCCCCGTACGCGCTTTGCGCTACGGGGGAGGATTTAGTCAGCCCGTCGCCCGCACCAGCATGGTCCGCTCGTCCGATAGCCCGGCCAGTTCGGCCATCAGGGCCGGGATCTGCACCGGCTTGCTGACCTGGCCGTCGAAGCCGAGAGCGACATAGGCCTTGCGGTCGCGGGTCAGGACGTCGGCGGTCACGGCGATGACCGGGGTGTCCTGGTTGGGGCCGGGGGCGCCGCGCAGGGCGGTCAGGGCCTCGATGCCGGTCATGCCGGGCATCTGGATGTCCATCAGCACCAGGTCGAAGGCGGCGACCGACAGGCGGTCGAGGGCCTCCGGACCGCTGGCCGCCTTGCTGACCCGGTGGCCGAAGGCGGTGAGGATCTGGTCCAGCACCACCAGGTTCACGGCGTTGTCGTCCACCGCCAGGATGCTGAGGGGCGGACCCTGGGCCGGGGCGGCGGCCGGGTCCTCGCTGGCGGCCGGGGCCGCCTCGCCGATCGGCAGGATCAGTTCGATATGGAAGGTGGAGCCGAGGCCGGGCCTGCTCTCGGCCCACAGCCGGCCGCCCATCAGCTCGGTCAGCTGGCTGCAGATGGCCAGGCCCAGGCCCGTGCCGCCGAAGTCGCGGCGGCTGGACTCGTCGGCCTGGGTGAAGGCGTCGAACAGCTGCGGCAGGGTGGCCGGATCGATGCCGATGCCGCTGTCGCGGACGCTGATCCGCAGGCGGGCCGCGCCATCGCTGTCGGGCTCGCCGGTCAGTTCGATGCCGACGCGCCCTTCCGGCGTGAACTTCAGGGCATTGCCGATCAGGTTGAACAGCACCTGGCGTATGCGGCGGCCGTCCATGACCAGCACGGGCGGCAGGGCCGGATCGACCTCGAGGGTCAGCTCGAGACCCTTCTGCGCGGCGGCCGCGCCCCAGAAACCGTTCAGCTCGCGGGCCAGTTCGCTTATGTTCTGCGGGGCGGTGACGATGGCCATGCGGTCGGCGTCAATGCGCGAGAGGTCGAGGATGTCGTTGAGGATCGACATCAGGAACTCGCCGCTCTGGATCAGGGTGTCGATCTGGTCCTTTTGTTCGTCCCGGGCGGAGGATCGGAGCAGCTGGGCCATGCCCAGCACGCCGTTCATCGGGGTGCGGATCTCGTGGCTCATGGTGGCCAGGAAGCGGGCCTTGGACTCGCCGGCCCGGCGGGCCTCCTCGCGGGCGATCTCGGCGGCGGCCCGTTCGGCCCTCAGCCGGTCGATCAGGCGGGTGTTGCCGGCCACCATCTCCGACCACTGGCCGAGCAGGCGCGAGATGCCGCCGCTCATGAGACCCAGCATGACCGCCAGCATGGTCAGGGTGAGGGTCAGGCCGAGGGCCGGGACCATCGGGAAGCGGCCAAACATGGCGGCGCACAGGCCGATCAGCACCGGCCCCGCGGACATCAGGTAGAGGCGCGGCGACAGCGCGCTCTGGACGACGCCGGCGCTCATCAACAGGCAGGTCGAGAGGCCGAGGAACATCAGGTCGGCCGGATGGCCCCGGGTCAGGACGGCGGCGACGGGCCAGACGATGGCGGCGCTGGCGCGCATGCCGGCGCACCAGCCGATCCGGGCCTCCATGGCGGCGGGCTCGAAGGCCTCCGCCGTCTCCTGCCAGCGGCGGTAGAGCGGCTGGATGACGCTGTCGGCGGCCATGTTGCCGATGCAGGAGAACAGGCCAAGCCAGGGATGACCGATCAGGGCCAGGGCCAGGCCGAAGGGCAGGGTCAGGGCATAGAGCAGCGGCAGGGGGGCGATCATCCCGGCCAGCAGCAGGGACGGTGCATTGACGGCCGGCAGGACGCCGTCATTGTCGTCTGGCGCGCCCGACGGCGCGGGGAGAACCCCGGTGTCCATGATCCTGTGGTTGCCCAAAACCCGACCCAATCGCGGAAGTTTATCGGCAAGAGCGTTAAGACGGCCTAACTGTGTTCGTCGAACCTGAGCTCAAAATGGGGGTGTTCGCGTGATGATCATCGGCCGAAGGACCCTGGTCCAGGGCGCCCTGGCGGCGGGACTGGCCGGACCGGCGCCGGCGCTGGCCGGTCAGGAGACCCGCGAGGACATGGCGGCGTCCATCCGCCTGTGGCCGCAGGGGGCGCCGGGCGGGGCCGGGGTCACGGTGGTCGAGGAAGAGACCGATCGCTCGCCGCCGCCGGCGCCGCTGCGCGACCGCATCATCAAGGGGGTGCGGGACCCGGACCTCAAGGTGTTCCGGCCAAAGACCCCGAACGGCGCCTCGCTGCTCATCGCGCCCGGCGGCGGCTACCGATGGGTGGTGCGCGACAAGGAAGGCTATGAGTGCGCGCGGGCGTTCGCCGCCGCCGGCCTGACCGTCTATGTGATGAGCTACCGGCTGCCGGGCGACGGCTGGGCGGCGGGACCGGCAACGCCGCTGCAGGACGCCCAGCGGGCCCTGCGGCTGGTGCGGCGCGAGGCGGGGCGCAAGGGGTCTGGGCTGGACCCGGCCCGCATCGGGCTGATGGGGTTTTCGGCCGGCGGCCATGTGGCCGGCTGCCTGAGCCTGATGTTCGACGAGGCGGTCTACAGGCCGGTCGATGCGGCGGACAGGCTGTCGGCGCGGCCGGACATCAGCGTGCTGGTCTATCCGGTGGCGACCATGAGGCCGCCGCTGGCGCATGCCGGCTCGCGCCAGCTCTTGCTGGGCAAGGACCCGACGCCCGAGCTGGAAGCCCGCTGGTCACTGGAGACCCGGGCCCGCGAGGACGCCCCGGCCACCTTCCTGCTGCATGCGGCCGATGACGCCTCCGTGCCGGTCGAGAACAGTCTGGCGCTGGAGGCGGCCTTGCGGGCGAAGCGGGTCCCGACCGAGATGCACATCTTCGGCGAGGGCGGCCACGGCTTCGGACTGCGGTTCACCCATGGCAAGCCCGTCGAGGTCTGGCCGGCGCTGGTGCTGAGCTGGTGGAAGCGGCGCGGCTTCATTTGAGGCCCAGGTGACTGTCCTCCGGCGCAGCCGGATGACTGTCACCGTTCAGCGCCGGACGGTGACAGTCACGCTGCGCGAGACAGTCACCTGTGCGCGCCAGCCCTATGCTTCGCTGCCCTGACGCCCTAAATCCACCGCCATGTCCCAGCTTGCCAAGATCACCGCCGCCGCTCCCGAATGGAGCCTCGCCGACCTCTACGCCGACCGCGACGACCCGCGCATCGCCGCCGACACCGACGCGGCGCGGGCCGCCAACGACGCCCTGGCGGCGCTGGAGGGCCAGTTCCTCGCCGCCCGCAGCGAGCCGGCAAAGCTGGGCGCCCTGATCGACAAGGGCATCCGGCTCTACGAGCAGGCGGCCGACGGCCTCTATGCGGTCAGCGCCTTCGCCTCGCTGTCGGCCTCGACGGCCAGGGATGACCCGCGCTGGGCCAAGTTCGAGGCCGACTTCCGGATGAAGAGCGCCGAGATCGCCGGCAAGTCGCTGTTCTTCACCCTTGAGCTCAACCAGCTGGAGGACGGCGAGATCGACGCCGCCCTGAAGGCCCATCCGGGCGCCGAGCGCTGGGCGCCCTGGATCCGCCGGGTGCGGCTGTCGCGGCCGCATGAGCTGAGCCAGGAGCTGGAAACCCTGCTGCTCGACCGCTCGCCGGCCGTGGCCGGCTGGTCGCGGCTCTATGACGACACGCTGGCGGGCCTGCGGGCCAAGGTCGGGCGCGAGAGCCTGACCCTGCCCGAGACGCTGAACCGGCTGAGCGATCCGGATGGCAAGAAGCGCAAGGCGGCCGCGGGTGGCCTGGCGACGGCGCTGCAGGCCAACAGCTCGACCATCGGCCTCTGCCTCAACACCCTGGCCTTCGAAAAGCAGGTCGAGGATCGCTGGCGCAAGTATGAGTATCCGGCTCAGGGCCGTCACCTGGCCAACGAGGTGCATGGCGCCAGCGTCGAGGCCATGGTCGAGGCGGTGACCGACGGCTATGCGGCGACCTCGCACCGCTATTACGCCCTCAAGGCCAGGGTCATGGGCAAGAAGACCCTCGACCATTGGGACCGCAACGCCCCGCTGACCACGGCCCAGCCCCGGCTCTATGAGTGGGGCGAGGCCAAAAGCATGGTCCTCGACAGCTTCAGCGCCCTGGCCCCGAAGTTCGCCGATGGGGCGCGGGTCTTCTTCGACCGGCCGTGGATCGATGCCAGGCCCCGGCCCGGCAAGCAGTCAGGCGCCTACAGCCATCCGGTCAGCTCGACCCGGCATCCGTACGTGTTCATGAACTTCATGGGCGAGCGGCGGGATGTGCTGACCCTGGCCCATGAGCTGGGTCATGCCGTCCACCAGACCCTGGCGGCGCCGCTCGGCACCCTGCTGGCCGACACCCCGCTGACCCTGGCCGAGACGGCCTCGATCTTCGGCGAGGGGCTGGTGTTCGAACGGCTGCTGGCCGAGGCCCGGCCCGAGGAGAAGCTCGGCCTGCTGGCCGGGCGCATCGAGGACGGGCTCAACACCGTGGTGCGCCAGATTGCCTTCCACCAGTTCGAGACCCGCTTCCACGACGCCCGCAAGTCCGGCGAATTGTCCCCGGAGGAAATCGGCGGCCTGTGGCTGGAGGTGATGGGGGCGAGCCTGGGCCCCGCGGTGCGTTTGAATCCCGGGTATGAGCACTATTGGTCCTATGTCAGCCACTTCGTGCACGCGCCCTTCTATGTCTATGCCTACGCCTTCGGCGACCTGCTGGTGCGGGCGCTGATGGAGAAGCGGCGCGAGGACCCGGCCGGGTTCGCGCCGGTCTATGAAAAGCTGCTCGCCGCCGGCGGCACCGCGACCTACGTCGAGGCGCTGGAACCGTTCGGGCTCGACCCGCGCCAGAAGAGCTTCTGGGCGGCGGGGGTCAGCCAGCTGGAACGGCTGGTCGACGAGTTCGACGCGTTGGTGAAGTGAGCGAAGCGCCCTTCTCCCGCTCGTCGGGAGAAGGATCGTGACTTTGCGGGCTGTCGCGACATTGCCTACAACCGGCTCATGAGCAAACACATCGTCGATGTGCTGATCGAGGAGCGGGCGCCGAAGCTGGCGGGATCGCCGGTCTGGCCCGTGGTGCGGGGGCCGCTGTACCGGACCCTGCACTATCCGCAGGCGGTGGCGATGGCCGACGCCATCTCGGTCATGGGCGGGGCGGCCGCGCTGGAGCACATCTCCGAGCTGCTGGCGCTGGAAACCTCGGTGCGGGGGCTGGAGCATGTGCCCGGCTCCGGCCGGCTGATCGTGGTGGCCAACCATCCGACCGGCATCGCCGACGGCATCGCCCTCTACGACGCCCTCAAGGGCCCTCGCCCCGACGTGGTCTTCTACGCCAACTCCGACGCCCACCGCGTCTGCCCCCGCTTCGACGAGGCGCTGATCCCGGTCGAATGGGTCAAGACCAAGCGGACCCGGGAGCGCACCCGGCTGACGTTGCAGATGACGCGGGAAGCCATGGAGGCGGAACGCTGCCTGGCCATCTTCCCGGCCGGGGTGCTGTCGCGCCGCGATGCGCAAGGGGTGCTGACCGACAAGCCCTGGATGCCGACGGCCGTCTCGGTGGCGCAGAAGTACGGGACGCCGGTCGTGCCGGTGCATGTGGCCGGGCCGTGGTCGACCCTGTTCCACTTCTTCAACGGCTTTTCGCCGGAGCTTAGGGACATCACCCTGTTCCATGAGCTGCTCAACAAGAAGGGCCGGAAGTTCGAGCTGACCGTCGGGCGGCCGATTCCGGCGCAGCGGCTGGAGGGCGAGTCCGGCGAGGTCAGTGACGCCCTCAAGCGCTTTGTCGAGCGGGTGCTGCCGCAGAATCCGGAGGCGGTGTTTTGACGAGCGCAGCGAGCCTTCTCCCGCTTGCCGGGAGAAGGTGGCCGCGTAGCGGCCGGATGAGGGCAGCGCCGGCTTCCAGCGGTTGTGCGCGTTCTGGCGCGGATAGCGCTGTCGCTAATTTTTCGTGGCCGGTGCTGCCCTCATCCGACCCCCTTCGGGGGCCACCTTCTCCCGGCAAGCGGGAGAAGGGATCGTGAAGGTCGTGGATTTGCCGGAGGAATCCGCGACGCAAGCGCTTGGCCGCAGCCTCGCCGCGGCTCTGCGCCCCGGCGAGGCCATCTGCCTGACCGGGCCGCTGGGGGCGGGGAAGTCGACCCTGGCCCGGGCCCTGGTGCGGGCCCTGACGACGCCGGACGAAGAGGTGCCGAGCCCGACCTTCACCCTGGTGCAGTTCTATGACGGCCGCGACTTCCCGGTCGCCCACTTCGACCTCTATCGCCTGAGCGATCCGGACGAGGCCTACGAGATCGGGCTGGACGAGGCGCTGGAGGGCGGGGCGGCGCTGATCGAATGGCCGCAGCGGCTGGAGGGTCGCCTTCCGGCCGACAGACTGGATATAGAGATCACCATCGAGGGTGACGGCCGCGCGGCGCGGCTGACCCCCCATGGCGCCTGGAAGGACCGACCGCTTGAGTTCTGATCGTGAAGCCCTGAAGGCGCGGTTCCTGGCCGAGGCGGGCCTCGGCCAGGCGCGGCGCCAGCCGCTGACCGGCGACGCCTCGACGCGGGCCTATGAGCGACTGTACCCGCTGGACGGTCCCAGCCTGATCTTCATGGACCAGCCGCCCAAGGCCGAGACGGCGGCCTGCCCGCCGGATGCCTCGCCGGAAGAGCGCCGGGCGCTGGGCTTCAACGCCGCCTACCGGCTGGCGGCGGGCCGGGTGGACGCCTTCGTCGCCTGCGCGCGCTATCTGAAGGACCAGGGCCTGTCGGCGCCCGGCATTGTCGCCTTCGACGCGGCGGCCGGCCTGGCGGTGCTGGAGGATCTTGGCGACGGCCTGTTCGCCCAGGAAATCGCCCAGGGTCATGATGAGGCGCCGCTGTACGACGCGGCCATCGATGCGCTGGTGGTACTGCATTCGGTGTCGCCGCCGCCCTCGACGATCGGGGAGGAGCTGGCCTGGCCGCTGCTGACCTATGACGAGCTGGCCCTGACCATGGCCAGCGACCTGTTCGTCGAATGGCTGCCGAAACTGCGCCCGGCCTTCGCGCCGGACGCGGCGGCGACCCGGGCCTGGGAGGCTGTGTGGACGCCGATCCGCGCCCGCGCCGAGGCGGAAGCCGAGGTGTTCTGCCACCGCGACTATCATGCCGAGAACCTGATCTGGCTGCCGGAGCGCGAGGGGCCGGCGCGGGTCGGGCTGATCGATTTCCAGGACGCGGTGAAGGCGCACCGGGTCTGGGACCTGTCCATGCTGCTGCACGACGCCCGCCGGCAGGTGACGCCGGAGCGGGAAGAGGCGGCTCTGGAGCGCTATCTGGCGGCCCATCCGGATTTGGACCGGGTAAAATTCCTCAGCGACTATCATGCGCTGGGCGCGCTGAACGTGGCGCGGATCATCGGCATCTTCGCGCGGCTGGTCGTGCGGGACGGCAAGCCGAAGTACGAGGGCTTCCTGCCGAGACTCTGGGGCTATCTCGATCTCTGCCTGGCCGATCCGGCTCTGGGCGACCTCAAGGCCTGGTTCGACGAATACGTACCGGCGGAGGCGCGGCGATGAGCAAGACCCCGAAGACGGCGATGGTGCTGGCGGCGGGTCTCGGCACCCGCATGCGGCCGCTGACCAACGACCGGCCCAAGGCCCTGGTCGAGGTCGGCGGCAAGGCGCTGATGGATCACATGCTGGACCGGCTGGCGGCGGTCGGGGTCGAGACCGCCGTGGTCAATGTCCACTATTTCGCCGACCTGATGGAGGCGCACCTCAAGGCCCGTACGACCGCCCCGCGCATCGTCGTCTCGGACGAACGGGCCGAGGCGCTGGAGACCGGCGGCGGGGTCAAGCACGCCCTGCCGCTGCTGCCCGACGAGGCCTTCTTCGTCGCCAACATCGACGCCATCTGGCTGGACGGCGCGGCGCCGGCCATCGAGCAGGTGGTCGAACTCTGGGATCCGGCCCGGATGGACGTCTGCCTGATGCTGGCCCCGACGGCGACGTCGATGGGCTTCCACGATACGGGCGACGTGTTCCTGGAAGCGGACGGCCGGGTGCGGTTCAAGCAGCCGGGCGAGACGGCGCCGTACGTCTATGTCGGCCTGCACATCTGCAAGCCGTCGGTGGTCCGGGACGGGCCGGAGGGTCCGTTCTCGCTGCTGCCGCTGTGGAAGGCCTTGGCGCTGGAGGGCCGGCTTTACGGCGTCAGCCCGCCCGGCCTGTGGATGCACGTCGGCGACCCGGAAGCGCGGGAACTGGCGCAGGGGAAGCTGGCTGCGGCGGGCGCGTAGCGGCATTCGCTCTCCGCCCCCGCGAGGGGGCGGAGGACGGTTCGGAGCGTGAGCGACGGACCAGGAGGCGGGGCAGCGCCGGCGGTTGGTGGCTAGCGATCCACCGCCGGTGGGGGGACCCCCTCGGTTTGGCTCGCTTGCAGCGCTCGCCAAAGCCACTCCCCCATTGCATGGGGGAGAGCGATGCTGTCACGTCACTCGCGTGCCATAGTGCCGGCGACATGCCCGACTCACCCGCCAACTGGTTCTCCATCCCCGCCCACCGGCCGTTCCTCGACGACCTGGCGGCCGGGCTGGTGGACGCCCTGCCGGGGCCGGAGGATGTGCCTGGCGCCCTGCTGCTGGTGCCGACGCGGCGGGCGGTGCGGGCGCTGACGGAGTCGTTCCTGAAAGCCTCCGGCGGCCGGGCGGTGCTGCTGCCGCAAATCCGGGCTCTGGGGGATCTGGACGAGGGTGAGCCGCCGTTCGAGCCGGGGGATGCGGGGCTGGACCTGCCGCCGGCCATCGATCCGATGCGGCGGCGGTTCGAACTGGCGAAGCTGGTCAACGCGGCCTCGACGGTCGGGCTGGGGGCCAGCCATGCGCTGGAGCTGGCCGACGCCCTGGCGGCGTTTCTCGACGCGGCGGCCATCGAGGAAGCCCCGGTGGCCGAACGGATCGGCGACCTGGTCGACAAGGACCTGGCGCTGCACTGGCAGATCTCGGCCGGGGTGTTGAACCTGACCATCCGGGAATGGCCCAAGCGGTTGGAAGCGCTTGGCCTGATGGATGTCGCCGACCGGCGGGTGAAGCTGCTGGATCATCTGGCCAAGAGCTGGACCGACCATCCGCCGCAGGGACCGGTGATCGCCGCCGGCTCGACCGGGGCGCAGCCGGCGACGGCGCGGCTGCTGAAGGTGATCGCCGGGCTGCCGCGCGGGGCGGTGATCCTGCCCGGGCTCGACGAGGACCTGGCCGACAGCGCCTGGGCGGAGGTCGATGACCAGCATCCCCAAGGGGCCATGAAGACCCTGCTGAAGCTGGCCGATGTTCCCCGCGGCGCGGTGCGCACTTGGCGGCCCGATACCGACCGGCGCGGCCGCTGGCGGCGGCGGGTGATCAACGAGGCCCTGCGGCCAGCTGAGGCGACCGCCGACTGGCTGGAGGTCATCCGGGCGCTGCGGGCGGAATCCGATGAGGGGGTCGATCCCTTCGAGGCGGGGCTGCAGGGCCTGTCCACCGTCACCGGGGCCGGTGAAGAGGAGACGGCCGAGGTCTGTGCCCTGCTGCTGCGCGAGACCCTGGAAACGCCTGGCAAGACCTGCGCCCTGATCACCCCTGACCTGTCGCTGGCCCGGCGGGTGTCGGCCAAGCTGGCCCGCTGGGGCGTGGCGGCGGACAGTTCGGCCGGGGTTCCGCTGACCCTGAAACCGGCCGGCGGCCTGGCGGTGGCCATGGCCGAGCTGGTGCTCGACCCGGCCAGCCCGGTGGCGCGGCTGCAGATCCTGAAAAGCCCGCTGACCCGGCTGGGCCGCGAGGCTGAGGTCCTGGCCGCCGAGACGCAAGTGCTGGAACTGCGCGGATTGCGGGGGCCCCGCCCTCGCAGCCCCGAAGCCCTGGCCAACAGACTGAAGGACTGGGCGGAGGCGCGGCCGGCTGAACGTCCGGCGCTGGAGCTGGCGGAAGCCCTGTCGCGCGACCTCGATGCGGCGGTCGATCTCGCGGGGGCCGCATTCGAAAGCGGTACGGCCGATGTCGGCGAGGCGGCGGCCGGGCTGGCGGCGGGTCTGGAGGCGGTCTGCGCCGGGGCCGAGCTGCTGTGGGCCGGGCCGGAAGGCGAGTGCCTGGCGCGGCTGCTGAGCGGGCTGATCGCGCAGGGGTCCTTGCTGCCGCGCGTCACCCGCCAGGGGTTCGTCACCCTGATGCAGCGGATGATCGCCGACGAAACGGTGCGCGGCGGCGAGGCAGTGCATGCGCGGCTGTCGATCATGGGCACGCTGGAATCGCGGATGACCCGGGCCGACCGGCTGGTGCTGGCCGGGCTGGAGGAGGGGGTGTGGCCGCGCGGCGCGCCGATCGACCCCTTCCTGTCGCGGACCATGCGCCGGACCCTGGGTCTGCCCAGCCCGGAGCGCCGGGTCGGCCTGTCGGCCCACGACTTCGCCCAGGCCGCCTGTGCGCCGGAGGTCGTCCTGGTCAACAGCGCCCGGCGCGAGGGGGCGCCGGCCACCGAGAGCCGCTGGCTGTGGCGGCTGAAGACCCTGGCCCGGGGGGCCGGGCGGGCCCTGCCGGGGCGGCCCGAGCTGAACGTCTGGGCCAAGGCGCTGGACGGCGGCGTCGGCTATGCGCCGATCAAGCGGCCGGTCCCGATCCCGCCGGTGGCCGACCGGCCAAGGAAGCTGTCGGTCACCCGCGTCGAGACCCTGACCCGCGACCCCTACGCCTTCTGGGCGCGGGACATCCTCAAGCTCTTTCCGCTCGAGCGGCCCGACCAGCTGGTCGAGTCCATGGCCCGGGGCACGGCGATCCATGCCGCCTTCGAGGCCCTGTCGCGGGCCTGGCCGCTGGCCGATCCGGAGGGCTTCTTCGAGAGGCGGTATCTGGATGAACTCAAGGCGGCCGGGCTGACGGCGGCGGCGCTGGCGCGCGAGACGGTGCTGGCCCGGGAGACGGCGCGCTGGGTGGCCGATTTCGAGCGGCGGCGGCGGGCCGATGGCCGCGCCGTGCATGTCGAGGTCCAGGGCGAGATGGACTTCCATGTGAACGGCGTCCCGCATGTGCTGACCGCCAAGTCGGACCGCATCGAGATCACCCGCGACGGCATCGGCCATATCCTCGACTACAAGACCGGCTCTTCGCCCAGCCTCAAGCAGATCGACACCGGGTTCTCGCCGCAGTTGACCCTGACCGCCGCCATTCTCGAGGCCGGCGGCTTCGATGGGCTGAAGGGGACCTGGGGCGACCTCACCTATGTGAAGATTACCGGCCGCGATCCGCCCGGCCTCGAGGAGACCCGCAAATATGCCGGCGACGATAGCGAGCAGGCGGGGATGGCGGCGTTCGAGGGGGCCCTGAAGCTGCTCGCCGCCTATCAGAACCCGGCCCAGGGCTACCCAAGCCGCACGGCGCCGCAGTTCGTGAAGACCTATGCCGGCGACTATGACCATCTGGCGCGGGTGTTCGAATGGTCGACGGGCGCGGAAGAAGGGGATGGCGAATGAGCCTCGTCATCGACCCCGCCCAGGCGCTGGCCGCCGATCCGACCCTCAACGCCTTCGTCACCGCCAACGCCGGCTCGGGCAAGACCAAGACCCTGATCGACCGGGTGGCGCGGCTGCTTTTGGCCGGGGCGCCGCCCTCGGCCATCCTCTGCGTGACCTACACCAAGGCGGCGGCGGCCGAGATGCAGGCGCGACTGTTCGACCTGCTCGGCGGCTGGGCCGTGACGCCGGACGAGGACCTGGCGAAGGCCATGGCCCGGCTGCTGGGGCCCGACAACAGCCAGGAGCTGCCCGAGGCGCGGCGGCTGTTCGCCCGGGCGCTGGAGACGCCGGGGGGCCTGAAGATCCAGACCATCCACGCCTTCTGCGAGCAGCTGCTGCGGCGCTTCCCGCTCGAGGCGGAGGTGTCGCCGGGCTTCACGGTGATGGACGACGCGGCCGCCGCCCTGGTGGTGCGCGACGCCCGGGCCCGGCTGGCGGGGCTGGCCGGGGGCGAGGACGTGGCGGTGTCCGAGGCCTACGCCCGGCTGGCCATCGCGCTCGACTACCTGAGCTTCGAGGGGCTGTTCCGGACCTTCGAGGAAAGGCGCGGGGCGATCGGCGACTATCTGAGCTCGGTCGGCGGGCTTGATGGCGCGACGGCCGATGTCTGGGCCCGCTGCGGCTTTCTCGATGGGCCGACCAGTGTTTCTGAGGTCGAGAGACTGGCGGTGGCCGACACCGACCTGGCCCTGTGGAAGACGGCGGCCGGGGTGCTGGGCCAGGGCACCAAGACCGACATCGCCAATGCCGAAAAGATGCTGGCCGTGGTGCTGGACCCGTCCTTGGCGGGCATGCTGGGCTGTTTGTTCACGCAAGGCGGGGCGGGAACGCCGGCCACCTGGGTCGCCAAGACCTCGGGACTGAAGAGCCGGGAGGACCTGCGCGAGGCGATGCTGGCCGAGCAGGAGCGGCTGGCCCTGGCCCGCGACCTCAAGCGCGGGGCGATCATCGCCGAGGACACCCTGGCTGTCCTCTGCCTGGCCGAGCGCTATGCCGAGGCCTACGCCATGGCCAAGGCCGAACGCGGGGTGCTGGACTTCGCCGACCTGGTGGCCCGCGCCCGCGATCTTGTGGCCCGGTCGCCAGGCGCGCCCTGGGTGCTCTACAAGCTGGACGGCGGGCTGGAGCACATCCTGATCGACGAGGCGCAGGACACCGCGCCGGAACAGTGGGCCATCGCCGAAAGCCTGACCAACGAGTTCTTCGCCGGGGCCGGGCGGGTGCGTCCGGCCGGAAGCCCGGAGCGGACGCTGTTCATCGTCGGCGACGAGAAGCAGTCGATCTACAGCTTCCAGGGCGCCGATCCGGACCGGCTGCTCAGTGAGACGCAGCGCTACATCAAGCTGATCCGCGACGCCGGGCGGCGGGCCGAGCCGGCCCCCCTGACCACCTCCTACCGCTCCGTGCAGACGGTGCTGACCTTCGTCGATTCCCTGTTTTCCGACCCGCGCACCCACATCGGCGTGCGGGCGCCCATGGGCATGGCGGCGCTGGAGCATACCGCCTCGCGGCAGGCGCAGCCGGGCTGTGTCGATCTGTGGCCGCTGGAGATGGAGGAGCCGGCCCAGGAGCGCGAGGCCTGGGACGCGCCGCTGGATGTCGAGAGCGAGGGCAGCGCCAACCGCCGGCTGGCCCGCCGCATCGCCCGGGAGATCCGCGAGCTGGTCGACCGCGGCGACACAGTCTTCGCCAGGGACGGGACGGCGCGGGCGGCCGGCTTCGGCGACATCATCATCCTGGTGCGCCGGCGCCGGGCCCTGTTCGAGGACATCATCCGCGAGCTGCGCAAGGCCGGGGTTCCCGTGGCCGGGGCCGACCGGCTGGTGCTGTCGGACCATATCGCCTTCGATGACCTGCTGGCCCTGGCCCGGTTCGTCCAGTTTCCGAACGACGACCTCAACCTGGCGGCGCTGCTGAAGTCGCCCCTGTGCGGGGTCAATGACGACGACCTCTATGCGGTCGGCAAACCGCGCGGGAAGGCCGCGCTGTGGACGGCGGTGCAGGCCAGCGACCTGCCGGCCCGGGACTGGCTGCTCCAGGCGCTGGAGTTGGCGAAGGGGCGGCCGCCGTTCGAGTTCTACAGCCGCATGCTGAGCCTGAAGGACGCGGCCGGGCGCTCGGGCCGGGCGCGGATGCTGGAGCGGCTGGGCTCGGAGGCCGGCGATGTGCTGGACGAGTTCCTGGCCCGCACCATGGAGGCCGAACAGCGCGGAGTGCTCGACCTGGAGCGGCTGGCGGCGGCCTTCGAGGGGCTGGAGATCTCGGTCAAGCGCGAGATGGAGGCCGGCGGCGGCGAGGTGCGGGTGATGACCGCCCACGGGGCCAAGGGGCTGGAGGCGCCGATCGTCTTCCTGCCGGAAACCACGGTGAAGACCGGCGCGCGGGGCTCGGCCCTGCTGGAAACAGGAGATGGCGGCTTCCTCTGGGCCCCGCGCCAGGCCGAGGACTGCGCGGCCAGCGGCGAGGCCCGCCAGCGGCGCAAGGACAAGGACGAGGGCGAGAGCTGGCGGCTGCTCTATGTCGCCCTGACCCGGGCGCGGGACCGGCTGGTGCTGTGCGGCCGGGCCCCGGCGCGGATGAAGGAGGGGGCTGTTCCCGAAGGCTGGTACGGGGCGATGGCGGCCGCCTTCGAGCATGAGGCGGTGGCCGGCAAGGTCAACAGCGTCACCGCGGCAGACGGCTTCACCTTCCAGCGCTTCGGGGATGCTCCGGCCCCCTTTACCGGCGAGCGGGCCGTGAGCCAGGGCGTCGCGCCTGAGCCGGCCGCCTGGCTGGCCGAGGCGGCGCGTGAGGAGCCGCCGGCCACCGCCTGGGCCTCGCCCTCGCAGGCGGCCAGCCGCAGCCGCATCCCGGCCCCCTCGCCGCTGAGCCGGCAGGGCGGGGTGGACCGTTTCCGGCGCGGCGATGTCATCCACCGGCTGCTGCAGCTGTTGCCCGATGTGCCGGAAGCGGAGCGCCGGGAGACGGCGGCGCGGCTGCTGGCCCGGGAACCGGACCTCAATGACGATCAGCGGGCCGAGATGATCGGCGCGGCCATGGGGGTGCTGGAGCATCCCGACTTTTCCGAGGTTTTCGGGCCGGGCTCGCGGGCCGAGGTGGCGCTGGCCGGGTCGGCCAAGGCGCTGCCGGCGGGGTTGGCGATCTCCGGCCGGGTCGACCGGCTGGTGATCACGCCCGGGCGCGTCACCGTCATCGACTACAAGACCAATCGCCCGGCCCCGGCGGATATTTCGGCGGCCGATCCCACCTATGTGGCGCAGCTGGCCATCTATGCGGCGGTGCTGGGCGAGGTCTTTCCGGGCCGGCAGGTGCGGGCGGCGCTGGTCTGGACCGATGGGCCGAAGCTTATGCCGGTTCCAGAAAAGATGATCGCCGAAGCGCTGGCCGGCCTGCCCGGCGCCCGTTGACCCGGCGCGCGATGCGCTTACATGCTGAACCTCAAGCTCGGCGCGGGTGCGCCGCATCTTTGTTGTCGGCCTGCCGGACGTCCGAACCGCATACACTTCGGACGGACAGGCCTTGAAAGGAGACTATCGATGAGCACCGTTGCGGTGACCGACGAGTCCTTCGAGAAGGACGTACTGCAGGCTTCGGGCCCGGTCCTGGTGGACTTCTGGGCCGAATGGTGCGGCCCCTGCAAGCAGATCGCCCCGGCCCTGGAGCAGATCTCGGAAGAGCTGGCCGACTATGTGACCATCGCCAAGGTCAACATCGAGGACAGCCCGACGACGCCCTCGCGCTACGGCGTGCGCGGCATCCCGACGATGATGCTGTTCAAGGACGGCCAGATGACCTCGATGAAGGTCGGCGCCATGCCCAAGCAGAAGATCGTCGAATGGCTGGCCGAGGCCGGGGTGAAAGCCGCCGCGTAAGCGCCGGGCTTCATCTGTGGAGATTTAGGGCGCTGTCCGAAAGGGCGGCGCCCTTTTTCTTTTGGCGGGGCTGCGCGCTCTCCGCCCCCGCGAGGGCTACGGCATGCACACATCTCGGTTGGAGCCTCAGAAGACGCCTCGCGCGAGAAAATCGCCTGTTGAATTTCCCGAACTATTCCGGATTCAATGGTCGGTAGGCGGACCACATTGAGATTGTCCATCTCATTGAAATCACACGCCTTTTTGAGATGTGTGAATCCCGTAGCCCGCGAGGGGGCGGAGGACGGTTCGGAGCGTGAGCGACGGACCAGGAGGCGGGGCAGCGCCGGCGGTGGAAGATCAATCACCAACCAGCGGTGGGGACCCCCTCGGTTTGGCTCGCTTGCAGCGCTCGCCAAAGCCACTCCCCCACCAAGTGGGGGAGAGCGAAGATCGAGCTCACCATTTGTCCTTAGAACGGCACCTCAGGCGGCGGTTCGGCCTTGGGGGCCGGCGCGGTCGTGTTCTGGATAACGTCGGCGATGGGGTCGCCCTTCGAGGTGGGCCTGGGGGCCGGCTTCGGCGTACCGGGCGGGGTCTTGGCGGCCGGCGGGGTTCCGGCCGGCGTGGCCAGGGTCGGATCGGCGGTCGGGTCGGGGTCGACCTCGGTCTTGGCCTCGGCCTTGACCGGCGGCGGAGCCTGGGGCGGTGGGGCCTTTTCGACGGTCTTGGGGTCGAAGGCGACGGCTTCGGGCGGGCCGTTCACCGGCGCGGGCCCCTCGGAGACCGGGTGCTGGTCCCAGGCCGGCGCCGAGCGGCGCAGGCTGTCGCTCAGGCCCATCCAGCCGCCGACCACGGCGCAGCCTCCCAGGGCGACGACCACGAGGCGAAGGGTGGAAGGCGAAATCCGGTCCATGACCGGCAGACTATCGGCAGTCGCGCGCGGCGAAAAGCGGGGCCGCGCGCTTTCGTCGCTTGAAAGTTGGACACAAGCGTCCATTTATGTCTTGCCGTCCCGGTCCGGCGACTGTAACGGCAGGGTCGCGGACGCCCTTCTGCGAGAGTCCGCCTTCGTTTTCAGTGTGTGTTCCGGGGCTCCTGATGCCAGCCATTTCCAGGCAAAGACTCGTTCCCATGATTGCGGCCGGCGTCGTCGCGGTCGCCGTCATCGTCGGCGGCGCTTTCTGGTGGCACGGCAAGCAGAGCTTCGAGGGCACCGACAACGCCTTTGTCCAGGCCGACACCGTCCAGGTCAGCCCGCAGGTCTCCGGCTATGTGCTGGAGGTGCTGGTCGCCGACAACCAGCGGGTCGAGGCCGGCCAGGTCATCGCCCGCATCGATCCCTCGACCATACAGGCTCGCTATGACCAGGCCGTGGCCAATGTCCGCGCCCTGCAGGCCGACGTTGCCGCGGTCGATGACAAGGCGGCGCTGGAACAAGCGATGATCGCCCAGAAGGCCGCCGGCGTCTCCAGCGCCCAGGCCGACGCCGGACGCATGGCGGTCGATTCCAAACGCTACAGCGAGCTGGCCGCCAAGGGCTGGGTCTCCGAACAGAAGGTCGAGCAGGTCCGGGCCGGCGAAAAGCAGAGCGCCGCCTCCGTCGCCGCCGCCCAGGCCGCCCTGGTGGCAGAACAGCGCGCCGCCCAGGGTCTGGGCTCGGCCCGCGAACAGAAACTGGCCCAGGTGCAGGCCGCCGAGGCCGCCGTGCAGCAGGCCCGGCTGGATCTGGAGCGCACTGTCATCCGCGCTCCGGCAGCCGGCGTCATCGGGGCCCGCTCGGTGCGGGTCGGCCAGCTGGTGTCGCCCGGCCAGACGATGATGGTCGTGGTGCCTCTGGGCGAGACCTATGTGGTCGCCAACTTCAAGGAAACCCAGCTAAGCCGCCTGCGCATCGGCCAGCCGGTCGAGATCAAGGCCGACGCGCTCGGCAAGACGGTGATCAAGGGGCGCATCGACAGTTTCTCCCCGGCCACTGGGGCCGAGTTCGCCCTGATCCCGGTCGAGAACGCGGTCGGCAACTTCACCAAGATCGCCCAGCGGGTGCCGGTGCGCATCGTCGTCGACAAGGGCCAGACGGTCAGCGGGGCGCTGCGGCCCGGGCTGTCGCTGGAGGTGAAGGTCGATGTGCGGGTCAAGTCGGGGGCCAGTTTCGCCGAGAGCGGTGTCGCCCCGGCCCAGGTCGCGGGCGGCGAAGGCGCCGCCCGGCCGTGACCGACGTCACCGTCGCCCAGACGCCGACGACGGCGTCGGGGGCCGTCAACTGGACCATGCTGCTGATCGGCTTCGCCGGCATGGCGATCGGCCAGTTCATGGCCATCCTCGATATCCAGATCGTGGCGGCGTCGCTGCCGCAGATCCAGGCCGGGGTCGGGGCCAGCGCCGACCAGGTCAGCTGGATCCAGACGGCCTACCTGATCCCCGAAGTGGTGATGATCCCGCTGTCGGCCTATCTCTGCCGCCTGTGGGGCACGCGGCCGGTGTTCATGATGAGCTGCGCCGGGTTCACGGTGATGAGCGTC
Organism: Caulobacter sp. NIBR1757; assembly: GCF_027912495.1. Classification (GTDB taxonomy): domain Bacteria; phylum Pseudomonadota; class Alphaproteobacteria; order Caulobacterales; family Caulobacteraceae; genus Caulobacter. Next base: position 41,096 of record NZ_CP115463.1, on the reverse strand, counting down.
GTCGCCGGCTTCTCCCAGAACATCGAGTTCATGATCGTCGCCCGGGCCCTGCAGGGGTTCGTCGGCGGGGCCATGGTGCCGGCGGTGTTCGCCACCGCCTTCACCGCCTTTCCGCCCGACAAGCGGATCATGGCCAATGTCGCCACCGGCATGATCGTCACCCTGGCCCCGACCGTCGGACCGATCCTCGGGGGCCACCTGACCGAGTGGCTCAGCTGGCGCTGGCTGTTCTTCGTCAACGTCGGGCCGGGCCTGCTCAGCCTGTTCCTGGTCGGCCGCTACGCCAACTTCGACCGCGGCGACCGCAACCTGGCCAGCGGCTTCGACTGGTTCGGCCTGGCCACGATGGCCACCTTCCTGATGAGCCTTCAGTATGTCGTCGAGGAGGGCGCCAAGGATAACTGGTTCGAGGACGGGGCCATCCTCTGGCTGACCGTGCTGTGCGCCATCACCGGCGCGACCTTCGTCTGGCGGACCCTGACCTATCACAAGCCGCTGGTGCAGCTGCGGGCCTTCACCGACCGCAATTTCACGCTCGGCATCCTGATGACGGCGGTGTCCGGGATCAGCCTCTATGGCGGCACTTTCCTGATGCCGCTGTATCTCGGCCGGGTGCGGCAGTTTTCGGCGGCCGAGGTCGGCACGACGATGCTGGTGTCCGGCATCTGCATGTTCTTCACCGGGCCGCTGGTCGGGCGGCTGGCGCGGCAGATCGATCCGCGCATCCCGATGGTCATCGGCTTTTCCATGGTCGCCTGGGGCATGTGGCTGGGCCACGACATCAACGGCGAGTGGGGTTTCGCCGAGTTCGCGGTGCTGCAGGCTTTCCGCGGCTGCGGGGTGATGATCGCCATGATCGCCACCAGCCAGCTGACCATGTCCACGCTGCCGCCGGCGATGATCAAGGACGCCTCGGGGCTGATGAACCTGTCGCGCAACACGGCCGGGGCCATCGCCATGGCCTATCTGTCGACCACCCTGACCACCCAGACCGCCAACCACATGCAGGCGCTGAGCTCCAAGGTCAGCATCGCCTCGACCGAAGCCCAGAGCATGATCGCCGGCCTGACCCAGATGATGGCGGCCCGGGGCGTCAGCGATCCAGCCGGCGCGGCCAACAAGGCCTTCTCCTACTTCCTCAACCAGCAGGCCTCGATCCTGGCCTTCGGCGACGGCTTCACGGTTCTGGCCATCGCCGGCGCCCTCGCCGCCGCCCTCGCCCTGTTCGCCAAGCCCGCCAGGACTCCACCGACAGCCGCGGCCCTCGAGGCGGCGGCGGAAGCGCACTGAAGATGCCCAGACTGACCGGACAGATCGACACCGCCAAGACCGAGGCCATCCTCGACGCCGCCGCCGAGGTGCTGGCCGAGCGCGGGCTGGCGGCCCCGATCGAGGAGATCGCCCGGCGGGCCGGGGTGTCGAAACAGACCATCTACAACCGCTATGGCGGCAAGCCGGACCTGGTCCGTGCCCTGGTCGAGCGGCGGGTGGATTCGATCACCGCCCCCCTGCGGTCGCCCGGCGCCGAGGAGCATCCGGAAGAGACCCTGGCCGCCTATGCCACCTCGCTGCTGCACGTCATCAACGACAGTGGTTATTCGGTGATGCGATTGTCGATCCAGAGCGCCGCCGAGCTCCCTGACCTCGCCCGCGAGGTGTTCGAGACCGGTCCGATGCGCTCGCGCCGGCAGCTGGCCGGCTTCCTGGAGATGGAGGACAAGGCCGGCCGCATGAGGGTCGACGACCCCATGCAGGCGGCGGAGTTCTTCGGCGGCATGGTGCTGGGCCATCGCCAGACGCAGGTGCTGCTGCGCCTGGCCACCGACCTGACCGACGACGACATCGACCGCCTGGCCAAGGCGGCGGCGCGGGTGTTCATGCGGGCCTACGCCGCCTAGGCCTGTGGTCAGCCGGCCAAATTCGCAAACTCGTCCGGCAGGCCGATCATGTGGAAGCCGGCGTCGACGTGGATGACCTCGCCGGTGGTCGAGCGGCCGAGATCCGACAGCAGCCACAGGGCGCAGCCGGCGACGCCTTCCATCGAGGTGTCTTCCTTCAGGGCGCTGAACATCCGCCCCTGGCTGAGCAGGCCGCGGCCGCCGCTGATGCCGGCCAGCGACAGGGTGCGCATGGCCCCGGCGCTGATGGCGTTGACCCGGATGCCCTTGGGGCCGAGGTCACGGGCGATATAGCGGGTGGCCGCTTCCAGGGCGGCCTTGGCGACGCCCATGGTGTTATAGTTGGGAATGACCCGCTCGGAGCCGAGGTAGGTCATGGTGACCATCGAGCCGCCGGGCTTCATCATCTTCGCGGCCCGGTTGGCGGCGTCGACGAAGCTGAAGGCGCTGATGTTCATGGCGGTGAGGAAGCCCTCCCGCGTGGTGTTCTCGACGAAGCTGCCCTTCAGCTCGTCCTTGTTGGCGAAGGCGATGGAGTGGACCAGGAAGTCCAGGCCGCCGAAGCGCTGCTCAAGGTCCGCGAAGGCAGCGTCCATCGAGGCGTCGTCGGTCACTTCGCAGGGGATGAAGTCGGTGACGCCGATGGCTTCGCCCAGCGGCCGCACCCGCTTTTCCATGTCCGGCAGATAGGCGAAGGCCAGTTTGGCGCCCTGGGCGGCCAGCTGGCTGGCGATGCCGTAGGCGATGGAATTGTGGTTGGCGACCCCCATGACCAGCCCGGTCTTGCCGGCCATCAGGTCACCCTTGGGGAAGCTGTACTCTTCGGCCATGCGGCGTCTCCTCGAAGCTTTGAGGCCGGTTTATAGAGCCTTTGGCGCTTCGAACAGGGGCGCGATGGTGCGGATGGCCGCTTCCGCCTCGGCCATGTCGGGCGTTTCGTCCTCGCAGCCGTAGCCCCACATGTCGCTTGTTCCGCTGTACTGGACGACGATGCCGTCTGGCCGGGGCAGGACGTTCACATCGCGGTAGTAGAGGCCGTAGTGGACCTCCGGCTGGGGGGCGAGCCAGTTGATCTGGCCTCTGACCGGGACGACGGACTCGTCCTTCCACAGCGCCCGGGCGCCGTAGCCGGTGCAGTTGACGATGACCGGCTGGCGCAGCCGCTGCAGGTCGGCCGGGGTGTTGAACGTCCGGGTCTCGATGCGGCCGCCCTCCAGCAGGAAATCCGTCGTCAGCAGGTGGGCCAGCTCGGCGACGTTGAACTGCATCGAGGTGCTGAGGCGGGCGCGGCTGACCGGGAAGGGATGCTGGCCCGGCTGCAGGTCGTGGCCCCGGGGGGCAAGGCCCGGCAACCGCTGCTCGAAGAAGCGAATCTCCGGCGCGTTAACCGGCCTATCGGGGAAGGCGATGGGGGGCGTCTCGATGATCGGGTCGGCCAGGCCGTAGCGGTCGCTCCAGGCCACCGGGTCGCCCGGCCGGCCGAGCAGGGTCTGCCAGGTCGCGTACGAGGACCGGGCCATGCTGTCCCAGAGGGCCGGGAAGCCGGCGTCGATCCTGTCGTGATCGGCAATCCTACTGTCGGGCGACCAGGTGCCGGTGGCGCGGACCGAGCGGGTGTAGGGGGTGCGGTCGGCGGCGTAGATGGTCACTTTCGCCCCAGCGCGGAGCAGGGTCAGGGCCGTGGTCAGGCCGATAGCCCCGCAGCCGATGACGGCGACGCGTTTCGTGCCGCCCTCGAGGGCCTTGGCGGTGGCGATCTGCGCCGAGCCCCAGGACAGGGACCAGCCGCTGCCGCCGTGGCCGTAGTTGTGGACGACGCGCTTGCTGCCGACTTTCTCCACGTCCAGGCGCGGCCCGGCGGCGCGGAACGGGCGCAGGCAGACGGTGACCTTGGTGATCCGGCCCATCTCCATGCGCAGCGGGGCGAGGGGCGGGACGACGAAGCGGTCGGTCTGGGCGATGGCGCGCGACGCGAGACCGGCGGCGCCGAGGCCGAGGAGCAGGGTGCGGCGAGGCAGGGCCAGGGTCATGGGCACAGGCTAACCCGATCACCCCGGTGAGCGGGAGAGTGTTCGTGGTGCAGATTTGGAGGAGGCGTCTTCGCTCTCCGCCCCCGCGAGGGGGCGGAGGACGGTTCGGAGCGTAAGCGACGGACCAGGAGGCGGGGCAGCGCCGGCGGTTGGGGGTTGTCGTTCTGCACCGCCGATGGGGACCCCCTCGGTTTGGCTCGCTTGCAACGCTCGCCAAATCCACTCCCCCATTTTCAATGGGGGAGAGCGATCGCTCGGCGGCGGGCTAAGTTCTACACCCGCGCCATGATCAGGCACCCGTTGGTGCCGCCGAAGCCGAAGCTGTTGCTCATCACCGTTTCGAGCGGCTTGTCCGAGCGGCTGGTCAGGATCGGCAGGTCGGCGAACTCGGGGTCGAGGTGTTCGATGTTGGCGCTCTCGGCGGCGAAGCCGTTGTTGAGCATCAGGATCGAGTAAATGGCCTCCTGCGCGCCGGCGGCGCCCAGGCTGTGGCCGGTCAGGGACTTGGTCGAGCTGATCAGCGGGGCCTTGTCGGCGCCGAAGAGGTTGCGGACCGCCCCCATTTCCTTGCTGTCGCCGACCGGCGTCGAGGTGCCGTGCGGGTTGAGGTAGTCGATCTTGCGGCCGCCGGCGCTGTCGATGGCCAGCTTCATGCAGCGCTCGGCGCCTTCGCCCGACGGCGCGACCATGTCGAAGCCGTCGCTATTGGCGGCGTAGCCGACGATCTCGCCGTAGATCTTGGCCCCGCGGGCCTTGGCGTGCTCGTACTCTTCAAGCACCAGCATGCCGGCCCCGCCGGCGATGACGAAGCCGTCGCGGTCGGTGTCGTAGGCGCGGCTGGCCTTGGTCGGGGTGTCGTTGAACTTCGTGGACATGGCGCCCATGGCGTCGAACAGGTCGGACAGGGTCCAGTGTTCCTCTTCCGTGCCACCGGCAAAGATGACGTCCTGCTTGCCCCAGGCGATCTGCTCATAGGCGGAGCCGATGCAGTGGGTGGAGGTGGCGCAGGCCGAGCTGATCGAGAAGTTCAGGCCGCGGATCTTGAACCAGGTGGCCAGCACGGCCGAGGGGCCGCTGCTCATCGCCTTGGGCACCGCGAACGGGCCGATGCGCTTGGGGCCCTTCTCGCGGGTGGTGGCGGCGGCTTCGACGATGACCTTGGTCGAGGGCCCGCCGGCCCCGACGATCAGGCCGGTGCGCTCGTTGGAAATCTCGGACTCTTCCAGGCCGCTGTCGGCGATGGCCTGGTCCATGGCGATGTGGGCGTAAGCCGTGCCGGATGACAGGAAGCGGGCAGCGCGGCGATCGACCATCGACTCCCAGTCGATGTCGGGGATGGCTCGGACCTGGCAGCGGAAGCCGAGCTCGGCGTAGTCCGGTGCGAAGGTCACCCCGCTCCTGGCTTCCCGCAGCGAGGCGAGGACTTCATTGGCGTTGTTTCCGATCGACGAAACGATGCCGATACCGGTGACCACGACGCGACGCATGGCGACTCCTTGCTGTTCCCGCGGAACCCGCCGTGCGGCGATGAGCCGTCCCGCCGGGTTCCGTTGTGCTGTTTATCGGCGATGATCGTCGCCGTTTTTCGTTGAACGCTTCAGACCATCGTGGCGGGGTCGAACAGACCGACCCGCAGATCCTTGGCCTCATAGATAGGCTTGCCGTCGGCTTCGAGAACCCCGTCGCCGATACCCATGATCAGTTTGCGCATGATCACCCGCTTGAGGTTGATGCGGTAGACGACCTTCTTGACGTTCGGCGTCACCTGGCCGGTGAACTTGACCTCGCCGACGCCAAGCGCGCGGCCCTTGCCGGGAGCGCCCGACCAGCCGAGGAAGAAGCCGACCAACTGCCACATGGCGTCCAGGCCGAGGCAGCCCGGCATGACGGGGTCGCCGATGAAGTGGCATTTGAAGAACCAGAGATCCGGATTGATATCCAGCTCGGCGATGATCTCGCCCTTGCCGTAGAGGCCGCCCTCGTTGGTGATGAGGGTGATGCGGTCCATCATCAGCATCGGCGGGGCCGGCAGCTGGGCGTTGCCGTCACCGAACATTTCCCCCCGCCCGCAGGCGATGAGTTCATCGTAGGTGAAGGAAGACTTGCGGTCCTGGGTCATGAAGTTTCAATGCCGCCTGTCGGGCGGCGGTTCCTTGCAGCCTTGGTTTGGGGGCGGGGGGTAGCACGGCCCCCCACGCACCTCAACCTGCCGGAACCTTGACGCCCTTGCAGTCGGGGGCCGGTCCGCCGCCCCAGACCTCATCGGCCGGGGCCCAGCCCTCCTCGCCGCCGGCTCGCAGCTGGTTCCAGCCGTCCTTGTGTTTGAGCTGGATGGCCACCGCCCCGGAGCGCAGGTAGGCGACGACCTTCGCGCCCTCCTTCGGCTTGTCGAGCAGGGGCAGGTCGCCGGCCCGGGTGCGCATCACCGAGCTTCCACCATCGACCATCTGGGCCTTGACCCAGGCCTCGTCGCCACCCGGCGCGCGGACCTTGCGCCATTCGCGGCTCTCGGCGACGACCATCAGCGGCATGTTCTTCACCCGCCAGACCCAGAGGATGCGGTGATCCTCGCCCGGTCCCTTGCGGGCGTTCACCTCGCCGGACTTCAGGGAGACGAAGCGCGGCACCGGAAACCCCGACCGCGTCTTGCACTTGGTCGCCTCGGCCTCGCCGCAGCCGGCCAGCAGGGCGGCGGTCGTGAGGAGGACGAGGATGGCGCGCATGGGTCGGCTCGAAGCGGAATCAGGCCTTAAACGGCTACAATAGGGTGAAGGCTTCGTTGAGAAGCGCGCAGTCACCCGGTGAGTTCGCCTCTGGGCGCCCTTCTCCCCTCGCGGGAGAAGGTGGCCCCGAAGGGGTCGGATGAGGGGGCTCACCGGCCCTCGACACAGCCTGGTCCAACCGCCTCCCCGCAGCTGAACGACCTGGGAGCCCCCTCATCCGGCGCTTCGCGCCACCTTCTCCCGCGAGGGGAGAAGGGAGACCCGAGGCGAAACCTCTGAATACTGGCGATGACCAAACTTCGCTCATTTCGCCTCCGAACACGCATTTGGGTTTCACTCGGGGCCCGCGCGCTTTATCTGTCGCGGTGACGCCCATCCGGGCGCAGCCCCTTGCTCCAATCGACTGCGTCATGGCCGCCAAACGACTCAAGGTTATCGTCACCCGCAAGCTGCCCGATCCGGTGGAAACCCGGATGCGCGAACTGTTCGACACCGAACTGAATCTCGACGACAAGCCGATGGGCGGCGAGCAGCTGCTCGACGCGCTCGGCCGGGCCGACGTGCTGGTGCCGACCATCACTGATCGCCTCGATTCCCGCCTGCTGTCGCGGGCCGGCGAGCGGATGAAGCTGATCGCCAACTTCGGGGCCGGGGTCGACAACATCGACGTCGCCACCGCCAACCAGCGCGGCATCATCGTCACCAACACCCCGGGGGTGCTGACCGAGGATACCGCCGACCTGACCATGGGCCTGATCATGGCCGCCAGCCGCCGGGTGGTGGAGGGCGCCAATGTCGTGCAGTCGGGGGATTTCCAGGGCTGGTCGCCGACCTGGATGCTCGGCCGCCGCATCTGGGGCAAGCGCCTGGGCATCATCGGCATGGGCCGCATCGGCCAGGCCCTCGCCCGGCGCGCCAAGGCCTTTGGCCTGTCGATCCACTATCATAACCGCAAGCCGGTCAGCCCTCGCATCGCCGAGGAGCTGGAGGCCACATACTGGGAAAGCCTCGACCAGATGCTGGCCCGGATGGACATCATCTCGGTCAACTGCCCGCACACCCCGGCCACCTACCACCTGTTGTCGGCCCGCCGGCTGAAGCTGCTGCAGAACCACGCCATCGTCGTCAACACGGCGCGCGGCGAGGTGATCGACGAGGGGGCGCTGGCCAACATGCTGTCGCGCGGCGACATCGCCGGGGCCGGCCTGGACGTCTACGAGCACGAGCCGGCGATCAATCCCAAGCTCCTGAAGCTGCCCAACGTCGTGCTGCTGCCCCACATGGGCTCGGCCACGGTCGAGGGGCGGATCGACATGGGCGAGAAGGTCATCGTCAACATCAAGACCTTCATGGACGGCCACCGGCCGCCGGACCGCGTCATTCCCTCGATGCTCTGACTCGCCTTGACGCGTGACCACCCCCGCCGCAACCTTGCGGACAGGACTTGGGGAGCGTTTTCAGGTGAGGCCCACACGTCGCCAGGTCGCGGCCGCCATGATCGGCGCGGGGTTCGCCCTGCCCGCCCTGAGTCTCGACCAGGTGGCCGCCGCCGACGCCCCCGCCGCGCCGACGCCGGCCGCGCTGCCGCCGACCCTCGACGAGCTCTACCAACCGGCCGGGCTGCTCGACACCGCCCTGTCGCCGAACGGCGGCCGCCTGGCCTCGCTGCGGGTGCTGCGCGAACAGGTCGCCAACCCCAAAACCGGCAAGAACGAGCCGAAAACGGTCGAGAAGCGCACCGCCTACGTGGCCCTTTACGCCTCGGCCGACCTGACCAGGCCCCCGACCTTCGTGCGGATCGGCGACTACGATGTCGAACAGGTGGAATGGGCCAACGACGAGCGGCTGCTGATCTGGGTGCGGATGAGCAAGGATGCGCGAGGCAATCCGACCGGCATCCAGCTGGGCGGCTATTTCTTCGCCTTCCCGATCCGCCGGGTGATCTCTGTCGGCGCCGACGGGACCAACCCCGTCGTGCTGTTCGGCAACCAGCCCAAGGCGGTGAAGCGCGACTTCGACCTCGGCAACGTCGTCGATCGGTTGCCCCGCGACGAGCACATCGTGCTGATGCAGAAGTGGGAATCGTCCAAGGACCGCTACGGCCTCTACCGGGTCGATGTGCGGACCGGCGAGGCGACCCTGGTGGAGTTGGGCGAGAAGTCCACCGATGGCTGGTATGTGCAGGACGGCGTGCCGGTGCTGCGCTTCGATTCCAACTACCGGGGCACCACCTTCAGCGTCTTCGGCCGGGCGCCGGGCCAGACCGACTGGGCCCTGATCCGCAAGACCCGCCGCAACGAGATGGAGCGCTTCACCGACCTCGACGTGGTCGGGGTGACGGCCCAGCCGGGCGTGGTGCTGATCAGCCACCGCGAGGACAAGGAAGAGTTCGCGGCGATCAAGGAGTTCGACATTCGCAACCTGACCATGGGGCGGACCTTGAAGAGCGTCGAGGGCGCCGACATCACCGGCGTGACCATGGACGAGGCCGAGACCCTGGTGGCCGTGGAATTCATGCGCGACCGCCGGGACTATCTGTTCGACGACCCCGGCCTGACCAAGCACTACAAGGCCCTGAACAAGTTCTACAAGGGCGAGGCCAACGTCACGCTCTACGACATCAGCCTCGACCACAAGCACGTCATCTTCTACGTCACCGGACCCCGGCAGCCGGGTCAGTTCGTCTACTACAACCTGAAGACCCAGCACCTGGACGTGCTCGGCGACCAGTACGAGCATCTGACGGCCGAGCGGCTGGCGCGCATGGAGACGCTCGAGATCACCACCCGCGACGGGACGCGGATCACCGCCTACCTGTCCCATCCCATCGGCGAGGCGAAGAACCGGCCGATGGTGGTCATGCCGCACGGCGGCCCCGAGGTGCGCGACCACTATGAGTGGGATCGCTGGGCCCAGGCCCTCTGCGCCCGGGGCTGGCTGGTGCTGCAGCCGAACTTCCGGGGCTCGGGCGGCTACGGCAAGCGCTTCGGCGAGGCCGGCCGCAAGCAGTGGGGCGAGCGGATGCAGCAGGACGTCGAGGATGCTGTCGCTCATGTGGTGGCCAGTGGCGCGGCCGATCCGAACAGGCTGGCCATCATGGGCGCCAGCTACGGCGGCTATGCGGCGATGATGGGGGTGGTGCGCCAGCCGACGCTCTACAAATGCGCCGTGGCCATCAGCGGCGACTTCGACCTGATCGACAGTCTCGCCTTCTCGCGCAAGGAAGACGGCGCCGACAGCGACACCTATGCCTACTGGGTGGCCAGCATGGGCGATCCGAAGACCGACGCCGCCCTCCTGAGGGCCCATTCGCCGCGCCAGCGGGTGAACGAGATCGTCGTGCCGGTGATGATGGTGGCCGGGACCGAGGACACCATCGTCTCGCCGCAGCAGTCGCGTGACATGGCCAAGGCCCTGAAGAAGGCCGGCAAGACCTACGAACATATCGAGCTGCCGGGTGAGGGTCACACCGGCTGGTCGGACGCCAACGAGAAGAAGGTGCTGACCGAGGCCATGCGGTTCATCGGCAAGGCTTTCGGTTGATCTGAGTTTTTGGGGGGCGACCGGCGTGGCCGGCGTCCCGATTGGGGGGTTATTCAGTGTTGTCCTTGTCGCGTCGCCGCCTTATGGCGGCTGGTTTTCTTGCGGCCCCGGCCGCTGCTTCGGCCAAGGCCGTGTTTGCGCAAAGTGCGCCGGGCGCGGCCTCGTCACCGAGCTTTGACGAAATCCTCCAGCCGGCCGTGCTGGTCGACGCATCGCTGTCGCCAGACGGCACCCGGCTGGCCATCCTTCGCGAGCGCTGGACGGCCGGCAAGCGCAGCGCCCTGATCCATGTGCTGCCGGCCGACAATCCCAAGGCGCCGCCGCACGAGATCATCATCGGCGACAACAATGTCATCGCCATCGGCTGGGCCAACGAGAGCCGGCTGATGGTCACCCTGCAGTTCGACAAGACGCCGGACGGCAAGCCGACCGGCATCATGCGCTACAACAAGATCTATCCGGTGCCGGTGACCCGCCTGATGTTCATCGGGGCGGACGGCAGCAAGCCGACTCTGGCCTTCGTCGCGGACGCGGCCGCCACTGACAAGGTGTTCAACCTGGCCGTGGTGGTGGACAAGCTGGAGCGGGATCCGGATCTGGTCCTGATGGAGCGCTGGGACACGGTCCAGAACCGGCTCGGTCTGTTCCGGGTGAACGTCAACAACGGCCTGTCGATGCCGGTCGAGTTTGGCGAACGCGCGACGGTCGGATGGGAGTGCCAGGATGGCATGGCCGTTCTGCGCTATGACGCCAACCAGCGCCGCACAGTGTTTACCGTCTTCGCCCGGGCGCCGGGCGAGGACAAATGGAAGCTGGTGCGCAAGCTGCGCCGCAACGAACTGCAGAAACTGCTGGGCTTTGATGTTGTGGGCGCCTCCAGCGAACCAGGCGTCATGCTGGTCAGTTCCCGGGCCGAGAACGAGCAGTACTACTCGGTCCGCAAGTACGACCTGAAGACCTTGGCATTCGGCGAGGTGGTGGCCGCCGTCGAGGGCCGGGATGTGGACAGCCTCTTCCAGGATGCCTCGAACCGGATCATCGCGGTTGCCTACACGGCGGACCGCCTCGGCTACAGTTTTCAGATCCCTGGTCTGGCCGGTCACTACAAGGGGCTGAGCGCCTATTTCGGCAACGATTGCAATCTGGCGCTCGCTGACGTCGATCGCGAGGCAAACCGCTTCCTGATCCGCGTCTCCGGCCCGCGCCATCCGGGCGGCTATGTGCTCTACGACGTCAAGGCCAAGCATCTGGAGGAACTGGGCGACGCCCAGCCCTGGTTGACGACCGACCGTCTGGCGCCGATGGAGACGCTGAAGATCAAGACCCGCGACGGGGCCGAGATCGGCGCCTACCTGACCCGGCCGCTCGGCGAGGTGAAGAACCGGCCGATGGTGGTCATGCCGCACGGCGGGCCCGAGGTGCGCGACAGCCGCGGCTACCACCGGCAGGTTCAGGCCCTGGCGGCGCGGGGCTGGCTGGTGCTGCAGCCCAACTTCCGGGGCTCCGGCGGGCTGGGCGTGGCCTTCGCCGACGCCGGGCGCAAGCGCTGGGGCGACCGCATGCAGGAGGATGTCGAGGACGCGGTGGCCCATGTGATCGCGGGCGGCTGGGCCGACCCGAAGAAGATCGCCATCTTCGGCTTCTCCTATGGCGGCTACGCGGCCCTGATGGGGGCGGTGCGCAAGCCGCAGATCTACCGCTGCGCCGTGGCCGGGGCGGCGCCGGCCGACCTGATGAAGATGATGGACTTCGAGGCCAAGGAAGGCACGGACTCGCCGGGCTACCTCTACTGGGCCCGGACCATGGGCGACCCGAACACCGACGCGGCCATGCTGCGCGCCGCCTCGCCGGCCCTGCAGGTCGACGCCATCGATATTCCCATCCTGATCGTCCAGGGCGATGAGGACTATATCGTGCCGGTCGAACAGGGACGCCTGATGGCCAAGGCCCTGGCCAAGGCGGGCAAGCCGCACGAGTACTGGGAGATCGAGGGGGAGGGCCACGGCGGCTTCGAGCGGGACGTCGAGCTCAAATACCTGACCCGGGTGATCGACTTCATCGCAAGGGCCTTCGCCTGAGCCGACGGGTCAGGGCTTCGTCGGGGCCCTGACCCTGGCCTTGTGCCAGGCGTCGAGGTCGGCGGCCGACTTGTCGGGGACGTGCTCCATCGGAACGTGGCCGACCTTTTCGTAGATGATCAGTTGCGAGCCCGGGATGGCGGCGGCGAACTTGCGGCCGGCCTCGGCGCTGATCAGCTTGTCGGTGTCGCCGTGCATGACGAGGGTCGGGGCCTTGATGGTCGCCAGCGCCTTCGGATCGGCGAAGCGCCGGCCGGCCGGATCGCTCATCATGCCGAGGATGATGTCCTTGTGGCCCGGGGCGCGGGCCAGTTCGACATAGCGGGCGACCATGGTGTCGGTGGCCAGCTCCGGCTGCGGCTCGAAGGCCGAGCGCAGGCCCTGGGCGGTGACCCGGGTTGTGTCGAGGTCTTTGAGCAGAAAGCGGCCGACCGGGTTGCGCAGGATCTTGAAGGCGATGGGCGACCCCTCCTGGGCCGGCTCCGGGAAGCCGGCGGCATCGACCAGCACCAGGCCTTCCAGGCGGTCCGGATGCTTGAGCGCATACTGCCAGGCGACGCCGCCGCCCATGGAATTGCCGGCCAGGGTGAAACGGCCGAGCTTCAGGTGCTTGGCGACGCCCTCGACGGTGTCGTCGAAGGCGGTCGGGGTCAGCCGATAGCCCTTGGGCGCGCGGGTCAGGCCGAAGCCCGGCAGGTCGAGGCTGACGACGCGGTAGTCCTTGCCCAGCCGCTGGACCCAGGGCTCCCAGGTATCGAGGTTGGCCGCGAACCCGTGGACGAGGACCAGCACCGGGCCGTCCGGGTTGCCCTGGTCGCGATAGTGGGCGCGGATGCCGCCGGGCAGATCGACCCACTCACTCTCGGCGTTGGCGTATTTCGCCTCCAGTGTCGCCCAGGGAATCTCGCCGCGCCGCATGGCCAGCCAGCCGACCACGGCGACGACGACGATCAGGGCGACGAGGCCCAGCAGGATCCTGCCCAACAGCTTCATGACGCCCTCCCCGAGCGATATTTGAAGGGAGGGTATGTCGCCCAGCGCTTGAGCGCTAGCGGATCGTACAGGCGTCCTCGAAGCTCAGCCGCGGGCTGCGGGGGAAGAGGTCCTTGTCCGTCCCGTGGCCGATGGAGCAGATGAAGTTGGACTTCACCGCCGTGCCGGCGAAGAACAGCTCATCGACCTTGTCGTTCGAGAAGCCGCTCATCGGGCCGCAGTCGAGGCCAAGGCTGCGGGCGGCCATGATCAGATAGGCGCCCTGCAGCGTACCGTTCCGGAAGGCCGTCTTTTCGGCGACCTCGGAGCCCTTGGGAAACCAGTCCCTGGCGCCGGGGTTGTGCGGGAACAGCTGCGGCAGCCGGTCCATGAATTCGAGGTCGTAGCCGATGATCACCGTGCAGGGGGCCTGAAGGATCTTCGGGGCGTTCTGGGCCGAGGCGCAGCCGGCCAGCTTTGCCTTGCCCTCCTCGCTGGTCACGAAGACGAAACGGGCCGGGCTGGCGTTGGCGCTGGTCGGGCCCATGCGGGCCAGGTCATAGACGGCCCGGATCAGGGTCTCGGCGAGCGGCGCGGTCTCCCAGCCGTTGCGGGTGCGGGCCTCGCGGAAGATCTGGTCGAGGCAGGCGTCGGGCAGCGGCGAGGACATGTCGGCTCCATCGGTAACGGTGTGTGTGGCTATAGCGGCCGAACAACGCCCAACCTAGAGGGTCTGCTCCACGCGCATCACCTCGGGCACATAGTGGCGCAGCATGTTCTCGACCCCGGCCTTGAGCGTGGCGGCGGACGAGGGGCAGCCCGAACAGGCGCCGCGCATGTGCAGATAGACGGTGCCGCTCTCGACATCGAAGCGATTGAAGACGATGTCGCCGCCGTCCTGGGCCACGGCCGGGCGCACCCGGGTGTCGAGCAGGTCCTTGATCTCGGCGACGATCTGCAGGGTGTCCTCGTCGTAGACGGTGTCGTCCTCGGCATCGTCGCTGCCGCTGGCCAGAACCGGCTTGCCGGAGGTGTAGTGGTCCATGATGGCGGCCAGGATCGGCGCCTTCAGATGGGCCCACTCGATGTCGGGGTTGCGGGTCACCGTCAGAAAGTCGGGGCCCAGGAAGACCCGCGTCACATCACCGAGCGCGAACAGCGCGGTGGCCAGGGGCGAGACAATGGCCTCTTCCGGGCTGGTGATCTCGCGGCTGCCGGTCCCCAGAACCTCGCGGCCGGGCAGGAACTTGATGACGTCCGGATTGGGCGTGACTTCGGTCTGGATGAACATGGCTGAAAGATGGGGCGCGGAGCCGGTCGGAGCAAGGCGTCACTTTTTTTCTCGAATTGGGAAAATCCCGCTTCGGATAAGGAGGGCTTTAAGAACTCTCGGTTTCACTACGCCCGTCTTCGACCTATCAGCTCAGAAGGGGCGCTCCGTACATGAAAAAGATCATCGTCACCGCCGTCGCCACGCTCGGCATGCTTTCCGTCGCCGCGCCGGGTTCGGCCGCCAGCAATCTGCAGGCGGAAATGACCCGCTGTCTCACCAAGCACGCCAACGTCAAACAGGCGGCCAAGGTGACGCTCGAATGCACCGCCGCCGACGGCAAGCTCTCCAACTGCAAGGTCGTCGAGAGCGAGGTCCCGTCGAAGGGCTTCGAGGCGGCCGCCGTCTGTGTCGCCGGCGCGCTGCCGATGGGCGGCAAGTCGGGGGTCATCCGCGTGCCGCTGCGCTTCACCGGCGCCTGATCGTCTATCCCCGCGTGCGGGCGCCGGCCGGGTGTCCGCACACGGGCTTATCAAGAACCTGAGGGAAATCCGCCGTCATGCGTTTACCGAGGCTTGCCGACGCTCCGCTCGCCATCAAGGTCGGACTTGCGCCGATGCTGGCCATCATCGCCTTGGCCCTGGTGGCCGGCGGTTCGTGGTGGATGAACCTCAACCAGCGCGCCGTGCTGACCCATGTGGTCGAGGTCGACGCGCCGGCCAGCCTTGAGCTGGCCACCATCTCGCAACGCATCCGCTCGGCCCACGGTGAGCTTTATCTGCTGCTCACCCGCCAGTCGGCGGGCATCGAGACGGACACCATCTCCGGCCGCGCCGAAAAACTCACCGGCGAGATCGTCGAGATCAAGAAGGCCGTTGATGTCGCCCTGGCCAGGACCGCGGCCGGTTCGCGGGAACAGGCCGACCTGACGGGCCTCAAGAAGGATCTCAAGGACTACGAGGACGCCGTCGGCGTCGTCATGTCGATGCTCGAGGTCGACGTCGCCACCGCCGCCCAGTTCACGGTCCCGTTCGAGGAGGCCTACGTCAAGATGACCGCCGCCCTCGACAAGGCGGCGCAGAGCGTCAGCGAGGCCTCCGTGGCCCGCGCCGAAGCCAGCGTGAAACAGGCCGAGCTGATCGGCGCCGTGGCCATCGTCCTGGTCGCCCTGGCCCTGGTTGGGGTGGCCGGCATCGCCTTCCTGCTGGTCATGGCCATCCGCAAGGATGTCACCCGCATCGCCCAGGCCACGGAAACCCTGGCCGGCGGCGACAACGCCATCGATCTCGACCGCCTGAAGCGGGCCGACGAGCTGGGCGCCCTGGTGCGTTCGCTGGTGGTGTTCCGCGACAACCAGCTGCGGCTGGCCGACCTCGCCGCCCAGCAGGAGGCGCTGGCCGCCCAGCAGGATCAGTCCCGGGCCGGCGAGGAGGCCCGCCGGGCCCAATCGAGCCGCGAGCAGGCCCAGGTTGTCGAAGGCCTGGCCAACGGCCTCAGCCGGCTGTCGCAGGGCGACCTGACCTTCCAGCTGACCACCCCGTTCGCCGCCGCCTACGAAGGCCTGCGCAACGACTTCAACAAGACCGTTATCGAGCTGGCCAGCGTTATCCGCACCATCTCCGAGCGCGCCGTGACCATCGAACAGGTGTCCGGCGAGACCAGCCTGGCGGCCGACGACCTGTCGCGCAGCACCGAGCAACAGGCCGCCAGCCTGCAGCAGACGGCCGCCGCCCTGGAGCAGATCAGCGCCGCCGCTGTCCGCGCCGCCGAAGGCGCCGGCAAGGCCGACAAGGTGGTCACCGAGACCGGCGCCGACGCCCGGGACAGCGGCGAGGTGGTGCGCCGCGCCGTCACCGCCATGGCCGGCATCGAGGAGAGCTCGCGCCATGTCACCCAGATCATCGGGGTGATCGACGAGATCGCCTTCCAGACCAACCTGCTGGCGCTCAACGCCGGCGTGGAAGCGGCCCGGGCCGGAGATGCCGGTCGCGGCTTCGCGGTCGTCGCCTCGGAAGTGCGGGCCCTGGCCCAGCGCTCGGCCGAGGCGGCCAAGGAGATCAAGAGCCTGATCGCCGCCTCCAGCCAGCAGATCAGTTCCGGCGTCGACCTGGTCGGCCAGGCCGGCGCGGCCCTGGACCGCATCGTCGGTCGGGTCGGTGATGTCACCGCCCTGATGACCGAGATCGTCGGTTCGGTGCGCGAACAGTCGATCGGCCTGCGCGAGGTCACCCTGACCGCCAACCGCATGGACCAGATGACCCAGCAGAACGCCACCCTGGTCGGCGAATCCACCTCCGCCTCGCACATGATGCGCCAGGAGGCCGAGCAACTCGGCGGCCTGATCCGCCGCTTCAAGGTCAGCGCCGCCGAGGCCGCGCATGACGAACCAGCCCGGCGGTACGCCCGAGCCGGCTGACCCAGCCTCCAGAACTGCTTGGAGCCCCCGCTGTCCCTGACGGCGGGGGCTCTCTCATTTTGGGCCCGGCTTCACAAACCGGCGTTTCCGTGGCCCTATGTGAACAATGACAAGATAAGGGAGGATGCGATGGCTGACGGCGCCTTCGACAGGCTGGACGCCTTGCGCGCCCAGGTCTGGGCCACGCCCCTCGACCAGCTGAACCCCGGCGATCCGGCCCGCTTCCGGGACGACACGTTCTGGCCCGTGTTCGAACGCCTGCGCCAGGAAGATCCGGTCCACTATACGCCGGGCAGCGAGTGGGGGGCCTACTGGTCGATCACCAGGTTCGACGACATCGTCGCCGTCGACACCAACCACCAGGCCTTCTCGAGCGACGCCTTCCGGGGCGGCATCACCATCCGTGATCCAAAGCCCGACTTTGTGCTGCCGAACTTCATCGCCATGGACCCGCCCAAGCACGACGTGCAGCGCAAGACCGTCAGCCCGGTGGTCAGTCCCGCCAACCTGATGCTGCTGGAGCCGGTGATCCGCGAGCGGGCCGGAAACTGCTCGACAGCCTGCCGATCGGCGAGGAGTTCGACTGGGTGGACAGGATCAGCATTGAGCTGACCACCCAGATGCTGGCCACCCTGTTCGATTTCCCCTGGGAGGACCGGCGCAAGCTGACCCGCTGGTCGGATGTCGCCACCGCCCTGCCCGGCAACGGCATCGTCGAGAGCGAGGAGGCGCGGCGGGCCGAGCTGCGCGAATGCCTGGACTACTTCACCCGGCTGTGGAACGAGCGGGTGAACGCGCCGCCGCGCGATGATCTGATCTCGATGCTGGCCCATGGCGAGAGCACGAGAAACATGGACCCGATGGAGTACCTCGGGAACCTCATCCTGTTGATCGTCGGCGGCAACGACACGACCCGCAACTCGATCACCGGCGGCCTGCTGGCGCTGAACCAGAACCCGGCCGAGTACGACAAGCTGCGGGCCAATCCCGCGCTGATCCCCTCGATGGTCTCGGAGATCATCCGTTGGCAGACGCCCCTGGCCCATATGCGCCGCACCTGCGTCGAGGACACGGTGGTCGGCGGCAAGACCATCAAGGCCGGCGACAAGGTCGTCATGTGGTACGTCTCCGGCAACCGCGACGAGACGGTCATCGACAACCCCAACGCCTTCATCATTGACCGCGAGCGGCCGCGTCATCACCTGTCGTTCGGCTTCGGCATCCATCGCTGTGTCGGCAACCGCCTGGCCGAGATGCAGCTGCGCATCGTCTGGGAAGAGGTGCTGCAGCGCTTTCCCCGCATCGACGTGGTCGGCGAGCCGACCCGCGTCTTTTCCAGCTTCGTGAAGGGCTACGACACCCTTCCCGTCGTCATCCCTGCCCGACTTTAGGACGACCACCATGGCCGATGGAAACTTCGACAAGCGCGCCGCCGACAAGGCTGCTGCTGAAACCACGCCTTTGGCCGAGCTGAATCCCGGCCTGCCCGACCGCTTCGCCGCCGACAGCTTCTGGCCGGTGTTCGAGCGCCTGCGCCGGGAAGACCCGGTCCACTACACGGCCGAGAGCGAGTGGGGCCCCTACTGGTCGGTGACCCGGTTCGAGGACATCGTCGCGGTCGATACCAACCACCAGGCCTTCAGTTCCGATGCGCACCTGGGCGGCATCACCCTGGCCGACTTCAATCCTGAATTCATGCTGCCGATGTTCATCGCCATGGATCAGCCCAAGCATGATGTGCAGCGCAAGACCGTCAGTCCGGCGGTCAGCCCGGCGCGGCTGATGGAGCTGGAGTCGGTGATCCGTGAGCGGGCCGGCAAACTGCTCGACGAGCTGCCGATCGGTGAGCAGTTCGACTGGGTCGATCGCATCAGCATCGAGCTGACCACCCAGATGCTGGCCACCCTGTTCGATTTCCCCTGGGAGGACCGCCGCAAGCTGACCCGCTGGTCCGACGTCGCCACCGCCATCCCGGGCCAGGGCGTCGTCGAGACCGAGGAAGAGGGGCAGATGGAGCTGCTCGGCTGCCTCGAATACTTCACCCGCCTGTGGAACGAGCGGATCAACGCCGAGCCCAGGCCGGACCTGATCTCCATGCTCTGCCATGGCGAGAGCACCAAAAACATGGAGCCCATGGAATACCTGGGCAACATCATCCTGCTGATCGTCGGCGGCAACGACACCACCCGCAACTCGATCACCGGCGGCCTGCTGGCCCTGAACCAGAACCCGGCCGAGTACGACAAGCTGCGCGCCAACCCGGCCCTGATCCCCAACATGGTCTCGGAGATCATCCGCTGGCAGACGCCGCTGGCCCACATGCGGCGCACCTGCCTGGCCGACACCGAGGTCGGCGGCAAGCTGATCAAGAAGGGGGAGAAGGTGGTCATGTGGTATGTTTCGGGCAACCGCGACGAGACGGTGATCGCCGACGCCGACCGCTTCCTGATCGACCGCGAGCGGGCCCGGCATCACCTGTCCTTCGGCTTCGGCATCCACCGCTGCCTGGGCAACCGCCTGGCCGAGATGCAGCTGCGCATCGTCTGGGAAGAGATCCTCAAGCGCTTCCCCCGCATCGACGTGGTCGGCGAGCCCAAGCGGGTCTTCTCCAGCTTCGTGAAGGGCTACGAGAGCCTGCCGGTGATCATTCCCGAGCGGGTCTAGACCTCACCCCGCAGCCGATTGTGGATGGCGGTAGCGGCGATGGCCGCCTCGCCCTCGGCGGTGCTGATCTGGTTGAGACCGCGCACCAGGTCGCCGGCCGCGAACAGGCCGGGGACGGATGTCTGCTGGTGATCGTCGACGATCAGGCGGTTCTGGTCGTCCAGCCTGGCGCCGGCCTGCACGGCCAGCTCCGAGCGGGCGACGCAGCCGAGCGCCGCGTAGAGGGCGTCGAAGCGGACGGTGTGGTCGGGGCCGAAGCAGAGGGCGCTCAGGCTGTCGTTCTCCAGCACCACGCTCTGGCAGGCGGTCTCGATCAGGGTGACGCCGGCCTTCGTGAGTTTGCCGCGCGAGCCGGCTGACAAGGCTGCCTTTGGGCCGACGTGGATCAGGCTGACGCGGTCTGTCCAGTTGAGCAGGAACAGCGCCTCGCGAGCGCCCAGATCGCCGTCGCCGATCACCCCGACCTCGAGGCCCGAGACCTCATAGCCGTCGCAGATCGGGCAGATGCGGATCAGCGCCCGGCGCACGGCCTCCTCGACGCCGGGCAGCGGCGGGTCGTTGTCCTTCACCCCGCAGGCCAGCAGGACGTTGGCGGCGGTCAGGGTCTCTGCCCCGACGGTGACCTCGAAGCCGCCCTTCACAGGCTTCACGCCCTCGACCGTGCCCTCGCGGATGTCCGGGCCGTACTTCTCGGCCTGGGCGCGGATGCGGGCCAGCAGGTCGGTTCCCCTGATGCCATCCGGCCAGCCGGGATGGTTGTGGGTGATCGGGATCCAGGCGGCGCGGCTGTCCCCCGCGTCGATGACGGCGATGCGTCGCTTGAAGCGGCCAAGGTAGATGGCGGCGGTCAGCCCGGCGGGGCCGGCGCCGACGATGAGGGCGTCGAGATCAGGGGTCATGCCTGGCCGCAACGCGCGAGGAGCCCTTTCGGCTCAGTCGGCGATCACCAGGCCGGCCTGAATGGCCATCGGCAGCCAGAGGACCAGATCGGCCAGCAGGGCGCCGGGATCCTCGCCCTCCGCCGCCGTCGCGGCCGCCGCCAGCGCCGGGGCGCCGTCATGGCCGAGGGCCCGAAGCCAGGCGAAACGGCCGGGGCTCAGGGTGTGGAGGCTGATCCGATAGTTTGAGCGGGCGATGGCGACCAGGGTCGGGCGGGCCTGCGGCGTCGGCGGCGGGTTGCCCTCGGCCACGGCCGCCAGCAGCGGCGCGAAGTCGAAGTCCAGCCGCAGCAGCACCGTGGTCCCGGGAAGCTTCAACCGGCCGGACGGGTGCAGCAGCAGGTCCGGGGGTGGGGGTGTGAGGCCCTCCGGGCCGGGCGCGCGCAGGGCGCCGGACCAGGCCCGTTCCAGCCGCGCCAGCTGGATGGGCAGCTGGGCCTCCTCGCCGGCGTCTGCCGGCCGGGTCTGTTCCAGCCAGGCGGGGAAGCGGCCCCCGAGATCGTGCAGGCTCGGCGTGCCGGGCGGGCAGGCCTCGATATAGCCCTCGGCGAACAGGTCGAAGACGGTTGATCCCATCAGGGCGCAAAGGGCCGGGAATTCGCGGCGCAGGCTGTCCAGCAGCCGGGCGCGATAGCCGTGGGCGTAGAGGGACAGGCGCCGCTCCGGGCTCATCGGCGAGGGAGCCAGCAGGGCGCCGGCCCGCCCCCAGGTTTCGGGCGCGGGTCCGGTGACGGCCTGTTGCAGGGCGGCTTGAAGGTCAGCCAGGTCAGGCAACGGCGGCCTCGCGCAGGTCGCGATGCAGCCGGGCCTTGCCCAGCTCGGCCAGCAGGTCCTCGTAGGGCGGGATGGAGGCGTCCCATTCCAGCAGGGTCGAGACGCCACCGGTGCGTCGCTGGGCCAGGGCGTAGAGGGGCCAGACGGCGTCCGGCACCGGATGATCGTGAGTGTCCATCAGATGGTCGCCGCCGTCGCTGGGGCCGGCCAGGTGGACCTGGACGATGTGGTCGGCCGGCAGGGCCTGGATGTAGGCCACCGGATCGAAGCGGTGGTTGTGGGCGCTGACGTGGACGTTGTTGCAGTCGAGCAGCAGGCCGCAGCCGGTGTCCTCGGCCAGGCGGCCGAGGAAGGCCCATTCGGGCATCTGGCTGGCGGCGAATTCCAGGTAGCTGCTGGGGTTCTCGATGACCAGCGGACGGCCCAGGATGTCCTGCACGGCCCGCACCCGGTCGGCGACATGGGCGAGCGCCTCTTCGGTCAGGGGCATGGGCAGCAGGTCGTGGCTGTTGCGGCCGCCGACGCCGGTCCAGCACAGATGGTCGGAAATCCAGGCCGGCTTCACCCGCTCGGCCAGGTCGGCGAGGCCCTTGAGATAGGCGCGGTCCAACGGATCGGTCGATCCGATCGACAGGGAGACGCCATGCATGACCACCGGCCGGTGCGCCGCGACATGCTCCAGCACCCGCGCCGCCCAGCCGTGATGGCCGATGAAGTTCTCGCTGATGATCTCGAACCAGTCGGCGCCCCACCGGTCGGGACGGGTGCGCATCAGATGGCCGAAATGCTCGTCCCGCAGGCCAAGGCCATCCCCCAGGAGGGGGAGGCCGAGGCGGGGGGCAACACCACTCATCGCGGTCCCGTCAGGTCGAGGGCGGGAAGGCTAGGCGGATATTGTCGTCGGCCGGCGGATTGGCCGGCGGGGTCTGGCCGCGGGCGGTCATCACCGCGCTGAAGGCCCGCCAGGCGACCGTGTGCACCTTCTCGCCGACGGAGAACTGCAGCTCGGACGTCGGTCCGATGATGGCCTTCGACTTCCAGCCCACCCCCGGTTCGTTGACGAAGTTGAACAGCTGCATGGTCCCGGCCTTGGGGAAGACCTGCGAGGCCGAGATCGGCACCGCGCAGCCGCCGAAACCGCCGCACTTGTTGTCGCCCGGCGCGGAATAGACGGTCGAATCGCCCCCGCCGCCGTTTGAGCCGCCGCCGCCCGACCCGCAGCCGTTGGCGCTGCAGCTGGCGGCGGCCGGGGCGCGGGTGGCCACGGCCGAGCTGCAGTTGCCGCCGCCGGTGGTCGGCTGGACGAAGCCGCAGCCGCCGGTCGCCCGGCACAGGTTGGAGCCCCGGCAGCTGTGGAAGACCTCGACCTGGGCGCAGCTGTTGGTGCCGTCGCCGTTGAAGTCGATGCCCTGGCACGAGTGGTAGAGAACGTCGCCGGCCGGCGGCGGCAGGCTCATGGAGAGGTCCGGCGCCTCGCCGAGGATGGCCCAGGCGGTGCTCATCCGGTCGCCCGATCCGCTCATCGACGGGAAGGGGAACAGCGGCGCGGTCTCGCCGGGGGCCGGCACGGCCCAGTAGCCGTTGAGCACCGAGGTGACGCCGTGAATGGCGCCGACCACGGCCTGGCTGAGCAGAGGCTGGCTGTTCTTTTTGTCGGCGGCCAGGGCGTTGAGGGCCCCGGCCACATCGGCCGGCGTCGGCAGCTTGTAGGGATTGGTGGGATCGAGGCCCTCGCCCGTCAGCATCTCGGCCGTCCAGGTCGGGTTGCGCTTCAGCCACTGCGGCCAGGTGACCAGGTCATGCAGCATGCCCTGTAGCTCGTTGAACCGCTCGTAGTGGTCGCGGCCGTCGTTGCTCCAGCGGGCCTCGGCGTCGGCGGACGGGAGGAGCTTGCCGCTGTCGCTGTAGCTCGGATAGTCGGACTTCAGGGCGGCGTCGTTGGGCTGGTACTTGGGCTCGACCGCCTTCATCAGCAGGCCGCCGCCGCGGTTGATCGTGTTGCCCTCGCCTTGGTCGGTGATGGCGTCCATCATCTGGACCATCTGCTCGAAGGCGATGTCCGGGTAGGTCAGGGCGATGGTGGTCTCGAAGCCCATGAACTCGCGCATGGGGTGGCCGCCGGAGCCGGAGGTGTTGAACAGGTCGTTCTGCACGGCCTTGGGATTGAACACCTTCGACCACAGGGTCGAGCCGTCGTCGTACTTGAGGTTCAGGTAGTCGAAGTAGCACTGGTACATCCAGCCGATGGTGCCGAACAGCGGCAGGGCGTCCCCGGCCTGCCATTTGTCGAACGGGACCTTGGGGAAGTAGTCCTTGCGCTTGGCTTCCTTGATGTTGGCGCGGGCGTCGGCCTCCGGCTGTTCGATGGCCAGGAACAGGCGCAGGGCCGTCTCGTCGAGCACGCCGATGTTCACCGCCACGTCCTCGTGGGCCTTGGTGTCCTTCAGGTCGATGATGCCCGGGATGACGCTCTTGTCCGGGCCATAGCAGAGCCAGCCGCCGTTTTCGTCCTGCAGCGGGGCGCCGGTGAAGGTCGGGCTGACGCCGACGACGGTGGCCATGTTGGCGGCCATCTGCAGGTGGAGCATCTCCTGGATGAAGACCGAGAAGACGATGTTGAAGGCCTTGTCGTTGGTGGTCTTCGGATCGGCGCTGGTCTTGGCCCCGGCCCATAGCCGGCCCTGGTAGAAGTCGGTGCCGCCGCCGGTGATCGGGTGGAAGCCCTGAATGGAGTAGAGGCTCGTCATGTAGAGCGGGATGGTGAACAGTTCGACGTTCACCGCCATCTGGGCGATGGCGCGAAGCGCGGCGGCGTCGGTTTGCCAATTGGCGACCGGCCGCTTGGCGGCGGCCGAAAGGCTGAGCATATGGGCCATGTGAGTCTTCTCCTCCCGAGATTTTGGAGAGAGTGACCGTGAGTTGTATTTTTCGTCAATCAATCAGGCGCGGAAAATCACCGTCTTGATCGAAAAAGGCTGGGGCGCCCTCAGGCGCCCCAGAAGCCCACCATCTTCTTGACCTCGGCCACTGTCGGGGCGGCGGCATCGCGGGCCTTGTGCGCGCCGGCGGCGAGGATGCGGTCGATCTCGGCCGGGTCGGCCAGATAGCGGCGCATCGCTTCGCTGACCGGACCCAGGGAGGCGACGGCGAGATCGGCCAGCGCCGGCTTGAAGGCGCCGAAGCCCTGGCCCCCGAAGTCGGCCAGCACCGCCTCCTTGGTCACCCCCGACAGGGCCGCGTAAATGCCGACCAGGTTGTCGGCTTCCGGGCGGTCCTTCAGCTCGTCAACCGTCTCCGGCAGCGGGTTGGGATCGGACTTGGCCTTGCGGACCTTGGCGGCGATGGCGTCGGCGTCGTCGGTCAGGTTGATGCGGCTGAGGTCCGAGGGGTCGGACTTGCTCATCTTGGCGAGGCCGTCGCGCAAGGACATGATCCGAGCGCCGGGCCCCTGGATCAGGGGCTCGGGCAGGGGGAAGTAGCCAGGCGCGTCGAAGTCGTGGTTGAACTTCTGGGCGATGTTGCGGGCCAGTTCGAGGTGCTGCTTCTGGTCCTCGCCGACCGGCACATGGGTCGACTTGTAGATCAGGATGTCGGCGGCCTGCAGCACCGGATAGGTGTAGAGGCCGACGCTCGAGCGCTCCTTGTGCTTGCCGCTCTTCTCCTTGAACTGGGTCATCTTGTCGAGCCAGCCGAGCCGGGCGACGCAGTTGAACACCCAGGCCAGCTCGGCGTGTTCGGGCACGGCCGACTGCGGGAAGATCGTGGCCTTGGCGGGATCGAGCCCGGCGGCCAGGTAGGCGGCGGCGATCTCGCGGGTCTGGTTCGCCAGCAGGGCCGGGTCCTGCCAGACGGTGATGGCGTGCATGTCGGCGACGAAGATGAAGGTGTCGATCTCGTGCTGCAGCCGGGCGAACTTCACCAGGGCGCCGAGATAGTTGCCCAGATGCAGGGCGCCGGACGGCTGGACGCCGGACAGCACGCGTTGCGGGCCGGCGTATTGGGCGGGAGCTTGGTCGGTCATGGAGATACTCGAATTGTCAGGTCGGTCGGCGCGCGGGATCGCATCCCGGGCGTGGGGCTCGTCAGGACGTCAGAGGCTGCGCCATCGGCGGGGAGTGACCATGGCCACGCCAATAGGCGAGGCGATTTGGGACCGCAACTGTTTCCGTCATCCCGGCCGTAGCGAAGCGAAGAGCCGGGACCCAGGGGCTACCCCACCGTCGTTCGCGGTCGCCGTCTTCCCGTCCCGTCACCCCCTGGGTCCCGGCTCAGCCCTGCGGGCTGTCCGGGATGACGCTGAAGGGGTGGCGCGGTTCAGGCCCGACGGCGACGGACGATGCTCTTGATCTCGCTCACAGTCATGCCGCCGGTCAGCACCACCAGCACCGGATAGACCGGGATGATGGCGATGCAGACGGCCAGCACGGCCAGTTCCTTGGCACCGAGCTTCATGACCGGCAGGCTTTCGAACACCCCCTGGATCTGCGGGCGGAAGAAGGCCGCAACGCCGAGCATGGCGGTCAGCACGGCGGCGGCGACCAGCACCCGCAGCAGGCGGCTGATCGAGGCGGGGGACAGCTCCCACTCGCCGCGACGCTTCAGGGCCCAGTACATCTGGGCGACATTGATCCAGCTGGCCGCCGAGGTGGCGATGGCGATGCCGGCGAAGCCGATGGTGAAGAACAGGATGGCGCCCAGCACGATGTTCACCCCGACCGAGATCAGGGCGAAGCGCATCGGGCTTTTCGTATCCTCGCGGGCGAAGAAGATCGGGTTCATCACCCGGCCCAGCACGAAGGCCGGCACGCCCCAGCCGTAGTGGAACAGGGCCTGGGCTGTCATCCTGGCGTCGAAGCTGGTGAAGGCGCCGCGGGTGAACAGGGCGTCGATCATGAAGTAGGGCATGGCCACCAGGGCGGCGGCGGCCGGCAGGCACATGGCAAGCGCGAACAGCACGGCCTGGTCGGTGGTGTCCTGGGCGTCCTGCCTGTCGCCGGCCTGCAGGGCCTGGCTGAGGCGAGGCAACAGGGCGATGCCGATGGCCACCCCGACCATGCCGAGCGGCAGCTGGTAGAGGCGGTCGGCGTTGGCCAGCCAGGTGCGGGGTCCATCGCCGGGGGCGAGGGAGACCAGGCTGCCGGAGACGAAGATGTTGATCTGGGTGACGCTGGCGGCGATGGCGGCCGGCACGGCCTGTTTGATCAGCCGCTTGATCTCGGGGGTCAGGCGCGGCAGGCGCGGGCGGATATGGCCGCCGCTGTGCCAGCAGCCCCACCAGAGCAGGGCCGCCTGCAGCACTCCGGCGATGACCACCCCGAAGCTGGCGGCATAGGCGGCGCCCTCCGGCGTCTTGGCGGGCAGCACGGCGGCCAGCATCACCGCGTTCAGAACGATGGGCGCGGCGCCTGACAGGATGAAGCGGTTGCGGGCGTTGAGCGCCCCGGAGAACAGGGCCGCGATCGCCATGCAGCTCAAATAAGGCATGGTGATCTGGGTCAGGATGATGGTGACTTTCCACTTCAGCGGATCGTCCCGGTAGCCGTAGTTGATGAGGTACATCAGCCACGGCATGGTCAGCTGGGCCAGGATGACCAGGCCGAGGGTCATGGCCGCCAGGGTGGCCAGCGCATCGCTGGCCATATCGTCGGCCCGCTCGCCGCCCTCGCCGGCCAGGGTCTTGCTGTAGGCCGGCACGAAGGCCGAGCTGAAGGCCCCCTCGGCGAACACCCGGCGGAACAGGTTGGGGAAGCTGAGCGCGGTGTTGTAGGCGTCGGCCCAGGGCCCGGTGCTGGCCCCCAGCTGGGCGTTGATCACCACGTCGCGGGCCAGGCCCATGAAGCGGCTGATCAGGGTCAGGCCTGAGAAGACGATGGAGTTCTTGATGATGCCCGGTTTCTTGGCCGGTGGGGCCACGGGCTGCCCATCGGGGGCCGGGGAAGGCTGGTTCTCGTCCGTCACACAGGCGCTTCTGCGCTCGGGGTGAATTGGGGTCAAGCGGACGTTCAGTGGTGTTTTTAAGCAGGCGGTTTGGACACCCGCACCGATGCTACCTTGCCACGCTGGCCCGCGCCCGCTGCAGCCTCGGCTTGGTCTTGCCCGCCGCGCCGCTCTCCTCGGCCTCCAGAACGGCCATCAGGTCCTCTTTCAGCGCCGCCTGCTTGCGGGGGTCGATGACCTTATGGCCGGCGGCGGTCTGGACGTAGAAGGCGTCGACGGCCCGTTCGCCGTAGGAGTCGATGTGGGCCGAGATGATGCTCAGGCCCTGTTCGGAGATGGCGCGGGCCAGATGGTGGAGCAGGCCCGGCCGGTCGCGGCCCGAGGCCTCGACGACGGTCGCCTCGGTCGAGGCCTCGTTGTCCAGCATGACGGTCGGCACGATGGAAAAGGCGGCCGTGCGGCCCAGATCGTTGCGGCGGCTCTCGGTGGGCAGGCCTTCGCCCCGGCCGGCGGCTTCCAGGGCGTCGGCCAGACGGCGCAGGGAGCGGGGATTGTCGGCGCCGTAGGGGGCGCCCGAGGCGTCCTGAACCTGGAAGACGTCCAGCGCCTGGCCGTCGGTGGAGGTGAAGACCCGGGCCCCCAGCACGTTGCCGCCGAGGCCCGACAGGGCGGCGGCGAGATCGGCGAACAGGCCGCGACGGTCCTTGGCGGCGACGACCAGTTCGGCGGTGTTGCGGTCGGTGCGGATGCGGCCGCCGGCGGCCGAGCCGCCCTGTTGCCGGGCGCGGACGACAAGGGCGGCGTGCTCGGCCACCTCGGCGGTGGTGAAGGCGCTGAAATAGGCGTCTTCCATGGTGGCCGCCCATTCGGCCGTGTCCGGATGGGCGGCGCTGAGAGCGGCGCGGGCCTCGCGGGCGGCGGCTTCCTGGTGACGCTGGGCGGCGGCGGCCGGGTCGCTGGAGCGGCCGCCCCGGAAAATGGCCTCGGCCCCGGCATACAGCTCGCGCAGCAGCTGGCCCTTCCAGCCGTTCCAGACGCCCGGGCCGACGGCGCGGATGTCGGCCACGGTCAGCACCAGCAACAGCCGCATGCGCTCGGGGTTTTCGACGATGCGGGCGAAGGCGGCGATGGTGGCCGGGTCGGCGACGTCGCGCTTCTGGGCGAAGTCGCTCATCACTAGGTGATGCTCGACCAGCCAGGCGACCAGCTCGATCTTGCCGCGCTCGACGCCCAGGCGCTCGCAGGCCTGCCGCGCCGACCGGGCCCCGGCCTTCTCCTGGCCGCCGGCCCCGCCCTTGCCGGTGTCGTGCAGCAGCATGGCCAGGAACAGGCTCTCACGGTCGTCGATCAGCGGCATGATCGAGGTGGCCAGCGGATGGTCCTCCTCCAGCCGGCCGTGCTCGATGTCGTTGATGATGCCGATGGCCCGCAGGGTGTGCTCGTCCACCGTGTAGCTGTGGTACATGTTGAACTGCATCTGGGCGACGATCCGGCCGAACTCCGGCAGGAAGCGGCCCAGCACTCCGGCCTCGTTCATCAGGGTCAGCGTCCGGTAGGGCTTCTTGCCCCGCGCCAGGATGTCGAGGAAGGCCTCCACTGCATCGGGATCGCGCCGCAGCTTGGAGCCGATCAGCGGCAGGGATCGGGTGGCGGCCGTGAAGGCGTCCGGGTGCAGGTCGAGGTTCAGCACGTCGGCGATGCGGAACATGCGGATCATGTCGACCGGGTCGCGGGCGAAGACCTGCGGGCCGTCGATGTTGAGGCGGCCGTTCTCCTCGTGGAAGCCCGGGTAGTCGAGCTCGCGGCGCTTGACCTTGCCGCGGCCGGGCAGGAAGCGGGAAAGACCCCTGGGCTCCTGCTTGAGGTGCTCGGCTTCCAGCTTGGCCGAGAAGGCGCGGGTCAGGGCCCCGACCTCGCGGGCGATCAGGAAATAGTGGCGCATGAAGCGCTCGACGGCCGGATTGTCGGCCCGGTCGCCGTAGCCCATGCGGCGGGCCAGTTCCGGCTGCACATCGAAGGTCAGCCGCTCTTCCGGCCGGCCGGTGGTGAAGTGCAGGTGGGCCCGCACCGCATGCAGGAAGTCGAAGGCGCGGGTGAAGGCGCGCACCTCGCGCGGGCTGAAGTGCGGCAGGCGGAAAATGTCGGCCGGCCGATCGACCGGATAGAGGTATTCGGCGATCCACATCAGGGTGTGCAGGTCGCGCAGGCCGCCCTTGCCCTCCTTGACGTTGGGCTCGACCATGTAGCGGCTCATGCCGGCCCGGGCGTGGCGCTCGTCGCGTTCCTTCAGCTTGGCGGCGACGAATTCCGGGCCGGTGCCGCGCATCACCTCGTTCAGGAACCGCTTGCGCAGGTCGATCGCCAGGGCCTCGTCACCGCTCAGCTTGCGCGCCTCAAGCAGGGAGGTGCGGATGGTGAAGTCTTCCTTCGAGAGCTTGATGCACTCCTCGATGGTGCGGCTGGCGTGGCCGACCTTGAAGCCCAGATCCCACAGGGCATAGAGCATGTACTCGATGACGCTCTCGGCGTGGGCCGTCTGTTTCCAGGGCCGCAGGAAGAGCAGGTCGATATCGCTGTAGGGGCTGAGCACGGCCCGGCCGTAGCCGCCGACCGCCAGCAGGCAGAGCCGCTCCCCCTCGGTCGGATTGCGGGCCCGGAAGACATGGACAGTGGTGAAGTCGTAGAGGGCGGTGATCACCTCGTCGGTGACGCCGCACAGCAGCCGGGCCGTCTCGACCCCGCCGGCCCCGTTCTCCAGCCGCTCCTTGGCGATCATCCGCCCCCGGAACAGCGCCTGCTTGAGGATTTCCAGCGCCCGGCGCCGCTGCTCGGGTTCGTCGCCGACGGCGTCGAGGGCGGCGGCCGACAGCCGGGCGCGCAGGGCTTCGCCATCGACGACGTGTTCGAGGCGGGTCGGTTTGAGGCGCGGCGGCATGGAACCTTATGTGCGCTGCAATACGGGATGGCGCAACGTGTAGAAAGGTCCCCGTCCCTGGGGTCAGGCCCGATTTTCAGTCGAGGTTATTTCTTCTGGCCTTCGGCGATCAGGCTTTCCCACTTCGACTGGTCGACGTAGTCGCCGAAGTTGGTGAAGGTGTCCTCGACGGCCTTGTCGCTCATCAGTTCCTGCATGGCCGCCTCGCCGAGCTTGCTGAAGGCCGAGCCCAGGGCGTCCGGTCCTTCCGCCTTCACGGCCGCCACGGCCTGAGGCCGGCAGTCTTCCGTCAGCAGCCGCTCCATCAGCTTCACCGCTTTTCTGGACATCCCTTCGCGATCAGCCTCGGTCAGCCGGCTGTAGGGTTTGGCTGAGGGATGGGCGCTGATCGCGCTGTAGATGAAAACCACGAAGTCCAGGCGATCCTGCCCGCTGCTCGACAGGACCAGGCATTTTCCAAGCGCGTCCTGGGCGGGGCCGGCGTGGGCCTGTGGCGCGCAGGCGAGCGCCAGCGCGACAGCTGACACGGTGACGATGGTCTTGAGCATTGTGAGATCCCCCTTCAAGCAACCCGGCCAGGAGTGTGGCCGAAACGGCCCCTCCTGACACCTTCAATCTTCGCGCTCAGGTCAGCCCCTTCAGCCGATACAAAGCCTCCAGCGCCTCGCGCGGGCTCATGCCGTCCGGATCCAGCGCCTTGAGCGCTTCCTCGGCCGGGCTCGGTCCCCATTTCTGCACCGGCGTCGGGGCGGCCATTTCGAACAGCGGCAGGCCCTCCAGCCGGGCCGGGCTGTGGCTTTCGGTTTCCAGCCGTTCCAGCACTTCCCGGGCGCGGACCACGACAGCCGGCGGCACCCCGGCCAGCTTGGCGACCTGGACGCCGTAGCTGCGGTCGGCGGGGCCGGGGCCGCATTCGTGCAGGAAGACCAGGTCGCCATTCCACTCCTTGGCCCGCAAGGACAGGTTGGAGACGTGGGCCATGCGGTCCTCGAGGGTGGCCAGCTCATGGTAGTGGGTGGCGAACAGCGCTCTGGAGCGATTGGTGTCGTGCAGGGCCTCGGCGCAGGCCCAGGCGATGGCCAGGCCGTCCCAGGTGGCGGTGCCCCGGCCGATCTCGTCGAGGATGACGAAGGATCGCGGCGTGGCCTGGGTGAGGATGGCGGCGGTCTCGACCATCTCGGCCATGAAGGTCGAGCGGCCGCGCGCCAGGTCATCGCCGGCCCCGACGCGGCTGAACAGCCGGTCGACGACGCCCAGCGTCAGGGCCTCCGCGGGAACGTAACTGCCCGACTGGGCCAGCACGGCCAGCAGGGCGTTCTGGCGCAGGAAGGTCGATTTACCGGCCATGTTGGGACCGGTGACAATGGACAGGCGGGCGCCCCGTTCGCCGCTGCCGTCCAGGCAGCAGTCGTTGGGGGTGAAGGGATCGCCCTGCCGCTTGACCGCCGCCTCGACCACCGGGTGGCGGGCGGCCTTGGCGTCGAAGCACAGGGACTTGTCGACCACCGGGCGGCAGGCGCCGGCGTCCTCGGCCCATTCGGCGAGCGCGCAGGCGACGTCGAGGGCGGCCAGGCCGGCGGCGGCGGCGCGCAGGGGTTCGGCCAGGGCGGCGGCCTGGTCGCGCCAAGCCTCGAAGGTCTGCACCTCGATGGCCAGGGCGCGTTCGCCGGCCTGGGCGATGCGAGCGTCGAGGTCGGCCAGTTCGACAGTGGTGAACCGCACCTGGTTGGCCAGGGTCTGGCGGTGGATGAAGGTGGCGTTGTGCGGCGGCTGGAACAGGGGGTCGGCCTTGTTCGCCGTCGTTTCCACGAAATAGCCGAGCACGGCGTTGTGGCGGATCTTCAGGGGCACGCCGCTGTCGGTGGCGAGACGGGTTTCGAGGCCGGCGATGACACGGCGGCTGTCATCGCGCAGGCTGCGGGCCTGATCGAGTTCGGGGCGGATGCCCTCGGCGACGAAGCCTCCGTCCCGGGCCTGGGCCGGCAGGTCGGGGCCGAGGCCTGCTTCCAGGCCAGCCAGCAGGCTGGACAGATCGACCGAGTTGCTTGGCGAGATGGCGACCAGAGCCGCCTCGATCTCGGCCGGCGGGCCGCCCAGACCATCCCCGGCGGCGAGGCCGGCCAGGGTCTCCCCGACTTTCAGGCCATCGCGCAGGCAGCCGAGGTCGCGCGGGCCGCCACGGCCGAGCGCCAGGCGAGAGAGGGCCCGGGCCATGTCGCCGGCCCGGCGCAGCTGGTCGCGGACGTCTTCCCGCAGCTGGCGTCGTTCGAGGAACCATTGGACGGCGTCGAGGCGGGCCTCGATGCGGGCCGGGTCCAGCAGGGGGCGAGCGAGACGCTCGGCCAGCAGGCGCGAGCCCGGGGCGGTGATGGTGCGGTCGATCGCGCCCAGCAGGCTGCCCTCGCGCTGGCCGCCGGTGGTCCGGTCGATCTCCAGGCTGGTGCGGGTGGCCGGGTCAATGGCCATGACGTCGGCCTCGCCGGCCCGGCGCGGCGGCGACAGGGCCGGCAGGCGGCCGGCCTGGGTGACTTCCAGATGGGCGGCGATCAGGCCGAGCGCCGAGATTTCCGCACCGGCCAGGCCGCCGAATCCGTCGAGAGTCTCGACGCCATAGAGCCGCTTGACCCGCGCCTCGCTGGCCGAGGGCTCGGCCAGGGCCTGGGCCATGGGCTGGACCAGGCCGCCGGCCAGTTTCAGGGCGGCGGCGATATGTTCGTCGGCGAACAGGCGGTCGGGGACGAGGATTTCGGAGGGGCTGAGCGCCGCCAGGGCGGCGGCGAGCCCCGAGGGCGCCAGCAGCAAGCTTTCGACCGCCCCGGTGGAAAGCTCGACGCTGGCCACGGCCGCCTGCCCGGCCCGCAGGGCCACGGCGGCCAGGCGGTTGGCGCCGCGACTGTCCAGCAGGCTGTCCTCGGTCAGGGTGCCGGGGGTGATGATCCGCACCACGTCGCGGCGGACGATGGACTTGGAGCCGCGCTTCCTCGCCTCGGCCGGGTCCTCCATCTGTTCGCAGACGGCGACCTTGAAGCCGGTGCGGATCAGCTTGGCCAGATAGGCCTCGGCCGCGTGCACCGGCACGCCTGCCATCGGGATCGGCTGGCCGTTATGGTTGCCCCGGAAGGTCTGGCTGATGCCCAGCGCGGCGGCGGCCTTGATGGCGTCGTCGAAAAACAGCTCGTAGAAGTCGCCCATGCGGAAGAAGACCAGGGCGTCAGGCTGACGCGCCTTGGCTTCGAAATACTGCGCCATGACGGGCGTGGCGCCGGCGGCGTCGATGGGGGTGGAGGAGGGCGCGTTCATGAGCCGCCCAACCTAGCGATCCCGGTGGTGAATCGACAGAGTTTAACGCGCTTCAACTCACTGTTCTGTCATCCTCCGGCGCCCGCAGGGCGACCGGGGGACCCAACTGTCCGCGTGAAGACTGCAGGGAATCTATCCAGAGCCGCCCTGGGTCCCCCGGTCCGCTGCGCGGCCGGAGGATGACAGGTTTGGATCAGTTATCCGCCACCGGCGCCATGGTCCCCGGCGCGGTCGGGGCGGCGACGGGCAGCAGGCGGAAGCTGTCGATGAAGCGGTCGGTCCCCTCCAGCGGGGTGTCGATGAAGCCGACGGCCATGACCTGGAAGAACTTGTCGCCCTGCACCACCAGGCGGATGCGCATGGCGATGCCCTTGTCCTTCAGGTGCAGGGTGAGGTCGCGGGCCGGGGCGCCGTCGATGGTCAGGTCGGCCCGCTCCACCACCTCGCCCTTGCTGGACTCGAGGATGGCGGCCGATCCGTTCTCGATGGCCTGTCTGGCGTCGCCCTCGACGCCGCTGGTCGAGACGACCATGAACTTGCCGGTCGTGCCGGCCTCCAGGGCCGCCACGTCGATGACGGCCCCCTGGGGGCTGGTTTCCTGGCTGACGCTGGGCACGCCGGGGAATTCGACCCGGTAGCCGTACTTGGTGTCCTTGTGGGTGCGCCAGGCGCGCTGGGCGAAGGCCGGCTGCGCGACCGAGGCGGCGATCATGCCGCCGCCGGTCAGCAGGGCCAGCGACAGCAGCAAGGGGCGAAGGGCGGTAAAGGCGCGCAGCATGGACGGCTCCGGACACTCTCAAGGGCGCAACGACCCGTCCGGCCGCGCCAGTTACTCAACAGGGGAAGGGTGTCTAGACCCTTTTGACGCCCCGGTCAGTCCCGAATGGCTCAACCACCCGTGACGTTCGACCAGAAGCGCTTAGCCTTGCCGACGAAGTTGGCGGATTTGGGGTGCTGGGACTCGCCGGTCAGGTCGGCGAACTCGCGCATCAGTTCGCGCTGGCGCGGGGTCAGCTGGGTCGGCGTCTCGATATAGAGCTCGACGACGAGGTCGCCGCGTTCCCGCGAGCGCAGGGACGGCATGCCGCGGCCCTTCAGGCGCACGGTCTTGCCGGTCTGGACACCCTCGGGGACCTTGACCGTCATCCGGCACTGGCCGTCGCACTTCTCGCCGCCGGTCAGGCAGGGGGCCTCGATATCGCCGCCAAGCACGGCGGTGGCCATCGGCACCGGCACGGTGCACAGGAGGTCCAGGCCATCGCGCTCGAACAGTTCGTGCGGGCTGACCGACAGGAAGATGTAGAGGTCGCCGCGCGGGCCGCCGCGCTGGCCGGCGTCGCCCTCGCCCGCCAGGCGGATGCGGGCGCCGTCGTCGACCCCGGCCGGGACCCGGACCGAGAGGACCCGTTCCTTGCGCACCTGGCCGGCCCCGTGACAGCTCTTGCACGGGTCCATGATCATCTTGCCAGACCCGCCGCAGCGGGGGCAGGCGCGCTCGATCGAGAAGAAGCCCTGCGTGGCGCGCACCCGGCCGGCGCCGCCGCAGCTGCCGCAGACGGTGGGGCTGGTGCCGGGCTTGGCGCCGGAGCCTTCGCAGGTCTCGCAGGTGATCGAGGAGGGGACGCGGATCTCCTTCTCGACGCCGGCATAGGCGTCTTCAAGGCTGATCTCGAGGTCGTAGCGCAGGTCGGCCCCGCGGGCCGGGCCGTTGGAGCGCTGACGGCCGCCACGGCCGCCGAACATCTCACCAAAGGCGTCGCCGAACACTTCGCTGAAGATGTCGTTGACGTCGTGGAAGCCCTGGCCGCCACCGCCGCCGCCCATGCCGTTGACCCCGGCGTGGCCGAAGCGGTCGTAGGCGGCGCGCTTCTGGGCGTCGGAGAGGACCGAATAGGCCTCGTTGATTTCCTTGAAGCGGGCGGACGCGTCCTCGCAACCGCCATTGCGGTCGGGATGGTGCTCCATCGCCATCTTGCGGAAGGCTGACTTCAGCGCCGCGTCATCGGCGCCACGGGTCACGCCAAGGATGTCGTAGTAGTCGCGCATGGCGGCTTAAGCTATCCGAGCGTCAATGTTTTGAGATGGGAAGTATCCCGTCCCGCTTCAAGCCCGTTCTCCTTGTAGGAGACGGCGATGCGGGACGGGACTTCTGCGTGCGTTCGCGAAGGCGGCGGCGACGCTC
Organism: Caulobacter sp. NIBR1757; assembly: GCF_027912495.1. Taxonomy (GTDB): domain Bacteria; phylum Pseudomonadota; class Alphaproteobacteria; order Caulobacterales; family Caulobacteraceae; genus Caulobacter. The sequence continues at coordinate 5,436 of NZ_CP115463.1, read as the reverse complement.
CCCGAAACGGGTTGTGCCGCACCTGGTCCGCCTGCGCGATGGGGCGCATTGTCACGCCGACTTTTTGTCGTCGTCGACTTCCTCGAACTCGGCGTCGACGACGCCTTCGTCCGCGGCTTCGGACGTGGCGTCGCCGCCCTCCGAGGCTTCACCCTGCTGGGCCTTGTACATGGCCTCGCCGAGCTTCATCGACGCCTGGATCAGCGTCTGGGTCTTGGCCGAGATGTCCTCGGCGTCGTCGCCGTCGACCGCGGCCTTGAGGTCGGCCAGGGCCGTCTCGATGGCGGCCTTCTCGTCCGGGCCGACCTTGTCGCCGTGTTCGGCGAGGGCCTTCTCGGAGGAGTGGATCACCGCGTCAGCCTGGTTCTTGGCTTCGACGGCGGCCTTGCGCTTTTCGTCCTCGGCTTTGTTGGACTCCGCTTCCTGGACCATCTTTTCGATGTCGGCGTCCGAAAGGCCGCCGTTCGCCTGGATGCGAATGGCCTGTTCCTTGTTGGTCGCCTTGTCCTTGGCGGTGACGTGTACGATGCCGTTGGCGTCGATGTCGAAGGTGACCTCGATCTGCGGCACGCCGCGCGGGGCCGGCGGAATGCCGGCCAGGTCGAACTGACCCAGCACCTTGTTGTCGTTGGCCATCGGGCGTTCGCCCTGGAAGACCCGGATCGTCACGGCCGACTGGTTGTCGTCGGCGGTCGAGAAGGTCTGGCTCTTCTTGGTCGGGATGGTGGTGTTGCGCTCGATCAGCGGGGTGAACACGCCGCCCAGCGTCTCGATGCCCAGCGTCAGCGGGGTGACGTCGAGCAGCAGCACGTCCTTGACGTCGCCTTGCAGAACGCCGGCCTGGACGGCGGCGCCGAGGGCGACCACTTCGTCCGGGTTGACGCCCTTGTGGGGCTCACGGCCGAAGAACTCCTTCACCGCCTCGATGACCTTGGGCATGCGGGTCATGCCGCCGACCAGAACCACTTCGTCGATGTCGGTCTTCTTCAGACCAGCGTCCTTCAGGGCCTGTTCGCAGGGGCCGATGGTCTTGGCCACCAGGTCCTCGACCAGGGCTTCCAGCTTGGCGCGGGTCAGCTTGATGTTGAGGTGCAGCGGGCCCGAGGCATTCATGCTGATGAAGGGCAGGTTCACCTCGTACTGGGTGACGCTGGAGAGTTCCTTCTTGGCCTTTTCGGCCTCTTCCTTCAGGCGCTGCAGGGCCAGCTTGTCCTTGCGGAGATCCGTGCTGGTTTCCTTCTTGAACTCGTCGGCCAGGTAGTCGACGACGCGCATGTCGAAGTCTTCACCGCCGAGGAAGGTGTCGCCGTTGGTCGACTTCACCTCGAACACGCCGTCACCGATCTCCAGGATCGAGACGTCGAAGGTGCCGCCGCCGAGGTCGTAGACGGCGATCTTCTTGCCTTCGTTCTTTTCCAGGCCGTAGGCCAGGGCGGCCGCGGTCGGCTCGTTGATGATGCGCAGGACTTCCAGGCCGGCGATCTTCCCGGCGTCCTTGGTCGCCTGGCGCTGGGCGTCGTTGAAGTAGGCCGGGACCGTGATGACCGCCTTGGTGACGGTCTCGCCGAGGTGCTGTTCGGCGGCTTCCTTCATCTTCTGCAGGGTGAAGGCGCTGATCTGCTGGGGCGAGTAATCCTTGCCGTGCGAACGGACATAGGCAGCGCCGCCGGGACCGGCGACGATCTCGTAGGGCACCATGTCCTTGTCTTTGGCCACGACCGGGTCGTTGAACTGGCGGCCGATCAGACGCTTGATGGCGAAGAAGGTGTTGGTCGGGTTGGTCACCGCCTGGCGCTTGGCCGGCTGGCCGACGATGCGCTCGCCGTCTTCCTGGATGCCGACCACCGAGGGGGTGGTGCGCGAGCCTTCGGCGTTCTCGATGACCTTGGGGGTCTTGCCGTCCATGATGGCGACGCACGAGTTGGTGGTGCCGAGGTCAATGCCGATGATCTTGCTCATCTTGCGGTCTTTCGCTCCTCTATGGCGGACGAAACCCGTGGGCCTGGAATTCCAGCGCCCGTACGACTTTCTGTTCCGTCCCCTTCAACAAAATGGCCGGTTGGCCGGTTCAAAACACGGCGCCCATTTCCGCTTGGGGAAACGTGCGCTTCGAGTCGCCATATGGGGAGCACACCGTCTCCCGCAAGGGCAAAACCCCATTTGCCGTGGGGCTTTGCCCGCCCCCGCGATAGAAGTCCAGCCATGAGCGTTCCCTCAGGTTTTCAACTGTTTCCGGCGGCGCTGGACCAGGCCGCGCAGAAGGCCCTGGCGCAGGCCGTCCTGGGGCTCGTCGCGACGGCCCCTCCGGCCCGCTATGTGACCCCCGGCGGCAAGGCGATGAGCGTGGAAATGAGCAACCTCGGACCCCTTGGCTGGGTCTCGGACGCGGCCGGCTATCGCTACCAGGCGACCCATCCGGGGACAGGCCGGCCCTGGCCGCCGATCCCGCCGATCCTGCTCGACCTGTGGGCCCGGCACGCCGATCCGCTCACCCCGCCGGACGCCTGCCTGGTCAATCTCTACCGGGGGACGGCGAAGATGGGCCTGCACCAGGATCGCGACGAGGCCGACATGCGGTTTCCGGTGCTGTCGGTGTCGCTGGGCGACACCGCCGTGTTCCGCATCGGCGGGACAGCGCGGGGCGGGAAGACCGCGTCGGTGCGGCTGGCCTCGGGGGATGTCTGCCTGCTGGGCGGCGAGGCGCGGCTGGCCTTCCACGGCGTGGACCGGATCATTCCGGGCAGTTCCAGCCTGATCCCCGGCGGCGGGCGGCTGAACCTGACCCTGAGGCGCGCGGCGCCGGCGCTCTGAAAACCTTTGCCGTGACATTCTGGCGCGTTACGGTAGGGCACAAGTACAAGGCTGGGAGGCCGCCAATGCAGATCCTCACGCGTCCCGAGGGCAATGAACCGGGCGATCTGAACGTCTCGCGCCGCCTGCTGGGCGGCCTGTTCTTCGCCGGCTACGCGGCCGCCGCCGTCTCGGCCGACGCCGCCCCGATCGCCACCGACGAGCGCGACCTGAAAACCGGGGTGGTGATGATCCCCAGCTTCGACCGCGAGATTCCGGCCTACATCGCCCGGCCCGACGCGCGCGGGAAGTTTCCGACCGTGCTGGTGGTCTCCGAGGTGTTCGGCGTCCACGAATACATCCGCGACACCTGCCGGCGCCTGGCCAAGCTCGGCTATGTGGCCATCGCCCCGGACTTCTTCGTCCGCCACGGCGATCCCGCGCCGATCACAGATTTCGGCGAGATCCGCAAGATTGTCGGCTCGACCGCCGACCAGGAGACACAAGGCGACGTCAACGCCACCGTGGCCTGGCTCAACGCCCAGAAGTTCGTCGACCCGACCGCCAAGGCCATCACCGGATTCTGCTGGGGCGGAGCGGTGGTCTGGCTGGCCTGCGCCCGGACACGGGACTTCCGATGCGGCGTGGCCTGGTACGGCCGTCTGGCCCGCCCCGCCCCGGGCCAGTTCCTGGGCGAGCCGGAACGTGAATGGCCGCTGGAGAAGATCGGGGTGCTGAAATGCCCGGTGCTCGGCCTCTACGCCGGCAAGGACCAGGGCATCCCGATCAAGGACGTCGAGGCGGCCCGGGATATTCTGGTGCGGACCAAGAAGGTCGGCGCGGACATCATCGTCTACCCGAACGCCCAGCACGGCTTCCACGCCGACTACCGGGCGACCTACGACGAGGCCTCGGCCAGGGACGGCTGGGCCCGGATGCTGGCGTATTTCACGCAGTATGGTGTGGCGGGGAAGCGGTTCTAGGCGCGGTCGCCCTCCCTCCCCGACTTGGGGAGGGCAGACGCGCGGTTACGCGCGTCGGGTGGGGAAGTCGGCCACAAGCTTTCGAGAGTGTGCGCTGAGAAGACTAACCGGCCGGCGTGGTGACCCACTTCCCCACCCGGCCGTAGCCTGTCCTCGGGCCGGCCTTCGGCCGGACCCGGGGGGCCTGCCCTCCCCAATTCGGGGAGGGAGGGCGCGCCTAACCCCGCAGCTTGCGCGTCAGCGTCTCGAGATCCCGCGTCAGAACCGGATCATCTGCTTTAAGCTCTTCGATCCGCCGCACGGCATGGATCACCGTCGTATGGTCCCGCCCGCCGAAGCGGCGGCCGATGTCCGGCAGCGATCGCGTGGTCAGTTGCTTGGCCAGCCACATGGCCGCCTGGCGCGGCCGGGCGATCGCCCGGTTACGGCGTTCGCTCAGGAGGTCGGCCTGGCGCAGGCTGTAGTGCTCGGCCACGGCTTTCTGGATGTCATCGACGGTCACCCGCTTTTCCGCACCGCGCAGGTGGGGGCGCAGGATGTTCTGGGCCTCGTCGAGGCTGACGGTGCGGATGTCCTCGCCGGCCCGGGCCAGCAGGGTGTTGAGGGCGCCTTCCAGCTCCCGCACGCTGTCGGTGAAGCGGTCGGCCAGAAACTGCAGCACCTCGGGACGGGCCGAGGCCGCGAACCCGGCCTGACGGCCGAGCGTGTCCAGCTTGCGCTCAAGGATACCGAGGCGAAGGGTCCGGTCGGCCGGCTCCAGGCCGCAGACCAGGCCGGCCGACAGATGGCTGCGCAGGCGGGCGTCGACCTCGGTCAGGGCCGAGGGCGGCCGGTCGGCCGAGAACACCACCCGGCGGCCGTCCTCCATCAGGGCGGTCAGGGTGTGGAACAGCTCTTCCTGCGACGACTGTTTGCCGCCGATGAAATGCACGTCGTCGATCAGCAGCAGGTCGGCGGCCCGCAGCTCTTCCTTGAAGGCCGCCGTCTGGCGATCCATCACGGCGCGCACGAAGGTCGACAGGAACCGCTCGGCGGTCAGGTAGATGACCTTCTTGTCCGGGGCGTTGCGCATGGCCTCCCAGGCCATGGCGTTCAGCAGGTGGGTCTTTCCGAAGCCGTAGGGGCCGTGGAAGACGACCGGATTGAAGTGGCCGTCGGCCCAGCTGGCGACGCGCTTGCCGACCGCATGGGCGAACTCGTTGGCCGGGCCCGGCACGAAGGTGTCGAAGTTGAAGCGTTCCTGGAGCCCTGAGTTGCGGGCCGGGCGGGCGGCGGGGCCGGCGGTCGGCGGCGAGACCTGCGGCACGTCGGAGGAGACCGGCTCGGCCGTCTCGATGACATGCGGGTGCGAGGGCAGCGGGGCGCCGCCGGCGACCTCGAACTCCATCTTCGACTTCAGGTCCAGGCGACGGCCCTCGGGGTCGTTCTGGGCCCAGAGTTCGGAGATGCGGCGCCAGGCGTTGCGGCGGATCCAGTCGCGGGCGACGCCGGTCGGGGTGACCAGCACGGGGGCGCCGTCAGGCCCCTCGCGCAGCGCCGCCTGGGCCAGCCACGAGCCGAAGTCGGCCTCGCCCAGCTCCCGACGCAACGCAAGACAGGCTTTGCCCCACACCGAAACCGCCGGCGCCGAAGAGGTCATGCGCTGTCCACCCGAATTCATCAT